>DASSYR010000090.1:0-26469 GCA_035703165.1 Chitinophagaceae bacterium
CAGGGTTTAAGCCGTAGCGGTAAGCCGATAGGAAACAATAATGGTACCAGTGAGCCTTATACTTTTAAAATGAGTAGCGGCGGTTGTGTTGGCGATTTAAAAATTGATAGTGTAAAATGTACCGGTGTAAAAGATGGTAAAAATATTTATCGCATGTGTGTTACTTATAAAGCAGATGCCAATAACGCCTGCACAATTTTATTTAACGACCCGCAAAATGCATCCTTAAATTTATCGCTTCCATCCAACAATATTAATAATATCATTTACAGCTTTACTGCCGGTACTTCTATTAGTAATATGAGCCCGGCTATTGGTTCGTTGCCCTCTTCAATTGCTGCTGGTAATTCAGTAAGTGTTTGTTTTGATGTAACAGCCAATCCCGGTACTCCTTCCGTAACTATAGGAGCTTTCGGGTTGTGTAATGATGGTTTACAAAATATATTACATAATACCGGCAATGATTTAGATTCTATTCCTTTACCACCTTGTGAATGTGACCCATGCCGGGATATGAATATTGCAATAGAAAAAGATTCGCTTAAAATACCCAAAAGTGGTAACCCGTCTCAGCTAAACCTTACCGGGGTATTTACCGGTTTAAATAATAACCTTGTTAAAAAAGTAACAGCCGAAATTATTTATTTTGATATTCAGCAAACAAAGGATAAAGAATGCGCCAAGTGTGTGTTTGACAGTAAACAGTATGGCAATTTTTTATTGCCAGCCTCTCCTTTAAGTGGATACAATGGACCGGTACTAAATAAACCGGATTATAGCAGGCTTATTGCCTGGACTAGTACGATAATCAAAGATTGTGGTGGTCAGCCACATAATGACGGTACAGGTTTGCCAAACGATGGGAAACTTCCTACTCCCGGAACAATCAACCAAGTTAATAAGCCGGACTTTTTAGGAAAAACAATATCACCCGGTACAGGTGACCCGGGTAACCCGCCAATTGACCCTGTAAATGGGTTGCCAAAATTTGTTATACCCATATCGGTCCCCGAAGCTAACAGTTTAAGCTGTTGCGGTGATGTGATTAAGATTTGTATCCGCTATACCTTCTATGATTTTTGTTGCCATACTTGTGAGGTAATTAAGTGTTACGAAATAAAAAGAGAAAAATAATTACTCCACACCTATTGTAAAATCATAAAAACAAAAAATTATGAAATCAATTATAAATAAAATCTTAATCGCTACGATAGTAATAATTTTTTCCTTTACCGCTAAATCGCAGCAGGTAGGATTAACCTTAACACCTCAGGGCACAATGCCTTATACTGCCGGAACTCAATTTTGGGTTTATGCCAATTATAACTATAGTAATATTACCGGTAACATTGTTATTTCCATAAGTTATAATAACACCTTGGTAAGTTTCTGCGGTAGTCCGGCATTTCCAACTATTCCCGTTGCCAGCACATCCGGCAGTACTACTACACAAACTTATACATTCCCGGCAGTAGCAGGTAATAACCAAACAGGGGTTATAATGTTATGCTTTTCTTATCTCTGCCCCTCTACCTGTTTTGGTCAAAATATTAATTCAACTGTTAATGGTACTATTGCAGCCCCGTCTAATTCTTTAACTTATACGGCGCCCACTGCTTCAATAATTGGTAAAGTATTAAATACCTGGACGGGTACACACAGTTTCTTTAGTTTTATACAAAGTTCTTATGAAGTTACTTTTAAAATAACAGTACAAAATGGCAACTGTTTTACAATTACCAATCCTGTTTTTACCATCACTCCTTCAATGGGAACTATTGTAAGCGTAACAAACGGATTGTTACTTGGAAGTACATTTACACCTACCAATACAGTTAATTTTAATCCCGGTGGTTATTACGAATATTATTATACCATCAAACTTCCGTGTAATACACCGGCAAATACCACGATAACGTCTAATGTAGTTTTACGGGGAACAAATTGTAATGTAAATAATGTAACTATCATAACTTATCCTACGGCATCTTATACCCTGCCGGCAGTTATTCCTTCCAACCCTTCTGCTACTATCAGTAGTACGGCTTATACCGGTTATTATTTTGTAGCAGTAACCAATAACGGAAACACACCACTTAATCTTAATCTGACAAACGTATTGCCAAACGTAAACACAACACAAATATATCACTACAGCAGTCAGCCTTCAGGTTTAACAGCTACCCTTACTTACGAAGATTGCAGTAATACAGCCGGACCGGCTTATCCATTTAACCCGGGAACCATGAATACTACACCGCCAACGTATGCTAAAAAAGCTACAATGGCTATCACTAATTTACTTCCGGGTTATTATTGCGGATTTTATATTTATTATAATTTAAGCAACTCCTGTGTGGGTGTTCCTACCGGTACAAGTTTTACATTGAACTCGAACATGACTTACTCTTGTAGCACAGCCGGATTAAGTCAGGTTTGTTATAATTGTGGGCCAGGTGGCGCAGGAAATACTACATCCGTATATAATTTAAGCCCAGATATAAATTGCTTCTGGCAAGGCTCCAATCCGAATTGTTTAAGCCCGGGAGATACGGCAACATTTTGTTTACAGTTCCGTAATGATGGCACAGCGCCACTGTTAAGCGGAGTATTAAATTTTGGGTTGCAAAACTTTCTTACTTATATACCCGGTTCCGATACTTATACGGGCTTTAGTCCTAACCCGACATATCAACCGGCAACCTCGGTCAAATGGAATTTGCCCACCATACCTGTTGGCAATACGGTTTATAGTATTTGTTTTAAAGCCGTAGTAAATGCCAATGCACCTTATGGTTCTTACGGGATGAATTATTTGGTAACAGGAACCAATTATTCCGAACAACAATACTGCAGCCAGTCCGTAAATATTTGTGCATTGCCAAAAGCAGAAGTGGAAAAGAAAGTAAAAGGAGATTTAGATGCAGTTTTTGGAACAAGTGGCAGCGGTACATTGGGGTCAACAGCTACTTACCAGGTAACTGTAAAAAACACAGGCAATACAAATATCGGGAATATTGTTTTAATTGATCGCCTGCCATTTGTTGGCGACTTAACAATAATGAACTGTACCGGGAGAGGAAGCCAGTTTACATTGTACCCAAGTGGTTCAGTATCTATTCCCGGCGCTACGGTTACCTATTCACCAGCATCTAATGCCGGTACAGGATGGCCAACTACTGTTACAAGTTGTAATATCCCTGCGGCAACATTTACCGGTGCATTTGCTCCTAATAATTTAAAAATTGCGTTAACCAACCCCATTGCTCCGGGAGGTACTTATACATTTACGTTTAATGTGGTAGTGCCTGCTAATGCACAGGTTAGCCAGTTAGCTTGTAATACCATTGGCATGATTTGCGATTTTTTTGATAATGCCAATAATGCCTCGCAGATGAATCCCGTAGAAAGTAACAAAGTCTGTTTGGAAGCAAAAACAAAATATGTTCCGCCAACCGGCTGTTGTAAAGACATTTTAAAAGAAATAAAACATCAGCAAAATGTAAACAACAATGTATTGTATGTAAACACTACCTTGAGCGCAGGGCCAGTTAAGATGAAAAAAGTAAGCGTATCGCTGATTGATTTTCAGGTAATACATCCAAAGGATTGCGATATGTGTGAAAAAGACCCGAAAAACATGGGCAATATTGTAAACCCGACAAGTCCTGTTACATGGACGTATCAGCCGCCATCTGTTTCATACAGTCATTTAATTGAATGGAATGATAAGAATGGTAAAGATTGGAGCAATGGCATACCCTTACAGTTTGAAGTACCCCTGCCAACCCGAAGCCCCATTGCCTGTTGCTGCGATACAATTTTGTATTGTATAAAATATACTTTTACTGATACGGCTTGTATAAGCTGCGATACGATTATTTGTTACAAAACGTATAACGGTAAAGATTGTAAAGGCGGTGGTGATGATGGTGGAGGTCATGGTGATGTATGCAATTGCAGTTTTAAACCAACCTACTCTTATGAAGGGGGTAAAAAAGAAGTGGCTTGCAACGGAAGTATTACCCTGTTTAAAGGAAACATACCGGTATCCTTTAATCCAAACTTTCAATGTGTACCGGCTTCGCAGAATTGTTCTCCATCAGGATTAACGGTCACTCTTACGAATGTAAATACAGGGGTTACCAGTACCTTGACGGGGCCCAATTACAACTATACGTTCCTTCAATCGGGCACCTATATTTATACGACGTCGGGTACATGTGGAGGGAAAAAATGCGAATGTAAAACAACAGTAATCATTCCACAGTAAGCAAAATATGAAAAAACGCAATATTACATTAATGCTGCTTTTTCTGTTTGGTTACACAGCATTGGCGCAACAGGAGAAAGTGAAAAAATTTTCCATTGGCGGCGGCTTGGGTATAAGTTATGAACACTATGGGCTAACAGTGAGTCCGTCCGGAGGAACTTTTTTTATGCCTCGCAAACCATGGAATTTGGTACGTTTTGATTTTTCACCAACAATGACTTTTGGTAAATGGTCTGTGCCTTTTAATTTCAATTTTTCTCCTATGCAAACAAGTTTTGTTACTCCACCTACGGCGGGCAAACAAAATTTCTGGCAATTTTTAACCAATCCGCTTAATAGTTTCGGGCTGAACCCGAATTATAAATGGGCTGAAATACAACTTGGCACTCAGTATTTAAAGTACTCGGAATTAAGTACCGGCGACATTGGTGTATTTGGTGCCGGCGTTGATTTAAAACCAGGAAAATACCGGTTAAAATTTTTTAACGGGGTATCACAACGAGGTATTAATAGTTCGTTAACACCATTTGTAATTGGTGCCTACCAGCGTAATAACTGGATGGCGCAAATAGGAATGGAAAGAGAAAAAGAATATGAAGTGTCGTTCAACTTTGCCAGGGGGCATGATAAAATAAGTTCGGTGTCCGCACTGCCTATTGGCATTTTGCCACAGGAAGGATTTACCATCAGTATGGTAGTTAATAAATATTTTAAAAAAGGGTGGTATTATAAATCAGAAGCTGCCCAATCACATTATACCAGTAATTTAAATACACCATTAGACAGTGTAGGCAGCGTAAAAAGTTTTAAACCTTTTATTGATGCTCATACTTCCACACAAAAGGATTATGCGGCGCAGGCCGCTATCGGAAAAAAATCTGCCAACTTTGATATCGGCGGAAGGGTAAAATATTTAGGTGCAGGATTTCAAACCTTAGGTTATCCTTTTCTGCAGCCTGACCGATTTGATTATACGGTTGACACAAGATTCAACACCTGGAAGAAAAAAATTAATGTATCAGCAAGTGTTGGGCGAAGGATTAATAATTTGTCCAACACTACTACAAGGGCCAAACAATTTATTGCCAACGTTAACTGGTTTACGCAATTTAACGACCGCTGGAATTTGAATTTGAACTATAATAATTTCGGTTTTCAATCGGTTGGTACCATAAATAATCCCTATGGAATAAAAAATGTAGCCAATGATTTAAGTATTAATCCAACCTATACTTATACCAATAGTAAAAGCACTCATTTGTTCAGTTTAAATTATTCGTATAGTAAATACGACGAGTTAAATCCTTTTACCGGAAACAAAACAGCTAACAACACACACACGGTTTTCTTTACTTATGTGCCGGTCTATTTCAGTAAAAGCATTAATCCGGATTTTAGTATCATGTATTTTTATAATAAAGCGCCTCTGATTTCTCCACCCAATACTTTTTTTACTACAAAACTGCTAACTTTTAGTGCGGGAATGACCACACCTGTACTAAAAAGAAAAGGTAATATAAAGGCGCAATTACAATATACGCGGAGTAAGATAAACACGTTTACCAGCGATAATAATATAATTGTAGTGTTTGGTGCCGACTGGAAATTGAGTAAAAAATTAATTTGGCAATTGAATGCTACCACTAATTTTTTTAAATACGGCAATCAATTAGCACCTGCGTATAATAATCCACGTTACTGGGAAAACACCTTGCGTACAGGATTTAATTATCGTTTTAAATAAATGTTATTATGAAACACCCTATACTTTTTATACTTACCACTTTATTATTTGGCACAGCTTCCGCACAGGTTAGGATACAAATAGTTGGAGTAAACCCCAAACCAACTTCTCGTTTATCAGACTGGACAATAAATAAAAATATCTTTTCAGTATTTGCAACAGATGCCAGTGGATTGCCTGAAACACGTGTAAAATTTAAAGTGGAAATAAAAGATCAGAGCGGCGCTGTTATTGGCAGCACCAATTTGGCAACATCGCCAATATTTACTATAAAAAGCGGTACAGCTAATATATTTAGTGCGGGAGATGTACTGGCATTGCCTGCGATGCAGTTTACGGGTTCAGCAAAAATTGCATTGGCAAAAACAGGGCGTCTGCCTGGTGGGAATTACGAATTATGTATAAGGGCAGTTAACTCAATTGATTTTACACCTGTTTCGGAGATATACTGTATTAATTTTATGGTTACCTCGTATCAGTTGCCATTATTAATGTTTCCGGCAAACGAAAGCGAGGTAGAACCCGTTGCTGCAAAAACAGCTATAATATTTCGCTGGACACCAATAGTACCTACTCCTACAGAAGCCATAAGTTACCGCTTACAGGTTTTTGAAGTAATGGAAAAGCAAACTCCTTTGCAGGCATTCAGAGCTAACCAGCCTTTATTAGATAAAGAAATAAAAGGAGTAACACAATATGTATGGCAGCCGCAATTAGATTTTTCCTGTTGTGGAGATGACGATGCCAAAGCCAAAAAAGAGACTAAACAAGATTCTATTGAGCCCGATACAGACCTTAATACTTGGATGAAACAGGGAAGAGCATTTATTTGGACTATTCAGACAATAGATGCCGCAAATAATGGTTTTAATAACGGAGTAGGTGATGGAAGAAGCGAGCCCTTTATATTTTTTGTAAGAAAGAAAAAGAAATAGAGTTAAATTGCCTTTTAAATAAATAGCTTTCTTTGAAGGAAGCTATTTTATTTTACGCTATGCAATACTCAAAAAGGCTTACTAAGGAACAGGCTTTGCAGAAACTCCGGCATTATTGTGCCTACCAGGAGCGTTGCCATGCAGAAGTAAAAGAAAAGCTTTATTCAATGGGATTGCATAAGCAGGAAGTAGAAGAAAGTATCTCTCAATTAATAGAAGAAGATTATTTAAATGAAGAAAGATTTGCCTTATTATTTGCAGGAAGCAAATTTCGGATAAAACAATGGGGGCGGGTTAAAATAAAATACGAGTTAAAACAAAAAAAAGTTAGCGCCTATTGTATTCGAAAAGCTATTGATATCCTTGATGAAGGGGAATATCTAAAAACATTAAAACAATTAGCAATAAAAAAGTGGAAATCAATTAAAGGAGCAGGGGTTAATTATTTTGTAAAAATGGGTAAAACAAAAAACTACCTGTTACAAAAAGGATTTGAACCGGAATTGATACAACAAATAATAAATCAAATTAAAGAAACTTGATTATTTTACAATTGTCGGCTATATTTATTCTTTAAACGACTATGAAAAATTTACAATTGCCTGTACTTTGTTTTGCTGTCTTTATAGCTTCAGGTCTTTATTCACAACAGACAACTAAGACATTTAAGCACGAAATAACTTTTACTACAGATAACGATGATTATACAATTAAATACACAGATCGTTATTATACCAATGGTTTCTTTCTCAAATTTGCTACTGCATTAAAAGATATTGATAAAGACCATTTGTCGTCAAAAAAGATTTTGACACTTGAATTTGCCCAGCAGATATACAATCCTTACAGGCATGATTTGGCATACTTAAACGCACTTGACAGACCTTTTGCCGGTGTTCTGTACGTAAAAGGAGGAATAACAAAAATACGTGCAAATGAAAATATATACCAGTTGAATATTCAATCTGGCATAATTGGCCCGGCTGCAAAAGGTAAAGAAATACACAGGTGGTGGCATAACATATTTGGGTTACCTAAAATTTATGGTTGGGAAACGCAATTAAATAATGAAGGGTTTGTCAATTTTTCTGCCTCCTATCACCATCATCTTACCCGCCATCAAGAGGAGAAGCCCTGGTACGATGCTTTTGCTTTTGCAAGCGCCAGCCTGGGTAATAACTATTCAGGAGTAACAACCGGCCTTCAATTAAAATTAGGCGCTTTTGAAAAGGCATACAACAGCGTTGCCTGGAATGCAAAAGTGCAGCGAGGTAAACAATCACCCAATTACCGACGTAACCATGAATTGTATTTTTATTTTGAGCCTCAACTTACTTACCAGTTTTATAACGCTTATTTACAGGGCGGGTTTTTTATAAACGACAAGGGCTTTTATCATGTGGGTATAAAAAATATTATTTATCAACACAACTTTGGGGTACTTTTTACTAAAGGCCATTGGACAACACAGTTGGGATTTACTTTTAAAACCAGAGAGGCTCAAAATCAAATTGCAACAGAAAATTTTGGGACGATACGATTGGGATACCGGTTTAGATAAAGATATCTCATTAATCAAGTCAATTTCAGCTTTCATTCATCAACTCCTGGAATAGATCAATGTACTTCGCTACATCGTAGCCGTCCATTAGCGCATGATGTACATGAATAGAAACAGGCATTTGTTTTTTGCCATTCAGTTCGGTTATTTTACCAAAGGAAATTTTTGGAATACTGTCATTAGAAGAAAATTTACGGGCATGTGATAGTGATGTAAAGTTAACCCACGGGATAGAAGAATAATGAATCACATTTTCACTGGAATTGGCAGGGATTAATCCAACAGTGTTTTGTACTTTTTCAATTTCTTTACGGGCTTCTTTGGAAAAATCTTCAAACGAAATATAATACTCCATGTAAGCAAATCCAAATGTTCCATTAGGTCTGTTTATTGTAGGGGAGGCATTTACCTTGTCGTAAACAATTACTTCATTGCCCTCAATTCTGTACCGAAACGATTCTGTCTTATTTACCGCAGTCAACGATTTATGGAGGTAATATAAAAAGAAAGAAGCATTAATTGCCCTGGCAATATCATAAGCAATTGTGCAGTCTATATTTACCGTTAAACCAAAAAAGGGTTCTTCAAATTGTTTAAAGAAATAAAACTGGTCTTTACGCTCCCAACTGTTAATATTCAATTTTTGTTTCATGGAAGCAAGTGTGGTATAATTTCTTTAATGTGGTGAACATGGTTAAAATTTTCACTATCAATTTTAATATCTACTATTTCATGTTCCCAGGTAGTATGATAAGGAACATGAAATCCGTAACCGCCAATATTAAGAACAGGCAGAATATCTGACTTAACAGAATTACCAACCATAGCAAACTCTTCCGGGCTGATATCCAGATGACGAATGAGCTTTTTATAATCGCTTTCCTGTTTGTCACTCATAATCTCAATATGATGAAAAAAATGCTCCAGGCCTGATCTTTTCAACTTTCTTTCCTGGTCCAGCAAATCTCCCTTAGTGGCTACCACCAGCCGATATTTTGTTTTTAGCAAGTGCAATGTTTCCTCCACACCCTCTAAAATTTCAATAGGTTTCTCTAAAAGGTCTTTGCCGTAGGCAATTGTTTTTTCTATCACCTCCGGGCCCGCAGTTTTTTCAGATACCCGCAAGGCAGTTTCTATCATTGAAAGGATAAACCCTTTAACGCCATATCCATATAAAGAAAGGTTTTGCATTTCTGTTTGCAGCAGTTCACGGGAAACGGTGTGTTGTGGCAGATATTCTTCCATCAAAGCACAAAACCGGTCTTCCGTTTCCCTAAAATAAGGTTCGTTAACCCACAAGGTGTCATCGGCATCAAAAGCAATTACTTTTATTTTCATAACCTAAATATACGTCAGTCACTAATAATTTTAATCCAATAACTTTACACTATGTCGCATCTCACTTTTACATTAGTACAGTCCAATCTTCATTGGGAAGATAAAAAAGCAAACCTCCAAATGTGGGAGGAAAAAATTTTCTCTATAAAAAATAAGGCGGAAATAGTGGTGTTACCGGAAATGTTTACAACAGGCTTTAGCATGAAACCCGAATTATTTGCTGAAAAGATGGATGGGCCAACGATAGAATGGATGAAAAAGATAGCACAACAAAAAAAGATTATTCTTACCGGTAGTGTTATTATAGAAGAACCAATTCAGAACGTTCAGGTTGCCGGGGATGCTCCTGCAGCCGAACTTAAAAATTATTATAACCGATTAATATGGATGTTGCCAAATGGTGAATACGGATATTATGATAAGCGCCATTTATTTGCATATGCAGAAGAGGATAGACATTACAGACCCGGAAATAAAAGATTAATTGCTTCGGTAAAAGGATGGAAAATAAACTTGCAGGTTTGTTATGATTTACGATTTCCTGTGTGGGCAAGGCAAGTTTCTACGGAAAAGAGAGATAATCCCGAATACGATGTGTTGATTTACGTAGCCAACTGGCCGCAAAGAAGGAATCATGCATGGAAAACTCTTTTACAAGCAAGAGCCATCGAAAACCAATGCTATGTAATTGGTGTAAATAGAGTGGGTAATGATGGGAATAATATTTTTCACAGCGGCGATTCGATGGTAATAGATCCTTTAGGAGAAATATTGTATCAAAAAACAAACGAAGAAGATATTTATACAATTACCTTATCAAAAGAAAAACTGGAGGAAGCGAGAACAAAATTTCCTTTCTGGAAAGATGGTGATAATTTTCAATTGCTGCTTTGACAATTTATTATGAAAGTATTTGAAAGAAGGAAATTATTGATTTTGTTTAACCAACTCCCTTATTTTCTCCATTTTGGGATCAATATTTCGCATTATTGTTTGTACAGTAGGCATTACTTCAATATCTGGCTTTACACCGTGCCCGTCTTTTGTAAAAGATTTATTATTTACAACTCTGAACAAAGGGAGCCTTACACGAATATGCGTATTGGGCAAAACAATGTCCGGAATAAAAACCCCATTGTTACCATAGTATCCGCCGCCGGTTTCTTCGCCCACTACTACCACGTTAGCCTGCCCTTTTAAAGAAGATGCGAACAGGGAGGCTGCTGAAAAAGTATTACCTCCTGTAAGTAAGTAAATTTTCCCTTTAAAAAAATTTTGTTTTTTGGGACTGTAAAGCCGATTTTCAAAAAGCCGGAAATGATAATTTCCATCTCTCCCCTTTTTGGTAAGAAACCATAGTCCCACGGTATAAACGAAACGATGATGAATGTATTTACCAGAAGTAAGTTTATTGTTAACAGCAACAACGGAATCCATGAAGCGGAAAGGAGAATTTTTAAGATACCTGGCGAGGTAAATAGATTTATTAATTAGTCCGCCACCATTAAGCCGCAAGTCAATTGCAATATGCTGTATCCCTGAATTTTTTATTTGTTTAAAAGCTCTTTTTATAAATCGTCGCTTAAGGTTGCTGCCAAACGTATTTACATTTAATATGGCTAGTTTATTAAAAGTATCTATGGAAGCCGAAAAAGTTTGTAATCTTTTTTCCTGGCGAACCTGTTTTTTTGTTTTTTTAGGAATAAGAGAAGCTGTTATTCCTATACGTCTTAATGAGTCTTCCGCAGGCTTATATGCTTTTATCGTAGTAGTTGATTCTATCCCTTCTTTAGTGATGTATTTGATGGTATAATCTTTTTGTACTCCAAATACTCCGGAATAGTAATAGGGAAAATTGTTAGTGATTTGCTGGTATTTAAAATTAAGGGAGACCCCATCCGTTGAAATAACAGAGCATAATGTATCAATAATTTTTTTTGCTTTATATCCATTAATAGATGTTATAATGGCACCCCGGTAAAACAAACTGTCTTTGCGATGAGCGTTAAACAGCATAACAAGGGAATCATTAAGTACTTTTAATTGCAAAGGAAATTGTGGCAAGCGATTGTTAAAAAGGTGATAATCGTATTTGCGGGAATATTTAGTGCTGCTATGGCCACATTTTATATGCTGTATGGTTTGTGAAAGGAGGTTTTTAAATTCAGGCTCGGTCATGGAATCTTTGATTTTTGTATAGCCCGAATCAAAAAAATAATCCATGCTATCTTTAGAAGTGTACCAGTAAATGCCCGGATGAGATTTTTCATAAATATTTCGGAGAATGGAATAATCTTCCTGCATTTTTTGTACAGAAAATTTTCTTTTGGGTGAAAATGAAGTATGATTGTTTACTCCACAGGAGGTAAGGAAGATGATAAGTAAAATAAAATAGAAATTCTTCATTCGCCGTGCGGTTATTTTAAAGGAAAAGCATTCCATCCCTGTGCAGTGATGGCAAATTTGTTTCCTCCCTTAGTTATAATGGTAGCACCTTCGGTAATATCAGTAATATAACCGATAACACTGATGTTTTCGTTTAAAGTAATTTTTTCGTAATCCTCCTGTTTTAATGTAAAAAGCAATTCATAGTCCTCTCCACCGCTCAGGGCGCATGCAGTTGGGTCAAGCTCAAGTTTGTATGCATATTTTTTCGCATCTTCCTGTATGGGTATTTTTTCTTCGTATAATACAGCGCCTACTCCACTTTGTTTACAGATATGCAGTAAATCACTGCTAAGACCATCGCTTATGTCCATCATACTGGTAGGCAGTATGTTGTTATCGGCTAAAAAGGCAATAATGTCTTTACGAGCCTCTGGTTTTAACATTCTGGATACGATGTACACTTCATTTTCCAAATCGGGCTGTATAGCAGGATTTTCCAAATAAATTTTCTTTTCTCTTTCTAATAATGTTAATCCCAGGTAAGCGCCACCCAAATCGCCGCTTACACAAATTAAATCTCCTTTTTGGGCCCCGCTTCTCTTTACATATTTGTCCGGCGTAACTTCGCCAATAGCGGTTACACAAATGATAAACCCTTTTTGTGAAGAGGAAGTATCACCTCCAACCAAATCAATACCATATACGGAACAGGCTGTGTAAACACCTTCATAAAACTCTTCTAATGCTTCCACTGAAAAACGATTACTGATACCAAGACTCATCGTTATTTGAGTTGGTATGGCATTCATAGCGTAAATATCGCTTAGATTTACTACTACGCTTTTGTAACCTAAATGTTTTAAAGGCGTGTACATTAAATCAAAATGTACCCCCTCAATCATTAAATCGGTTGTAATAACCGTTTGTTTTCCAAAATGATCAATTACAGCGGCATCATCTCCTACTCCTACAATTGATGAAGCATTTTGAATTTCAATATTTTTAGTAAGATGTTCTATCAAGCCAAACTCTCCAAGAGTTGCTATTTCTGTTCTCGTTTCACTCATATAAGTATATATTTTTTATCATCGTCATACATTTGTTGAAATACATTTCCCTGCTTAACAGGATGTGTGTACTGCAATGTATCAATAATGATTTGTTATTTTATATTGTTTACCATAATTATAAAATGCCAGTTACTTTCTCCACCCGATTTCTATCAACATTTCTTCGTGAATTTTTCCATTGGTAGCTAATAATTGTTTTTGGTAGGGCGAATAATAGTTTCCATAAAAATCGGTTACTTTTCCCCCCGCTTCTTCTACTAATAAAAAGCCTGCAGCGGTATCCCAGGTAGCCAGGTTATGTTCATAAAAACCATCAAATCTTCCTGCCGCTACCCAGCATAAATCCATGGCGGCAGATCCTAAGCGTCGTACGGGGATGCCCCTTCTGATAAATTTTTCAAATATTTCTAATGGACCATTTTCCATATCCAGATAAGTATAGGGAAATCCGGTAACCAGGCAGGATTTACTCACTTCTGTTTTATTACTAACAGAAATTTTTTTATCATTTAAAAACGAACCCTTGCCTCGTTCAGCAAAATAAAATTCGTTAATAAATGGGTTATAAATTGCGGCTAAAATCATTTTGCCTTCTTTTTCCAACCCTATACTTACACAGCAAAGAGGTATGCCGTTAGCAAAATTGATGGTTCCGTCAATAGGATCAATAATCCATTTATATTCACTATTCATAACAATTTCTCCAGCCTCTTCACTTAAAATATAATGATCAGGAAACTGTTCTTTGATGGTGCTGATAATGGCAGCTTCAGATGCATGGTCAGCCTCGGTAACCAGGTTGTTAACACCCTCTTTATTGCTTATTTTATATTCCCGGGTAAAAAAATCCTGTAAAACGGCAGCTCCTGCCCGGGTAGCATTTAATAATGTTTGTTTAAGCATGTGCAAAGATACCCTCTTGCTTATTATCGGGGTATTAACGGTTTCAAAAAAATTTTATTCCTTTACGAATAATGGCAGATAGGTTATTTTCGTTAATATTAGTCTTTTTGTATGATTGATTTATGGATATATCCATCATCATAGTAAACTATAATGTAAAATATTTTCTGGAACAATGCCTTTGCTCCGTTGAAAAAGCATTGACAAATATGAGTGGTGAAATTATAGTGGTTGATAACAATTCGACTGATGGAAGCATGGATTATTTACAACCAAAATTTCCGCAAATTCATTTTATTAAAAATGATAAAAATGTAGGTTTCAGCAAGGCTTGTAACCAAGGCCTGTTTTTAGCGAAAGGCGAGTATATATTATTTTTGAATCCTGATACTTTGGTACCAGAAGATTGTTTTGAAAAATGTATCAGCTTCTTTAAGGGGCACCCGGATGCAGGGGCTTTGGGTATAAGAATGGTGGACGGAAGCGGAAAATTTTTAAAGGAATCCAAACGGTCATTTCCTTCTCCGTTAACATCTTTTTATAAGTTAATAGGTTTAGGGCATTTATTCCCCAAGTCAAAAATATTCAACCGCTATCATTTAGGCTACATGGATGAGCATCAAAACCATGTAGTAGATGTACTGGCCGGCGCATTTATGATGATTAGAAAGGAAGTGCTGGACAAAACGGGTGCATTTGATGAGGTGTTTTTTATGTACGGGGAAGATGTGGATTTGAGCTATCGCATTCAAAAAGCCGGATACCATAACTATTATTTTGCCGAAAGTAGTATTGTGCATTTTAAAGGAGAAAGTACAAGAAAGGGGAGCTTGAATTATGTAAAAATGTTTTATCAGGCTATGAGTATTTTTGTGCACAAACACTACAAATCTCAAAAAATTGGCCTGTTTAATTTTTTAATACACGCTGCCATTTGGTTTAGAGCAGTAATCAGTAGCGTTGGCAACTTTATAAAATGGATAGGTCTTCCCGCTATTGATGCTTTACTTATATTATTTTCTTTTTTATTGGTAAAACTTTTTTGGGGAACGTATGTGAGGCCTGAAGTAATTTATTCACAAAGGCTACTTATTGCCGTTATTCCTTTATTTACCATTATTTATTTACTTGTTGCATATTATGTTGGTTTATACAACAAGTATTTTGTGTTTAAAAATTTAACAAGGGCTGCTGTTACGGCAACCTTGGTAGTTTTAGCAGTTTATTCATTGCTGCCGGAGTCGCTTCGTTTTTCAAGAGGAATTATTTTGTTTGGATCACTTATGGCGTTTTTGTTATTAAATCTTTTTAGAAAATTATTAATAGTTTGGAATATTGTTGAAACAACAGAAGAATTATCGAATACCGGGGTTGTATTGGTTTGCGGAAATAAAGAATATCCGGCATCTGTTAACTTATTGCAGGAAGCAGGCATAACCCAGCAAATTTTCGGGAGAATATCCATAAGTGAAAAAGATGAGAATGCACTTGGTGCTATTTCTCAATTGGCACAATTGGTAAGCGAAATGCCGGTAAAGGAGATAATTTTTTGCGAAGGTGAACTTAACTATAAAACAATTATAACTGAGATACAAAGGCTGCCTAAAGGGTTACGCTTTAAATTTCATGCTAAAAAGAGCAGTAGCATAGTTGGTAGTATTTCAAAAAACAATACAGGCGAATATTTTGCTATGGAAAAAATATTTGCGCTTGCGCAGCCTGTAAATAAGCGAAATAAAAGAGTTTTGGATATTTTGTGTAGTTTGTTTTTTTTGGTAGGCTTTCCGGTACATTTTTTACTTCAAAAAAAACCATTTAAATTTTTCAGAAACCTGTTTTACGTTTTGCTTGGGAAAAAAACATGGGTGGGATATTGTTTTGTCAGAAAAGAACTGCCTGCACTGGTACCCTCTGTTTTATCTTCTACCGGTTTGCCACATAACATAAACCATTTGCCAAAGGATGGGCTGGAAAAAACAGATTACTGGTATGCTCATAATTATTCGCTAAAGAATGATATAAAAATAATTTGGAAAAATTATCAGTACTTATGTTATACGGCGCTATGATGCAAGTATAGTAAGACAAAAATATTTTGTGCATGCTTTATAATAAAAAAGCCCCGATATAGACATAACGGGACTTTTGGTTAAGGTTCGTGATTAGTATTTTTATAGTTCTTCCATCTGTTGATGTACGAACTCCATTAGCGACTTTATATAAACCGGCGAAAAATCGAATTTAAGCCCTGCCGTTTCAAATAATTCAACCAGTGTTCTTGTTCCCCCCAAACTTAATGCATTTAGGTAGTTTGACAAAGCATTTTTATTATTTTTCATAAACTGCATCCACATACCGATTGCACCTAATTGGGCAATACCATACTCAATGTAATAAAAGGGAACCTCAAATAAATGAAGTTGTTTTTGCCAGGTAATGGCTCGGTAATTTTCAAGACCGGAATAATCGATCACTTCAGGAGAAAATTCTTTTAAAATTTCCATCCATTTGTCAGTTCTTTCCTGTTCAGTATGTTTTGGGTGAGCATATAGCCAATGTTGAAATTTATCAATGGTGGCAATCCAGGGAAAAATCGTAATCACCCTTTCCAGTTGGTGTTCTTTGGCTCTTTTCAGATCTTCTTTGCTATCAAAAAAAGTATTCCAGTAAGACATACTAAACAATTCCATGCTCATGCTGGCTACTTCGGCTATTTCTGTTGGGTAATCTTTAAAGGCATTTAATTCTAACGAATGAGCAAGGAATGAGTGTACGGCATGTCCTCCTTCATGTACCATGGTTGTTACGTCATCCATTTGTCCTGCGGCATTCATAAAGATAAAAGGAGCACCGCTTTCTGCAAGCGGACAATTATACCCGCCGGGAGCTTTTCCTTTTCTGCTTTCTAAATCCAAATGCCCCATTTTATCCATTTTGGCAATGCAATCACCAAAAAAGGGATTAATTTGATTTAAACATTGAATGGTTTTATTAAGTAAATCCCGGCCTGTGGTAAAAGGATTTAGAGATTTTATTCCCGGCGGCTGCGCCTCCAGGTCCCAGGGACGTAATGTTTCTACACCCAGTTTTTTCTTTTTTCTTTCATAAATTTTATTTACTAGCGGCAACACGTATTGCTTTACAGCCTCGTGAAACTGGAAACACTCTTTCTCAGTATAATCAAACCTTCCCAGCTCTTTAAAACGATAAATGGTATAGGTGGGGAGACCTGTATTAATAGCTAATTGATTTCTCTTTTCAACCAGTTTATTAAATAAATCATTCATAGCCTCTTTATCCTGCAACCTTCTGTCAAATATTTTCCTATATACTTCTTCACGAAGGTGGCGGTTTTCATTTTCTAAAAACTTAGAAGCTTGTTGTAGCGTGTATTCCTGGTTATTTACAACAACCGTCATTTTTCCGGCAATAGCGCCATACTGCTGCTGCAATACAGCTAATTCCGATTGTATGGGGATGTTGTTTTCCCTGAAGAGCTCAATATTTTTTTTTACACTACGTAAATAGGTATAATATTTTTCTTTATCTAATTGATCAGTAAACGTACAATTAACCAATTTCCTGTTAAGTTTATCAACATAAGGCTGCATTTTAGGAAGGATTTCCGTATAAAAAAAGTTGAAAGATTCTTCCAATTGTTTGTTCTCTGTATCACAGGTCATTTTAATTTGCCGCCAACAAGCATCCTCGTTAGTAATGGCATCTGCTTCATTAATATCCTTTATCCATTGTTCCAGTTCGGCAACAGAGTTTATGGGTCTTTCCACCAATTCTTTAAAATACGGCTCCAGTGCTTCCCATGTGGTAATGGTAAAATTACCGGGGAAATACCGGCGTTCGATTTTCTTAATATCAGCTGTATAATCCATATCTAAAACTCAACGGAATGTTTAATAACATTTGAAAAGAAAAAAGACACTTTTCAGTCTCTTTGTTCGGCAACAAATTTATTTAGTTGATTTTTTTTTAGCGGTTGTTTGCGAGGTTTTTTTCTCACTTCCTTTTCCTTTCTCTTTTGATTTAGTTGTTTCTTTTACTTTGGCAGTTTCCTGAGTTTTTGTTTTCTCTTTTGCTTTTGCGGGTTCTTTTGTTTTTACAATTTTTTCAGGTTTTTCCTCCTTCGCAGCCTCTTTTACAACAGGAGGCGCTATTTCTTCCCCGGACTCCTCGGGTAGCTTTATTTCTATATTATTCGCTTTTAATATGGAGTACCATTTAACTATTTTTTTCATATCGCTGCTATACACACGATTGAAATCCAAGTCAGGATACACTTTTTCAAAATATTTTTTCAAGGCTTCATTGTCTTTACCATCTGGTAAACTTTCTTTGCTTTTATCCATCGCTGCATAAACATCTACTAAATTTACATTATCGCGGACGGTAAATATTTCAATACTTTCCAGGCTGGAAAAATTATGAATGCGACTGCTTATAAATTTAGTGCTTTTGTCATCCAACGACCGTACAATAGCGCCATCGCCTTTACTGCTTACCAATTCGTATAAGCCGGGTAACCCTGTTACTGCTATAATTTTGTTGTATTCCATAGTTCACTCTTCATTTAAGGGATGCAATTTACTGCTAAAATGGGAAATGAATGAGTTTGTTTCTTTTGTAAATAAAAAACTAATATGGAAAACGGGAATCGTTTATAAATAGGATAAACCAGCTGAGAAACAAGGTTTTTCAACCTTTATGCTTTAACCTTGTTTTTGCGCTATCTATACTACAAGTGCATGTACTTTAAACCATTCCACAGCTTTTATTATTGATATGAAGTAATTTAGAAATACTTTTGCTGGTATAAAATACTTTTGATATGAAAAAAAATGCTTTATTCCCCTTTGTATTAGGGGTAGTTTTATTTCTCAGCCTTTTAATTTCAAAAATTATTCGTGGCCAAGAAATAACTTTCAAAACATTAATTCCTGCTTTTGCCGGAGGCTTGGTTGGGGGCTTAGTTGTTTATTTTGTCGGCAACTGGTTATCAAAATCAAAGAAAAATGAAGTTTAATATAGGTAAGTCAATAGAAATTCTTGAAAGAACACCTGATGTTCTTAAAACAATACTTTCTAATCTCAATAATGAATGGGTAATGAATAATGAAGGCCCGGAAACTTTTTCACCTTATGATGTAGTTGGCCATCTTATTCATGGGGAAAAGACGGATTGGGTAGTAAGAATAAAAATAATTCTTGAATATGGAACAACAAAATCTTTTACACCCTGGGATAGATTTGCTCAGTTTAAAGATAGCGTTGGGAAAACAATAGAGCAATTACTTGATGAATTTAACACTTTGAGAAAAGAAAATGTAATTTGGCTAAAATCACTCAACCTTACGGAATATGACCTCAACAAACAAGGAATACACCCCAAGTTAGGAAAAGTTACTCTCCGTAATTTAATTGCTACCTGGGTGGTGCATGATTTAACTCACATTGCACAAATTTCCAGGGTAATGGCTAAACAATATAAAGAAGAAATGGGTCCCTGGCCTGAATTTTTTAGAATCCTGAATTATTAAAAATGTTTTTTATGGAGCTAAAAAAGCAAACTATTGACGACTATATTAAAAGCATACCTAAAGAAAGGCAGGAAGCGGTAGCAAAACTTTGTGGAGAGATAAAAAGGAACTTACCCAGGGGTTTTGAGGAAGGAATAGGTTATGGTGTGATAGCTTATTTCGTTCCTTTTACCTTGTATCCTGCCGGTTATCACGCCAATCCTAAGCAACCACTGCCATTTATAAACGTTGCATCTCAAAAAAACTTCATTGCCGTTTACCACATGGGCATATATGCAAGCCCCCAACTGCTTAAATGGTTTACCACAGAGTATGAAAAGGCAGGTGTTGGTAAGTTAGACATGGGAAAAAGCTGTATCCGGTTTAAAAAGCCGGAAAACATACCATTTAAACTTATGGGTGAGTTGGCTTCAAAAATAACAGTGGAAGATTGGATTGCGGCGTACGAAAAAAACAGGAAGCGTTAAACTTTCTTTCAAATAGAAAAACAGCCGTTTATCGTTATTTTGTTGCTGCACTTTTTATTATGTATTAACTTATGTTTTTTGATAAAAAAGTATTGGTATGAAATATTTTTCCTTTATTATAGTTTGGCTTTCGCTGCCGTTTTTTATTCATGCACAGGAAACTTCGCTAATTGTTTCTCCTCAATGGGTAAGTGATAACCTGAAAGATCCCAGGCTTGTAGTTCTTCAGGTAAATTTTTTGAGACTGGATTATGAAAATGAGCATATTAAGGGTGCCAGGTTTTTATGGCCTAGCTGGTTATCGGCCGACTCCCCGGAAGGAAACTTTAATCCTCCTGATGGGAAACAAGCAACAAAAGTTTTACAAAAGCTTGGTATTAATAAAGATTCTAAAATTATATTGTGTCATACAAAAGGTGATGTAAGCATTGCTGCAAGAATGTTTGTTACACTGGAGTATTTGGGTTTAAAAGACAAGGTTTATTTTTTAAATGGCGGATTGGAAGGATGGAAGAAAGCCGGTTTTCCGGTGACGAAAGAAATTCCTCTTGTTAAGCAGGGAAACTACAAAGCAATTATTAATCCGGTATTGGTAGATAAAGATTATGTACTGCAGTCGCTAAAATCTCCATCATCTGCTGTTGTGGATGCGAGATTAAAACGATTTTACGACGGAGACCCTACCGGCAATCCCAGGGACGGGCATATTACCGGGGCAAAAAATATTCCTTACACGGAATTGATTGACTCAACTAATTCCATTAAATCAAAAGAGCAGTTACTCAGTTATTTTAAACCGGTGTCGGATAAGAACAAAGAGTTGGTGGCTTATTGTTTTGTTGGGCAAACAGCCAGTGTGGTTTATATGACCGGAAGATTTTTGGGTTATAATATGAAAGTGTATGATGGCTCTATGCAGGAGTGGAGTCGCTTGCCCGATTTGCCAATGGAAAAAACAAAGAAAGAATAAGATAATCTTCCCGCAATAAAAATTGTTTACTTTAAACCTCGGTGCATTAATTGTGGCGTTAGTAAATTAGGGCATTTTTTTTCTGGATAATATAGAAAAATCATCCTCTTCTCTAACGATAGTATTTGTGAGCTTTCCCAGGCTGTCAATTTCCATTTCTATAACATCTCCTTCTTTCAACCATTGTTCTACATAGTCGGGATTATCTAGTTTACCAGTACCATTTAATTCTAAAAAGCAACCGGTACCTACTGTGCCGCTCCCAATTACATCACCAGGGTATAATGTAGCCCCATACGAGGCCCTTTCAATAATTTCAGCAAAAGTCCAATCCATATCTTTCACGTTACCACTGCTTACTTGTACTCCATTTACCCAACAGTTCATTTTTAAATCCCAGTTTTTGCCAACATGGCCTTCTTTTGGTAAAACTTCCAATGCTTCTAACTCATCTGTAGTAACAAGCATAGGACCAATTACCGTAGAAAAATCTTTTCCCTTTGCCGGCCCAAGGTTTAATAACATTTCCTCCATTTGCAGGCGTCTTGCACTCATATCATTCATAATCATTAATCCGCCTATATAATTATCCGCATCTTCGGCACGAATATTTCTACCATGACGACAAATTACAATGGCTACTTCCAACTCGAAATCTAATTTTTCAAAATGATCAGGCATACAACTAATGGTGCCCGGCCCCTGAATGCTATGATGGTTTGTGAAATAAAAAATGGGATATTGATCAAACTCAGGAATCATTTGTACTTTTCGGTTGCGCCTGGCCGCTTCTACATGTTGGCGAAAGGCATAACCATCTCTACAACTGGTAGGAAACGGAACCGGAGCCAGAATTTGTACACTTTCGTAAGGAATACCCATATTTTTGGAAATTCTACCGTCTTTAATTGCCCGATCACCCGACATTGCTACTGGTAACATTTCATCCCAATAATTTAAAAAAACACTCATGCTCGTAGCCAATTCATTATGAATGCTGTCGGTATCATACAATAGCCCTTCTACCAAAATTGCCAATTGTTCATGCCCATCTTTCAGGTAGGAAACCAATTTCATATAGCAATAAATTTATGTGTGCCAAAGGTATGGAATTCGCACTCACACGAATAAGTAAAAGAAGATACGATTTGAGAATTATTTTAATGCTGTTTTCAATGCTTCTCTTGTTTTTTTATCACTGCCAATAAATATTTTATTGCCAATAATTACAACCGGTCGTTTTAAAAAAGTATATTCTTGCAATATATAATCGCGATAATCATTTTCAGTAAGTTGTTTACTTTTCAAATTCCATTCCTTATACTTTAAGGCACGGCGACTGAATAATCCCTCGTAACTACCAGCCAGTTTTTTCATTTCATCAAGCTGGGCAGGAGTAATTTTTTCAGTCTTAATATCTTGCATAATGAATTTTCCTTTTTGGGCCTGATGGGGAATGCCGGTTTCACTGATAATTGCCTGACAGGTAGTGCATGTGGCTAAATGATATATTTTTTTCATGCCCCAAAATACTTAATTGTAATATTTTGGCATTTATTTCGACGTATTAATTAAGCATGGGTTTATCAAAAACCGGAAATAAAGACGATTTTATTAAGCTGGTGAATGAGAATAGTAATCTCATTCATAAAGTTTGTTACCTGTATTGCCAGTCTGTATCAGACAGGCAGGATCTTTTTCAGGAAATTGTAATACAATTGTGGAAAGCGTACGGTTCTTTTCGTGGAGAATCAAAATTCAGCACCTGGTTATACCGCATCGCCTTAAATACAGCCATCTCTGCTTACCGGAAAAGCCAAAAAAATATTTTTGTAAATACAGTTAATTTTTTTCCTGAAGAATTGCCAGATGTTGTTTTTGATTATGAAAAGGAAGAAAAACTGAAACAACTTTACACAGCCGTTTCCCGGTTAACAGAAATAGAAAAAGCCATTGTGATGCTTTACCTGGATGATAAAAGCTATGAAGAAATGGAAAGTATTTTGGGAATAAATCAAAATACATTACGGGTTAAAATGAGCCGGATAAAAGATAAACTACGTCAGCTCATTCAAAATGAAACATATGGAGCTAAATAACCTGAAAGAAATATGGAATGATTTGGGCAAAGAGCCTGTTTATGGAAACAATAATAAGCAACTTGCTGAGATGCTTAACAAGTCTTCTAAAAGCCCTATTGCCAAGATGAAACGTAATTTGCTCTGGGAATTTATAATTGTGACCATCCTTTTTATCCCGGTAGCTATTTATTATTTTTTAGCATTTAATGGAAGTTTTAGTATTATAGCCTGGATGTATATTTTATTATTACTGTTATGTGCTACCTATTTTTATTACAAAAACAAATTGCTTACTGAGATGCAATGTACGGCCTGTATGGTAAAATCAAATTTAGAGAAGCAGGTAACGATGCTTGAACGCTATGTGCGCCTTTATCTCATTGCCGGTACCATCATAGTTCCGTTAGTTATAATATGGCTTTGGTTTGTTGTATTCAGTAAGCTGCCCCCTCATCAAAACAGGTTTCATTTTTTTCCGTCCTCCTCCGTGCCTCTGATAAAAACGGGAGTATTTTGGGCAATAGCAATAGTTGTTTTTACCATTTTGCTGTATTACGTAAATAAATGGTACATCTACAAGCTATATGGCCGTCATATTGCAAAACTCAAAGCCATTTTAGCAGAAATGGAGGAGGAATAAGCAGCATTCGGTTTTCGAAATCCGAAAAAAAAGAGCAATCCTTATGCGTTAATCCCTGATATTGCCCATTAATGAACCGATTAGCAGGGAGAATTGTTATTTTTGTAATCTTAAATTTGTTGATTTATGATTAAAACGGGCAATCCTGTAATTAGTATTTATACTGAAATGACCCCTAACCCGGAAACGATGAAGTTTGTGGCAAACAAATTATTATACCCGGGTAAAAGCATAGATTTTCCTGATGTGGAAACGGCTAAACCTTCTCCGCTGGCCGTGGAGTTATTTGGCTTCCCTTTTATAAAAGCTGTTTTTATTGCCAGTAATTTTGTTACATTAACAAAAAATGTAGAAACAGATTGGAATGACGTTATACCAACCATTCGTCAGTTTTTGAAAGAATATCTTGAAGAAGGAAAAACAGTGATTAATGAGGAGGAGGTTACGGCTATAAAACAGCAAGGTAGCAATACTGTTTCTGCCGATGATGATGATGTGGTAAAACGCATTAAAGAGTTGTTGGAAAATTATGTAAAACCGGCTGTTGAAATGGATGGTGGTGCTATACAATTCAGGAGTTACGAAGAAGGTGTGGTTAGCCTGATGTTGCAGGGAAGTTGTAGCGGCTGTCCGTCATCCATGATTACGCTAAAAGCGGGAATAGAAGGAATGATGAAGCGGATGATACCGGAGGTAAAAGAAGTGGTGGCAGAAGCAGAGTAAACGGCTATCAATAGTCAAATCCATCCAGGTTTTCGATAATCTATATTAAATTTTATATTTAAAACGAAAGCTAAGTTTCCGAATCAGCTGTAAGGTAATACTGTTTTAGCTGGTAGTTTATTTTCGCCTCATAATAAATATCTGCTGTAAAAAGCAGGTTTTTTATCTTTAGCTATAAAATTTTAAAGTTTCATTTTAGCATTCTGACTAACGTTTTGTGGATTGGCGTTTGTCCAAGCCGTTGTTACCTGTCGGCACTTTCTACGAGTCCAATGGCTTCGTCAGGGGTTAAGACAGGAATTTTACTGAGCTTAAAGTCAGAAATATTTCGGGTTATTATAGCCTCAATTTTTTTATTTGATTTCGCTGTAAAATACTGGATGGCATCTTCGAAATCTTTAAAGTCTGAGTCCAATGCATGCTTTATTGCATCGTGTGTCGTGTCAATGGTTTCTGTAAGTTTTTCAAGGTCCTTAAGAATTTTAATTGCCTCCTTATGAGAAGTCAGTTTTTTAATAACATAATAGGTATTATTATAAGAAACTGCTGTTAAGTACAGTTTAAGTTTTCCACTTTCTGAGTAATCAAAAATTCTTGCGGCTACGAGTGAAAAAGGCCTGCGATCAATTAAAAAATCAATGACTACGTTAGTGTCAAGCAACAGATGCTTCATTTGGCGTATTTTTTATTTAATACGTCCTCAAGCTCTTTTTTGTAGTCAAAACTTTTGGGGGCTTTAACAGAGCCAAGAAGCTTTTTAACATTTGGAGAAAGGCTATTTTTTGTGTCTTCCTTTTGAACCAGGGTTTTTAAGTAATTCTCAATCAGGTCAGATAGACTTCTGCCTTTTTTTCTCGCATATTTCTTGGCTAAGTCAATTATATCCTTTTCAACAGTCAGTGTTAATTTAGCTGTCATTATACGTGTATTTTATGCAACAAATATACGTATAAAATTTATAAGTGTTAAGTGAACTTTCGTCGGGTTTTTAATCTTTTCGTGCTGGCGGGTAACGCACAGCGCTTTGTGTTCGGCACGAAACCAAATTTCATGTTTTTGTGTCAATAAAAACGAATATGCAAAATCATTCGGGCTGACGCAAAACTTGTGATAGCGGCGGTATTTGTTTTTTAATTTCTTGCTTGGCTTTTTTATGTCCAAGAATACTTGCCTTTTTGAAATAATATTTAGCCCAACGTTCGGATATGGTTGCCCCGTCGCCATGTTTATAACATAATCCCAGATTGTATAAGGCCTTGTTGTCGTTTTTTAATGCTGCTTTTTTGTGCCAATAAACTGCTTTTTTTAAATCTTTTTTGATTCCTTCTCCGTAGAAATATGAATATCCCAGGTCTCTTTGTGCGTCAATAAGCCCAGATTTTGCAGCTTTTGAATACCAGTAAACCTTTTTCTTATGATTTTCAATTCCGATTTCGTCACTTCCGTAAAAGAAGCCAACATTATATTGAGCGTCTCTATGTCCGGCTTTGGCGGCTTTTAAATACCAGTCAAACGCTAGTTGCAAATCTTTTCTTATTCCAAGTCCATTATCATAACAAGTTGCTAAATAGAATTGTGCTCTTACATGTCCATTTTTTGCGGCACAATACCAAAGCGCAAAAATGTCGGCCCATTTCTTTTTGCCTTTTGTGTTAAAAGCAAGTTTGTATCCAAGTCGAAACATGCTATTGATTTTGGCCTTTCCAAATTTTGTTTTTGATACAGTCATTTTGTTTGTTGTCAATATTACGATTAACGGATTGCCGCTTGGCGATGTGGCGGTTTAGAAGCACTAAACTATTAATCTGCACAGATGCCTGATAA
>DASSYR010000018.1:0-8258 GCA_035703165.1 Chitinophagaceae bacterium
TCAACTTCAAAAAAATGATGAACAAATGGAAGTCATCTTTTTTGGCTTTTTTAAAAACACTGATTTTTTCAATCAATCACTTTATAAGTCGGCTGTTCAATATTCATTTAAACCCCAAAATGAGTTTTTAAGCGGCGACTATTTATTGTCTGGTAGGTAACTATATCTTAAATAAAAAAGACTTATGAAAATAATAGATCGTGATATGTTTAATGTAAATATTTAATTTTTCTGTTGTAAGCTTTCTTCATGTAATTTAAATGTGTTTAAGTTTAATTAGGGCTTTCCCCATGATAGGTTGGTTTAAAAAAAAGATCGCTTATTGTAGTTTATATGTTTTCAGAAGAGGGTTTACATTAATCATTTGAGTTTTTAGTATGGGCAGCTTTTGACCGAAGTGATTAGTTAATAGTAAGCGGAAAACGTTTACTAGACAAGTGCTGTCGTTAAAACCTGTATAATTTTGATTGGGAGTATATATTGCAAGGAAATTGTTAAACTCACTAAATACCTTGTTTCCTGCAACGGCGTCTCGGAAACCATGATCACTGGCAAGTATAACTATAGGATTATCATCTTTTTGTAAAACAGAATCCACCATTTTTAGAATGGTAGTATTAACGTATTGAAAATACGATAGATATGAATTAGAATTGGCCCTTTGGTCTACTCTGTTGTGTACAGTAACTAAATTCCGTAATATACCTTCCTTATTGCGGAGAAAAGGTAGATGCGGCATGTGCAAATGAGTATAAAAAAATGTTGGAGATTTTTGAATATTTATGCTTTTATATGTAAGTTCAATCATGTTATTATTATATGAATCTATTCGAGCAAGAGGTGTTTTTATGAGTTTTTGGATTTGGTTAGAGGGGATATTACATATTAAGTCCTGCCACAAAACACTACCAAATGTTTTATCTAATAGTAAGCGTTCTTTTATTGGTAAAAAAAGCTTTTCATTGGTAGTAGCATCGTCCATTAACCAACTATTATTAACAATATTATAATTTTTTGATTTAAAAAAACTTTGAACCTGATTTTGTTTTATTTGTTTTAGACACGCACTAAACTCACGACTTGGGTTTATATTATTTTCAGAAACATTATTGATGTATCCCATGTTAAGCATAGACAACATTGAATAGGTGGTGCGGTTATAGTTGCTTACTGGTGATTTTGCCACAAAAAATTTTCTTTTCCTTAATTCATTATGGAATTTACTATTATCAAATTGCCAGTCTTCGTATAGAGTTTTGCTGCCTACATACTCATCCATTATTAAAAGGTAGATATTGGGATTGTTATTCCCATCATAGTTTAAAAAATTAAGTTTTTGAATACTAATTTCAGATGGTCTGTAGGTAAAACAGTTTAAAGTTAGTTTTATTAGTTCTACAGTAGAAAACACAATAAAAACAATATTTATAAAAAGGTTACATAATCTGAGGCTTTTTTGTTTAATAACCCAGACAAGAAATGCTATAGTAACAAGAACCAATAAAGGCAAATAATAGAGATAATGTTCAAATAAAGTAATGTGTGTGAGCTTTGTAAAATAAGATTTGATTATTTTAAAAAAAAGGTAATGAAACAACAACCAGGCAATAATAATGCTTGTTTTTTCCTCGTTTATTTTTTTTTGTAATACGGTACGGGATAGTAAAGTAACTGCAATAATGATAAAAAAAATAGCTACACTTGAAAGAACAGGAATCTCTCCCCAAAAATTATTATTGCCATCTAATACAAAATATAAAGGTATAAATATTAAATAGGAATATTGAATATTCGATTTCATTGCGAGACGAATAGTTTTGTTTTTTGTTAAAAATGAGTACTAATTTTTATTTGTGATATACAATGTGTGATCTAATAGTTTAAGATTATTATTTTTAGTTTTATACATCAAGATCTTTAAAATTAGGCTGCTGCACCAATTTTCTTTTCTTAACTTATCTTTTATTCTAATTCTTATTCATTTTATTTTTTTGTTCCAGCATACGCATCTCTTTCGCATCTTGCAAAAATTCAGATGCAAAAATGAATTGATTAAGTTTTTCATCTTTGGCAAAGATGATTTCCTTATTATTTCCTTCCCATTGCTTTTTCCCTTCGTGCATAAAGAGTATGTAATCGCCTATTTCCATTACACTGTTCATGTCGTGGGTATTTACAATTGTCGTCATATTAAATTCTGTGGTAATCTCTTTAATCAGTTTGTCAATTACCAATGAGGTTTTAGGGTCTAATCCTGAGTTTGGTTCATCACAAAACAGGTATTTGGGATTTAGCACGATAGCCCGGGCTATGCCTACTCTTTTTTTCATTCCGCCACTTAATTCAGCCGGAAATTTTTTATTAGCATCTTTTAGATTGACTCTTTCCAATACTTCGTTAACTCTTTTAATTTTTTCCTGAAAAGTCATTTTGGTAAACATATTTAGAGGAAACTGTATGTTTTGTTCTACAGTCATACTGTCAAATAAAGCCGAGCCCTGGAAGAGCATGCCAATTTGCTGACGTAGGATTTTTCGTTCCTCTCCCGTCATTTTTGTAAAATTATTTCCATCATAACTGATTTCACCCTCATCCGGATCAAAAAGTCCGACCATACATTTCATCAAAACAGTTTTACCACTGCCACTGGCGCCGATTATAAGATTACACTTGCCGGTTTCCAATACGGCAGATACATCGTCAATGATAATTTTATCATCAAAGCTCTTTTTAATATTTTTTATCTCAATCAAGATTTACGTTTTTTAATAAACAGAAGCAAAACTAACATTATTAATCCTAACAACAGCCAGGCATGAAAAAGAAATACCTTAACGTAAAAATTGTAATTACTGTACTGGTAATTATCATTGTACACTACCAGCCAGGGGCGGGGGCTTATGTATCGCTGGAACTTATTGGTAAAAGAATATAAAGTTTTTGGGTTATGTGGGTAAGGGAATAACAATTCATTTTCTTTCCATAAATATTTCTTGTCTGCATTAGTATAGTTGCTTTCAGCAATACTGCTGTCATCCACACTTAATTGTTTAATGCCGTTTGTTTGATTTTGCTTTTTTAAATGGTATAGATCAACCGTGTTAAGGTAACGACCAGACGAATCTTTCAACAACAAAATGTTTTGAGTAATATCTATATAAGCCCATTCCCCCGTTTCACGTAAATAACATTCATTTAGCGAGTGATCGCCTAACCGAAATTCGTTTCTGTTTCCTGAAAGACCAACATTACGGCAAATAATTCCTGCATTTGTGGCAAACAGGTAAAATATATCAGTAATATTGCCGCACCATATTTTGGCCCTTCCATCCTTTGCAGCACAAAACTGCTGGTAAATGGAATATGTATCCAGCGAATCTGCCGGCACCCCCATTTGTTTACTAATGGAGCGATATATATATTTTCCAATGGCTCTTATTTTAGTTACTGTACTATCTTCTGTATTCACCTGTAAACTATCAATAATCTTCTTAACAGTAGTAATTTCCGCTGTATCAACGTATTCAAACTCATCCTTCCATATATTAACTATTGAAGAATCTTTGTAAACAAAAGGGATTGAACTATATCTTATCTCGTAATTGGTTGCTATACTTCTGGCATTAGCTTTATACAGTGATGCCGGTGAATAATCAAGGTCAATAACAATAGGTCTTATTGATGAATCATTGGCAGTAAGTATATACCGGTTTAATTTTTCTTTTAAAGTAAATCGAACAGGCAATTGTAAATTTTTTGCCAAAACAGTATCAGTACATCTTACACTCCATTTAGTGGAAGCATAGCCCTTCAGATCGATAACTGCTTCATTGTTTTTTTCAATAGAAATCGTTTTAATTCCCTTGGATACATTGGGATATAAAGCAGCATAAGGCGATTGCTTTACAAACTCATAATTTTTGCGATTAATATAAATATATACATTGGCTGTAGTGAGTAACAGTAAGAGTAACCATAAAGTATTACGATACGCCATTGTATTAATTAAAGAAGTAATGCAGCCAGTATATAATCGGCAAATAAGATAAGGATACAGCTTATTACCACAGCGGTGGTAGAAGCCCTTCCTATTTCTAAAGCGCCGCCTTTTACATGGTAGCCAAAATATGCCGGTATGCTGGATACGATAAATGCATAAGTATATGATTTTGTCAAAGCAAACACGACATTATACGGGATAAAATCTTCCAGTAAGCCCTGGTCAAAAATATTAGCGGAAATAATACCCGAAGCAATACCCGCTACTCGGCCACCCCATATACCCAGTACAGCAGCTACAACCACAAGCAACGGAACCATAATTAAGGCGGCAAGTACTTTAGGAAGTACCAGGTATGCTTTGGTATTAATACCCATTATTTCAAACGCATCAATTTGTTCGGTAATTCGCATGTTTCCCAGTTCGGAGGCTATTTTAGAACCCACTACGCCGGCAAGAACCACGCATATAAGGGTAGGAGCCAACTCCAGTATAATATTATCCCGCACAATAATCCCTATGGTAGATTGGGGAATTAAAGGACTTACTAACTGATACGCTGTTTGCACAGTAGTTACCGCTCCCAAAAACAAAGAAATGATAACAACAATGCCTAACGATCCGATTCCGATTTCAACACATTGGTGCATCAGTTCTTTCCAGTAAAGTTTCCAGCTTTCCGGTTTTGTAAACATACCTCTCAACATCAAAAGGTACCTGCCAAAATGAGTAAAAAAATTCATGTAGTTATTTAAACAAAAATAATAGAAAAAGCTATGATTGCTTAATGTCTCCTTTCACCAGTTCTTTTAAATGCATATCCATAATATTCCCAACGGTTTTGCAGTCCAGAAAATCAGGATTATTATAATACTCCGCCAAATCCTGTTTCAACTGTTGTATTTTTTCCGGTGTTGATAATTCATCATTGGTAGCCGCATCCCGCAAATCCCTGATCCGGTGGCGGTGCGATTTCATGCGCCTCACAATTTGCGTCCGTTCTTCCAATTGGTATTGTTTAATTACATCCGGATGAATCAATTGGCTGACAAGGTCCACAAACACTTTATTTTCTTTGAAAAACTGTGGTCGGTAAATATTTTTTCTCCCTTCGTATGACTGTTGATCAAAATCAATAGCCCGGATGCGGAATTGAATATCGTCAAAGTCCTGCGTAATGTCGAATACAAAATTATAACTGCGCATATCGCCCAATAGCCGTACAAAACACCTTTCATTGAATTTTATAAATTCCTTGGCAATTCTTTTCGGATTGTATTCCGGACGGTTAATATGTTCTTTTGCAAAAACATCACCCGGTATGCCCGCAATGTGCTCTTCTACCAATGTAGTTTCATCAACCAGGTAATTAATCCAGTTGGGGGAGAGGAGGGTTTCCAATTCCAAGCCATAGATTCTTGATGCATCCGCAATTTTGATATAAAAATAATCGTGCACGTCATTATAATTATTTACAATCTTTATTCTAAACGGGTTTGAATTTCCGAATGTACAATAATCAATACGTTCAATGGATAAATGCTCTTCTGCCTGCGTATGACCACTGGCTTTTAACAGAGAATAAATACGCTTTAATGATTTATGAATCTCATTGGTTTCTGAAGCGGAGAAAAAAACAGTTTCCCACAATGAATCCTTCCCGTCTTTATCATATAATGGAACGGCGCTTTGATAATACTTTAAAGAACTATAAGAAAGTGGCAATTGGATGTCTCTTCCATATCGCCGCAGGTATTTTCGCAAGGATTTACTGACAGCATATTTTTCTTTTTTTCTCGATATGTTTTCTAGTTCATTCATTGTAATGCACTGCCCCATGCGCCTTCTTCAGTAAGGTTATTTAGTTTGCCTGTTTTTTTTCCACCATTTCGACTTTTTTATTGAGTCTTCCGTATCCGTATTGCTTTTCATTTGTGCATCCACCACGGCAATCAGCACCATATTAAAAATAGAACGAATGGAGCTGCCCAACTGTAACACATGCACCGGCTTTTTTAATCCCAATAATACCGGGCCAATGGAATCGGCGCCGCCAATCTCCTGCAGCAGGTTGTAGGCAATATTGCCCGCTGCCAGGTTAGGAAAGATTAAGGTATTTACATCGCCGTTCAGTAATTCACTGAAAGGATAGTTATCTCTTAATATTTCTTTGTTAAAAGCCACCAGGCCCTGCACTTCGCCATCACAAATTAATTCAGGGTCTTTTTGTTTTACAATTTCTCTCGCATTTCTTACTAAATTGGCTTCAGGGGAATCGCTGCTGCCAAAATTTGAATAGGACAACATTGCAATCCTCGGACGAATATTAAAATGTCTTACCTCCTTAGCCACCAGCAATGTTATCTCCGCTAATTCTTCAGCAGTAGGATTAAAGTTTACCGTAGTATCGGCCAGGAATAAGGGCCCTTTTTTGGTAAACATAATGTACATGCCCGCAATTTTCTTTACTCCGTCTTCTGTTCCAATTACATGTAGGGCAGGACGAATGGTATCGGGATAATTTCGGCTCAGCCCGCTTATCATACAATCGGCTTCTCCCAGTTCCACCATCATACTACCAAAGTAGTTACGGTCCTTCATCATTTTATATGCCTCATACTGGTTTACACCGCGACGCTGACGTTTGTGAAAAAGTATTTCACCGTATTTTCTTCTTGTTTCCTCTGTTGCATCACCCTTATGATTTATGATGGGGATGTCTTCCAAATCAATATTATTAACTTCCGCTATTTCGGCAATGCGTTTCTCATCCCCCAATAAAATAGGATAGCCCACGCCTTCTTCATGAACCATTTGGGCCACTTTTAAAATTTTGGCATTCTCTGCATCAGCAAATACTACCCGCTTGGGGTCTTTACGGGCTTTGTTGCCAATAACACGGCTTAACTGGTTATCCAGCCCCAATCGTTTATTTAACTCCAGTTCGTATGCCTCCCAGTTAGTAATAGGAGCTTGTGCCACACCGCTTTCCATAGCAGCTTTGGCAACGGCCGGGGCCACGGTGGCCAATAAGCGGGGATCCAATGGTTTGGGTATAATATATTCCGGGCCAAAAGAAATATTTTTTTCGTTATAAGCCATATTTACAATATCCGGCACCGGGGTTTTTGTAAGTTCCGCTAACGCTTTTACCGCAGCCAATTTCATTTCTTCATTAATGTGTTTAGCTCTTACATCCAGGGCTCCGCGAAAAATGTACGGGAAGCCCAATACATTATTTACCTGGTTGGGATAATCGCTTCGGCCGGTGGCCATTATCACATCTTTACGGGCACCAGTAGCCGCTTCATAGCTAATCTCGGGGTCAGGATTGGCCATAGCAAACACAATGGGATTTTTTGCCATGGCTTTTACCATTTCCGGCGTAACCACATTGCCCACACTTAAGCCGATAAACACATCGGCGCCTTTAAAAGCTTCTTCTAAGGTGAGGTCTGTTTTTTTGGTAGTGGCAAATTTTTTCTTGTGTTCTTCCAAGTCTTCACGGTGCGTATGCAAAACCCCTTTCCGGTCGAACATTACGAAATTATGGTGCTTTGCCCCCAGCGCTTCGTACAACAATACACAGGCCATAGCCGCAGCGCCGGCGCCGTTTACCACAAACTTTGCTTTCTCAATTTTCTTGCCCTGTAGTTCCAGTGCATTTAACAAAGCAGCCGCACTGATGATGGCCGTACCATGCTGGTCGTCATGCATTACGGGGATGTTGAGTTGCTTTTTCAGTTCCTGTTCTATATAAAAACATTCCGGGGCTTTAATATCCTCTAAATTAATACCGCCGAAGGTGGGCTCTAATGCTTTTACAATTTGTACAAATTTTTCCGGATCCTTCTCATTAATTTCAATATCAAATACATCAATATCCGCAAAAATTTTAAACAGTACCCCCTTTCCTTCCATTACCGGTTTACCCGCTTCGGGGCCAATATCACCCAGGCCCAGCACCGCCGTACCATTGCTGATAACCGCCACTAAGTTTCCTTTGGCCGTGTATTTGTAAACGTTCTCTACATTGGCGTGAATTTCCTTACAGGGTTCGGCCACACCCGGCGAATAGGCCAGGGACAGGTCCCGCTGGGTTTTGGCATCTTTGGTAGGGATTACTTCAATTTTTCCGGGCCGGCCTTTAGCATGGTATTCTAATGCCTGCTGGCGACGAGACTGGTCTTTCTGCATATTTGATGTTTTACTTTATACCGCTATTTTTAAGATAACAAATTGGCAAGCAGCGGCGAAG
>DASSYR010000073.1:0-3937 GCA_035703165.1 Chitinophagaceae bacterium
CTTTGATATACCTGGCTTTCTGTAAGACAAGCCTCAAAAAGCATATAAATCATAAATGCCTGTTCTTTATTGTTCACAATTTTTTGGAAAAATTGTAATAAATCGGATTTGTGGTTTTTGATAAGGCTGTACATCTTTTTATTACTCCGGGGTATCTCAGTCAGCATATTTAAAAAGGCGCACCCCCTGTAATTTTCCTTTTCATTCATTTTTTTGATATACAAAAAGGCTGCAATCACCTTATTTTTCAAAGCTTTTTCTTTATCTACATCTTTTATTAATCCTTCAAACCAAATTTTGTGACGGCGCTCCAAAAAAGCGATAGCCAAATCATTTTTGGTTTTATAATGAGCATAAAAACTTGCCTTTGCCACTCTCGCATAATCTATAACAGCATTAATTCCCGTGGAATTATAACCGTTTTGATGAAAGAGAAGCGTTGCAGCATTCAATATTCTTTCCCTTGGTGCCACATTCTCCATGCGGCAAACATACAAAATAAAAAACATACAGACAAGTCTGTCTATATTTTTTTCCACTACTTTCCATATTTAACAAACATTAAACCAACAGAGGGTAAGAATAGTAAAATCAGAAAAGGCCAGCGCTAACCAGGCATTGCCAAAAGGAGTGATCCAGGAACTCGTACCTTGTTCCGGAAACCGAAGTTGATTGCCACTATTTAAAAATTTGTAATAAATTGTCCTACAGTTATCGGAATTATGATCCTACTGCTTCAGCAGGCTGGAGCAACGCTAAAAACTTTGGAGATCGTTATTGTAAAGAATAACACAGCGTCTTCAGGCAAGAATTAAACAAAGAAGTTGTATGCAACAAACAGTGACATGAAAACAACAGAAATTAAAACAGACAAAGGATACACAGTTACAGCAAATATTTACGAAGCAGAAACAAAAGATGCCGTACTAATCATCGCTTCTGCAACAGGAGTCAAACAAAGCTTCTACTCAAAATTTGCAGAGTTTGTTTCGGTTAATTATATTTCGGTCGTTACGTTTGATTATATGGGAATCGGATCTTCATTAAAACAACCCATAAAGGAATTGCGAAACAATGCTTCTGATTGGGGAAATAATGACCTGGAAGCCATCATTAAATTCACTAAAAAGAATTACCCAAACGCAAAAATTACGTTGCTTGGACATAGTATCGGCGGTCAACTTATCGGCTTGGCTAAATCGTCATCTCAAATTCATAAACTGATTTTAGTCTCTGCCCAAAGCGGTTATTGGAAATTGTGGAAAGGAAATGACAAATTAAAAATGTGGTTGAATTGGCATATTCTTTTTCCAATGCTCATCAATATTTTTGGTTATATGCCGTCAAAGAAAATCAGTGGAATGGAAAATCTACCAAAAAACGTTGCAAAGCAATGGAGTAGCTGGGGAAAAAAAGTTAATTACCTATTTGATGAAGTTTCGGAACAAGAACTGTTCTTTAAAAACATTTCCTTAAAAATGCTTGCTATCAGTATAGAAAATGATTTTTACGCCCCCAAAAAAGCGGTTGACTGGCTTACTGAAAAATATGAAAATGCAGATGTGAAAAGGTTACACTTAATTCCGAAAGACTACAATGCAAAAGATATTGGCCATTTTGGAGTTTTCCGTGAAAAATTTGCAGACAATCTATGGAAATTATTACTACACGAAATTGAGAAATGATATACAACGAACCGCTATCATGGTTTTTGCATCGTGAAAGTGTTCCGGAAACTTGGACTATGAAAATTTTTGTCACCGAATATTCGGATACAAATTTGTGCATCTCAGTCCTTTCCCCAAAAGGCAGAGGATATATTTAAAATATCGAATGACAAAGTTAACCAGGATTATAGAATCAATAAGATACCCAGTACTATCTCATTGATCCATAAGGGAAAATAATATGTGCCAGTAAAATGGATTTAAGAAGGTTATTGAGGATATTATCAGAAAGGAACTAAAATGACTATAGCCTTGAAAAACCGGGTATATAAGAACTTGTTGAATACCTGAATATGAAAAATGTATAAGTTTGCCCAAGCCATATGTTCCGAAAATGGACAAAGTACCGCTAGAAATGTCACCCTTTTAAGCTTCCTCTCACGGGACAAATAATTGTACTTATTGACAACACGTTACAGGAAAAGAAAAACTGAGCTGTCTCACAATTGTCTTTACCCAAACGTAAAATATTATTTCAAATTATTTCTTTATATAAAAAAATCACTTATATTCGTAATCATCATTAACAATTAAACCAATCATCATGGCTACAACAAAAAAATCCGCAGGCGAAAGCCTTTCAGCAATCAAAAAAAGACTACGGGAAAACAAACTAAAAGCTAGCGATATTAAGCAGCTTGAAAGGATTATCCTTAATGTTCAAGACGCAGCAAAAAAATTGAGAGCTGCCGTTGTTGAATAAAGAAGAATCAAATTAATCTTTCACAATCTTATTTCGTTAAGTCATGTTGGAAAATAATATGACATTGGAATACACTGTCCCATTCTTTCTAAAGAACGACTCCAATGAAGAACACCTAAATATTGATAAGGTAAATGTTTCCAATCAAAACAAAATTGACAGGAATTTATTCAGCCTCATAAGATCTAAAATTTCTTTAGACGATTACGGAAATACAATCCCATCAGAAGTTGCTAAAGAATTAATTGACAACCAATATAAGGTATGCCTTAATTACATTTATTCTAATTCAATTTGGGAAAAGCTCAGAACTAACAATGCAATTGAAATTCTTTTAGGGTATATTATAGAAACAAGGCACTATCTTTTAGCAGCTTCGTCAAGAATGTCATCAGGCCTGGCTTATTCATGGCACACAACACCTATGTCTTTCATTTTGACAGAACATTTGATTGAGGAAGCCGATCACGCTGTATTTTTCGAAAACGCCCTTATCAATCTGGGATGTAACATTAATATTATTAAGTCATTAAAGCCATCCCCCATTACCTACGAATGGATTTTTCTTATGAGGAGCATTTCCTCAAGAAATCCCATTGTCTCGGCAGTTTGCTCCGGTTTAATGGAATCATCTGCAAGAGACAGAAATGCGGTTAAAGGTTGGCATAAACTGTTAATTGAAAAGGAAATTTTAAGGCCAAAAACTGTTGAAAAATTTTACGAACATGTTGAATTGGATATAAAATTAGGACACGGCTCATGCTGGGAAGAAGTACTAATGTCAAATTCATTTATAACTTCCGAATTACTGAAAGAAGCATTAAATTCAATTACCATTGTTGCTGAAATGCTTGACAGATGGTTTACTTCTTTGGAGTACGGGCTTTCCGGAATCACCATCCAATTAGCCGGCAAGATTAACCAAAACAAAAAAGGAAAAAATACTCCAACTGTTGATTCATATTTCAATGGTAATCCTGTCTTCAGTTCAACCGTTTTACACCAGGTCTCTCACGAAAGAAATGTTTTAAACGATGCTGTTTCTAAAATAATTGGCTATAAATATTTCGTTCAATCGCCAGCCATTTCAAAATCCAGCGAGATACAAAACATTATCAACTCAGCAAATTCTATTAATTTAAAAGAACTTTCAGTTAACATCTCAGAATTTAAAAAACAAAAACCACTGATTAATTCTATAAAAGATTGGTTAATTTCGGTAGATGGGCATTTACTTTGGAATGAAATGTTGGAGAACCCATCAGAAAACTTAGCCTTTGGGTTTATTTTAGAAAATTATCACTACATAAATTCCTCTATTGCACACACTTCAGCAGTCATTTATTCCTGTCCGATTGAAGATTTGAGGAATGACTTTATTAAGCATCTTCACGAAGAAGAAAATCATGGGGAAATTTTATTAAAATCATTGAGAAGTTTCGAGAACGATTTTTTCAAAATAGAAAACTTAAGGCCTCTGCCAACTACACTTGCTTTTATTGGCTTT
>DASSYR010000097.1:0-5811 GCA_035703165.1 Chitinophagaceae bacterium
ATCCCATCACCGTTTTCATCAACTCCTATCTTCTTATCACTCACTGTTACCATCACATTCTGCAGATGATTGGGTAATTCATACACCCGGCTGCCAAAGGTTAAACTGTCAAAGAGCGGCGTGGTTCCCTGGGGTACCGGCGGTTGTAAAGGTACAATATCGTATTTAACTAGGAGGTAACCCCAATGTACGCTTACCGTTACCATTGCGGCGAGTGCCACAGCCCCAACTCACATAACCCACACGACACTCGCCTGCGAACTTCAAGGGAGTCTCAACGGGGAAGGAGGAAGAAGAATATGAAACTACTATTTTACCAAATACGAAGAGATTGGGATAGTTGTATCAGCGAAAGTTTGCATATAATTTATCTCCTTTTCTTTCTTTAAAATTGAATCATATTGAATAATACGCAGTAAAATTGATTTTAGGTTTAAACTCTTATAGAATTTAAAATGATTAATTTTTGCAGTATCTGGTAAAGCAAATGAATCAATAATTTTATTGTTATTATCAAGTTTTTCGATTAACAACCTGTTAGATGTAAAAGGAGGATGAGCGACGAAAAAATCCAGCGTAATTGAATCTCGAATATATTCTGTTGAATCTACCATAATCTGGTCTCCCAACGCCTCAATCCTCTTTCCAGATAATGAATCATAAAAATGGTATAATAAATTATGCTCAAAGAAATCAAAGAAATTATACCCCTTTATCTTCCCATTTTGATAAAAATATAACTTATCTCCATACAAATGGTCGTCCTTAGTAAAGCCAATAGATTTTAATGTCCCATTCTCATAATAATTTAAAATTGTATCAGAAAACCTATTTTTTAAAAAATATCTTTTTTGCTCCACATTCCCATTAGGATAAAATAATAAACTTACCCCATTTAAATTTCCTGCTGTATCATATACTTCAAGCCGTTTAAGGTGAGTTCCAATAGAATCATATGTTTTCAAAGTATCTATTGGCAATCCTTGTTTATTAAAAAAGCCTTCGCTTTTCAAATTACCATTGTTATAATAACTCTTCTTAAAAATTCTATTTTCGCCCTCTTTTCTACCTAAACAAGAAAAAAATAAAAAAATGGGAATATAAAAGTATCTAATCGACATGGTTAGCCTTTTTCATATTTTGTTTTATTATAGTATTTTTTTCCGTCTTTTCCTATTGAATCACTTCCTTCTCCAACTATACGACCGGTCGATCTATTTTCTTTATTACCGTACTTATTATATAAAGTGCGATATATTGTATCAACTTTTTTCGGTTTACCTTCTGTGTTATTTAAATTTGTAGCTCCAATATTTTTTATACTTTGTAGTTCATTATTATCTCCACTTTCTTTCTTATCCTTATTAAACATGCGCCAGATGGGGTAAATTTTATTTTAAATTCAAATTGACATCTAAAGAATCTTTAATAGATGCCTTACTCAAAGGTTGAGATAGAATTAATTTAAATCGAACTATATAATTGCCAGTTTCATTAAACCGCCTTTTAAATAAGAAAGCTTTATTATTGTTAACATCAACAAGATTACAATCTTGTTTGTCAATAATGCCACCATCCTTAATTTCTAAAACTTGAGATTTTGAAGTATATAGAGGGGGGACCATTATATAAAAAAGTAAGCCAAGTGTATCTTTTATTGAATTCTCTCTTTTTTCAGCAATGCAATAAATTAAACTCCCAGCTTTCTTTATGATACTTCCGCTCTTGTCAAAATCCAATGAAGACACCCATTCGGAATCATTAACCTTAAAATTCATATTCGTAAGGTTCCCGTCAACATCAAATTCTTTTTGAGCACCAAATAACTTTCCTTCAAATCTAAATGACTCTTGCTCAATATTTCCATTAGTATAATAATGGTAGATTAATGAATCTAGTACTCCATTTATGTAATAACCTTTTGATTTTAACGTCCCGCTTTCATAAAATTCTTTTTGTTCACCTTCTAACTTCCCATTCAAATATTTATATTTTTTTTTAATTTTCCCATTTTCATAATACTCCTTAAAATCACCTTCTTTTATATCTTTTTTATTTACAGAATACTCCTTGAACAATTTCCCGTTTTTATAAAATTCTTTTTTTATGTTCTTTGACTCTTCAGAATTACAACCAATTAAAATATATAGAATCATATAAATCCCCATTCGTATTTTAATCATAATAATTAAATTTTAAGCGCTTCCTTAATAAAAATTATTTGTTTTGTTTATCCTGTTCTTTTGCATTTTTATTAAACGCTCTTGCATGTCTATTATAGCTAGCGGAGTCTTTATATTCTATTGTGCAAGCAGGACAAACACCACCTTTCTTTGTTTTTAATAGAGCCAAGGTATCCGTATTGGTTTTTTTACTTTCTGTGTTATTTAAATTTGTAGCTCCAATATTTTTTATACTTTGTAGTTCATTATTATCTCCACTTTCTTTCTTATCCTTACCAAACACCTTATTTATTATTTCTCCTATTTTTTCTCCCGCTTCGGAAGATTCATTTAGCGCTTCCAAAAAAAGAACTATTTTTTCTGCTTCCTCAGCGCTAGGTATTGATCTTATAAGCCCTCTATCAGTGCCCCCACCTCCTCCTAACATTGAGATTAAAGCATTTGCATCTGGTATATTATCAATTTTCTTTGCCCCCGGGCCAAATGGGTCACCTAAGCTGCCTCCCTCTTTATCTGTTAGATAAAATCCTCCTCCTATATCATCATCTTTTCGAGAAGTAAAGAAGTCTGAAACTTTTTCCAAGAAACTTTTCGGACGAGGTTTAAATAAAGAAAGTACATGTTTAGTAACTACTGACTGAGGGCTTTCATTATAAGTAACATATACAAAAGTGGCGTCCCCTTTTCCTAAATGACCTACTGGTATTTCCCACTCTACATTTCCGTCTTTATGTTTTCCAGCCCTCATCTCTTCTATCTCTCTATAATAAATACCATGTAGTTTTCCGTCAGAACTATAATTAAGTTCTAAAGCATAATATCTATCTTCTAATCCATCTAAGTCGATAAACGCTATCGGTTTATTCCCTGCAAATTGATACGGTGTGTACCAAGGAAATGATTGAGAAAGTGGGTCAACAGATAGGAACCTCCCCAACCTTGGGTCATAAATCCTCATTCCATAATCCTGCTGGTTGCCTTCGCCTTTTACCTCATTATCATTCTCCTTACCATTAAATCCATAACGCCCCAATATTCCGTATTGTCTGCCAGGTTGTAACTGACCAAACGGATAGTAATCATTAGCACTCACCACATCCGCTACATAATAATCAACAATCCCATCATTGTTCTCATCAACTCCTATCTTCTTATCGCTGACAGTAACCTGAATGTTACCTAAATGATTGGGTAATTCATACACCCGGCTGCCAAAGGTTAAACTGTCAAAGAGCGGCGTGGTTCCCTGGGGTACCGGCGGTTGTAAAGGTACAATATCGTATTTAACTAAGAGGCAACCCAAATGTACACTTACCGTTACCATTGCGGCGAGTGCCACAGCCCCAACTCACATAACCCACACGACACTCGCCTGCGAACTTCACGGGAGTCTCGACGGGGAAGGAGATGGGGGCATATTACTCGTAAGCTGATAAGAAATTTTTAATTGTTAAAGAAATTTCCTCTTTTATTTCCGTAGTAATATTATCTGATTTATAAATGTCCTTTTCTGATTCTAATAGTATTTCTTTAAAATGGTGATACTGCTCGATATTATCAACCCAATATTCCTTTTTAGCCCGGAGGAGTGATAATAATAAATCGCCGGGATAATAAAGCGCTTCTGTTAAAAGATCGTTTCTTAGAAGTTCAATTGCTTTTGGTATTAAAAATTTCAGTCCAACTCCCTGACTAATCAATAACCTAAAATTATCAGGATCAAAATTATCTATCTCTTTTTTTCTTAGTGAATAAATTTCCTTAACCATTGAAGTTGGAAATTCTTTTGGCTCTGGCCAATAATCTTTTTCTAAATTTTCTAATGTCATTCTTTTGAGGCTTTTTTACAGCTCTATTAAGTACATTATTAATTGCATCTTTCCGCTTCTGCAATTTACTCCTCAGCATAGGTGCAACCTACGCTGCCTCTCAACATAACCTGTAGCCGCAAGCTACAAAAAAATTACGGCGAAGGTAAAACCACGCACTGAGTGCTAATATATAAACTACGACCAGTTGGGAAAAGTAGGGCTATTTGTCACATTTCTGTTTTGTATTATACTCATATTCTCCTTTTCCTCTTAGGCCAGATGAGTTTGTTCTCTTATAGATACGTCGTGCAAAAAAAATAACTTAAAAGAAAAATTACCAAACAAAAAAGCAAGCTTATACCCCACTTCTGTTTAAATCGAAACATAAGTATCATAAACAAAACGGTAATCAACAAAAAATTAACGCCCAAAATAGAATAGTATTTGTTTACAGCTAGGCTAATCAATTCAGACACAGAATAGGATTCAAATCTCTTAAGCTTTTCATTATAGAAAGTTACTATTAAATAACATGTTCCTACGTTTAGGAAAAGGGCTGCCACCAAAAAAATTGCTATATTTCTTTTCTTTATCATACTTCTTAATCAAATTTATATAGACTGGCCATCAATGTTGATATGGGTCATTTTTCATTTTTCCTAGGGAAAGTGTAGTATTTACCTTTATTGGGTATAAATTTCCCATCTTCGGCATTCTTTTCAGCTGATTTGATGCTTTCATTAATTCCTTTTAGGGCATTCCCTGAAATTGTTCTATTTGTTTCGTTAGCATCTATAACAGCAGCTCTTAGATCGTCAGACAACAGTTTTAAGTCTTTCTGATAGTTATTCGAAATCTTTACTTCATTAGTTGCTGTTGTAATCGTTGAAATAGTACCACCTGCTTCATTTAAGTATAAAGTCAGTGTGTTGTTTCCATCTTCTTCAAATTTTTGATATACAGTTTTAGTAGTTGATGTTACTTTAATGCTTTTCAGATTATCTCTAAACGCAGGACCACTAACATCTACTTCAGTTGTTTTTGTGATCGTTTCGTTCTTAATAAATTTACCCAGACCGAATTCTGTTAAATCAACAACTTCTGAAGAGGATGTTGTCTCAATTTTACTCACTGAAAAAATCGGATTTTGATCATGGCTTATTTTCCCATTGCTAGCTGCTTCATTGAAAAATGCCCTTACTTCAGAAAACTGTTTTTTTGTTTCAATATTACTACTTCTTCTTGAGGTTGGCAATCCTTCAAGAATTTTCTTATCAACTCGTAATGCTAAAATTTCTTGATTCTTTTTAATTTGAGCAGCACTAAGTTGGGTAATTACTGGTCTGGTTATAGTTATTGCCGAAATGGTAGTTGAATTTTTTTCTTCTAGTCCATCCAAATCTATTGCCCATATCGGTTTATTTCCCGCAAACTGGTACGGTGTGTACCAAGGATATGAACGGAATAATGGATCCACAGATAAGAATCGCCCTAAACGTGGATTGTATATTCTAAAACCATAATCATATTGATTACCATCGCCGCTTACCTCATTATCATTCTCCTTCCCATTAAACCCATAACGCCCCAATATTCCGTATTGTCTGCCAGGTTGTAACTGACCGAACGGATAATAATCATTCGCCGTAACCACATCGGCTACATAGTAATCAACAATCCCATCACCGTTTTCATCAACTCCTATCTTCTTATCACTCACTGTTACCATCACATTCTGCAGATGATTGGGTAATTCATACACCCGGCTGCCAAAGGTTAAACTGTCAAAGAGCGGCGTGGTTCCCTGGGGTACCGGC
>DASSYR010000006.1:0-53544 GCA_035703165.1 Chitinophagaceae bacterium
TGTGCCTTTGTAATATTTCATAAAATATTTAACTACTTTTTAATAAGTCCGCTACTCAATAGCCCTGTTTAAAAAATTGATAAAAGGAACCATGTTCTTGTATATTTCCAAAATCTTATTAACTAATTCTTTTGATTGAAGATCTTTATCCATAAGTTTATGGGTGACGATAAAACTTTTCATTTTTAAAAATTCAATAGCCGGATTGCTGTCGTCATATCCCTTGGGCGGCCGGGATAAAGATTCAATTCCCTCCACACCATTGGCAAAATACTTATTAAAGTTTTTGTGAGAAATGATTTTTTCCCATTCGTCAAAATTATAATCTATTTCCTGCCTGATTTTATTTAATTCAGGTGGCATTGGCATATACATACCACCCGCAATAAAACTTTGTCCCGGCTCACAATGAAAATAAAATCCTGCAGTATTAACTTTTTTGCCACCAATGTTCATAAAGGCGCCCATGTTGGTTTTGTAAGGTGATTTATCTTTTGCAAAGCGAACATCTCTGTAAATGCGAAATATACAGTTTTTTGCATTTAGTGAGGAAATACTTTTGTCTATCTTGTTAAAGCCCATTAATATTTGTGTAATCGTATTTTCAAAATCTTCTTTAGCCGAAACGTATCTTTTCTTGTTTTTTTCAAACCAGGACTTGTCGTTATTCTTTTTCAAATCTTTCAGAAATTTGAGAGTAGCTTCCTGTAGCATGGGTGTAATATTTTGAGAGTAATTTATATACAAAAAGGAAAAGTAGCGTTACTTTTCCTTTTTATTAGTTTAAATGTTTAGTATGTTGAAACAATTATTTTACCAAACTCCAGTTTTCGCCGCTTCGTATGCGGTATAGAGTCATTTCGCTTACTTTATATTTTTTAGCCAACTGCTTGTAAGTTATTTTTCTTTTGGGGCTATGAATAATTTTCTTTATAGTTTTTACTTGTGCCGGTGTAAGCTTTAATCCCTTACTGGTAGCAGCTCTTATACGTTGCTTTTGTTTGTAAGCAATCTTTTGAGGACTGCTTTGTTGATGTTCGGCCATTTCTTCCAGTGTTGACCATCTAAGATTTTTGGCAGAGTTATCTAACTTTTTATGGTTAAGATGGATAACATACTTGTGTTTAGCCGATTTTCTCTTGCAAAAGATCTTTGCTATTTCACGATGGATATAAATGGTTCCCTTGTTATCAGGACGGTGAAGATTAAGCGTCCGATAACCGGTAGTTAAAGAGCCATTCAAAATTTTTCCATCATTTATAATATTGTCATTATAACTTGCTGCCCGACCGTAATTAGATACAGCATATTTTTTTCGAAGTTGTTTCCAACCTGGAAACTGTAACGGCTTCCATACTTCTCCGATAAATTTTTTAATCATGAAGATAGAATTTGGCGTGGGTATAAAATTACGAAACCTATTTGGTAATTCATACTAATAACCAAAATTTATTGTCCAATCATTTTTAAAAAAGCCTCTTCCGAAATAATTTTGACCGTATTAATTTTTTTGGCCTTTTCGAGTTTAGACCCCGCATCGTCCCCTACCACAAGGTAATTTAATTTACTGCTAACCCCCCCCAGAATTTTACCTCCGTTTTCCTCCACTAACGCTTCAGCCTCATTTCGTTTAAGCCGGCTAAGGGTACCCGTAAACAAAAAAGTAAGCCCTGATAGATTACCCCCCGTTGCAAGTTCCTTTTTGTCGTTTTTTAGTTTTAAACCCAGAGATTCCAATTTTTCCAGCATGTGAATGTTTTCTTTATTGTTGAAAAACTCAAAAATGCTGCCAGCCACTTTGGGGCCAACATCCTCCAGGCTTTGTAATTGTTCTAACGAATAGTTTTTAAGATCCAGCAAGTGAGTAACCTCATTTGCAAGGGTTTTGGCAGTAGTTTCTCCAATGTATCGTATTCCTAATGCATAGATCAGGCGGTGTAAAGGCTGATTTTTAGAATTGTCTATTGCCTGACGCATATTATTTATTGACTTTTCGCCAAAGCCTTCCAACTCTTTTATTTTTTCATACGGTAGCTCATAAATGCCGGGGATACTTTTTAAATATCCTAACTCGTAAAATTTATGTACAATAGCATCTCCCAGGCCCCTTATATCCATGGCATCTTTGCTGGTGAAATGAATAATCCTTTCTACTACCTGGGCCTCGCATTTAAGCGAATTATTACATCTCCAAACAGCTTCACCCTCAGGCTTTTCTAATTTATAACCACATACGGGACAGTGTAGCGGAAAGTGAATCTTTTTTTCATGACCAGTACGAATATCTGCTAATGACTTAACAATATAAGGTATAACATCTCCGGCACGTTCCACCAAAACCGTGTCACCAATTCTTATATCTTTTTCCTCAATAAAATCTGCATTATGTAGAGAAATGCTGCTAACCGTTACACCACCGATAGGAACAGGGTCAATTTTGGCTACAGGAGTAATAGCACCGGTACGCCCAACCTGGTATTCAACTGACCGTAATTTACTTGTAGCCTGCCTCGCTTTAAACTTGAAGGCTATGGCCCAACGGGGGTGGTGTGAGGTCATCCCCAATTTATCTTGTAAAGCAATTTCGTTTACTTTAATTACCATACCATCCACCTCGTAGGGAAGGTTATCTCTTTCTTTTTCAAATGCCTCACAATATTTAATCACAGGGTCTATCCCCTTAAATATTTTTTTTTCTTTATTCGGGCTCCTGAAGCCCAATTGCCATAACATTTCCAATGAACCGCTATGGGTACGTAACATTTCTGATTGTTTGTTTCTCCCCGTTGATTTAAAAGAAGTGTAACTTACATGATACAGAAATGCTTCAAGGTTTCGTTTCGAAACTTCTTTGGGATCTTTTATCCGCAAGGTTCCGGCTGCAGCGTTCCTGGGGTTTGCTAAAGGAGGTAAATTTTGTTCAGCCAGGGAATCGTTATACTTTTTAAAATTTTGTTTTGTCATCAGTACTTCACCCCGTATTTCTATTTGTTGCACACCAAACTCAGAAAATTTTGCAGATAACGGAACAGAACGTATTTGTTTAATATTGGTAGTTATTTCGTCACCCTCCACACCATCGCCGCGGGTAGCCCCACGAACAAAAAAATTGTTTTCATATATAAGCGAAATACTGGCCCCGTCAAATTTAGGCTCTACACAGTATTCAACTTCATCCAGGCCCGAAAGTTCTCTTGCTTTTCTATCCCAGTCAATTAAATCATCTGAGTTATAAGAGTTTTCCAACGAAAGCATTGGCACTAAATGTTGTACTGTAGGGAAATCCTTTGTTAGCCCCTTAGCTACCCGCTGGGTGGGAGAGTCTTTCGTAACTAATTCAGGATTTTCGGCTTCAATCTTTTCAAGCAGCTTATATAACTGATCGTATTCATAATCTGAAATCAAAGGATCGTTTAAAATATAATAGCGATATTCATGAAAGCGAAGAACATCTCTCAGCTCCGCTGCGATATTTGCATCATAATTGCTTTTTTTTATGTTTAATAATAATCGTTCCGTATTCTTTTGTAATCGGCCGCTTTCTTCCTTATCGTACATAAATAGAAGTTGAAGAATAAAGTTAACCTTTGATTAGATGTAACGAAAAAGATTTATTGATGTATTTTTAAAGGAAATTACAAAAACGAATCCCTATGATTAATTTTTTGAGATATTGCTTAATATTAATAAGCAGTTGCCAGTTTATTGCATCCTGTTCGGTTAAAAAATCAGTTGATACCATTCTTCATCATGGTATTATTTATACGGTAGATAAAGACTTTTCTACAGCGCAGGCAATAGCCATTAAAGACGGCAAAATTTTATCCGTTGGGTCAAACGACGATATTTTAAATACCTATACAGCAAAGGAAGATATTGACTTAGAGGGGAAAGCCGTTTACCCGGGTTTTATTGATGCACATGCACATTTTTATGGCTATGGATTAAACTTGCAAAAATGCGATTTGGTGGATACCAAAAGTTGGGATGAAATTATTGAGAAACTAAAAAAGTTTAGCAAAGAAAATCTTTCCATCGTAAACGCCGGTAATAAAAGCTGGTTAATTGGTCGGGGTTGGGATCAGAATGATTGGGATGTAAAGCAATTTCCCAGTAAGGAAAAATTAGATGAGCTATTTGCCGATATACCTGTTTTACTTACAAGGATAGACGGGCATGCTGCTATTGCCAATCAAAAAGCATTAGACATAGCCGGATTAAAAGCCGGGGCTAAAGTAGCCGGTGGTGAAATAGAAGTTAAAGACGGAAAACTTACCGGCATATTAATTGACAATGCCGTTGGTTTAGTAAATAAACATATCCCCGCTCCATCACCAGATTATATTAAAGAAGCGTTACTTGATGCTCAAAAGAATTGTTTTGCCGTAGGGTTAACAACCATTGATGATTGTGGGTTGGACTATGATAAAGTGGAATTTATAAATGAACTGCAGAGCTCCGGCGCTCTAAAAATGAGATTATATGTAATGTTAAGCGATGCCGCCAAAAACTATGAATATATTTTTCAAAAAGGAAAAATAAAAACAGATAGATTAAATGTTTGTTCCTTTAAAGTTTATGCAGATGGTGCACTGGGTTCCAGGGGAGCATGTTTATTACAACCCTATTCAGACAGACCCGGCAATTATGGTTTTCTTTTGAGCGAACCAGAGCATTTTGATAGCGTGGCTCAGATTATTTATCAGCACAACTTTCAAATGTGTACACATGCAATAGGAGATTCAGGAAACAGAACGATTCTTAACATTTATGCCAAATACCTTAAAGGAAAAAACGATCTACGCTGGAGGATAGAACATGCACAGGTAGTTAATGAAAAAGACTTTCAATTGTTTGGGCAGAACAGTGTTTTACCCTCTGTGCAGCCAACTCATGCCACCAGTGATATGTACTGGGCGGAAGACAGGTTGGGAAAAGAAAGAGTAAAAGGGGCGTATGCCTATAAACAGCTATTGCAACAAAATAATATTTTACCACTTGGCACCGATTTCCCTGTAGAAGATATAAATCCTCTTAATACTTTTTATGCAAGTGTGGCAAGAAAGGATAAAAACGATTTCCCCACCGGAGGGTATCAAATGGAAAATGCTTTAACCCGGGAAGAAGCATTAAAAGGCATGACCTTGTGGGCTGCCTATGCCAATTTTGAAGAAAAAGAAAAAGGCAGCATTGAAAAAGGAAAACTGGCCGACCTTGTTGTTTTAGATAATGATATTATAACGTGTGATTATAAAAAAATTCTGTCAACTAAAGTTATTCTTACGATTAGTAACGGAGAAAAAGTGTATGAATTGAAATAGAGGGAAAATAGGTTAATGCCAACCGGAACTATTATTATTATGTTCAGTTGATTTTAATGAAATTAGTTAAAAGTTAAACGATTGAATCATTCGTAATAAATTCCTCTTATATTTATTGCCCCAAATTGCTTAAAACGGATGGTCGTGGAAAAACTTTTGTCAGCCATATTAATAAATTTTGTTTTTATACTTTCTACCCAAGCTCAATTATTAAACTGGACACCCGGGTTTCCACAAGATAATAGTTCGATTACCATTATAATGGATGCCACAAAAGGTAACCAGGGATTAAAAAATTATGCGGACTCCACTGATGTGTATGTGCATGTCGGAGTTCTTACTAATTTAAGTACCAGTGCCACAGATTGGCGGTATGTAAAAACAACATGGGGTACCACTGCCGCTATTGCCAAAGCGGAGCCATTAGGCAATAAAAAGTACAGATATATTATTAATGATATCCGATCTTTTTTTGGCGTACCCGTTAATGAAACCATTAAAACCATCAATATTCTTTTTCGAAACGGTGTCGGTTCAATTGCCCAACGTAATAGCGATGGAAGCGATATGTATATACCCGTGTATTCATCTGCGCTGGCTGTAAGATTGACATTGCCGCTTCGGGAACCAAGATATGTGCCCGTTCCGGAGCCTATTACAAAAACGGTGGGCGAAACAATTGATATTAAGGCCTTCGCTTCTGCTGCTTCAGATATTTTATTGAAGTTTAACGGTAATGTTATCCAAACTGCCTTGGCCACCGATAGTATTATTGCCTCCCCCACCATTTCCTCATTTGGTACACAAAAAATTGTAGTAGAAGCAACTCTTAGTGGTAATACTGTAAAAGATTCCATCGAGTTTTATGTGGCCTCAACCTCAACAGTTGCGGCGTTACCTCCTAATGTTCAGGATGGAATAAATTATGTTAGTAGCGATTCCGTAGTATTAGTATTATACGCACCTAATAAGTCCAGAGCTTCCATAATTGGAGAATTTAATAATTGGATAGAGCAAACGAATTATCAGATGAATATTACCCCGGATGGAAAGAGGTATTGGCTTGGTATTGGAAAACTTGTACCCGGACAGGAATATGCTTTTCAATATTTAATAGACGGAACCCTGCGAACAGGAGATCCCTATAGCGAAAAAATATTGGATAAAAATAATGATCCTTTTATTTCATCTGCTACTTACCCGGGGCTCAAGTCCTTTCCAACAGGCGCTACCGGAAACATAGTAAGTATATTACAAACCAATCAAACCCCTTTTACGTGGACGTCAAGTGGTTATACAAGACCCGATAAAAAGGACTTAGTTATTTACGAACTACTCCTCAGAGATTTTTTAGCTGCCAGCAATTGGCAAACGCTTACAGATACATTGACGTACCTAAAAAATTTAGGAGTTAATGCTATTGAGTTAATGCCCTTTACCGAATTTGAAGGAAATAATAGTTGGGGATACAACCCTTTTTATTTTTTTGCACCAGATAAAGCCTACGGAACAAAAAATGCATTAAAAACATTTATTGACGAGGCTCATAAAAAAGGTCTCGCAGTAATTTTAGATGCCGTGTTAAACCATACAACCGGCTTATCACCACTGGCCCAGTTGTATTGGGATGCAGCTAATAACAGACCCGCTGCCAATAACCCCTGGTTAAATCCTGCACCCACACACCCATTCAATGTATTTAATGATTTTAATCACGAATCTGACGCAACTAAATATTTGGTAAGCAGGTTTATACGGTATTGGCTAACCGAATATAAATTAGATGGTTTCCGTTGGGATTTATCAAAAGGGTTTACTCAAAAAAATTGTTTGGATAATAATTTATACCCAACCGATGGAGCAAAACTGGCCTGCTGGAATAGTTACGATTTAAACAGAGTAAACATTTGGCAGCGATACTACGACTCTATGCAGGTAGTCTCATCAGGGTCTTACTGTATTTTAGAACACTTAGGTAACGATGATGAAGAGGCAGACCTTGCTAAAAGAGGCATGCTGCTCTGGGGCAAAATGACCGACCAGTATAATGAAAATACAATGGGCTATGCGACCAGCACAGCCAACCTCAACAGAGCTTATTGGTCAAACAGGTCTTATTGGAATGACCCGGCGTTAGACGACAAACCTCATTTGGTAGTTTATTCGGAAAGTCATGACGAGGAGAGAACGATGTATAAAAATGTAACTTTTGGCAACTCGTCCGGTTCCTATAATGTAAGAGACACATTGAATGCCTTACAAAGAGAAGAAGCAAAAGCAGCTTTTTTATTAATGATGCCGGGACCGAAAATGTTGTGGCAATTTGAAGAATTGGGATATGACAAATCAATTTTTATGTGTGAAAATGGGGTAGTGCCCCAACCATACGCTTCAGACAACCCGGATACAAAATATTGTAAAACAAACCCAAAACCACCCGGTTGGAATTATAACAACTTTGCTACGGCTACTGCCCGTAAAAAATTGTATAATGTATATGCAGCCTTAAATAAATTGAGAAATCAATTTCGAGGGGTATTTAATTCCCGCACAGTGAGTGCAGGCACCAGTTTAGGAGGATTAAATAAAATATTGATATTAGATTCTTCCAGTCTTAAAGTAGTGGTAATAGCTAATTTTAATGTAACTGCCCAATCCGTTTCAATTACTTTTCCTGTTTCGGGTACCTGGTATAGTTATTTATCAGGAAGCACTTTTGAGGCAAACGGAGGAATCCAAACCATCAACCTTCAACCGGGAGAATATTATGTTTATTTAAATAAGAATATACCAGGCGGTATTGTAACGTCAATACGGGACATAAATTTATCGGAAAAAGGATTTAAAATAGCCGTGGTTCCTAACCCGGCTAATGATAATGCCTACGTTGAGTATGAGCTTCCGGAAAATGGTAAGGTTACAATAACAATAAGCAATTTGCTTGGGCAAGTAATTGAAACAGTAAACCAAGGCTTTCAACTAAAAGGCACACAGAGATTTTATTTTAACAAAAGTCATTTTGCCGGAAAATCTTTTCAATCCGGTAATTACTTTGTGCAGGTAAGGGTGAATAATAAAATTGGCTTTACAAAATTTAATATGCAGCGATAACCCCCGAAAAGATGTCTTGAAATATGATATATTTTAGTGATATTATGCTGATAATCAGTTCTTTTAAAAATATAAAGTAATTTTTTTTAAAAAACAACCTTTAATTATTAATCGCCATCAAAAAAAAACTGATTTAACCAGAAAATTGCTAACAAATGCTTGATTGATAAATAAAACCCGCTAATTTAGCGGTCTCAAAAAACTAAAATTTAAACTGCTGGTTATGACCTTTAGACGTTTTATGCATACGATTGCATTACTGTTGCTAATAAGTGTATGTAGTACACAGGCTCTATTGGCACAGGATAAAATTGTTACAGGAAAAGTAACAGATTCAAAAGACAACGCTCCTATATTGGGAGCAAGCGTTGTTCCCAAAGGAACTAAAGCCGGAACCACAACCGGATCTGATGGGTCCTTCCGTTTAAAAATGCCTCAGGGAATAAACACACTTGTTATTACTTCGGTTGGATATGCCACACAAGAAATTGATGTTACCAATGCCACAGAAATAAATGTTTCTTTGGTTGCTGTATCGGGTAGCCTTAATGAGGTGGTAGTAATTGGTTATGGTACCGCCAGGAAGAAAGATCTTACCGGTTCCGTTGTTGCTGTTTCATCAAAAGACTTTGTAAAAGGCGCAATTACTACTCCTGAACAGTTGATTAGTGGTAAAGTCGCCGGTGTGCAAATTATTTCCAATGGGGGTGCGCCCGGTTCCGGAAGCACCATTCGTATCAGGGGCGGCGCTTCTCTAAACGCAAGTAATGACCCCTTGATTGTGATTGACGGTGTGCCATTAGACAATGAAAAAATTTCAGGTTCCCCTAACCCTTTGTCGCTCATTAATCCGAACGATATTGAATCGTTTAATATTTTAAAAGATGCATCGGCGGCAGCCATTTATGGCTCAAGAGCATCTAACGGTGTAATTATTATTACTACCAAAAAAGGAAAAAGAGGAAAAACTGTATTTAGCTTTAGCACACAGGCCTCCTTATCACAAATTTCAAAAAAAGCAGATGTGCTCTCTGCCAACCAGGTTCGTGATTATGTAAATGCTAATGGTACACCTGCACAGAAAGCTTTGGTAGGGGCAGCAAATACAGATTGGCAGGATGTTATTTACAAAAATGCGTATGCTCAGGATAATAACCTGAGTGTTTCAGGCGCTTTAAAAAAGATGCCTTACCGTGTTTCCCTGGGTTTTTTAAACCAGGATGGTATTTTAAAAACAGGCAATATTAAACGTTATTCCAGTGGCATTAATATCAGTCCCCGCTTTTTTAACGAGTATTTAAAAGTTGATTTAAACCTGAAGGGTTCCATAAGCGAAAATAAATTTGCTAATGAAGGCGCTATCGGGGCAGCCGCTAATTTTGACCCCACACAGGAGGTGTATTCAAAAAGTGCACGTTTTGGTGGGTATTATGAATGGTTAGATCCGAATTCTGTTTCGGGACTTCGGGCATTAGCCCCCAGGAATCCCCTGGGGATTTTAGAACAAAGAAACGATAAAAGTACTGTATATCGTAGCATTGGGAATTTACAATTGGATTATAAACTTCACTTTTTTCCTGATTTAAGGGCAAATTTGAATCTGGGTTACGATGTTTCTAAAGGCGAAGGAACAATTTATGTTTCAGACAGCGCTGCTTCTGATTATCAAAGAGGGTTAGATGAGAATAATAAGTTAAGTAGTGGAATTAACAATAAATATAAGCAGACAAAGCAAAATACTTTGTTGGAGTTTTATCTGAATTATCTAAAAGATATCAAAGACATCAGTAGTCGTGTTGATTTTCTGGCTGGGTATTCCTACCAGGATTTCTTAATAACTAATTATTTTTACGCTGATTACTTTGCGAATGGGGCTAAGAGAAAAGGGTCTACTCCGGACTTTGTAGATGATCAGCCTCGTAATCGTTTATTATCATTTTATGGTCGTTTAAATTATGGGTTTAAAAACCGTTATTTGTTTACAGCTACTTTCAGACGAGATGGTTCTTCCAGATTTAGAAAAGCCATCAGATGGGGAAATTACCCTTCATTCGCCCTTGCCTGGAAAATTAAAGACGAGGTTTTTGCGAGAAATAGTAAAACATTTTCCGATTTAAAACTCCGCCTTGGATATGGTATTACCGGGCAACAAGATGGCCTTAGAGACAATAACTATGACTATATTTCTTATTATAGTTTGAGTAACCAAACCGCTCAATATCAATTGGGAAATAATTTTTATCAATTATACAGACCGGAAGGATATTATGCTAATCGCAGATGGGAACAAACAGAAACATTTAATATCGCACTCGACTATGGGTTTCTTAACAACCGTATTACAGGTACCATAGAAGTGTACAAAAGATACACAAGTAAATTGCTAAATCGTATTGTTCAACCAGCCGGCACCAATTTTTCAAACTCTATCATTGCTAACGTTGGTAGCCAGGAAAACCGGGGTATTGAGCTAACCCTTAATGCCCAGCCTGTACAAACTAAGAATTTGACATGGGATGTTAACTTTAATTTTGCTTACAACAAAAATGAAATTACAAAACTTACCATATCGCAGGATCCTACCTACCAGGGTAATAAATATGGTGACATATCCGGAGGGGTGGGTAATACCATCCTGATTAATTCTGTTGGGTATAACAGGGGCGCTTTCTTTGTTTACAGGCAGGTGTACGATCCGGCTACAAATAAACCCATCGAAGGGGCTTTTGTTGACCTGAACAATGACGGGTTAATTAATAACAGCGATCTATATCAATATGCCGGTATAGACCCTCGCATTTTCATGGGGTTAAGCAGCTCGGTTACTTACAAAAATTTAAGTATTGGTTTTGTAATGCGGGCAAGCATTGATAATTACTTGTATAACAATGTGGCTTCCAGTACTGGTACCTCCAGGAATATTCTTAATCCGCTTAACTATATTAATAATGGTTCGAGCGACTTTTTGAATACTGGTTTTAGCGGAAGTGGCGACAAATACTTCTTATCCGATTATTATGTTCAAAATGCCTCTTTCCTCAGGATGGATAACATTAATATCGGATACAATTTTGGTAAAGTATTTAATAACAAGGCAAACCTGCGTATAGGCGTTAATGCACAAAATGTATTTGTAGTAACCAAATACAAGGGTTTAGATCCTGAGATAAGTGGGGGAATAGACAATAACTTTTACCCAAGACCAAGGGTTTATGTTTTAACAGCCAATATTGACTTTTAAACCAATACTAAAAGCCTTTTAAAAATTACTATATGAAGAATTTTATTAAATCAATTTTCAGTATCAGTGCTTTTGCTTTAGTGGCAACCTCTTGTACAAAAAAATTGGATTTGTTTCCTAAAAACGATATAACATCAGAAACCGTTTATAGTACTCCGGATGGGTATAAAAGAGCATTTGCCAAAGTATATGGGAGTTTTGCTTTAACAGGAAACTCGGGACCTGCGGGTAATGGAGATGTACAAGGAATAGACGAAGGGTTTAGTGACTTTTTGCGCTTGTTTTGGAAAGCCCAGGAGTTGAACACAGACGAGGCTGTTATTGCCTGGGGAGATGCCGGAATCCAGGATTTTCATAATATGAACTGGTCATCCAACAATCCTTTTTTGCAAGGGTTGTACTACCGTTCGTTTTATCAAATTACGCTTTGCAATGATTTTATAAATCAGGCTTCAGACGCCAACCTCAGCAAACGAGGAATATCCGGAGTTGCTGCAGATGAAATCCGCCGGTATAGAGCCGAAGCGCAGTTTTTAAGAGCATTTCAATATTGGGTACAAATGGATTTATGGGGTAACCCGCCGTTTGTAACGGAAGATTATGTATTAGGATCGAGTTTACCCAATCAAATAAGAAGACCCGATTTGTTTATTTATATCGAAAACCAATTAAAAGCACTTGAAAATACACTTCCCGCTACAAACGAATATGGAAGGGCTACCAAATATGCAGCAAAAGCGCTACTGGCCCGTATGTATTTAAACGCCCAGGTATATACAAATACATCAAGATATGCGGATGCCTTAGCATATGCAAAAGATGTTATCACAAATGGAGGATACAACCTTTGGACAGGTGGTAGCACTCCAGATCCACTCGCTTACACACAGTTGATGCTTGCGGATAATAACACCTATGTAGGCGTTCCAGGCTCTGAGTTTATTTTTACCATCAACTATGATGGATTAAGAACGCAAGGATATGGTGGCACTACTTTTTTAACACATGCAGCAGTCGGTGGTTCGATGAATGCAGCCCAATATGGTTTAGGCGGAGGATGGGGCGGAACCCGTACCACAAAGGCATTGGTTAATTTATTCCCTGATCCAAATGGAACCGGTGATAAAAGAGCCCAGTTTTATACTTCAGGGCAAAGCCTTGAAATTGCCGATCAAACACAGTTTACAAACGGATATGCAGTAGTTAAATTTAGAAATGTAAAAAAAGATAGTAGCAACGGGCAAAGTCTTGACTTCTCTGATATAGATTTCCCTTTATTCCGTCTGGCTGAAATGTACCTTATATATGCGGAAGCTGTTACCAGGGGAGCAGGTACAACAGCAGATGCCACTGCAGCTCTCGGGTACATAAATGCTTTGCGGCAAAGAGCCGGTACCACTGCAATTACTTCTGGTCAGTTAACCAAAGAGTTTGTTTTAGATGAAAGAGCAAGAGAATTGTATTGGGAAGGATTTCGCCGTACAGACTTAATTCGATATGGAAGGTTTGTGGAAGGAACTTATTTATGGCCATGGAAAGGAGGTGTAGCCGGAGGAAGAAATGTTGAATCTTTCAGAACAATTTATCCGCTTCCATCATCAGATGTTTCGGCAAATACAAATTTGGTACAAAATACCGGTTACTAATTCTTAAATAACATAAGGAATACAATTAATAAATTTTATAAAAATATTCAAATATGAAAGCATGGTTTAATAAACTCTTCTTCATAGCCCTTGCACCCCTGGTGTTGTGGTCTTGTAAAAAAGAAGAAACCCGGGTTTACCTTGAGAAAGGAGCTCCGCAGCTACTTTCTGTTTCAGGTACTTCATTTGTGCTGGATTCTACCAAAGCTTCCAGCGAAGTCGTAATTTTTGCATGGGACGCTGTGCGCTATGGATTTCCTTCCGGTAGTTCTTATAGTTTGCAATTTGATAAGGCCGGCGGAGATTTTACTAATCCTGTGAAAGTAGAAAATATCGGAACAGAGCGCAAAAAGTCATATACCACTGCTGAATTGAATAAACTGTTGCTATTGGCTGGTTTTCCTGCCGGAAGTGCTTCGCAGGTATTGGTAAGATTAAAATCTGAAATTGCCGGTGCTTCCACAGCCGCACCTCAGTACTCTAATGTAGTTACTTTAACAATCACCCCATACCTGGTGAAAGTTGTGTATCCATCTTTATTTGTTCCCGGGAACTATCAAGGATGGAGCCCCGCCACGGCTAAAACAATTGCGGCTTTTACAGCGAATTCAAATTACTACGAGGGGTATATAAATTTTCCAGATCCCAATATTGAATTTAAATATACAGATGCTCCTAACTGGAGTAACGGAATTTTTGGCGATGCAAACAGCAGCGGTACCAGCGGTGATATATCTTCACCCGGTGATAACTTTAAAGTTGCCAATGCAGGCTATTATCGGTTAACAGCAGAACTTAATGAAAAGAAATGGACTGCAACCAAAACCAGTTGGGGAATTATTGGTGATGCTACTCCAACCGGATGGGGAAGCGATACAGACATGAGCTATGATAGTGTAAAAGATGTGTGGACAATAACCATTGCACTAATCGGTGGAAAGGCCATTAAATTCAGGGCGAACGACGAATGGACTATTAATTTGGGGGATAAAAACGCAGACTCCATCTTAGATTATGACGGCACTGATATTGTCGTAGCCGAAAGTGGTACTTATAAAGTGGAGTTGGATTTAAGCGATGCAGGAAACTATACATATAGACTCACTAAACAATAAACCTAAATATAAATCATCTGGTAAATATATTTATAATGAGAAAGCTTAATTATTTATTTATAGCGTTGTTAATAATTGCAGGTGGTTGCAGGAAAGATCCCTTTAAACTCACTTCACCGGCACCTATTAACAGTACAGGATTGCGGTTATTGCAACCTTTTACGAATACAGTAATAAACCTAAATTCTGCTTTAACCAACACTCCCATTATTGTTAAATGGAGTCCGGCTAAATCTGAAACGGGTGCTACCATAAAATATCGTTGGGTAGCGGTAGGAAAAACAGCAGGCGGTAATATTGATGCTCCTGCGTTATCAATACCGGCTGATGCAAATGGAACGGCCACTCAGCTTACTATGAGTTACGGGAGTTTAAAAACAGCGATGGAGAAAGCGGGATTCCCTGTTCCTACTGAAAATGGACCATTTCCTTTTGAGTTTTTCTGGTCTGTAGTGGCAGAAGATGGTAAAAACTCTGTTCGCAGCCAGGATGTTTTTACACTAACTGTTATCTATAATAGAGATGGGTTGACACCTTTTGTGTTAACAGCCCCGGCATCTTCTACAACTGTTAATAATATTACTCCTACTTCAACTACTGATTTTATTACTTTCCGGTGGGAACGATCACTTGCCGCGAGACCATCTGTTAATCCCCCTAAATACACCATACTTTTTGCTGACGAGAAATTTGACGGAGGTGGTAATGTTATTCCTGCTGATTTTACTACGCCTAAATTTACCTTAACATCAAACAACAATGGTGTAGATACTTTTTTAACAATAAGTTACAAAGCTTTTAGTGATGCTTTAGTAGCTGCTGGTTATACGGACATATCTCAAATCAATAAGCTATCCTGGACGGTAAGAGCTCAGTCCGGAACATATGGCACGTTAGCAAGTAACGCATTTAGTTATTATGTGGTTAGAGAAATTAAATTATTCATGCCCGGTAGTTACCAGTCTTCTCAGGGATTGGGAAATGATTGGGATCCCCCTACTGCCCCAGAATTAATTCGTGATGTAAGACCGGGAGCCCTAAATACGCTTTATTGGACATACGCATACTTTAACGCCGGAGATGAGTTTAAAATTACGCAGGGTCGGGCATGGGATACAAACTGGGGATTTGACGGCAGTGGAAATTTGGTGGCCGGAGGTCCTAACTATGTTGCACCTTCAACTGGTGTTTACAGAATAAGTATTGACCGGGTTGGGTTAAAATACGATATCCGCTTGGGACGGATGGGCTTTGTTGGAGCCGCTATTCCCGGAAACAACTGGGATCCTGCTACTACTTTTACCGATGCCAATTCGCAAATGAATTATATAGGAAGGGACAGATTTTTAGGGTTTGTTGATTTCATTGCTAACCAGGAATGGAAAATGATTGACAACAACAGCTGGAACAACAGCGATGTGGATATTTACAATAACAAAAGCTATGGTACTTCCGGTGCCAGCGGCTCCAGAATGGATGTTAACGGGGGTAATAATTTCCCTGCATTTGGCTCCGATGGATTCCGCAGAGTCATTTGGGATGGTACCGATAAAAACAATATTAAATACTTTGTATTTACAGATCTTAGAATTGTAGGTGCATTTCAGGGTTGGGACCCATCTACAGCCCCATCAATGGATTATACGGGAAATGGAACATGGTCGAAAACAATCACCCTACCAGATGGCGAATTTAAATTTGTTTCCGCCGAAGGATGGGACTTTAACTATGGTGGCAGTTCAGGAACGATTTCTATGAATGGTCCCAATTTAAGTGTCATGGCCGGCACTTATACCATTACAGTGGATGAGAGAGCTAAAACCTACACCATTAACTAATATTTAGTAAAATAGATTAAAAAACCTCCTGAAAAGGGAGGTTTTTTATTTTTATGGTCAGATATCAAACCGTAATTTTTGTACTTTTACCGCCCTAAAAAGTCATTCCATTGCAGCTTTGGAATGGCTTTTAAAATTAGAGGATGAGCTTACGTAAACAAATTGATACGGCGAAATTGCCAAAGCACATTGCTATTATAATGGATGGCAATGGTCGCTGGGCAAAAGAAAAGGGGCAAGACAGGCTCTTTGGGCATTTTCATGGCGTGGAAAGTGTAAGAAATATTGTGGAAGGGTGTGCCGAATTAGGTATTGAGTATCTTACCCTTTATGCGTTTTCAACCGAAAACTGGGACAGACCAATTGAAGAGGTAACAGGCCTGATGGAATTGCTGGTGGACACCATACGTAAGGAAACAGCCACACTTAATAAGAACAATATTAAACTACATGTAATTGGAGATATTAATATGCTACCTGAATATGCCAGGAAAGAATTAAAGGAAGCCATAAATGAAACGAGCCATAATTCGGGGTTAAACCTGATTATGGCTTTGAGTTACAGTAGCAGGTGGGAAATTGTAAACGCAATAAAGAGCATTGCTGCAGATGTAAAAGCAGGTAAGCTGGAACCGTTTGAAATAGATCAGGATTCTATTAAAGATTACCTGGTTACTAAAGAATTTCCTGATCCTGAACTAATGGTACGAACAAGCGGGGAGTACAGGATTAGTAATTTTTTATTGTATCAATTGGCTTATGCCGAATTATATTTTACCCATGTAAGATGGCCTGATTTCCGAAAAGAAAATTTATATGAAGCCATTATTGATTTTCAACAGAGAGAAAGAAGGTTTGGGAAAACCGGAGAACAATTAAAACAACAAGAAAAAACATAACATTATAACCCGTGCAAATACAACAAAAAAGGCCCTTTTCATTTTAACATAGAGTTTTATATTATAACTGTTAATTTGCCGATGAATTTAAGACCAATGCAAAATTTCAATAAATTTTTACTGACTGCTTTTGGAGTGATTTTTTTGGGAATTTCTTCCCAATCCCAGGAAATAAAAGATTCCGTACCTGTATCATCCGTTGACCCCGAACTTCTTAATATTTTCAATTCAAAAGTTCCTAAAAAATATACCATTGCGGGTATAAAAGTAAACGGTATCCGGTATTACGATGAGGCATTGGTAATATCTATTTCCGGAATGGCGGTGGGGGATGAGGTAATAATACCGGGAGGAGATAATTTTAGCAAAGCACTTTTAAGCTTATGGAAACAAAATCTTTTCAATAACGTACAAGTTTATATAACCAAATTAGAGGGCTCAAATATTTACGTCGAATTTTCAGTTCAGGAAAAACCACGCTTATCTAAAGTGACATTTAAAGGTATTCGAAAAGGAGAAGCAGAAGAACTGGAAGGGAAAATAGGTATTACTAAAAGCCAGGTTATAACAGATAACAGGAGAAAAACAGCCATTGAGAATATTCAAAAATTTTATAAAGAAAAAGGATTTCAGCAAGTGGATGTAAAAGTGCAGGAGGCTGTTGATGCAACCGGAGTGGGTTTATCCATGTTAACCTTTTTTATAGCCAAAGGGAAAAAGGTTCGTGTTAACGAAATTAATTTTTTTGGCAATGAAAACGTTTCCGAACTAAAATTGAAAAAGCAATTAAAAGGAACGAAAGAGAGAAGTAGATTTACATTAAAGCCCACGTACGAAAAATCCGTTTACGGGCCTAAAGAGAAAATAACATTAAAAAAATATTTGAATAATTATGGATTCCTTTCCATAAGTAAAACAAAAGAATTTTTAGATCCCTGGTTCCGGTTTAAATTATTTAGTTCTGCCAAATTTAATAGAAAAAAATACGAAGAAGACAGAGAGAAAATACTTGAGTTTTATAACTCATTGGGATATCGTGATGCTGTTATTGTAGCAGATACACAATACTATTCTAAAAACGGGCACTTAAATATTGATGTCAAAGTATCGGAAGGGCGAAAATATTATTTTGGAAACATTACTTTTAAAGGGAATACTAAATACAAAGATTCCCTGTTAAACTTTGTACTTGGTATTAACAAAGGAGATGTTTATAATTTGGAAACACTTAATAAACGCTTGGGCAAAGGTGGTGGCCCTGAAAGTGGCGGCGATGTGGGATCTCTTTACCAGGATGATGGTTATTTATTTTTTCAAGCCAACCCTATTGAAACATCGGTGTATAACGATACCATTGATTATGAAATAAGAATACAAGAGGGACCCCAGGCAACGATTGATAAAATAATTATTGATGGTAATGATAAAACAAAAGAGCATGTAATACGTCGCGAATTAAGAACAATACCTGGCGAAAAATTCAGTCGTAGCGATTTAGTTCGCTCACAACGGGAAATAGCAAACCTTGGTTATTTTAATCCTGAAAAAATTGGCATATCCCCAGAACCGCATCTCGAAACGGGTACCGTAGATATTAAATATTCGGTAGAAGAAAAATCTTCAGATCAATTGGAACTCTCCGCGGGTTGGGGGGGTAGCATAGGGTTAACCGGAACATTAGGGGTATCATTTAATAATTTCTCAGTAAAAAATATTTGGAAAAAATCTGCATGGGATCCATTACCAACCGGCGATGGACAGAAACTCAGCCTTCGTGTACAGTCCAATGGTCGGGCGTTTCGCTCTTATAATTTTTCTTTTACCGAGCCCTGGTTAGGCGGTAAAAAAAGAAATTCGTTTAGCATTAATTATTTTAATACCAAATACTCTAATGCATTTGATCCCTTTACAGGATTGCCCAGCAGAAAAGCAGGAGATACCTCATTTCTTAAATCGCAAAACATTGGAATTTCTTTAGGCAAACAATTAAAGTGGCCCGACGACTTTTTTAGTCTGACGTATGCAATTAATTATACCAATTATAAACTGAGAAACTATCCGGCATTTCAACAACTACAGGTAAGCAACGGTACATTTAATAATATTAGTTTTCGCTTAATTTTATCAAGAGCCACCATTGATCAGCCCATATTTCCAAGAAACGGTTCTAACTTCAGTTTAAGTGTGCAGTTTACCCCTCCTTATTCGCTTTTTAGGGGAAGAGATAAATACACAGATATTGTTGATTCATATAAATTTGTTGAATATCATAAATGGCGCTTTAATGGAGATTGGTATGTGCCATTAAGTAAACCCGCAGGGGCAGAAAACAATCGCCAATTTGTTTTAAAAGCATCAGCAAAGTTTGGCTTTATTGGTAAGTATAGCAGCTTCCTTGATATTTCACCGTTTGAACGTTTTCAGGTTGGTAATGCAGGGTTACAAAATAATTTTGGTATTATTGGATACGATATTATAGCACACAGAGGGTATCCTGTTTATGATAATTCCGATCCGAGAATTAATGCATCCGATCAAACCAGCACAAACAGGTACTTTACAATATTTAATAAATATACTTTGGAGTTACGCTATCCATTTACCACTAATCCCAGCAGTACCATTTATGGTTTAGCTTTTTTTGAAGCTGCCAATGGATGGTATTCTATTAAAGATTACAACCCCTTTAAATTGCGACGTAGTGTGGGGGTAGGTATGCGTTTTTTCCTTCCTTTGTTTGGACTACTGGGATTTGATTATGGGGTGGGACTTGACAGATTTAAACCAGGGGGTAAGCTAAAAGATGCGGCCAGCTTTACCTTTACGCTTGGTTTTGAACCCGATTAACCTTGTGAAAATTTAGACACACAATTTATTAACGAATTAATAATTGTATCATGAAAAAATGTTTATTGGTAATTTTCGCCTTTTGCTTAATAAGTGTAGCAGCCTCCTCTCAGCGGTATGCCATCATAGACTCTAAGTATATTTTGGAAAAAATGACCGAGTATAAGGAGGCTCAAAAAAAGCTGGATGAAACAAGTGAATTGTGGCAAAAAGAAATAGACCAGAAAAGCGCTGATTTGGATAAAATGTACAAGAATTTTGAGGCTGAACAGGTATTGCTTAGTGATGAATTAAAAAAGAAAAGGGAGGATGAGATTTTTAATGCGGAGAAAGAACTAAGGGACCTGCAAAAAAAACGCTTTGGTTTTGAAGGGGATTTGTTCCGTAAACGCCAGGAATTGATAAAGCCGATACAAGATAAGGTTTATAATGCGGTTCAAAAATTGGCAACGGAAAGGTCTTTTGACTTTGTTTTAGATAAAAGTGAAGGAATAACCGTTATCTTTGCCGACCCAAAACTAGACAAGAGTGATGATATTTTGAAAATTTTGGGAGTAAACAAATAAGTTAAAAAAGTGTAAAAGCCCGTTTTAGGGGCAACCTATTGATTTTGTAAGACAACTAACATCATAAATAAAATTAAAAGAACAATGAAAAAAGTTATTAAACTGGTTATAATCTTTGTTGCCCTGGTAGTTTTTACAAGTAGTACCCTGAATGCCCAGACAAAATTTGGCTATGTGAGTGTTGATGAAATTTTATCAATAATGCCTGAAATTAAAAAGGTACAGAATGATCTGGCATCTTTTGATAGTTCGCTGCAGATTAATTATGCCGAAACAATTAAAGAGTATTTATCAAAAGACAGCGCTTTTCGTAAGGATTCAGCAAAATTTTCCCCTGCTGTAAGACAGGCAAAACAGGCTGATTTGGATAAACTGAGCAACGATTTGCAAAATTTTCAGCAAAACTATCAAAATTTGGTTACTGAAAAGAGAAACCAGTTAATGCAGCCGGTTATTGAAAAGGCAGTAAACGCTATACGTGAAGTAGCGAAAGCAAATGGGTATGCTTATGTGCTAAGTAAAGAAGCTTTAATTTCTTACCCGGAGGCTGATGATTTAGCGCCGCTTGTAAAAAAGAAATTGGGCATTGTGGAAGCAACAAAACCAAATACCAATAAGCCCTCAGGAAATTAATATTATTTTTCTAAGCTATAAAAGCCGCCTTCTTGAGGGCGGCTTCTTATTTTTGGCATAGAATGCAGATCACTCAACCCATAGGTATTTTTGATTCCGGCTATGGTGGTTTAACCATCATGAAGGAGATTGTGAAATTATTGCCTGACTACGATTATATTTATTTAGGAGATAATGCAAGGGCGCCTTATGGTACAAGATCCTTTGACTCCGTGTATCGCTACACCTGGCAATGTGTGCAATGGTTTTTTAAACAAAATTGCTCTTTGGTAATACTAGCCTGTAATACGGCTTCTGCCAAAGCACTTAGAACAATTCAGCAAAACGATTTACCAAAGGTTGATTCGGGAAAAAGAGTGCTGGGTGTAATTCGGCCTACCTCAGAGGTAATAGGAAATTATTCTGATAGTAAGGCAATTGGCATATTGGCAACCTCCGGTACAGTTAATTCGCAATCCTACCCGATAGAAATTAAAAAGTTTTTTCCTGGTCTGAAAGTATATCAACAGGCCTGCCCCATGTGGGTACCCCTTATCGAAAATAACGAGTACCATACAAAGGGCGCCGATTTTTTTGTGAAAAAGTATATTAATGAATTACTTGCACAATCTTCAGCAATTGATACCCTATTACTTGCCTGTACGCATTATCCATTAATGATGGATAAAATAAAAGAATACTCTCCGGCAGATATAACCATTCTTTCTCAGGGGGAGATAGTAGCTATAAGTCTTAAAGACTATCTCTCTCGTCATTCTGAAATGGAGGTAAAATTGTCTCAGAATGCTATCAGGCACTTTTATACTACGGATTCCACGGGAGATTTTGATAGCCATGCCCGACTTTTTTATGGCGATCAAATTATCTCTAAACACGTTGATTTAGAAGCTTAATAACCAATTTAGGCAGAGAATCACATGGGTTTTCCTATAAAGTTACCAGGGGTGGTTGTCTTAAAAATATGTGATTTAACGTCTAAAATTTCAGCTCTAACCCTTACCTTTGCCGTCCTTTAAGCCGTCCTTATAGGGGAAAGGTAGTGTTTTTAAAAGGAATTTGTAAAAGCCCGTTTGTTAGAGGGATTTTTTGTAAAAGGAAAAAAATATAATCATGGCACAAAAACGTACATACCAGCCTTCAAAACGTCGTCGTAAAAGCACACATGGATTTCGTAAGCGTATGCAAACAGCTAATGGTCGCAAAGTATTAGCAAGCCGTCGTAAAAAAGGACGCCATAAGCTTACCGTTTCGGACGAAAGAGGTTTAAAATAAGATTGTCTTTGCCCAAAACAAATACTTGTTAAGGCTTACTATATTTATAGCTCCGTTTTTTCGGAGCTATTTTTTTACTTTTAGATTATGCAATATTGTAATTGACAAAACAATTAACATTCGGCAAAGATGAGCGGCTTAAAAGCCGTAAACGCATTGAACAATTGTTTAGTGAAGGGAAAAGTTTTGCAATAAGCTCTTTTAAGGTTTTTTATAAGTTAGATAAACTTACCCGTTCTCCGTTACAATTAGGGGTAGGTGTAAATGCCCGCTATTTTAAAAAATCCGTTAACAGAAACAGGATAAAGCGATTGATAAAAGAATCTTGGCGCTTGCAAAAAAATGAATTAAAGGAAAAATTACACGATAGCAGCAAAGAGTTGGGTGTATTTTTAATTTTTACAGGGAAAGATTTACCGGAGTATAATTTTGTGAAAGAAAAACTAACTATAATTTTAAATAAGCTACTAAAGCTGGTGGATGAAGACAATACTACGAATACTTAGTGTACCTTTTATAGTTTTAATAAAATTATATCAATGGATTATTTCTCCGTGGTTGGGTCCCAGCTGCCGATTTACCCCCACCTGTTCTCAATATGGATTAGAAGCTTTTAAAAAATATGGATTGTTTAAAGGATTTTGGCTTACTTTAAAAAGAGTGAGCAGGTGTCATCCGTGGGGTGGACATGGATACGATCCTGTGCCATGAGATGAGTGTTAGATAAACAGCGAGTTTAAGAAAATATTTCACACTCAGCTTTTGTTATACCGCTATTAATTCGATAATAAGGAATCTATAATCAACGACAAGTCATAAATAATAAATCAACGAAACAATGTCCAAAGAAAAAATAAGATGCAGCTGGTGTTTAAAAGATGAACTGTACAGGAAATATCACGATGAAGAATGGGGATCGCCTTTGCATGATGATAATAAGTTGTTTGAATTATTATGTTTAGAAGGGGCACAAGCTGGGTTAAGCTGGCATACTATTTTGGTTAAGAGAGAAAATTACCGAAAAGCTTTTGACGGGTTTGATGCAAAAAAGATGGCAAAATACAATGCTGCTAAAATTGAAAAGCTTTTGCAGAACGAAGGTATTGTAAGAAATAGGTTAAAAGTAAATGCATTTGTAACTAATGCACAGGCATTTCTTGCCGTGCAAAAAGAGTTTGGAAGTTTTGATAAATATATCTGGCAGTTTGTTGGAGGTAAGCCAACAATAAATCGTATTACCGGCATGAAAAATATTCCTGCTAAAACATCTGTTTCCGATGCCATGAGTAAAGATTTGCTGAAGAGAGGATTTAAGTTTGTTGGTTCTACTATATGTTATGCCTTTATGCAGGCAAGTGGTATGGTGAATGATCATGTAGAGAACTGCTGGAAAAAGAAAAAAGGATAATTAATATAATTTATTTTGTTGTAGAAACATTTTATATGTAAATCGTACCACTGCAGGCTTAAAATTATACCTATACCAGCATAAAAACTTTTTTCGTTTTTTATTGTTTAAACTATATAAAAGGGATAGTTATGAAACGATTTTGCTTTTTAATTATATTCATTTTTGCAGCTACAACCATTTTTTCTCAGACTGTTATTAAATTTCCACCAGATTCCCTGAACCACACAACTCTGGTAAAAGTTTTTCCTAATCCTACAAAACAGCTTGTAGAAGTTCAGGTGAAAGAATGGAGCACAAAGAGTCGTTATACACTTAATATTTTAAATTCCAATGGGAAAAGAATAAGTACAAGGGTTTTACAGGGACCTATTGAAACAGTGGAATTAAAAACAGGTGGTGGAAGAAAAGCTACTATGTTTATTGAAGTGTGGAAGGAGAAAGAGCTGATCGGCAGGGAAACGGTAGTAGTGATAAAATAAAAAACCGCTGTTACTTTTAGCAGCGGTTGAGAATTTATTTTTGATACCGTAGATTACAAAGCAGAAAACCGTTCTGCAACCTTGTTCCAGTTAATTACATTCCAAAAGGCAGTTAAGTAATCGGCCCTGCGGTTTTGATATTTCAAATAATAAGCATGCTCCCACACATCTACTCCTAAAATAGGGATTCCTTTTACTTCTGCTACATCCATTAAGGGATTATCCTGGTTGGGAGTGGAAGAAATAACAAGTTTGCCACTACTTACAAGCAGCCAGGCCCATCCACTTCCAAATCTTGTCATACCTGCATTAGCAAATTTTTCTTTGAATGCTTCGAAAGAACCGAAACTAGCATTCATAGCATCGGCTAATTTTCCTGATGGAACGCCACCGGCTTTAGGAGCCATGCTTTCCCAAAAGAAAGTGTGGTTCCAGTGGCCACCACCATTATTGCGAACAGCAACGCTGATGCTTCCGGCATGTGCAATTAACTGTTCCAGTGTTTTTGACTCGTGTTCTGTACCTGCTATTGCTTTATTTAAATTATCAACATAAGCCTGATGATGTTTACCATGATGAATTTCCATGGTTCGTGTATCAATATGAGGTTCAAGTGCATCGTGTGCATAAGGAAGAGCGGGTAATGTAAATGCCATAATTAACTATTTAGAATTTTTAGAGTTGTGATTTTATTTTCAATTTGAAAACATAACAAAGTTACAGATACGGGGTTTAATTCTTTATAAATGTTTCCGATTTCGAAAACTCAACGTTTCTTTTTAAAAAAATCTTTCATTAGTTGGGCACATTCTTCTTTTAAAACTCCCGCAACTATTTCTGTTTTGGGATGAAAGGGTGAGTTATAAAGAGTAATATGTTTGTACCCGTTTTTTTCATCATCAGCACCCCACACAATTCGCCCGATTTTACCCCAGTACAAAGCCCCGGCACACATTAAGCACGGTTCCACAGTAACATACAAAGTTGCCTCAGGTAAATATTTTGCACCTAAAAAGTTAAAGGCTGATGTAAGAGCAATCATTTCTGCATGTGCCGTAGCATCACTTAATTTTTCTGTTTGGTTATAGCCCCTCGCAATAATTTTTTGATTTACCACTACTAAAGCGCCAATGGGAATTTCATCTTCATCGAAAGCTTTTTCTGCTTCCCGCAAAGCCATCCGCATAAAATATTCATCATTCAATTCAGTCATGCGCCAAAAATAAAAACCATTCGCCAACAAACGAATGGTTTGATGATTAAATAAAAATAGGATTACTATATTTTTTTAATAAAGATGTTTCGATACCACACGGTGTTGCCATGATCTTGTAATGAAATTTTGCCTTTTGTAAAAGTGCCAAAATCGGGCATATCTTTAAATTTACTACCGGCAATCAACTTTTTCCAGTTATCATCCCATAGGGTAGTGGAAACTACAACTGTTCCGTTTAAAACTAATTCCAGTTTGCCGTGGTTTACAATTACTTCTGCCTGGTTCCATTCCCCGGCAGGCTTTACGGTTTCTTTGCTGCAACTAATTAAATCATATAAATCGCCGGCACGGTGTTTTATGATTTTAGCATCCGGATGACCATTGTTATCCAATACCTGCATTTCAGGTCCCGTTTTCCATACATGAGTGTATTTAGCCGTGTCTTCGTGAATAAGAAAAATAATACCGCTATTTCCATTGGGTGCAATTTTCCATTCTACTTTAAAATGAAAGTTTTCATATTCATCATCAGTAACAATATCCCCACCATCGTCAATTTGCCAGTTTTTTTTGTTTGTTGTGTCTAAATACAATATCCCATCTGCCACTTTCCAGGCTTTTCCTGTGGTTGTTTTTCCGTAGGTATGCCAGCCATTTGTTGTTTTTCCATCAAACAAAGAAATCCAACCCGTGTCAGTAGCTAAAGCTTCACCAACCGAAGTGGAATCTTTTTTTGAAGAGGATGTGGTTTCGGCAGAATTACAGGAAAGTAAAAAAGCAATTCCTGCCGCAAGGAATATCATTTTCATAAAATATTAATTATTTCTTAGTGAGAGAATGTATTGTACAATGGTTGTAACATCTTCTTTGGCTAATGCCGTATGCGGAGCCATTGGTACTTCACCCCAATTACCTTTACCACCGTTAATAATTTTTTCAACCAACAGGTTTACATTAGCCTCCGTATTTTCATATTTTTTCGCAACATTTTTATAAGAGGGACCAACGTTGGTTTCGTCAATTTTGTGGCACGTAAAGCAATCTGTTTTTGCGATTATTTCAATTGCTTTATCCTCCAATGTATTAGCACTTTGGCTTTTAGATTCTTCTTTTGCCGGTGCAGCAGCGGCATCTTTTTTTTCGTTCTTATCTCCACCACCACAAGAAGATAAAATTATAACAGAGCAGACACTGATGACAATTTTTTTCATAATTGATTTTTTTTAAATTAAACAAACTATTCAAGCCCTAAGATACTACGGTTTCGTTTTTCATTAGGTTTGGCGCCGGCAAAATCATCAAAAACTTTATCAGTTACTCGTATAATATGGTTTTTTATAAATTCAGCTCCTTCTCTTGCTCCATCTTCGGGGTGTTTGATGCAACATTCCCACTCCATTACTGCCCATCCTTTATAATCATACTGGGCGAGTTTGCTGAAAATAGTTTTAAAATCAACCTGCCCGTCACCCGGTGAACGATAACGCCCTGCCCGGTTAGCCCAGCTTTGATAACCGCCAAAAGTTCCTTGTTTTCCTGTGGGATTAAACTCAGCATCTTTTACATGAAATGCTTTGATGCGCTGATGATAGAAATCAATATATTGAATATAGTTTAGTTGTTGTAATATGAAATGTGATGGGTCGTACAACAAACACGCCCTGGGATGATTGTTTACTTTTTCCAGGAACATTTCATAGGTAATGCCATCAAATAAATCTTCACCCGGATGAATTTCATAACAAACATCCACACCACAGTCATCAAAATATTCTAAAACAGGTAGCCATCTTTTAGCTAATTCTTTAAATCCTTCTTCCACTAAGCCTTCCGGTCTTTGCGGCCAGGGGTGAAAGGTATGCCACAGTAAAGCGCCACTAAATGTTGGGTGCGCGGTTAATCCTAAATTTTGTGAAGCTTTTGCTCCGTATTTTAGTTGTTGAACCGCCCATTCTGTTCTGGCCTTGCTATTGCCTTTTATAGCATCGGGTGCAAAAGCATCAAATAAGGTGTCGTATGCAGGATGCACTGCGATAAGCTGGCCTTGCAAATGCGTTGAAAGTTCGGAGATTTCCAAACCGTAAGAGTTAATTTTACCTTTCAATTCATCTGCATAAGTTTTGCTTTCAGCCGCCTTTTTCAAATCAATCAAACGGGTTTCCCATGTTGGAATTTGCACAGCTTTAAAACCCAGGGATGCTGCCCACTGGCAAATTGTGTCTAACTCATTGAATGGTGCCTTATCGCCCATAAATTGGGCTAAAAAAATTCCGGGTCCCTTAATTGTTGTCATGATAACTCCTCCTGAAATTCCTTGCAGGAATTTTTGCTTTTAATTCGTAATGAAAAATTTGTTTTCATTAGTGTAAACTATTCACCAATATATTAGCCCTAAAAGTTTTAAACCACAAACTCCGTCCATTTATCATTGCTTTTTGAAGAAGCGACTACATGATTAATAAAAGCCATGCCTCTTACTCCCTCTTCCACACCGGGAAAATCTAACCATTCTTCTTTTGGTTGTTCTCCATTTAGTTTAGCCTTTACCGTTAGAGTAAAGTTTCGGTATAAATTTGCAAAAGCTTCCAAGTATCCCTCCGGGTGTCCTGCCGGAACTCTTGTGTTGTGTACAGCAAACGAACTGTTATATCCGGCGCCGGTACGATAAACTTCTGTTGGTTTATCCAACCATTTAACTAATAAGGTATTGGCATCTTCCTGTTTCCATTCTATTCCTCCTTTTTCGCAATACACCCTTATTTTAATATTATTTTCCTCTCCTGCTGCAATTTGAGTGGCCATTAAAACGCCGGTTGCTCCATTATTGAACTTTAAAAAGGCAGCGCCATCGTCATCCAACAACCGTCCTTTTACAACGGTATTTAAACTAGAGGAAAGATATGTTACCTGTAAACCAGTGATATACTCAGCTAAGTTAAATGCATGAGTACCGATGTCGCCCATACTACCAGCTTTGCCACTACGTTTGGGATCAGTTCGCCAGCTTGCTTGTGCCTGACCGGTAGCTTCCAGAAAGGTACTCAACCATCCTTGTGGATACTCAACGTACACTTTTCTTATTTCTCCTAACACCCTACTTTGTAATAAACGTTTTGCCTGCTTTACCATAGGGTAACCGGTGTAAGTGTGGCAGAGTAATAAGGTTAAGCCCGTGTTTTTAACCTTTGCAGCCAGTTGTTTTGCTTCTTCTAACGAGAATGTGATAGGCTTTTCGATCACTACATTAAATCCTTTATCTAAAGCCATCATAGCTGGATCGAAATGAACAAAATTGGGAGTTACGATACTTACAAAATCAATTCGTTTATCGGCGGGCATAGCTGCCTCTTTTTCCAGCATCACCTTATAATCAGTATAAATTCTTTCTTCATTTAAAAAAAGCGATTTACCGGAGTCAACAGCAATTTCAGGATTTATACTTAACGCACCTGCCACCAATTCCACTTGTCCATCCATATTCATGGCAATGCGATGTACAGCCCCGATAAAAGCATCTTTCCCGCCGCCAATCATCGCCATGCGAAGTTTCCTATTCATAATTAAAAATTAAATAGAGTAAAACAATATTGATATGGCTGATTTTTGTTCCTAATCCTTTACTTTTCTTCCTGACTAATATTACTCATGCTTCTTACTCATTCACCATCCTGCCCTGTATTCTCTTTTTACAAACTGGTTGGCTTCATCAAAATTTGTAATCTTCATATTCTTTGCATCCCACAACAGTTTTTTTCTTCCCAGGTATTTGTCTTCCCACCCTGTTAATTTTGGATTTTTCATGAGAAAGCTTCTTATGGCAAGATTACCTAGTAAGATGCTTTCTGTAAAAGGTCCGGCGTATTCAAATGGCGAACTTGTTTGTGCATTACCGTATCCTGCAATACAGGCATTTACCCATTGCAGGTAGTGTCCTTCCGTAACTCTGGCAATTTTAGGAGCCGGTAACTTTTTTTCTTTCATCAAACGGGTAGGTAATAATCTTGGATTAGCTCCGTAACAGTCAAACAACAGTTTACCTTTTGAGCCTATAAATAAAACGCCACCATCCCAATTTCCAAATGCTTCTTCGGGTAATAGTTCATCCGGCCTTTGGGGTAGTAAGCCTCCATCGTACCAGGATACCTTAATATTCCCCTTGCCATCAGTACGGGGATAATTGAGATGAATAACAGATGCCGGAGGGCATGCATCAGGGTTTTGAGTGTCATTCCACATTTCTTTCCATATCGTTGCCACACTGCATTCAACAGAATCGGGATAAACAATAGGAAGTATGCGGTAAACAGGGTCCATAATATGACAGGCCATATCTCCTAACGCACCCGTACCGTAAGCCCACCAGCCACGCCAGTTAAAGGGTAAGTAGGCGGGATTATAATCGGTAGCTTTAGCAGGTCCTTGCCATAAGTCCCAATCCAGTTCTTTTGGAATTTCAAATTTGCCAGTTGGGGTAGGAAGACCCTGCGGCCATACGGGTCTGTTAGTCCAGGCCAGGGCTGTATGTACATCTCCAATCATTCCGCTATTATAAATTTCTTTTCCTAATCTAACTCCATCGCCACTACCACCCTGGTTGCCCATTTGTGTCACCACTTTGTATTTTTTAGCAGTTTCGGTCAATACCCTGGCTTCATAAATATCATGTGTTAAAGGTTTTTGTACATATACATGCTTTCCCATTTGCATAGCCATTAATGCAGCAACAGCGTGTGTATTGTCGGGTGTGGAAACACAAACCGCGTCAATATTATTTTTTTCTTTTTCCAGCATTTGTCGAAAATCTTTATAGTAGCTTGCTGAAGGGAAACGCTCTCTTGATTTAACACTTTGCCTGTCATCCACATCGCATAAAGCAACAATATTTACTTTAGGACTTTTAGAAAACTCAAACAAATCACTTTCGCCCTTGCCACCTACACCAATGCCGACAATATTTAATTTGTCGCTGGGTGCAATAAATCCTTTACCCAATACATGCCTGGGTACGATAAAGAAGCCTGAAGCCAGCGAAGCATTTTTTATAAAAGTTCTGCGTGAGTGTATTTTTTTGCTCATAGTAGGTAATGTATAAATTTTTATGAGGAATGTTTGTCAAAACTGATGCATTCTTTCAGTTCTTTATCGGTATAGGATAATTTATATTGTTTTAGTATGTCTTCCGGAACACCATTCCATTGATTGGGCTGATTACCGGCATAGCCGATATCTTTTATACCTATTTCAGATGAATAAAAACCACTTGCTGTTAAATTGCGCATCAGGTTAAAAAAAGAAACGCCTTGTTTCATTTCAGGTTTTGCTTTTTTAGGCCAGGCTATTTCGTCCACCATTTCCATTCGTTGTTTTTCATTACAATCTTTGAATGCTTTGTTAAATCGCTTTAAACATTGTACATCAAGCCATCGTAAACCGCCCCGCATGGGTGTTTGGTGGGAAGGCATATCTTTTACGATAAATTCAATAAAGTCTGGAACTCCGGCATCACTGGCACTCCCGCTAAACTCATCCTTTGGAATAATTATATCCGCAAGAATTGTAAGGGTAGCCATTTCATGTTCAGTAAAAAACTTTTCTGCTAATAGCTTTTTTTCTCTTTCCAATTCTTCCGCAGCACGATCAATAGTAAAATCTATTTTAGTGGAAACAGGAGTTGTTTTTTTATCTTCGGTTTTACATCCTGCGATAAACGCTCCGGTAGCGGTGCCGCCAAAAATAAGTTTTAAAGATTTTCGTCTGTTCATATAAGATATTTAACTACTGATGAATTTATAAATTTTGTTTTTTCATTTCTTCAATAATGTATTCACAGGCTCTCATACTTAATGCCAATATTGTCCACGTAATGTTTTTATCCGCCTGCGATACAAAGGCGCCTCCATCTACTACAAATAAATTTTTACAATCATGTGCCTGGTTATATTTATTTAATGCGGAGCGTTTGGGATCGTTACCCATACGTACCGTTCCCGCCTCATGAATAATTTTTCCGGGAGACTCTAAACCGTAATTATTTTTTTCATTATCATCAGCACCCCATGTAATAATAGCCCCCATGTTATGCATAATTTCTTTAAAGGTTTCTTTCATGTGTTTAGCCTGCTTTATTTCATGCTCGCTCCACTTTACATTAAATCGCAAAACAGGGATGCCATATTTATCTACCACATTAGGATCAATTTCGCAATAGTTGCTCTCCAGGGGAATGGCTTCCCCTCTTCCTGCCATACCAACCCCTGCGCCATAAAAGAAACGATAATCTTCTTTTAAAGAAGCTCCATAGCCGCCAGACTCTTTTTGTTTTCCTTTCACCAAAAATTTTCCATTTTGATTTTCTATGCCCCATCCAAATCCGTATGCAGGCATTCCCATACCACCCCAGTATTCAATATGATATCCTCTCGGGAAGTCTAATTTTTTATTATCACCCCACCAGGGAGAATAAATGTGCATACCTCCTACACCATCTTCATTATATCTTTTTCTGTCAAATAAATGGGGTAATACACCGCCCATGGCAGCCCCGGTGCTGTCGTGTAAATATTTTCCAACCACGTTGCTGTTATTAGCTAATCCGTTAGGATGTTGCCCGGATTTAGAGTTTAGTAGCAACCTGGCGCTTTCACAGGCACTGGCAGCTACAATAACTACTTTGCCCTTAACCTGGTATTCCTGCATATCATCTTTGTTGATATAGGAAACAGCCGAAGCCTTACCCTCTTTATCGGTAATTATTTCTCGTGCCATTGCATTGGCTACTACATCTACATTGCCTGTTTGTAAAGCGGGATATATGAGTACGTTAGTAGAAGAAAAGTCAGCTTTAGCTATGCTGCAATTACGATTACATTGTCCACAAAAAAAACAAGAGCCGCGTTGCGTTGTACTTGGTATTTGCTTGGTAAGAATAGAAAGTCGTGATGGTATTACCGGAACTCCTGTAGTAATTGCTGCATTTTTTATCATCAACTCATGCAAACGAGGTTTAGGTGGAGGGAGAAAAATGCCATCAGGATCGTTTGGCAAACCTTCATTACTACCAAACACGCCAATGAGTCCATCAATTTTATCGTAATAGGGTTTTATATCTTCATAACCAATTGGCCAGTCATCACCCAAGCCGTCTATGCTTTTTCTTTTAAAGTCTTTAGGCCCAAACCGGAGAGATATTCGCCCCCAATGATTCGTTCTTCCGCCCAGCATGCGTGCTCTCCACCAATCCCATTGTGTGCCGTCTGCTTTGGTGTAAGGCTCTCCATCAATTTCCCAGCCCCAATAACAGGCATCAAAATCACCAAAAGGACGAAATTTTGTGCTGGCACCGCGCCTTGGGCTTTCATAACTCCATTTTAACTGTGTAATGTTTTTTTGAGGATCATACATAGCTCCTGCTTCCAGTAAGCAAACTTTTAATCCTGCCTTGGATAATACATAAGCAGCCATACCACCACCCGCTCCTGAACCTACAATAACAGCGTCGTAATTTTTTGACTGAGTTTTAATTTGAATATCTCCCATATAGTAGTTTAAAAGTGAGGAGGCATAAATTTAAAACTATAATACTTATATCAGAAAAAATTTACAATAATGGTTAACGATGCTAATTTTTAAGTAATTGAAAATATTTTTTGATGATAGTTATATAAATAAAAAATATTTATTGCTGGTTTGTTCAGTAATAAATTAAACACTTAAATTTACTCCTACACTTTTGCCAGTATTGGGTTTTGTGGCAAAAGTTTAATATCCCGGTGATTTTTTCATTTTAACTAACGATAAATCATTTTGCTATGAAGCTTGCCATTCGTATTCAGCTATCGGTAATGATGTTTCTGGAGTTTTTTATATGGGGGGCATGGTTCGTTACCATGAATAGTTATTTAAGTAGTATTGGTGCATCTCCTTCTCAAATTGGTCTTGCTTACGGTACACAGGCTTTAGGCGCTATTATTGCTCCTTTTATTATTGGTTTAATTGCCGACCGTTTTTTTGATGCACAAAAAATACTTGGTGTACTTCATTTAATGGGGGCTGTACTTATGTATTATGCTTCTTCAAGGCCGGGCTTTGATGCGTTTTATCCGATTATATTAATTTATATGATTATTTACATGCCTACATTGGCTCTGGTTAATTCCGTTTCCTTTAAGCAAATGAATAATCCTGAAAAAGAATTTTCATTTATCAGGGTATGGGGAACAATTGGGTGGATAGTTGCCGGGTTAATTGTGGGCTGGCTGGCCTGGAAAGAAAAAGACCTGGCCAATACTTTTATACTTGCTTCTGTTATTTCTGCCTTATTGGGTATATTCAGTTTTACCCTTCCGGCTACTCCTCCGCCGAAAAAGGGCACATCGGCTTCTGTAGGGGAAATTTTAGGATTGGATGCTCTTAAGTTATTAAAGGATAAAAATTTTGCTGTTTTTTTCTTTGCATCGTTTTTAATATGTATTCCTTTAGCATTTTATTATCAAAACGCAGAGCCATTTATAAAAGAATCGTTGTCCATAAATAATGCTGCCGGACAAATGAGTTTAGGACAAATGTCTGAAACGCTGTTTATGTTTTTAATGCCCTGGTTCTTTAGCAGGTATGGAGTTAAAAAAATGCTGGTATTTGGTATGCTTGCCTGGGTAATAAGATATTTATTATTTGGATTTGGTAACGGAGATACTGGTGTTTGGATGTTATATATTGGTATATTATTACACGGTATTTGTTATGATTTCTTTTTTGTTACCGGACAGATATATACTGACGAAAGGGCTGGAGAAAAAATTCGTTCTTCTGCACAGGGCATGATAACCTTGGCAACGTATGGGGTAGGAATGCTAATTGGATTTTGGGTGGCCGGCCAGGTTGGGGAATACTACAAGACGGAAACGGGTTTTGTATGGAAAAACATTTGGCTAATTCCGGCAGGAATAGCAGCAGTGGTTCTTTTGCTTTTCGTGGCGTTTTTTAAAAATACAAAGAAAACACAAGTTTAATGCCGGCATTTGTAAATTATAAGGCTTGCTATAAAAATGGGAACGTCTCGTCGTAAATTATTAAAACAAGTGGCGTTGGGCTCACTGGCTTTTGGCGGGTTATCATTAACCGACAAAGATCGGAAAGAGATATTATTTGAAAAAAAACTGAAGTTAAAAGGCAATATCAATCACTCCGTTTGTTATTGGACTTATAATTTTCTTTCGCTGGAAGAATTATGCGTAATAGTAAAGGAAATTGGATTTTCTGCTATTGATTTGGTGGCTCCTAAAGACTGGCCGGTTTTACAAAAACACGGTATTTATTCTTCCATGTGCTATATAGCCGGCGAAGTAAGTTTAACCAAGGGGTTTAACCATAAAGAATATCATGAATCGCTGATAAAAGATTATCTCCAAGTAATTCCTTTGATGTCAAAAGCAGGGTATAAAAATTTAATCTGTTTCAGTGGTAATCGTAATGGAATGGATGATGAAACAGGATTAAAAAACTGTGTGGAAGGGATACAGAAAATTTTACCATTGGCAGAAAAAAACGGGGTAATAATACAGATGGAGTTATTTAACAGCAAGGTTGACCACAAAGATTATATGGCAGATAATAGCGCCTGGGGTATTGAATTGTGCAGGCGGTTAGGTTCACAAAATTTTAAGCTTCTTTATGATATTTATCATATGCAAATTAACGAGGGAGATGTAATTCGCACAATTAGAGATAATCATCAATTTTTTGGCCATTATCACACAGCAGGAGTCCCCGGCAGGCATGAAATAAACGAAAGCCAGGAGTTATACTACCCTGCTATAATGAAAGCCATTGTGGAAACGGGGCACAAGGGGTATGTAGCTCAGGAATTTATTTCGACAGGGAAAGACAACAAAGAAAAAATTGCTGCGCTGAGAGATGCTATAAAAAGATGCGATGTATGAACTACGAACAAGTGGTTTCAGCCAATTGAAAAAAGTCATAAAAAAACTAACAAATTCAAAATATGCCGGAGAACAACACATTTGATGCTATTGTAGTGGGTTCAGGAATCAGTGGTGGATGGGCTGCCAAAGAATTAACCGAGAAAGGGTTAAAAGTATTAATGCTTGAACGTGGTAAAAATATTGAGCATATTAAAGATTATAAAAATACCTCCAAAGAAATTTGGGACTTTCCGCATCGTAATGGGGTAACTCAAAAAATGAGAGAAGACTATCCCGTTTTAAGAAGAGATTATCCATTAAGAGAGTCAATGGTGGATGACAATTGGAGTCCCTGGGCAAATGAAAAGGATAATCCTTATACAGAAACAAAGCGGTTTGATTGGTATAGAGCTTATTTAGTAGGTGGTCGTTCCTTATTGTGGGGACGTCAATCTTACAGATTTAATAAGTGGGATTTTGAAGCTAATGCCAAAGAGGGGATTGCAATTGATTGGCCGGTTCGCTACGATGATATTGCCCCCTGGTATAGTTATGTAGAAAAATTTGCCGGTATCCAGGGAACTAAAGAAGGTTTGGAGGTTTTGCCAGACGGAGAATTTCTTCCAGGTATGGAAATGAATTGTGCAGAAAAATATGTAGCAACCAAAATTAAGGAGCACTATAACGGTAAACGGCATATGTTTATTGGACGGAGTGCTAATATTACTCAGCCTAAGCCTGAACAGAACAGGGTAAACTGCCAGTATCGGGACCGTTGTTGGTATGGCTGCCCTTTTGGTGCATCTTTCAGCTCTAATTCGGCTACCTTACCCGTAGCAATGAAAACAGGCAACCTTACACTGGAGCCGGGTAAAATTGTAACCAGACTAATTTATGATAAGGATAAAAAAAGAGCGAGTGGTGTAGAGGTAATAGACGCAGAAACAAATAAAACATACGAGTACAAAGCAAAAATAATTTTCCTCTGTGCATCTACCTTTAACAGTACGTGGATATTAATGAACAGCGCTACGGATGTTTGGCCTGATGGTTTGGGGAGTAGCAGCGGTGAATTAGGACACAATATAATGGATCATCATTTTCGTGTAGGCGCCGGCGGCATTGTGGAAGGATTTAGCGATAAATATTTTTATGGAAAGAGACCCACCGGAATTTATGTACCAAGGTTTAGAAATGTTTATGAAGATAAAAGAAATTACCTGCGTGGTTTTGGTTACCAGGGTGGCGCATGGCGTGGAAGAGGACTGGATATACCAGAATTTACAATTGGTGCGGAATTAAAAAACGCTTTAAGCGTACCTGCAAAAGATTGGAGGATTGGGTTACTTGCTTTTGGTGAAATGTTGCCCTATCACGAAAACAAAATTACCCTCAATAGAAATAAAAAAGATAAATGGGGATTGCCTGTATTGGATTTTGATGTTGAGATTAAAGAAAATGAACACAAAATGCGAAAGGACATGGCTGATGATGCTGCGGAAATGCTTGTAAATGCCGGAGTGAAAGAGGTTGAATCTTATGATAATGGCTATTCCGTAGGCATGGGAATTCATGAGATGGGAACTGCCCGCATGGGACGGGATCCCAAAACGTCTGTACTTAATAGTAACAACCAGGTATGGGATGCTGCCAATGTGTTTGTTACCGATGGATCATTTATGACGAGCGCCAGTTGTGTAAATCCATCTTTAACGTATATGGCATTTACAGCAAGGGCGGCAGATTTTGCCGTGAAGGAGCTAAAGAAAGGAAATTTATAATTGATCATTTTTTCGTACAAACAAAAAAGTCAGAAATAAGAAATTATTTATATGAAACGTCGCGAACTTTTAAAAACAATTGCACTGGTAACAGGCGGAACCGTAATTGGAGGCGAGCTGTTTTTAAGTGGTTGTAAAACCGGGTTAAAAACAGAAGCAGGGTTTACTCCTCAATTAATTGCCTTATTAGATGAAGTAGGAGAAACAATTATTCCTGCTACAGATACTCCCGGAGCAAAAGCTGTGCAGATAGGAGCATTTATGAAGTTATGGGTTACGGATTGTTATACTCAGGAAGAACAAGATGCTTTTATGAAAGGAATAAAAGATTTGAACAGTGCCTGTAAAAAGTTAAATGGTAAAGAATTTATGGATTGTGATGCCCACCAAAGACACGACTTTTTAGTGAGCCTGGAAAAAGAAGCAAAAGCCCATGATAAAAAAATAGAGGAGGATGAGAAAAGCAAAAGAGAAATGGCTAAACAAGAGCAGAAGGAGTTTATAGGAGCGCCTTTACATTATTATACAATGATAAAGCAAATGACTTTATTTGGCTTTTTTACCTCTAAAACGGGAGCCACCGAAACATTGCGACATGTTCAAGTGCCAGGTAAATATGATGGTGCATTTCCTTATACACAAGGTGAAAAGGCCTGGGCGAGTTCACTTTAAAACATTTAATTGTTTATGAAGTATAACCGAAGATATTTTTTAAAAATAGCCGGAACGGCATCTGCAGGTTTGGCTTTTCATTCAATATCAAATAATGCTTTTGCTGAGGAAGTTTTAGGTGGTAAAAGACACGCATTTGGATTACAGTTATATACATTAAGAGATGATTTGCCACACAATCCCAAGGGGATATTAAAACAGGTTGCAACAGCAGGATATAAACAAGTGGAAAGTTATGAAGGTCCCCAGGGGATGTTTTGGGGGATGAATAATAAAGAGTTTAAAAAATACCTGGACGGTTTGGGGATGAAAATAATTTCCAGTCATTGTGATATTAATAAAGATTTTGAAAAGAAAATAGAGCAAGCGGCTGCCATTGGAATGAAATACCTGATTTGTCCATGGTTAGGCCCGCAAAAATCGTTAGATGATTTTAAAAAATTTGCTGAGCAATTTAATAAATGCGGCGGACTATGCAGGAAGGCGGGTATAAAATTTGCTTATCACAATCATGCTTATTCTTTTTCTTTACTTGAGGGGGGATATCCACAAGATGTATTAATGAAAGGAACCGATGCCTCACTGGTGGACTTTGAAATGGATATATATTGGGTAATTACAGCGGGGCAAGACCCATTAGCATGGGTTAAGAAATATCCAGACCGGTTTAAACTTTGCCATATAAAAGACCGGCTTGCCAATACAACTGATGAATCAGCTTCCTGTACATTGGGGACCGGTATTATAAACTATGCTTCCATTTTACCAATAATTAAGAAACAGGGCATGCAATATTTTGTAGTGGAACAGGAAAGATATGATGGCACAACGCCCTTGCAAGCAATTAGGGATAATGCAGCTTTTATGCGTAAAATAAAATTCTAAAATTGGCATGTCCGTAGTAACAATACAAAGTTGTTTTTATTACGCAGGAAGTTTTTTATTTATACAGATAACTCATCATAACCTCGTCCATAAACTTCCCCTCACTCTTAAGATGCGTATATTTTCTTAGCAGACCTTCCTTTTCGAAACCCGCTTTTTCATATAGAGCTATGGCTTTTTTATTGGTAACAGCGGTACTTAATTCGATTCTTAACAATCCCAATTTTTTTCCCAGCGCAATAATTTCCATCATCATTTTTTTACCATATCCTTTACCCATATAATCGGGATGAATTGCTACACCACCTAAATAAGCGATGTGTGAATTTCGATGCTGAAGAGGGATTAACTTAAACATACCAATAGCTGTATCCGTTTCTGAATAAATGTAAATAATTTTTTTATCCAGCAAGTCACTAAAAACAGGTTTAAAAGAATTTTCGTCCATTTGTTCGTATAACAAATATGGATTTGTTAATGGATGCATGTAAAGCTTGTATATAAAATCAAAATCGGGAATTGTTATGTTTCTCACCATATCTGCAAAGGTAGAGTTCTGTATTTAATAATATTTTGGCTATTGGTTAAATAGTTAATTTTAATCCTTTAATCAATCAATATGGCAACGATAGATCAATTACAGTTAATGAGAATCTATTTTAATAGTGGCGAAACACAGGAATATAGTTTTCGTAAACGACAGCTGGAGGCATTTAAAGCAGCCTTATTAAAATACGAAGATGCATTATACGAAGCATTGTATTTTGATTTAAAAAAAACAAAAGAAGAGTGCTGGGTTACAGAACATGGCCTGCTGATGCAGGAAATTAATTATGCTTTAAAAAATCTCAAAAGCTGGATGCAGCCAAAAAGAGTAAAAACAAGTTTGCTTAATCTTCCATCTTCAAGTTATTTATACCCATCGGCAAAAGGCGTAACACTGATTATTGGCGCATGGAATTTCCCATTACAATTGTTACTTATTCCGGTAGTAGGGGCTATTGCGGCAGGTAATTGTGCCGTTATTAAACCAAGTGAATTTGCTCCGGCTACCGCAACTGTTATTGAAAAAATGATTTCTGAAACATTTTCAGAAAAATTTGCGTTGGTGGTGCAAGGTAGTGGGGCTTCCGTTGTTCCCAATATGATGAATTCTTTTCGGTTTGACCATATATTTTACACAGGAAGCATACCTGTTGGCAAAGCTATATATCAGATGGCAGCTAAAGATTTAATTCCCATTACTCTTGAATTAGGCGGGAAAGCACCGTGTATAGTTGAAAACGATGCGGATTTAGCAGTGGCAGCTAAAAGAATTGCAGTTGGCAAGTTTACCAATGCTGGTCAGATGTGTGTATGCCCGGATTATGTACTGGTACATGAAGCCGTGAAGGATAAATTAATGGAATTGATTAAAGAAGCAACTACAAAATTTTATTCTGATAAGCCTGAAAGCGAATACGGCTATGGTAAAATTATTAACAAACAACGATTTGATAAACTGGTAAGCTACCTTTCGCAAGGAAGCATTGCTATGGGAGGGTATTACGATGAAAATAAATTATTTATTGCCCCAACATTGTTAGATAAGGTTTCTCTTGATGCTCCTGTTATGCAAGAAGAAATATTTGGTCCTATTTTACCTGTTGTAAGTTATAAAACAACGTCAGAAGCTGTTGATGTCATCAACCGTAATCCCAATCCGTTATCTTTTTATGTTTTTACCAGTAATAAAAAGAAAGAAGAAGAGTGGTTGCAGCAAATTCAATTTGGCACAGCCTGTGTAAATAACACGGCATGGCAGTTTACCAATCATCATTTACCTTTTGGCGGAATAGGTCAGAGTGGTATTGGTAGTTACCATGGCAGGCAAACTTATGACGTATTTACACATTATAAAGCTGTAATGAAAACTCCTACCTGGTTTGACCCATCGGTAAAATACCCTCCGTTAAAAGGAAAACTTAAATTACTCAAATGGGTAGTACGATAATTTTAACAACCGGCATTATTTCTTTTTTAATAACAATTCTTTTACCAATTTCGCCATTTGCCGGTTTATTAGGGCTTAATTTTGCACATTTTCAGCAAGTGGTTGCCTTATTAATAATATTGGTTGCTTATGTTATTACAGCTGATATTGTTTAAATTCTATTTTTTAAGCAAGTAGAAAAATGAAAAGCGCTTCATATAAATTAAATAAGATAAAAAAAATTGGTAGTATTATATGGATAATCCTTATAATATTTGTAACTTATATATTAATCGTAAATAGAAATTCATACGATATGACACTTCGTCAAAAAGTATTAAAAGCATTTTATCCTGTATTCATGTGGTGGAAGGGTGGTAAAGCCAAGGCAATTACAAATGTAAAAGAAAGGCCGGTTGTTTCGTTTTATTCCCTTACATCAACATTAAATAACGGGCAGCCATTTAATTTTGAAACTTTAAGAGGGAAAAAAGTATTACTGGTAAACACGGCAAGTGATTGTGGTTTTACCAACCAATATGAAGATTTACAGAAGTTATATGAGCAGTATATGGATAAGCTTATCGTTATTGGTTTTCCGGCAAACGATTTTAAAGAGCAGGAGCGGGGAACTGATGAAGAAATTGCCCGGTTTTGTAAAGTAAACTTTGGTGTTACTTTTCCCTTAATGAAAAAAAGCACAGTAATAAAAAGCGAAAACCAAAATAAGGTTTTTAAGTGGTTAAGTGACTCCTTGCTTAACGGTTGGAATGATAAGCAACCTCCCTGGAATTTCTCAAAATACCTGGTGAACGAGAGAGGAGAACTAACCAACTACTTTGACCCTTCAATTTCTCCATTAAGTAATGAGGTTTTAACTGCGATCCTTGCTAAAGAAAAAAACTAGTATAAAATTGCTATCAATAAGAATAAACGGGTTTAGGATACAGGCAATACTCTTAAGGGAGATGTAGCAGGAACTTTTTTAAATTTTTCTACCAAAATATTTTAGAAATAAATTTTCCCTTGCAAATTATGAAACTGCTATTGTCGAAATACGATTTTTAATAGGCATGATTTTTAAATCCATCAAAAAATAAGTATGAAATATTTTATTACCGGCGCTACAGGTTTTTTAGGCGCCAGTTTAGCAAGACAGTTAAGGAAAGAGGGGCATGAGGTAGTTGCCCTTGTTCGTGATCTTAATAAAGCATCGGCTCTAAAAGCCATTGGAGCTTCAATAATAAAAGGTGATATAACAGAAAAGGAAAGTATGCGGACGGCTATGAAAGGTTGCGATGGTGTATATCATGCGGCTGCCTGGTATAAGATAGGTGCAAAAGATAAATTACCAGCCCAAAAAATAAATGTAGAAGGCACGAGGAATGTATTAGAGCTGATGAAAGAATTGCATATCCCCAAAGGTGTTTACACCAGTACCCTGGCAATAAATTCCAATACAAACGGTATGTTACGAGATGAATCTTTTCATTTTTCGGGCAAACATATTAGTGAATACGATAAAACAAAGGCCGCAGCACACCAGGTAGCAGAACAGTTTATTAAAGAAGGATTACCATTAGTAATTGTAATGCCCGGATTAATTTACGGACCAGACGGAACCAGTATGAGTGATGATGCTTTGCGTTTGTATTTGAAAAAGAAATTGCCATTGATTCCCTCGCAATCCGCGTACAGTTGGGCGCACGTAGAGGATGTAGCCCGGGCACATATACTTGCTATGGAAAAGGCTGCGCCTGGTAGTAAATATATCATCTGTGGCCCATCTCACACTTTTTCGGAAGGGCTGGATATAGCTACAAAGATTACCGGTATTCGCAAACCTATAGTAGTGCCCCCCGTAATGTTAAAAATTACAGCCTTTTTTTCTTTGTTAGTTGAACGTTTTATTCCGTTGCCGGAAATGTATCGTTCCGAAGCTCTGAGGGTACAAGCAGGAATGACATATTTAGGTGATAATAGTAAAGCTAAAAGGGAGTTAGGATATGATCCACGTTCTTTAGAAGTGGGATTAAAACAAACCTTGGAATACGAATTGGATAAGATAAAAAGAAATAAAGAAAAGTAGAAAAATTATTGGGTTTGTGGCTGGTTTGCACAGAAGCCTGATTTTTTATAACGGGCACTTTTCATGGTAATTCACCAACTCAATAGCAGTTTTCGAAAATTCATAACCCGCATAAACTCTGGAAATTTCATTTAATACTTCATCAATTTCCTCCACAGTTTTCAGCGTAACTAATTTATTTCGGTGTTCTTTTATATTGGGGAGGCCTTTTAAGTAATTGGCATAATGTCGCCTCATTTCATTAATCCCCACCACCGGATTTTTCCATTCCACACTTTTGTATAAATGTTTGCGACATACTTCCACTCTTTGCTCAATAGTGGGTGCAGGCAGATGCTCACCTGTATTTACAAAATGTTTTATTTCGTTAAAAATCCAGGGGTAGCCAATGGCAGCACGACCAATCATGATGCCATCCACGCCATAGCGATTTTTATACTCTAATGCTTTTTCCGGAGAATCAATATCGCCATTGCCAAAAATGGGGATGTTGATACGTGGATTATTTTTTATGTTGCCAATCAATGTCCAATCGGCCGAACCTTTGTACATCTGCGTACGAGTGCGTCCATGGATGGCGAGAGCCTTTATTCCAACGTCCTGTAAACGTTCTGCCACTTCTTCGATATTTTTGGTATTATCATCCCACCCCAATCTTGTTTTAACAGTAACCGGTAAAGAAGTTGATTTAACAACTGCTGCTGTTAAGCGAACCATTAAATCAATATCTTTTAACACACCAGCTCCAGCCCCTTTCATGGCAACTTTTTTTACAGGGCATCCAAAATTAATATCAAGTAAATCGGGCTGAACAACATCAACAATTTTTGCGGCTAATGAAAGACTTTCCTCATCACCACCAAATATTTGTATTCCTATTGGACGTTCGTAATTGAATATATCAAGCTTTTTTCTGCTTTTAATAGCATCTCGTATCAGCCCCTCGCTGGAAATAAACTCTGTGTACATCAAATCCGCCCCGTTATCCTTACACACTGCACGAAAAGGGGGATCACTCACATCCTCCATCGGGGCGAGAAGAAGCGGAAAGTCAGGCAATTGTATGGTTCCAATTAATACCACCAGGTTTAGGAATAGTTATGAATTGCTGTTATTTTTGAGCCTGCAAATTTACACACATATCCGAAATTATTATGTATCAGCAAAAACAAAACATTTCTTATTCTTCGCAACTGCTTATTTTAATTGGTTTAGCCGGGGCCGGATTGCTTATCGGAGGAGTATTAAGCCTTGTGGTTATGTTTTCGCAATTAGGAGCGGTTAAAACTACCAATGTAGAAGAGTTATTTAAACCAGAAAATGTAAATGTTTTACGCTGGATACAGATTATTAGCACAACCTTTTTATTTTTTATTCCGGCAATTGTTTTTGCAAAAATTGTTTCTAAAAAGCCTTTTCAATACTTAGGGTATAATAAATTTCTTATAATACAGCAGATAGTATTGGTAGTAATCATTATGATCGCTTGTTTACCGGTAGTGGGAGCGTTGGCTGAATTGACAGAAAAGATTCCGCTTTCTCCCAATTGTGTTAAAAAGTTTAGAGAGGCGGAGGAAGAATATCAAAAGCAGGTTAAGATATTAACTATCATGAAAAATGGTAAGGATTATATTTTATCCCTTTTAATTATTGCAGTTCTTCCGGCAATTTTTGAAGAGACTATTTTTAGGGGAGGGTTACAAAATGTTTTAACACGGTGGATAAAAATTCCGTTTTTGGCAATTTTGATCACGGGTATCGTTTTCAGCGCCGTGCATTTTTCTTTTTATGGGTTTTTATCCAGGCTAGCCCTGGGGATTGTTTTGGGACTGATTTATTATTACAGCGGAAACATCTGGCTTAATATTATCGGCCATATGTTTAACAATGCCGCAGCTGTAACATTTATGTATCTTCAAACAAAAAAAACCGGTGAGGCGCCTACCACGGAGTTAGAATCAACCATGCCTATATGGGCTGGCTTGATTGGCGTAGTTATATTGGGAGGATTGGTTTACGCTTTTATACGGACAAGCAAAGTTCTAAAACAAAAAGCGGAAGAAGCAGCTTCCCAGCCGGCACCAGAAGATGACTGGATGCAGGATTAATTATTTATTGTTTTCTAATGCATTATGCCATTTAATCTAGCAACATTTAAAACAAGAGCAACAACCGCAGCAATATTTGTAATCATTGTGCTAACCGGATTATTGTGGAATTACTGGAGTTTTTTACTATTATTTACAATTATACATTTTGGTTGTTGGTGGGAATACCTGAAATTGGTGGGTTTAATTGATAAGGATTATCAAAACATTTCCCCTTTTCACAAATACGGAATTATGTTGTTGGGGTGGGGGCTTATGCTTTGTTTTACTAATGGAGCGTATAGCTTTTTAGACATCCGGTTAAAAGACATAGGAATAATTTTATCTATAACCATGGTTCCGGTAATTATTTATGCAGATATGGTATTGATAAAGCCGATTAATTTTAAACTGTTTGCACATTCATTTTTTGGATTGATTTATATATCCCTGAGTTGGGGGTTAATGATGCACTTAAGGTGTTTTGATATGATACGTAAGGGTAACAATATTTATGTTGATTTTTTTGGATATACGTTGCCATTAATGATTATCATTTCAATTTGGATTAATGATACGATGGCTTACATAGTAGGGTCGTTTATAGGAAAAACTCCTTTTTCTAAAATATCTCCTAAAAAGACATGGGAAGGAACAATTGGAGGTGTTATTTTATGTATTGTTGTGATGGCTACCCTATGGTATTTATTTCAATATAGAAAAATTATTGATTGGATAGTAATTGCGGCTATTGCTGCTATTTTCGGTACTTTGGGCGATCTGTTAGAAAGCAAACTTAAGCGATTAGCCGGAGTAAAAGATAGTGGCTCACTAATGCCGGGCCATGGTGGATTTTTAGATCGGTTTGATTCTTTGCTTTTTGCTACTCCTTTTGTTTGGCTGTATGCCTATTTTTTTATGAGATAGAAGGTGAAAAAGAAGTAACGCTTCATTTTAATACGAACAATACCCTTACGTCTTTCTTACCTTTCCCTATCTTTACCTGCTAATTTTAATCAATGACAGTACATAAGGAAGGGTATAAAATTATTACCGTGAGCGGGGTAGTTTTTGTAATTATTAATTTGATCAATTTTTATTTTTTCAGCAGTTCCATGCCCGTTTGGAGCTGGGTTATTTTTTTTGTAACACTTGTATTGCTGTTATTTATTATTTCTTTTTTCAGGGTGCCTAATCGAAAATTAACAATTAATGATAACCTGGTTATTGCCCCGGCTGATGGAACTGTGGTAGTTATAGAAGAAACAATAGATGAAGAATATTTTAGAGATAAGCGCTTGCAGATTTCTATATTTATGAGTCCGGCAAACGTTCATGTAAACAGAACACCCGTTTCCGGTGAAGTGGTGTACAGTCAATATCACAAAGGGAAATACCTGGTAGCGTGGAATCCTAAATCATCTACAGAAAATGAAAGGCACAGCGTAGTTATTAATAGCCATAATGGAGAAGTATTGGTAAAGCAAATAGCCGGAGCCTTGGCCAAAAGAATTGTTAATTATTTTACTTTGGGAAGAAAGGTTACACAATGTGAAGAAATGGGGTTTATAAAATTTGGCTCAAGGGTAGATGTGTTGTTACCATTGAATGCAAAAGTGAATGTAAAGTTAAATGAAAAGGTGAAGGGTGGAGTTTCTGTGTTGGCAGCTTTTACAGTATAGTTTTTATGTTATTTTTGAAGTAAAATTGTTTGATATGAAGAAATTATTTGTGCTAACTACAGCAGCTTTTTTGTTTAGCGGTATAGCTTTTGCTCATGGAGGTGGAAAAAAATGCAGTAAAAAAGAATGTAAAAAAGAAGCAAGTAATAAATCCTATTGCAAAAAGAAGAGCGATAAAAAGTGCTAGTAGTTTTTTAAATGTTAAAGCTCCCCCGATATAAACGGGGGAGCTTTTATTTATAAAATATTTTCCAATTCCTTTAGATGGTAAATAGTGTAGGTAGCTTTTGAATCTTTTTCGTTGTTTATATGGTTAACATAAACGCTATCCATACCGGTATTAAAGGCTCCAAGGATATCTGCTTCTTCATTATCCCCAATCATAATACTTTCTTTTAGCAAAGCCCCTGTTTTTTGCATAGCATATTCAAAAATTTCTTTTTGAGGCTTTACATAATTACACCCCTCTGAAGTAATTACTTCTTTAAAATAAGGAGTTAGGCCGGAATTATTTAATTTTTCATGCTGCACTTTTTCAAATCCGTTGGAAATAATATGAAGTTCGTAGTTTTTACTCTTTAAATACTTTAATATTTCTATTGTGTAAGGAAACAACTCTTTTTGAGTGGGTAAAACTTCTAAGTAGCGCTGACTTATTTGTTTTGCCAAATCAGCATCCCCGATTTTATAATCTAATAAGGTGTACCACATGCGTTTCCAGCGCAATTCCTCTTGCTTTATAAAGCCTTTGGAATAACGATCCCACAAACGATGATTATGTTCCTTGTAAATGATTTGAAATTCTTCGTAAGGCCCTACCCCCCTGTCGGAAAGGTTAAATTCTTGATACATAACTTTTAGGGTGAGACCGGAGTTGGTTTCAAAATCCCAGATAGTATGGTCAAGGTCAAAAAAGATATTCTTATAGATAAAGCCGGTCATTCCGTTATTAAAATCAGATTTGGAGGAGGAGTTAATTTTTTTATTCATAATAAGTTTGCAAATTACAGCATCAATTTATTTTATGAAGGAACAAAATACCCTCTTTAACGGTTCTTACAATAAAAATGTTGTTATAACCGGTGCATCCAGGGGAATTGGCAAAGCTATAGCAGAAGTTTTTGCGGCCGAAGGTTATAATCTTTACTTGTGTTCTCTTAATGAAACAATTTTGTATAGAACAACGGAAGAATTAAAAACAGCTTTTCCCAATATTCATGTTAAAGCAAAAGCAAGAGACTTAAGTAGTAAAAAGGGGGTAGAAAGCTTTGGTCAATGGATATTGGATAATTCCATAACCATAGACGTATTGATTAATAATGCCGGGGTATTTGAGCCCGGAAATGTTTATAACGAACCCGACGGAATGTTGGAGCGAATGATGGCTATTAACTTATACAGTGCTTATCATCTTACCCGAATGTTAATACCCACCATAATGGCACAAAGTAACAAATCGGGCTCCAGGGGGCATATTTTTAATATATGCTCCATTGCGTCGCTTGCAGCCTATAAAAATGGTGGTTCTTATAGCATTAGCAAATTTGCCTTGCATGGGTTTTCGAAAAATTTAAGAGAAGAGATGAAACCTTATGGTATTAAAGTAACTTCTGTTTTTCCGGGTGCTACTTATACTGATTCATGGGCAGATGCTGAAATTGAACCTGGTCGTATTTTGGAAGCAAAAGATATAGCTCAAATGATTTTAGCAGCTACCAGGCTATCTGCCGCCGCTTGTGTGGAAGATATTGTGTTAAGACCTCAATCAGGCGATTTATAGTTTTAACAGCTAATTAACCGGATTTGAATAATTCAGCCAACAGGTAATTTTAATTTTGTTATCTGGTTTGAGGCTATGACAATTTTATTTAAACAAATAGTATTGCTATTGAAGAAAAATTTACAAACCCTCATTTTAACTTCAATAATTACAGTTGTTACCACAGTAACAGCTACCCCCGTTTTTTGCCAGTTAAAATTTTCCGCAATACCTAATACTACCACTATTGCTCTTGATCAGGCTTTGCAAATTGAATTTGTATTGGGAGGCGTGGAAAAAATGGAATCTTTTATTCCGCCCCGGTTAGACGGGTTTACCATAATTCAAGGCCCTCAATATAGTAACTCACTAAGTATTGTTAATGGAAATGTTAGTCATAGCGTAGGTGTGGGATATGTGTTGTTACCTCAAAAATGCGGAAAGATTTTTATAGGACCGGCACAAGCTCAGGTTAATGGAAAAGTAATAAAAACGGAAAGCATTTGTATTTCTGTTTTAAATAAAACATCCGGAAATAGTTCGCCGGGTAATACAACACACCTTCCATCTATATCCGGTACAAATACGGCCAACGATAATGAATTAAGCGATTATGTGTTAAAAAAAGGCGAAGATCCTATTGCTAAAATTCAAAAAAACCTGGTATTAAAATTAGGCGTGAGTAAAAAATCTTGTTATGAAGGAGAGCCAATTGTTGCAACCTACAAATTATATACAAGATTAAAATCTTCTTCAAAAGTAACCAAACGACCATCCTTTAATGGTTTTTCTGTTGCCGAAATGACCACACCTGAAAGTATGGATTTTCAAACAGATCAGTTAAATGGGAGACCATTTTATTCAACCGTATTGCGTAAAGTACAGTTATTTCCACTACATGCCGGAGAAATAACATTAGAGCCGGTAGAAGTAGCAAGCCTGGTGCGGTTTTTAAAAAATAAAGAAGTGCCTGCCAGCACCCACAATTCTTTTGATAATATTTTTCGTGATTTTTTTGAAGATAATATTTTAACAGGGGAAACAGAAGAGCATAAGCTTACCCAACAAACGAAGGCAGTAACTATTTCAGTAAAACCACTTCCGGAAGCCGATAAACCGATAAACTTTAATGGCGCTGTGGGGAAATTTACCATTCAAACAGTGTTGAAAAATTCAGCTATCTCAATAAATGAAACAGGTACATTAAAAGTAATTATTCAGGGTAAGGGTAATTTGTCAATGATTAATGCACCAGTAATTGATTGGCCTGAAGGAATAGAAAGTTTTGAACCTTCTTCATCTGAGAATATTGATAACTTGTCGGTACCCCTAAGCGGAACAAAAACATTTGAATATCCATTTACCGTTGTCGAAAAGGGAAATTATACAATTCCGGCAGTTTCTATTTCTTACTTTAATCCTGAAAAAAGGGTGTATGAAATGGCCTCAACAAACCCTCTTACACTTGTTGTAAATAACAGTGTTGCTAATAAAACAGGGAATAAAAGTAAAGACCCAGTTGCAAAGAATGTTAATCTTGTGAGTGACGAAAACAATATCAGTAAAAGTTTAATAAATACCAGGTGGTGGCTTGTATTAGTATTTATTGCTTTGTTGTGGGGTGGGTATAAATGGTATCAATACAGGGGATTAACAAAAAGGAGAATGAGTTTGAAACAAAAAATTATTAGCCAGGAGGAGCAGATACCCATTACAGATGGGGTAATAACCACTTTTAATACTGGTCACCCACTTGATTTGGCCAGGCGAGAACTTAAAAAAGAAAATGCAACTGGTTTTTATACTGAATTACATGCCGGCCTATGGAGATTTATTCAGGAAAAGTATCAGCTAAGCCCTGCTGATATGAATAAAAAAGTTGTTGCGGAAAAATTAAAAGCTGATTTTTTTGATGAAAAAATGATTAATGATTTTCAGCAATTGCTAGATAAATGTGAGATAGCTCTTTATACCCCGACACAATTTAAAGAAGAAAGGTATCAGCTACTTCAGCAAGCAGAAACTTTTATAAAGACAGTAGAGTATAAAATTGTTTAAAATAATTTTATTAATACGTAAGGTCACCCCCAAAATAAAACACTTGCCATAAAAATAATATAACACTAAGGTTGGAAGCCAATAGTGGTTATGTAGTTAATAATGGGAGATTTTTATATGAAAGGAGGGATTTTTTTGGTAAAAGAGAAATGTGGGGATTGTTAATAAACGATAATTTTTTACAACACCGGGGCTTTATAATTTAAGAAACGTAATAGCTAAAAATGAGCATTTTCAAACAACTGCTATTCAAATTTATGCCAAGTGATAAATTGGCAAAGAAATATCCGATTTCGATAAAAGGTATTGTTATAGTCAATGACAAAATAATCTTATTAAAAAACGAAAGATATGAATGGGAATTACCAGGTGGTAAAATTGAGGAAAACGAGACTGCTGAAAGCTGTGTTATACGAGAGATTAGTGAAGAATTAAGTATTGATGCAACCGTTAATTCTATTGTAGATGTTTGGTTATATGACATTCTGGGTAAAGTAAAAGTATTAATAGTAACTTTTTATTGCAATAAATTGTTTTTTGATTTAAATAAAATTAAAATCAGCCATGAGCATAAAGAAGTAGGTATGTTTAACTATGATGAAATAAGTCAACTAAATATGCCACAAGGTTATAAAGACTCTATCTATAAAATACAAACTAAAATACAAAATGGTTAAAAACATATTGTGGGATTTAGACGGAACCATTGTTGAAAGCGAGGATGTTGCTTTTAAGAAAAGAATGTTTAGTTATGCAAGCGAAAAAATTAATCTTAATTTTTTATTATCACCAGAAGAATTTATAGGTCATGAGGCAAAAAATATTTTTACGCTTTTACTTAAAAAAAATGAAGTCTCTGTGACGGAAGATTATTTTTCGCTATATAACAATTGGTATGAAGATGCTGTTAATTTTATTATTTCAAATATTGAATTGGTAAAACCAAGAGACAACATTGTTGAAATTTGGAAGGAATGCTCCAATAATGGGATAAAGAATTCGGTTGTCACAAGCAGCAGGATAGATGTTGCTAATGCATATCTTTCAAATATTGGATTACTTGATTTTTGTGAAACATTGGTTTGTATTAATGATGTTAAAGAACCTAAGCCATCCCCAATTCCGTACCAGACAGCGCTGGATAGATTACAAATTAGTGAGAAATACTGCATAGCAATTGAGGATAGTACTTCTGGTATTAACTCAGCAGTTAGTGCTAATATTTATACAATAGCTTGGGTTAAAAATTCAAAGGAATCAAAGTATTTTAATGCAAATTTAGTAACAGAAAAGTTGGACTACATGCTTATTAATAAATCATTTTCATCATTATATGCAAAGTAAAAAAACAACAAGTGATAAAGTAGAATATTTCGCTGATAAAATCCGAAACTGTCAGATTATATCTTAACTATTACATATTAATAAAATAAATATGTTTTTTAATTCATTGTTCGCTTTAATAAATTAGTTTTATTTGTAATGAATTTATAAGTAAACCTATTTATCGTATTTAAATCATTTATCATGTGCCCTGTTTACCTTATCCGCCTTGGCAGGCTTTACACAGCCTGTTTTCACTCCGTGTTATTTCCCTGTTATTCCTTTTTTAAACAGTTACCGTACAAGTTTCATCTCTCAATTATTGGATTTACAAAAATCGGTAAAGCAATTGCCTTTTTCGTAGGCAATCCTGCTCCGAAAGGGGATACTACTGTGTCAGGAATACCATACTCATTAAATTTCTTAACCCTAAACTTTAAATAATATGAATTTATCTAAAAACATTTTTTCTTTTGCTCTGTTGGCTGTTACCAGTATTACTTTTTACCAGTGTGCTAAAGAGCAACAAAATGAAGAACAAACAAAGCCTGTGTTTAGTACGAAGGTGGGTGCTGTTATTTCTTCGGAAACTGCCAGGCGGTGGTTAGGCTATACTTATACTACCGGGGCTAAGCTTGAAAATCATTTACTAACACCTCAAAATATTACGGCTATTTTGCAGGCAAAGGGCAGCCTGGGGGTGGCTTTACATCATACTCAGGATGACAACGGGGCTTACCACCTGCTGGCTATAACCATTGTATCTGGTAATGCTTTATGGGATTCTCCGCTTATTATTGATACGCATAGTGGCCAAACGGTAAACAGCCTTACGGCTAAAACATGGGCGGATAATTATATACAAGCCAGTGCACCGGGCAGCATACGGTACCATTTTTTTGGTTTGCATGTTTTTGAAGACATACAAAAAATAGAGACTTATAAAAGGGTGGAAATACAACCTGCTTTAAATGATGGGGGCAAACCGCAGTTACTGCTGATGGTAATGGGGGGTGATTCGGGTACGCAGTTATTACAAACGATGGATGAGTCTATATCATGCCCGCCTTATTGCCCTGCTAACCAGTGATACCGTAAATAAAATATAATACTGACTTTATGAATACCTTTTTATATGCCTTAGTATATAGTTCTATATTCTCAACTCTGATTCCGATAGGTCTGTTTTTGGTTAAAAAAAGTAAGGGATTTATTGTAGCAATATTTATCCTGGTGGTGATTTCTTTTTTATTCGACATGATCAATCTCATTACGGTATTTAGTGGTTACAGGGGTTTTTACTCTTTCAATACCTACTTTATTCTCCAGTTTTTATTGTTGAGCTATATTTTTTCCTTACTTCTTGATAATAAAAAATTTGTTTATACAAGCGTTTTACTTTTTGTAATTTTTACATTTTACGTTTCTTTAGGCGTTCAGGGTTTTGCAGAGTATCAAAGCTGGACTCGTACAACAGGGGGTATAATTTTGCTTACTTACAGTGTACTCTATTACCGGCAGCTATTAATAACCCTGCCTGCGCAGAACATATCGCAGTATGCCCCCTTTTGGATTAATTCAGCCGTTTTCCTTTATTTTAGTTTTAACCTCTTTCTGTTTATCATAGCAAATTATGTATTCAAGAATTTTTCGAATGAAATAGGTATGACAGTATGGGGTTTTCACAATATCAACAACATTGTTAAAAACATACTGTTTGC
>DASSYR010000013.1:0-26838 GCA_035703165.1 Chitinophagaceae bacterium
ATGCCTTTTAAAATATCATCAACTAAACAATAGATTCCAATAACTTTGTCCTGAAGCATTTGAGTAGGGGTTTTGTTTTCGCAACTCAAAATTATTCTATCTCAAATGCTTCTATTTCAGGAAACTTGGGTTAATTAATAAGAAAAAGCGCAATAATTGTATAAAGTAGGGACTTAAAAAATCAGGCAAAAAGGATAGCTCTACACCATAGAAATAAGGAATTAGATTATGAAAGAGATAGAGACCATAACTGATTTTACCAATATACAATAAAATCTTGTTATTTAGAATTACACTTACAATCGGCACTGTTACAGTATCCGACACCCTGTCAATTTGTATACCAAAAGCAACAGAAATTAAGAATAAGTAAATTGCCAGATATACGTCCAATTGTAATTGCCTTATTAATGGAAAGTGTACAAATAAGAGTAAAAAAAACGATAAAAACACAATTACTCCACGATACTTTAAATAGATTTTATAAAAAGAGCTCTGAGCCTGACGACCGTAAACCAATAAACCGCCAATACAAAATGAATCAAAACTACCAGGCAAAAGGAAACGGCCCATCTGAGTATTTGGTGCAATTATTAAAAATCGAAATACAATACCCACCACAATTCCAGTCATTAATGCATATGGTAAAAAGCTCCTTTGAATAAAAAATATGATGGCAGGCCAAACCAAATAGAATTGCTCTTCAAGTGCAAGGCTCCATAAATGGGAAAGATTCCCTGCAAATGCCCCTTTTGTCCAGAAATAAAAATTGGAGCCATAAAAGAAATGCCACCAGAAATTATCCTTTATTGCGGAAAGATTAAATACAAGCACAACAAAGAGTAACAGATAATAAACAGGGAAAATACGCAACGAACGGCGGATATAAAACACTTTAAATGCCTCAGCAAAGGATCCACCTCTATCCAATTTACCTTTTGTATTTAAAAGAATACCCGTAATTAAAAAACCACTCAAAACAAAAAAAAGTGTAACACCCAGTACACCATTATCTGAATACCTGTTAAGAAAATGTTCTTTAGAGAACCAATGAGAAATGATAACCAGTAAAACCGCAATACCCCTTAGAGTATCTAATTGCGGGTAAAACACTAATTGTCTTTTTTGATACATCTCTTAAAATAGATTTACCTGCATAAGACTTAACAATGTTTTCCCAGGATTAGGGTCAACAAATTTGACTGCCTTTTCATATGCAGCAATTCCCGCTTGTCGCCATTGCGTTCTTGCTTGCCACGCTTTTTCTAATGCGGCATCTAGGTGTTGAAAGCTTGCGGCCTCTGCAATCCACCCAGTTTTACCTTCCTCAACCATAACAGCGCAATCTCCTACATCGGTTGTAACAATTGGTCTCCCGCAAAGCATAGCTTCTACAATTGTAAGAGGCAACCCCTCTGTTCTGGAAGGAACTATTAGAATTTCATTCTCTTTCCAGACGCCAGTAATATTGGAAGCATGATTTTTTAATTCAACTTTATTGCCTAAAAAATAAAAATCAATTAAGTCCTGTAGATATGTGAGATGCGGACCTGTACCATATATATTCAACTTGAAACGACGCACTTGCCACTTTTGCTGACTTAAAACATCTAATAGCAAATCATGGCCTTTATGATTCACATCTATTCTAGCAACAACTGCCATTTGTGCAATTTCGTTCTGTGGCCAATCTATAATGCCTGCCCGCTTTACATTGACAGGATTCTTTAAAATTAGGGCATTTTTCAAATGAAGTATCAAACGCCGCTCAAAATCACTTCTGTTCCTATCCGAAACGAAAAAAACCTGCTTTGATCTTGTATACAAATCTCGCATTTGCTTACGCTTTATATCATTCAAAAACATACTTTCTGAAACAAGATGATTTAGGATGTAAAAAGGAGTTTCTAATTGTAGAAAATAGTTGAATAGATCCTCATAATAAATAATATCCGTAGCGCCCCCTTGGCTCAGTAATACACAATCGTATTTTATATTTTTCAAAAAATTAAATCGGTTTGCGTATCTAATTTCAATGGGTCGCCCAATCACCTTAAAATATATTCGTTTCCAAAGTGGCGGAAGCAATGGAGTCAAGTTGTTAATAAAATATAGATTTGTTTTTTTTTGTAGCTCCAATAGCTTATTATGAATTGGGCTATTTGTAAAAACCACTATGTCTACATTAAAGCCATTTTTAAGTGTCTCTTTCGCAACAGCATACCATAGCTCTTCACTGCCACCCCAACTAAAGCCGTACATAGTAGAAATTATTAATAACCTCATGCGCTACTTTTTTCAAATAAAGCAATGATTGTATCCCCTCTTTTGAAACTTTTATGAAATATTTTTTTAAACCATAATTCTATATCAGATACCAATGGCTTATTGTTAGGGAATTTTACTTTTTTTATTTCTTTCAAAAGACGGCAATTAAGATCATACCTCCACGGCTGTAGAGGTTCATAGTAGATCCGTTTCAATTTCAAAGAAAAAAATGCTTCCAGTGAAGAAAAAGCCTTTTGATTCCACAAACCCATATGATGAGGCGGGAAATTTAATAATAACGTCTGTTGATATGATGTGTCTGCAAACTCGGGTAGCCTTTCTTTAAAAAAGAAGTTATCATTATTAGGAACGGCTATGAGTAACTTGCCCCCCTGCTTTAATGTTTTCAAAGAACAGTCAATAAAAGACCTAATTTCAGAAATGTGTTCTAAAACCTGAAATGATAGTACCCAATCAAATTTATCGGAACGAAACTTTGCAAAGCTCTCAATAGTACTATTTATTATAGTATATTTCTTATCGCTGTATTGAACTGAATGATCATTAATCTCCAACCCAATACATTGTGTGGCCTTTTCCGACACTTTCTTAAGAAATTCCCCTTTGCCACAGCCTATTTCTAGAATTTTATCCTTGGGTTCTATTAATTTATAAGCTACATCAAATTCCCATTTCCATTTCTTATAATACCACTCAATATTTTGAAGGTCCAGATAAAAAATACTATCGCCCTTTACATTAAATGGAAAATAAAATTGATAATTGGTTTCTGCACATTTATAAAGACCAATATTATCTAAGTCATTGAAGAAATGGTCTACGTTTATATTGAATTGTCTTTTATATCCCCTTTTGAGATATTCAACTGATATTTTATCAACTAATTCAGCGTGAACTTGTTTACACAATGGACATTCTATATATTGATTCATCTTTAAATATTAATTCAGCTACAACGTCTTTTTCAAATCACCCCAAATAAGTGGGTAACGAATTACACCTTCCCGCTTGCTTTCAAGATATGGATTTATGGGCTCAGGCATGCTAATTGGTATATCGTTAACCATATCTAAAACATTAAGGTCATCTAACAATATAACACTTAAAAAATAAGTATCAAACTTCAAAAATTGAAGATTAAAATTTATACTTAAATTATAATTACCAGAGATGATGTTTTCATTTATCTCGTTATCTGTAAAAGTTTCTGAAAAAATTTTATACCCATCTAAATTTACGACTGTAATTGCCAAATTAAAAGATAGGATTTGAGTTAATACTTCAAAATCAACATTAATTACTTTTTTTGAACTTATAATCGATTCAAATTCTGTGTTGATTTCATCTATTCTTACACCTTTTAATTTAGCAATCCCTGAATAAAATATTGACTTATTGCTTTGAAAATCATACCTGTCATTAGAACGCATATCTAAATAGTATTTCTCTATGCATTCTGTAATACCTCCAAATAATCTTATTGTCCCATTAATCAGGTAAAGAATTTTTGTACACAATTGCTGAACCGCTCTCATATTATGACTCACAAACAACACAGTCCTTCCTTCTTTTTCACTCACATCTTTCATCTTCCCCAAACATTTTTTTTGAAATTCCGCATCGCCCACCGCCAGCACTTCATCCACAATTAAAATTTCCGGTTCAAGATGAGCAGCTACGGCAAAGGCTAAACGCACATACATCCCACTACTATACCGCTTAACCGGTGTATCAATATACCTTTCTACCCCGGCAAAATCTACGATCTCATCAAACTTGCGTTGTATTTCTCTCTTTGTCATTCCCAGGATAGCTCCGTTTAAAAAGATGTTTTCCCTACCACTTAATTCCGGGTGGAACCCCGTTCCAACCTCTAATAAACTGGCCACTCTACCTTTGATCTTCACATTACCGGTAGTAGGAGCTGTAGTACGGCTCAATATTTTTAAAAGCGTGGATTTACCTGCGCCATTACGACCAATAATGCCAAGCACTTCTCCATGCTTTACTTCAAAATTGACATCTCGTAAGGCCCAAACATAATCACTACTGCCGGCTATTGCACGATCATTAGTTTCCCCAATCTTTAAATACGGATCTTCCTTGCCCCGCAAACGGTACCACCAGCGGTTAACATCATGCGCCAGGGCGCCGGTACCCACCTTGCCCAGGCGGTATTGTTTTGAAAGATTTTCTACTTTAATAACTGTACTCATATCAAATTACACCGTATCCATAAAAGTTTTTTCTACCCGGTGAAAGATTAATATTCCCCCCATTAACACCGCTATGGTAAATAAAATACTGTAAACAAGCGAATAATAGTTATAATCAGTTGTATCAAACAAAATATGACGAAAGCCCTCTACTACCGGTGTTAATGGGTTGATAGTTCCTATCCATGCATAATTTTTGTTTTGAAGGAAAGAAAGCGGGTAAGCAATTGGTGTTACATACATTAATAATTGTACACCAAATGTTATTAGTATTGTAAAGTCCCTGTATTTTGTGGTAAGTGAAGAAATGATAATTCCCAGCCCAAGTCCCATTAAACCCATTAATATAGCAAATAGCGGAATGTACAACCAAAGTGCAGTTACTGGTAGCCGGTACCCTTTAAACATTGTCCAGTAAACAATCATTACAATAACTAGAATCAGTTGTATAAAAAAACGAAAAAGATTAGAAATAATAACAGATAAAGGCAGAATTAATCTTGGAAAATACACTTTGCCAAAAATGGAAGCATTGTTAATAAAAGTTGCTGAAGTGGTGGTAAAACATGCAGCAAAATAATTCCATATAGCAATGGAGCTTATATAGAACAAGATGGGTGGAACATTGCCTGTGCCAATATTGGCAAAGCCATTAAAAACAATTAAAAAAACAATGGTAGTAAATACCGGTTGTATGATATGCCATAACGGCCCAAGGATGGTTTGTTTATATTGAGCAACAAAATCACGGCGTACAAAAAGAAGCAGCAAATCCCGGTAGCGCCAAATTTCTTTTAAATTGAGATCAAAGAAATTTGCCCGTGGTTTTATTTCTAAGTCCCAGCTTTCGCCTACTGAATGGTTTTGACTCATCTACTACTTTAAACGTTTTAAAAGCCTGGCAGGGTTGCCTGCGTATATTCCTTTTTGTTTTATAGTTTTTGTTACCACGGCGCCGGCGCCTATTACCACACCACTACAAATAGTAACAGGGAGAATAGTAGCATTAGAACCAATGGTTACATTATTTTCTATCGTAGTAGTTTTCCACTTTAACTTGTCGCCACCTGCCGGTTTTCCATTACTAAAAGTATCGTTAATAAACATTACTCCATGCCCAATGAAACAATCATTGCCAATAGTTACTCCTTCACAAATAAAACCATGCGATTGAATTTTGCATCGTTGACCAATCTTTACACCTTTCTGTATCTCCGTAAAAGGTCCTACAAAACTATCGTCTCCAATTTCACATTCATACAAATTGGAGGGTGTAATAATGGTAACGTTTTTACCTGCTGATATTTTCCGGTTCCCTGCTTTTTTTATTGTTATTCTATTTCCCGGCATGGTAAATTTTTTCAATTATCTCCACAGATTTTATTCCATCTTCGCCACTTATGTAGTTTTTACTTTTACCTGTAATTACTTCTAACAGGTTTTTATATACTAACTCATGATTACCCATCGAACCTTTATAACCACCGTAATCATTAGCCGGGTTACCTTTTGGCAAAACAGGCATCACTTCGTCTTTTACTTCAAAATACTCCAGGGTATTTAAATATTGACCCCCAATTTTTAAAGTTCCTTTTTCAGCAAAGATTGTTAATGATCCCTCCATATTTTTTTGGTAAGCATTAAGAGTGTAATTAAATCCACCCAAAATCCCTGATGTTGTTTGAAAAATAATGACTCCCTCATCCTCCAACGCACTCACTTTTTTATGTGCTATATTTTTAATTCTGGCATATACCGGTTTTAAATCTCCAAAATACCAATAAACAAGATCTATAAAATGACTGAACTGAGTATATAATACTCCCCCATCCAGTTTCTTAATTCCTTTCCAGTTTGATTTTTTATAATAATCGTTTGCCCTGTTCCAAAAACAATTTAACTGAAAGCTATAGATCTTGCCCAACTTATTTTTGTTAAGCAACTCTTTAATGTAAGCTACGGGAGGATTAAATCGGTTTTGCTTGACTACAAAAAGTTTTCTTTTGTACTTTATTGCTGTTTTAATCATCCGCTTTGCCTTAGCTGTTGAAATGGCCATTGGCTTTTCACACAACACATGACAACCACTTTTTAATGCCTGGATAACATGTTCCGGGTGTAATGCATTAGGCGTACAAATTACAGCTACATCAATTTCTTTTTCTTTTTGAAATAATTTTTGTGATGAAAAATATTTTTTAGCATTATATCTTTTAGCAAACCCATCCGCCTTTTTTTTGTCAATATCACAAACTGCTATTAATGAACCTATGGATGAAATAATAGCAGCATGTTTTTCTGCTATAGCTCCACAACCAATTAACACAAAATTTAAATTACCCATTTCATAACATCAATTACTTTCTAAACATGTTTTGATGGCATTTTCAAAATGCGGGAAGCCAAAATAGGATAACACTTTTTCTTGTTTTTTTTGCTTTTGTTTTACTTCTTCGCTTTCCAAAGCAGACTCCAGTTCGGTTATAATCGCATCTGCTATCTCATTTACATTATCCGGGTCTATTAAAACGCCCAATTCACCTTTTTTAAGAGCATCCACACTTCCATCTTTATTCCCAGCCACAACACTTAGTCCACAAGTCAATGCTTCAATAAACACAATTCCAAAGCCTTCCTTCTTACTGGGCATTACAAATAAATCGCTCAACAGGTAATGATCAGTTAGTTCAGCATCTGGTAAAAAACCGGTTAAAGTAACATGATTTTGAAGATTATTGTCTTTTATTAAATGAGTTACATAATTTATTTCTTCAGAATCAGCTTTACCAGCAATTAAATAACGAACTCGTGGAATTTTTTTTAATACGGTTGGCAATGCTCTGATTACTTTATCATAGCCTTTATACCCCTCTTTATGACTTAACCTGGTTAGAGTGAATAGCACCTTCTCTTCTTTTGCAATCTGATACCTTTTTAATAAATATTCTGGTTTATTAAACGTAGTCGGTAAATTAAAGTAAGGATCAATTGTATTGAAAATAACTTTTATTTTTTGCGGCTCTATTTGTGTATTAAGCAACAGCTTTTTTTTCGTAAACTCACTAACGACCCAAACATCGTCGCATATTTTAAGAGCTTTGTTTTTAATCCATGACAACTGCTCCGTTGCTTCCACACCATGAACTGCTATAATAATTCTTTTGCCCCTATAAAACAATTTTATGAATATAGCAATTAAGGCAAGATTAATATGACCGATAATAATTGTATTGAATTTACGTGCCCGATAAATTTCAGTAGGTACAAAAAAATATTTGTTTCCCATGTGTCCGGCAAAATTTACCGGCTGAATATAACGTATATCCGGCTTACTATCATACACACTCGAAACGTGTATATCTATTGTAAGAGATGCTGATAAGTTCCTCAACGCTTTTATGAGACATCGGTTAAATTTTTCAATGCCACCCGTTTGAGAAAAAGTAGTCAGATTTAAAAATAATAGTCCGCTCATGTATGATACTTTAGGCCACTTACATCAAATCGGTTCATAAGTAATGCACACCAGTATCGGCTCCAGGATAATTTATTAGCAGAAAATTTTTGATACAAGGTTTGTTCATTGGTTGTTTGGGGCATTAAATAATCCGATTCGCTTAACCAGTTCATGAAAGGAAAGGTAAATCCCTGTTTTTTTCGCTCCCATATTTCCCTGGGTAATTCGTTATCAAACGCCTTAACTAATAAATACTTGGGTAAGTCTTTTTTAAATTTAATCGCTGGATCAATTCGTGTTAAAACATTTATCAACAATTTATCTAAAAAGGGAACTCGTATTTCCAAGCCGTGCCACATGCTCATAAAATCACTATCCTTTAATAACTGGTTTTGCATATAAAAAGATGTTTCTAAATAAGAAACTCTGTTTTCATTATTCAAGAACTTATCGGGATAATAATTTTGAAGTTCATTTAATTGATTTACAATTTGCCCCTCATCTGCATTTAACAAACGAGCTGTCATTTGTGGAGTGAACAAGCCACGATACACGAGGTATTCACCCGGGTTATTTTTTAAAGAAGCATAACTAAGCTTTTTGTATTGATAATTATTAATATATTTTAATAAGCGTAACAACAGGGAGGGGGCTGACTGAAGAAGTGAATATCTGTCAACTCTTTGAAAAGAGGGATATCCTCCAAATAACTCATCAGATCCCAATCCGGATAAAACTGCTTTTAAACCATATTCTTTTGCATATTTGGAAATAAAGTATGTATTAATTCCGTCAATAGATGGCTGATCCATTGCCTGCAAAACATCGGGTAAGTGTTCTAAAAAAATCTTTCGGGTTATTAAATAGGAACGATGTTTCGCCCTGGTTTTTTGTATGATAATTTGCTGAAACTTTTCTTCTGTAAATTCTTTTTCCTCAAAAATAACAGACAGCGTATGCAAGTCAGCCTGCTTATGCTTGCTTGCAATTAATGTTAATATGCTGGAATCAATTCCCCCACTTAAAAACAGTCCAATAGGTGCATCGGATATAAGGTGCCGTTGAACGGACTCCTCCAACTTTGCCTTGGTTAACTGCACTGCATCTTTTTCATTTTTTATATCTGCAGAAAAATTAAGTTTAAAAAAATGATAAAGACTTGAAGTGAGTGAAGGAATCTGGATAGTAAGCGCTGAACCTTTTTCCAAAGGCTTTACATTTTTTAAGGTAGTATGTGGCTCGGGTAAATAACCAAAAGACAAGAAATAGGCTCTCCACGCCTCATCTTCCGAAAATGAATACTGCAAATGAGCAAAGGCTCTAATTTCCGATGCAAAATAAAGTCTATCACTAGTCAAATAGTAATAAAGAGGTTTTATTCCTGCGTGATCTCTTGCTAATATTATTTGTTGCTTTTTTTTATCCCACAAAGCAATAGCAAACATTCCTTCAAAATAAGTAAAACAGTTTATCCCCCAATAACGATACGCTTTTAATACAACTTCCGTATCACTTGCTGTTGAAAAATTAAATCCAGTATTTTTTAATATTGTTCTGAGTTCCCGGTAATTATAAATTTCTCCGTTAAAAACAATCTGAATTTGCTCACTATCATCACTCATGGGCTGGTGCCCACCCGAGGTTAAATCTATTAACGATAATCTTCTATGACCCAGGGCTAATGAAAACGTGTCATCAATGTATGTCCCTTCATCATCTGGTCCACCATGGCGCATAGCATCTCTCATCTTTACTATTTCACAAGAAATATCAGGTAATGATGGGTCAAATATTCCTGCAATCCTACACATAAAAGCAGCAAAAAAAAACTGCAATGGCGTTCAAAACCATTATCTCAGAAAGTTCACTATGTCCTTCCATATTCTTTTGTACCAAGATGAACTATCATCCGTTAAATATCCCAGCCCATACCCATATCCATAACCGTACCCGTAACCATATCCATAACCGTAATATCCATTAGCTCCTTTAAACTGAACATCATTGACAATTAATCCCATACGGGGTAATTTCTTTTGTTTATAAAGCTCCTCTACGGGTCCAAGTTGTTTTTTAAATGTATGACGTTGTCTCATTAAATAAAGAGTGCAATCCGCATACTTTGATAATACAAGAGCATCACTAACCAGTCCAATAGGTGCTGTATCAATAACAATGCATTCAAATTCCGCTTTTAAATATTTAAACAGGGTTTCCATTTTAGGGTCAAGTAATATTTCAGCAGGATTGGGTGGAGTTGGTCCGCAAGACACAACATATAGATTATTTACTTCGGAAACCGGAATAGCCAAATCTTCCAATTCAGCATTTCCCACCAGATAATTGGTTAATCCAATTTTTTTTGAAAGCTTGAGTGTTGAAACAATCTTTGGTTTTCTAAGATCAAACTCTAGCACAGCTGTTTTTTTACCCGATAATGCCATAACTGCAGCAAGGTTGGTGCTAACAAATGATTTGCCCTCACCGCTCACGGAAGAAGTAACTAAAATAGTTGGTCTTGAAACATTCGTCAGAACAAATTGTAAATTTGTACGAATCAATCTAAACTGCTCGGAAACCATATTCCTGCGTTTTTTTATAACAGCTATAACATCTGTTTCCTCATGATGTCCGACTTCACCCAGAATCGGGGTCGTGGTTATTTTAATAATGTCTTTGCGAGTGGTGATTTTATCATTAAGCAAATCACGAAGGTAAATGAGTCCAACAGGAATAAGTAAACCCAACAATACTGCTATACGAAGCACATTGGAACGGTTAGGGCTTATTAATGTTCCTGATGGCATAGCCTTATCAATTAAACGGGCATTAGAAATTGCCGAAGCCAAAGAAATAGAAGACTCCTCTCTTTTTTGCCTTAAATAGAGCACTAATTCTTCTTTTATTTTTCGCTGCCGTTCAATTTCCCTGAATCTTCTTTCTTTAACGGGCATCTTAGTAAGCTCATTGGTATTGGCTGCGTTAATATCACTTACATTAACTAAATTAAGCTCATAGGCTTTTTCTATATTAACAAGTGCCTCAATTATTTTTTGCCTGGCCGTTTCTATTTGTCCGTCTAAATCAGATATAGAGCTGCTCGTTTCCGGAACATTATTCTGCAAATATTTGCTGCGTGTTAAAAGAAGCGTATTGTACCCTTCAACAAAAGAAGCTAAAACAGGATCTTCAATACCGAGGGTAGTTGGCACTAATTCAAAGCGATTACTCTTATTGCCAATGTAATCCCGTAACAATGAAAGCACATGCATCCTTACCTGCAATTCATTTTGCTTTTTTTGAGCATCATTTGAAAAATCCAAAAATTGGTTCGCCTGATCTTCTCCTATTATAAACTGGTTATTGATTTTAAATTTTTCCATTTGTTGCTCTACACTATCCAATTCACTGGCAATAATTTTAAGGCGACTATCAATAAATTTTACTGTATTTTGAGTGATCTGATTTTTATCTTTAACATTAACGTAGTTATACTCTTCAATTAAACGATTTACAATATCAGCGCCTTTTAAAGGATTGGTTGTTTGTAAAATAACATTAAGTATGGTTGCTCCTCCTTCAAGCGGCTTAACTGTTAAAGCACCTGCCAAAGAACCGGCCTCCTGTTCTGTTGGCCCCCATGAAACATTGTATTCTAAATTTAATATGGGATTAAAATCTCCCCTATTTACTAGTTTAAATTCTCCTGCCGGTGTACGAAATATTTGATTAAGTGCATATATGCGATCGTTATTTACTTTAAATTCATTTTCGTTAATAAAGCGGATATTGATATTTACCGTGGCATTACTATCATTCAAATGAACAGGCACAAAAACAAAGGGTGAAAGATTATAAATTTCGGAAGTTTTAATTTTCCCTTTGCTAAAATACCGAACATTTAAGCCTAATGAATCAACCACCCTTTTCATAAGAGTTCGGGATTTCATTATTTCAATTTCATTAGAAAGATTAACCGGCTTCTTAAATATTGTTACCTTTTCTAAAGCATCTGTGCTTCCTAAATCGTTATCATTTTTTATAATTACTTTAGAAGAAACGGTATATACAGGCACCTTATACCGGAGATAAGCCCAGGATATAAGCAAAGCAAAACCAACAGAAAAAAGAAAAAGAGGCAGGTAATAAAGATATTTAAACAGTAGTTCTTGCGCATTTAAGGGCTGAGAACTTTTCTCCATTATATCAAGCAGTTCTGCAGATGACCTGTTATCTGTTTGCATTTTTTAAATTAAAGATTTATTTAAAAATGTTTATTAATAAGGAAATGCTGGTTACTACCGCCAATCCTAATTGAATGTATTGCAATACCCTTAAGTTTGCCTCAGGTAAAGTTTGACCATTTAGTTCAACATACACCACATCATTTTGCTTTAAAAAATAATATGGCGAGCTAAAAATATTTCCATCATTAAGATTGATTCTGCCAATTTGCTTTTCGCCGTTGTTATCCCTTATAATTAAAATATTTTCCCGTTTACCGGTAACTTTAAGATCTCCAGCTTCTCCAATTGCTTCCAGAATAGTGATCTTATCATTATTTACTCTTACAGTTCCCGGCTTTCCTACTTCACCCAATATGGTAATTTTAAAGTTTAGTTGTTTTATCTCCACGATCGGATCTACAATTTCTTTTGTCAATTTTTCTTTTATAATAGCAGCTAATTCCTTTTTTGTTAATCCTTCGGCACGTATATTGCCCAAAAAGGGGATTGTTATATTTCCGTCAGCGTCTATCAAATAACCATCGGCGCTTACGTTTTCCGTTCCCGATGAGCTTTTTACCCTATTAATAGATTGTAGTATAGCTTCCGACGCTTCTTTTTTCAAAATGCTTCCGCTAACAGTAAGCCCCAGTATATCTCCTTTTTGTAATACAGGATCATACGCTTGGGCAACAGCAAAGGAAGAATCTTTTATATTTTTAAAATAAACAAGTTGCTGCCGGGCTTTTTCTGAACTGGCACACGAGGTGATTAATAAAATAAATAAGCAGTAAAGTAACAAACCGGTAATGAATTTCATTATTTTTTATATTGATTTACTAATAAGTAGTCTTTAAAAATTTAGCATATAAAATTGTCCCAGATAAAAGTTTTTTTGCTATTATAACATTTTATAATTTCTATCTTTTATCGTTTCAACATTTGTTTTATTAACCTGTGCTATTAATTGATAACCTAAACTTTCAATGGCTATTACAACCCGGTTATTTAATATTTTTAGCACTTCTCCTTCTTTTTCCATAAATATTCCTTTCTTAATTCGCACTCGCTGGTTAGGAGATAAACTAATAGGCTCTACTTGTACATTTTCGTATTCATCCAAAAACTTTTTTATAAGTGTTATTTCTTTCTCTTTTATAACTGCAGGTTTTCCCAACCAGTAAACAAAGTTTAAAACTCCTTGTGTCATCCGCACTTTTACCATTTCATCTTTCGTAAGAAAAGTAAATACGTATGACTTAAATAAGGGTTCCATTACTATTTTAGTTCGATCGCTCCAGCGTTTACTTACCTTGTTTAAAGGGCAATACGCAGTAATTGATTTATCTGTTAGTAACTGATAAACTTTTTTTTCCCACCGGGGCTTAGTATAAACGGCATACCATATTCGCTCTTCTTTTGTCATTGCTTATAGAAAGGTCAGAAAATAGCTTCGCCACCTCAGTCACATATTTTTTTTGTAACTGCTTGATTATAGAACTTTTAGTATTCTGAAGATTTTTGGCTTGAAATCTTGCAGAACTATCAGGAAAAAGGGTATAGTGAGCATGTTACCATTATGCCCCTTATACCCTTACTAACTTTCCATTTATCGCACTGTTGCTCGTCTCCCTATTATTAATAGCTTTTCTTATAAACTACAATACAGGATATTGAATTGTACCCGGCACTCAAATTTATCTTTTATTATCAAAAATGAAAAGATGCTCTCATGGTCACTATTGCAAATATAAGAATTTTATATACCCACAATTTACAGAAAATCAATGGTTTTTCTTCATTTTTTGAGCCAGAAACAAGGTTTTTCCCTATATTTAAAACTTAAATAAACTGCTTCTTTTGAACCAACGATTTTATTCCCTTGATGTTTTTCGGGGTGCTACCGTTTGTCTGATGATATTGGTAAACAACCCGGGAAGCTGGGCTTATATTTATTCCCCGCTCAAACATGCTCCATGGCATGGATTAACACCAACTGATTTGGTATTTCCATTTTTCCTATTTGCGGTAGGAAATGCAATGGCTTTTGTAATACCCAGGTTAAAATCTGCAGGAGATGTTGTTTTCTGGAAAAAAGTAATAACCAGAACGATTTTAATTTTTTTAATTGGTTTGTTCCTGAACTGGTGGCCATTTGCAAAATGGGCAAATGATACTTTGGTTTTCAGAAGCTGGGTCGATGCAGCAAATCTCGAAAACGGGGTACGAATCATGGGCGTTTTGCAGCGAATTGCCCTTTGTTACTTTTTTGCCTCTATTATTGTTTTTTACCTTAAACCCAAAAAAGCTTTCCTAATCGGCCTTATTTTGCTGCTCCTCTACTGGGGTCTTTGTCTGCTGGGCAATCCAAATGATCCGTACAGTTTACAAGGCTGGTTTGGTACCGAGATAGATAAAAATATTTTAGGCATTGCACATATATATAAAGGAGAAACTGTTCCTTTTGACCCGGAAGGATTACCCGGTACTTTATCGGCTATAGTGCAGGTAATTTTTGGTTTCCTGATTGGAGATTATATACAAAAAAAGGGTAAGAATTTTGAAATGATTGCCGGGTTATTTGTAGCAGCGGTGGCCATGCTTATTACAGGCTTTTGTTGGGATATGACTTTCCCTATCAATAAAAAAATATGGACCAGTTCCTACACCATTTATACTTCCGGACTGGCAACACTCACTATTGCTACAATGATTTACTTTATTGAATTTAAAAATACAAGAGGGTGGCTTGCTGAATTTTTTAATGTATTTGGTAAGAACCCTCTATTTGTCTTTGCCTTAAGCGCCTTTTTACCAAAGGGTCTTGCTTTAATAAAACTGGAAGAAGGAGTAAATCCGTGGAATTGGTTGTATAAAAAAGTATTGATTCATACTCCCGGTGTACCGGAAAATGGCTCATTATTGTATGCGCTTTGTGTGATTATTTTTATGTGGGCCATTTGTTGGTGGATGGATAAGAAAAAAATTTACGTGAAAGTATAAATCAATGGGTAATTTACAAAAGGTAATAAGTAAGTATTGATTCATGATTTTACTCATTGCCCATTGCATGTTACCTATTCTCCCATCACTTCTTCCTCTCTTTTCTTACGCCAGCTTTTATGTTTTGCACCATCCATCTTTACAATTTTTGGAGTAAACTTACCTACTACATCCACCAATGCTTTCTGACTTTTCATTACAACTTCTATGTCTTTATAAGCAAAGGGTGATTCATCTTTTCCGCCGCCAAGTAACTTCACTCCATGTTTTTGTAACTCCTCTTTGAATTGTTTATCGGTTACACTTTCCATTGCTCTGGTACGGCTCATCTTTCTTCCTGCACCGTGAGAAGCTGAATTAATGGATGCCGCCTCACCTTTACCTTTTACAATAAAACCGGGAGCCGTCATTGAACCGGGAATGATACCCAATACATCTTTGCCGGCCGGAGTGGCTCCTTTACGATGAACAATTACTTCTTTTCCTTTTCCGCCTGATGCGGAATCTGCGACATACATTTCCTTCCAGGCAAAGTTGTGATGGTTCTCCACCATCGTTATTGGTTTTCTTCCCAGTTGTTTGGCAATCTTTGTATGTATCACATGATGACAGGCTGAAGCATAATCACCGGCTAAGTTCATCGCCTTCCAGTATTCTATTCCTTCTTCTTCATCCAAACTTAACCACGCCAAATTCCTTGTCCCGCCATCTGGGCAGGATAGCAAACGTCTTTTGCTGATGGCGAGTTTGGTATAGTGATTGGCAATATTTGCACCTAATGCTCTCGAACCGGAGTGACTCAATAAACCAACATACACACCTGCTTCCACACCTAACACGGCATCTTTCCCATCAATCTCTACTACACCAAACTCTACAAAGTGATTACCACTACCGGAACTTCCTAATTGTTTCCAGGCTCTTCCATGTAAGTTTTTTAATAAAGGCAACTGGTGAAAGAGTTCGTTCTCCATTACTTCATGATCAGCTGCTTTATCAAACTGTGCCCCACTTCCAAACAAAGTAGCTTCCCCAATTTCTCTTGCAAAGAAGTTTTCTTTTTGAATGAGTTCTTTTGGGTCAATATCAAATATGCTTAAGCACATACGGCAACCAATATCCACTCCTACTCCATAAGGTATCACAGCGTTTTCTGTTGCGAGTACACCACCAATCGGCAAACCATAACCACTATGTGCATCGGGCATTAATGCGCCTGCTACACTGATAGGTAATTTAGCCGCCTGGTACATTTGATGCATGGCTCCTTCTTCAATATGTTCCTGTCCGAATACATTGAACTGGATGCCGGTTTGATTCAAGAAAATATCCGTGCTGCCACCCTGAGCCTGTCGAAGGGTGGGCATTAATTTTTCAGCAATTGGCTGGAGTGTTTCATCATTCAAATAATTTTCAGGAGCATTTAATATTTGTTTTAATATATCAAATGCTTCCGTTTCTGTATGATGTTTGAATTTGGTATTCATTACCTGCATCGCCACACTCACTACCGGTCCTTCCGGGTAACCTATGGCTCTTATTTGTTTTCCTGATAATTTTAATTTGCTCATGTTGATTTTGCCTTAAACAATTGTTCAAACTTATTTGACTTTCCAAACGCCTGTGTTTTCTTATTCAATTGAATCGTTTCCAAATAACCTAAGTCAACCAGCCCTTGCAAATCCGTTCTCGCTGTTTGGTTGGAAACAGAAAGTCTTGTCTCTATTTCTTTAACTGTCAAAATCAAAGTTGGTTCTTCATAAATCCATTTTAATATTAATGCCTGCCTTTCATTTATATTATCCAACCTGATAAAATCTGAAACCAGTCTTTTCTCCTGAATTTTTCGCTCTATATATTCTTTAAGACTTTCATACGCCAGTTTCATTGCCCTTAATTGATAACTGACAAAATAGGTCAAATCATTTTCATCAGTTTCACAATAAATAAACGCCTTAGCATATTGGTCTTTTGATTTCAAAATCAATCTTGAAATAGATAAATACTCAATTAGCCAATAGCCATTCTTAAGTAAATACCAATAAAATAAAGCCCTCGCAGTTCTGCCATTACCATCGACAAATGGATGAATAAATCCGATGAGAAAGTGTATAATGCAACCCTTTACTATAGGATGAATAAATATTTCTTTTGAATCATTATTAAAAAAAGTTATTACTTCCTTCATCAAATGACTCAATTCTTCGTGAGATGGGGGATAATGCACAACTTCCCCGTCTATTACATCAATAACCTTTACATTATCATCTTCCCTAAACCTTCCTTCATCTTCTTTATCATCTAAAGTCTTGTTGGAAACAAGTTTGTGTAATTCCAATAATTTATCGATTGTTAAATCTTCATTTTTCCATTCTAAAATCTTTTGAATAGACAAATAATTATTTAAAATCATTTGTTCGGATTTGTTTCTTGGATTTTTATTTTTTCTCAGCATTTCTTTGGCCTCTTTTCTTGTTGTTACAGATCCTTCAATCTGACTTGAAGCAATTGCTTCTTCCATGATAGAGCTTATTAAATATCTGTTTTTTTCATCGTTAGGGATAAGGCTTTTTGACTCCAGAGTTCCTCCAATATTTAAATCAAACAAATGCAATAATTCCTGAATTTTTACATTCAAAAACCAGGTAAACAGGTATTTGCCAATCATCATTCTAAAAGGAGTGTTCTGCCTTCTTAATTTTGCTATTGCCCAAACTTCTTCTGGTTTTATTCCTGATGGGGTTTTTAAATACTTGACCTTATCCCAGAAATAATAGTTCTCGTTGACTTCATTTACCAAATTATTAAATGATGGATTTTGAATTAATTCAACAATCCTTTGGTTTAAATATGGAAGTATATCTTTTAATTGGGGGGGAGTTTCTATTTTTCTCATTTTCAAAATATCCTAATTTTTTATAAATTTGGAAATATTTCCAGAATTAAAGATAAATCCCTCTTTTTACAAAATGTCCTAATTTTTTATAAATTTGGAGATATTTTTATAAATTTAATCATAACTATTTGATTTACAATAAAAACATCCGGCACCAAAATGATACCGAATGTAATTTTATTTCTGTAGCACAAAGATTTGCCTCAACTGTTCCACCAATGCACAATAGCCGTTGCTGCGCCATTTCATTCGTAGTTTTGTTTAATTTTCAATCAACTGTCTTTTAAAACCAATTACCTCCGTTCTTCCTGCGTGATATTCTTTTTCACCGGGATTAGCAATTTCTGCTATGGTCATTGGTTTGGTTATGGTGCTGTTCATTCCCATGTGATTGCTTAATCGTTGTGCCTTGCTTACACTCAGCTTACCAAACTCGTATTTCGCTATCAACCTTCCTTTACGCATCAACGCACTATCTACTAAAGTGAGTGAATTATTAAAAGTGCAGATGAGTTGTACATTCAAAAAGTCAGCCAGCAATCCATCGGAAATATTCAGCAGGTTACTTACCGCTGAGTTAGCATTACTGCGCCTGTCCATAATGATATTTTCTGCATCTTCAATTATCACTACGCTGTTGGGATTATCTACCAACAAATCAATGAACTCTGGGTCAACCAAACTACCGGCAATATTGGGTGACAAAAACATTACCCTTTTGTTGATTTTACCAATCAGGTAACGCAGGTAAGTGGTTTTGCCTGTACCCGGCAAACCATGCAGTAGCACAATCCCTTTATCATTCTTCTGGTTCAACCGCTTTCTTATGATTTCATCTGTTTCTTTAAAATCATCCTCATAATACAGATTCAGGTCAAGTTTGGTACGTTTTATCTCCATTGCTTTTAACTCCATATAACTGCCGCTCTTAACGATCAGGTTTATCTCCAATGGTCTTCTGCGCTGCTTTTCCTTAAACGTCTTTAATAAATGAATCAGTTCTTCCACAAATTCATTGGATGAATAGCCGTGCAATATTTCACAATATCTTGGGCCAAACTCCAGCACACAATTATTTTTTAATATCATCAATGTATCACTAAACTCTGTTTTTGCTTTCTTTCTTTCATGATAACGATAGCTATGCATTGACTGAATCATTGCAGCATACTTTTCCCATACCGCTTTAAAAGCTTTTTCACCATCTATATGGTTAACAAAGCTCAAACTTGGTATGCAGTTAAAGCAATACATGTATAGCGCCTTACTGTCCAGGTAAGAGTTTGCAAATACGCTATTCGTATCTATTATTTTCTGTTGTGTTTCCATGTTATCTTATTTTGAAATAGTAATAGAATAATTGTACCCAATTTTGGGCAGTGTCATTATTGCTATTTCATTACACGAGTGCACATAATTTTTGATTTTTAATTATTAATTACTCTGCGGTGCTCCGTGGAATTGAACCACGATGTCCGGGATTTCACTCCGGTGCATAAAAACCATTCTGCCAAAGCACCATATGTTTGAGACCTGCAGAAGATTCGAACCTGCATTCTCTCCGCTCCAGAGGAAGTATCCAACCAGTTGGAATGCTACTATAAGCTGGCAACATTGCTGTTGCCCTGTTAATTGGCTTAATGGTTAACACTTTTAAAAGCTTCCCCGCTACACCTGCGGGGAGAGCTTTATCCTCCTTCTGCACATAATCGGTTTCAATTGGCTACAGTTTGCCGGGCGAACCCAATCACAGTTTTCTCTTTCTCTGCCACCATCCTGAATTCGGCCAGGTTCCGGATTAGTTCATTTGCCCAGGTATATTGTTTGTTGGTGTGCAATACCTGGCAATAATTATTTCCTAGCTCCAGCATCCGGCTGTTGGTCAAAATGAAAACTGTATTGTTGAAATACATTTTCTTTTCATCATGTTCAAAATAGGCATGCTGATAAACTGCTACTATTTCATAAGTAAACCGTTCATTAATATATGCATAGGCCTTTGTGGTATCCAACTCACCAATAAAGCTTACACAGGGCATCCGGTCAAACTCCCGTATATACCAAGCCTTCACTTCAAAATAATGCCCCTGCAATAAGGCGCCCACTTCTTTTATTTTTCTGCCAAATAATACTTGTAACATTTTAATCCTGTTTTACCTGTTCATAATTGTTTTACTTTTTTCTATTACCCAATTGTTTGTGTCGTATATGTTCCAATATTACCCATTCCAGCAGCTTTACCAACATGCCAGCAAGCAGTTTTTGAAAACCCGAATCCATAAATAGTATTTTCATAAGTTAGTTTTATTGCATAAAAAAACCCGGTCACTCACTGCAACCGGGTCTGATTAGTACACATATTATTTTATGTGCAGACACAATACGGTTGGCAGTCTATGTTATCACGGGCATTGCCATTGGGCACAATACTCCTTTGCTCAAGGACACACCAATATCCTATGACTGGTGATAACATCGTCCCTGTTTTACTAAATCGTTTATGTTTGAACTGCTTCAGCATTTATATTTTTTCTTTTTACACAGATTCAACTACACTTAGAATTGCATAAAAGAAAATAAATCTTTTTTCAATTCCTTCGTTTAGCATTCATCATCCACCTTGGCAGTAGCCATGGCGGACAAAGAAAAACCCCGACGATACTGTCGGGGCCTGTGTTATATTGAATCCGTTTAGTAAACTTATTCAGCAGCAACAGATGCCCCGCAAACAGTATAGTCACCTTTGGGACTAAACCAATTCGCTCTTTCGATATGTAATGGTATGCGAAGCATTTGTTGTTATTAATTTTATTTGCGGGTGCAAAGATTAAAATAATTTTTTGATACTCCAAAATTATTAAAACATTTTTTGCTGCACTTTTAAAAAGCCTTTATAAATTACCTTTCTCCTTCTTACAACGCCTTTCCAGGTAGTAATTACCGTTAACAGAAATTAAACAATTTTTTATTTAAATATTTTATTAATCCTACTTACATATTTTATTCTATTACCGGCAGTTCTATATATGTAGAATTTTTTTTGCGAGAAGTAAATACGATGTTCTGCTTTTATAAAATCCGATTCCTTTGCTTCAAAAATATTGGGTACATATTTCTGGGGGTTACGGTCTATAACCGGAAACCAACTACTCTGTATTTGTATCATCAACTTATGCCCTTTGAGAAATGTATGATTGATATCATGCAGATCAATAACAAATTCTTCCGGTTTATTAGGTGTAAGTGGCTCGGGGTTACTAAAACTTTTCCTGTATCGTCCCCTGAAAACTTCCATGGCCACCGGTAATTGATAACCACTCATTGATAAACTTTTTGAATTTATATCAGGATATACATCAATCAATTTTACTACCCAATCTGCATCGGTAGCCGAAGTGCTGGCAAATAAATGAGCCACAATTTTACCGGTAACGGTTACATCTTTTTCCAGTGTTTCACCGGTAAAGCTTATTACATCGGGTCTTGTATAAACAAATCGTTGGTCTTCCACATGCCATGGTCTCCATCTACTGCCTCTCCCGTAAGTCGCTTCAATGGGCAATGCTCTGTAAGGAACGGGTTTACCGGGATCACTAATAAAGCTGGCAAAGCCTGTTTCCTTAACCGGCGCCGTAAAAGAACATTTATTATCAGCGGCGGCATACAATTTTTTAACCGTTACATTTTGGGGTGGCCATTGCCGGTATGTTTTCCACTGATTTGTGCCTGTTTGAAAACAATAGGCCTCTTCAAATTTGCCATCTCCTTTTCCTTTAAGCCAATAATCAAACCACTGTTTTTGTAAATCCTGAAACCACACTGCTGTTTTACCATCAAACGAAATTTTACCCAGGCTATCCCCTTTGCGATTTTCCAATTGCCCATGATTCCATGGACCCAACACAATATAATTTCTATTGAATGAATCTTTTTTCTCCATGTGGGAATACATCAGCTGTGGGCCATTAATATCTTCCTGGTCGTAATAACCGCCTACATGTAATTGCGGTATTTCAGGATGTGATATACAACTAAGAGGTGAATTCTTTTGCCAAAATTCATCGTAGTTGGGATGTTTCACAAAATTGTTCCACGTAGGTATTCTATTTTTAAAATATTTTTCATTCACATTTTTTAACGAACCTAATTTTGAATACCAATCAAATAAATCGTATTGTGGAAATGAAAGGTCGTCGTCAATTCTTTTATCTTTTTCTACTCCGTAGGTATATTCCATGCCGTAACTCAAGTGAAAGGCTCCGTTATGATGAAAATCATCACCCAAAATAAGTCTCCCATACAGGCTTGCTCACTCGAAGCTTTTAATGCGGGATGCGGGTTAACCGCGCCTACCAATGCCAGCCATCCGGGATAGGAAATGTCGTGAATACCCGCTTTACCATTATTATTCGGAATATTTTTTACAAGCCAATCAACGGCATCCCACGTATCGGTACTCTCATCTACAACATTCTTAGTCTGTAAGGAAATCAACGGAGTGTGAATTTCCATATAACCCTGGCTTTTGTATTTACCCCTTATATCCTGGTACACAAAAATGTATCCTTCTTTCGCCATGTTGCTTATATAGGAAAAGTTTAAAGGATTGTATGTATTGGGTACATCGGCTCCATAGGGTGTTCGCTTGATGAGGATGGGTAATTTTTCGGTTGCATTGTCCGGACTAACAATAACAGTAAACAGTTTTACACCGTCCGCATAGGAATCATTGTTCGGGTAATGGAATAATGAAGTTCCTGGCTAAAGCTGTGTAAAGCAATTAGCAAAAAGAGTGCATAGGGTATTAATTTCTTTTTCATAGAAAATACAGGTAGGAAATTTTTATACCGGTGGTAAAATGATAAACAGCTAAATTTTATACTAGAATAAATTAATAATGTAATGATTTTGATAATTCATTGCCATCAACTTTGTGTCCGTATAGCTTTAGTCTGGAAAAGAAACCAAAAGTTATTTATGTAAAAAAGAGGCGGTTGCTATTGTAATCTTTACATACTTTACACATCAATCTTTGCATACTTTGCATGTGTTTCAATAAACTCTCTTCTTGGCGCTACTTCGTCTCCCATCAGCATACTAAACACTCTATCTGCCTCAGCAGCGCTTTCTATGGTTACTTGTTTTAAACTTCTGGTGTCCGGGTTCATGGTTGTGTCCCACAATTGTTCTGCGTTCATCTCGCCTAACCCTTTATATCGCTGTATATTCACACTTTCATCTTTTCCACCACCCAGTTTTTCAATAAGGGCTTTACGTTGTTCCTCGTTCCATGCATAAGCCTGTTCTTTCCCTTTTTTTACCAGGTACAAAGGTGGCTGGGCAATATATACATATCCCTGCTCTACCAACGCTTTCATGTAACGAAATATAAAAGTCAAAATAAGTGTTGCTATATGGCTTCCATCCACATCAGCATCGGTCATAATAATAAGTTTATGATAACGAAGTTTGGATAAATCCAGTGCTTTCGGATCGTCTGGGGTTCCCACTTTTACGCCCAGGGCAGTAAACATATTTCTTATTTCTTCATTATCGTAAATTTTATGTTCCATGGCTTTTTCCACATTAAGGATTTTACCTCTCAATGGTAAAATAGCCTGAAAACCGCGATCACGCCCCTGTTTAGCAGTACCGCCTGCTGAATCTCCTTCTACTAAAAACAATTCACAACGTTCCGGATCTCTATCACTACAATCTGCTAACTTTCCGGGTAATCCGCCACCGCTTAATACGGATTTACGTTGAACAAGCTCTCTTGCTTTTCTTGCAGCAGCTCTTGCCTGAGCTGCCAGTATAACTTTACTAATAATATTTTTTGCTTCTTTCGGGTTCTCTTCAAGAAAAGAATCCAGCACTTTTGAAACGGTGGTATCCACAATACCCATTACTTCATTATTACCCAACTTGGTTTTGGTCTGACCTTCAAACTGGGGCTCGGGCACTTTTACGGAAATAATTGCGCTTAATCCTTCCCGAAAGTCATCCCCTTCTATTTCTACTTTTGCCTTCTCAAACATCCCTTGTTTTTCACCATAGTTTTTAAATACCCGTGTTAACGCCCTGCGAAAACCGGATACATGGGTACCCCCTTCAATAGTATTAATATTATTTACATAAGAGTAAATATGTTCATTATAACTATCGTTGTAAACAAGTGCAATTTCAACAGCTACGTTGGTAGGTTCATCCTTTCCTTCAACATAAATGGTATTAGGAATCAGTGCATTTCGTCCTGCACTTTTATCAAGCATCTCCACAAATTCTACAATACCTCCTTCACTATAAAACGTTTTGGTGTAAATATTGCCATTATCATCCTTTTCCCGAAGATCGTTTAGGGTAATACGGATGCCTCGATTTAAATATGCTAATTCACGAAGACGGCCTTCTAAAATATCTTTATTGTAAACAGAGGCAATAAAAATGCTTAAATCCGGCCAAAAATGTACGGTGGTACCGGTATCTTCGGCCACGCCTGCTTCCCGAACGGCATATTGAGGAATCCCTGTCCGGTACTCCTGCTCAAACATCTTTCCTTCACGGCGAACCTGAACGTATAGTTTGGTACTTAAAGCATTTACGCAACTTACCCCTACGCCATGTAAACCTCCGGAAACTTTGTAAGAGTCTTTATCAAATTTACCTCCTGCATGTAAAACAGTCATCACCACTTCTAATGCGCTACGCTTTTCTTTACTATGCATAGCCGTTGGAATACCCCGTCCGTCATCTGTAACACTAATAGAGTTATCTTCATGAATATTTACTATAATGTTCTTACAATAACCTGCAAGCGCTTCATCAATTGAGTTGTCAACAACCTCATATACCAGGTGGTGTAACCCTTTCACCCCAATATCGCCAATATACATTGCCGGACGTTTGCGCACCGCTTCCAGGCCTTCTAAAACCTGGATACTATCTGCACCATAATTATTGGTATCATGGGTCGCCGTCTTAATAATTTCTTGTGTTTCTGCACTCATAAAATGTTCTCAAAATCCATTAAAAATTGCTAAAAAAGTTATTCCGACAAATGTACTGAAATATGGTTCTACGGCCAATTTTAACAAGGTATAAAAGAGGGGTTTTCCCATATTTTTCTAAATATGGTTTGATAATTAAAAAACGGGGTATTATTTCAAAAATTTAACTCCTTATTAATCATAAAATATCACCTTGTTATATAAAAACGGGCATTATTTATGCCTATATTTTTGTAATTTTGACAACTAACAATGTACCAATCTCCAGACATATTGTCTCTTGCGCACAAAAGGCCCGTAATGCTGGATGAAATGCAATTACTAACCAAAATAGAAAAGCAGATACCCGGGTCTGTGCAATATTCTATAAAACGTTATCGTCATAACCCCCAAATGGTTATAGATGATATCGGTATGCTGGTGTATAATTACCAACCTAAATCCAAGGATAATAACCTGGAACTAAGATTTTGCATCACGGGTAATGCTTATTGTTCAGACAAACGTTGTGAAGGCGGGATATGTGTAAAAACTGGCACAAACTCCTGCAGCGATAAAGTAACTACAATTGATGTACTAACTTTTACATTCTCCAGTGTTTATTTATCACAATTTGTAAAAGGCAAACAGATCGTTTCCAGTTCTGACAAAGTGTTAGCTTTTAAACATCATTCTTCTTTTAGTAAAATGGTGAATTTGTGCAACCGCACAAGATTGGTATTGGATAACCTGCTTAATCACACTTACAGCAAAACGTTAGAAAATATTTATGTAAACAGCCAATTGCAAACGTTACTTTTATACGGACTGGAATGCCTGGTTGATGAAAAAGCCGAAGATAGTTTTGCGTGTAAATTCCTTGCCAGCGAAGCCGAAAGAGAAAAAATTACCAAAGCCAGAGAAATATTATTACAACATATTGGTGAACCACTCACCATTAAAGAACTTAGCCGCAAAGTAGCTATCAACGAATGCTATTTGAAAAAAGGGTTTAAAGAAATGTTTGGTACAACTGTTTTTGACTTTTATCAAGGGCAAAGAATGGAACATGCCAAGTATTTGCTTTATGAAAAAGGGTTGAGTGTAACCGAAGTATCTGCTTTATTAGGCTACTCTTCCATTTCTCATTTTTCAACGGCTTTTAAAAAACATACGGGAATTAAACCCTGTGAGTTACTAATGCGGTAATCGGTTACTTTTCACCTTTATTATCCTCATTACCCCGAAAGGCCATTATGTCTCTGTCAAATAAGTACAAACCTCCTTTATCATCTCCTACCATCTCTAATTTGTCATTTAAAGTGCGTGCAACTCTTTCTTCTTCCATCTGCTCATTTACATACCATTGAAGAAAATTGTGAGTTGCATAATCTTTCTCACTAAGTGACAGGTGTACCAGTTCGTTTATACTATTACTTACTTTTAGCTCATGCTTTAAAAATTCGTCAAACACATTTTTAATAGATTTGAAGGTTACAATGGGTTGCTCCAAAGCAGGGACTACAGCAAATCCACCACGCTCATTAATGAACCGAATTAATTTAAGCATGTGAATTCTTTCTTCGTCTGATTGCTGATAGAAAAAATTGGTAATGCCTTCTAATCCAGGCTGTATCTCCGACCACGATGCCATGGCAAGATACGCTTGTGAAGATTCGGCTTCCATTTGTACTTGTCTGTTCAACGCTTCTTGTATGGATTTACTCAACATAAAAAATGTGTTTAGAAATATAAAAAATTGCTA
>DASSYR010000054.1:0-15635 GCA_035703165.1 Chitinophagaceae bacterium
CTATAGGTATAGGTTATGCTCCAGGAGCAGTCTGTCCCGCTAACGTCGGTATTGGTCAGTTCGGCTATTACGGCTGAACTGCAGTTATCGCTGTAGCCTTGTATGGCTTTGCTGGCGTCAAAGGGGGCGGCGCTTACTGCATCGGATTTGCAGGAGTTAATTCCGCTTACTCCGCTATAGGCTGTGCCGGTCAATGATGGCGGGGTTTCGTCTTTAACTGTTACAATTTTAGTACAAGTAGATACACATCCACTTGAGTTAGTTATCGTGAGTTTAAGCGTATAAGAAGAATTACAATCAGAGCCAGATGTAACAGTTGCAGACTGATTATCTTCTTCACCTGCTGCTATTGTTGCATTTCCATTAATAACTTCCCATAAATAAGAAGCCATTCCTGCCGGCGCCGAATAAATGGAAGATGACGAAGGACAAACGGGACCCGATGTACCATTAATGCTACAAACAGGTAAGGCATTTACCGTTACCGTTACGGAAGTTCGTGTGGCACTTACACAACCTGCAGCATTAACAGCTTCTGCAAAATAAGTTGTAGTTACCAGGGGCGAAACCGGGAAGTTGGCTCCGCTTGCACTCGTTCCAATACTTGTGCCACCGGTAGATACGGTGAACCATCTTATTGTATTACCAGCCGAAGTTGCATTGAGATTTGATGAACCCCCTATGCAAATGGATGCAGGGGTTGCACTTGCCGGGGTGGGTGCCGCTATCACAGGACAAGAAGCAGAATACACTGCAGATATAGATTGTCCGCCGTTTCCGTTATTGGCGCCAACTGCTGAACCGCCGGGGGCCGAATAAAGTAACCCGCCTATGGTAACAGTACTAAAAGAATATTGTATAGTTTGAGAATTGTTTACCGCTATTCCCGGCGAGGAAGGTCCCGGGTATGAAAAGGTTAATGATAAAAATGATCCCGATGGGCCGCCGGAAGTTGTATAAACTCTATAGGTAACCGTTATTGAGTAAGAACCAGCTGGTAATCCACTTAATGAAAAAGTAACATTGGCATCTGTAAAAGTCCACTCCGCATGTACTCCCCCTTGGTCAGCTGTTAATAAAAGTGTAGCGCCCAATTCATCTTCGTCCAGTGGTACAGTCCAGGTTGATTCAAGAGTACCATCTGCATTTACTTTTACCTTCCACGGGGTATGTGCGCCACTTATATTATTATCGCCCGTATCGCCCACGTGTATAACCTGAAGCGTAACGGAATCACCGGCAGCATCCCATCCGCTACCAGTTATATTCACTATCGCTCCGGGAGGATAATCAGTAAATTCAGTCTGTACCGTAGGGGTTAATTGTCCCAAAACGTGATTTGCTCCCAAAAAGCCTATTAATAATGGGAATATCCTGGTTTTAAAATACTTTGCCGGGAACAGGCGTACAAGTGGTATCATGTAATAAATTTTTAGAAAAATGAACACTATTTTGACGCAAGCATCAAATGGCTTTTTCTAAACGGAAAGAAGATTCTGGAGGTTTTTAGGGTAGAAAATCAGATTATGAGAGAAAAGATATAAAGTGAAGCCAAATGTATAGCGAAATTTCTGTAAATACAATCGTAGTTTTACGACATTCTACACCCAAAAGAGTGATAAATTATTTTTTGTATCAATGAGTCTAAATAAAAGCAAGGGTTATAAAATTGTCATGGAATGGTTTTCAAAAAAAACATTCATACCCTTTGCTTACCAGGAAGAAACCTGGCAACACATATATAATAAGGAGAGTGGGCTTGTAAATGCACCAACCGGTTGTGGTAAAACTTTCTCTGTTTTTTTAGGCAGTATTATAAATTTTATTAACTCCCACCCAGACGAATATAAAAAAATAAAAAGTTCCGGATTGCAATTGCTCTGGATTAGTCCTTTAAGAGCGCTGGCAAAAGATATTGGCAGAGCCATGGAAGAAGTAATAAAAGAACTTGAATTACCCTGGAAAGTGGGAATAAGAAATGGCGATACAAACACAAAAGAAAGGAGCAGCCAGAAAAAGCAAATGCCGGAAATCCTTATTATAACACCAGAAAGTTTGCACTTGTTACTGGCTCAAAAAGATTACGCTTCCATTTTTCAATTTCTTAAAATCATTGCAGTTGATGAATGGCATGAATTGTTGGGTAGCAAAAGAGGAGTGCAAGTGGAGCTGGCTCTGAGCCGAATCATAAATATTCAACAATCAACCTGTAAAACGCAATGTTCTGTTTGGGGATTAAGCGCTACGATTGGTAACCTGGAACAGGCGAAAGAAGTTTTATTATCTCCGTTAACAAAAACAGGTGTCATTGTAAAAGCTTTCATACAAAAGGGGATACAAATTGAATCTATCATACCCGATGAGATAGAGAAATATCCATGGGCTGGTCACCTGGGTATTAAATTGGCCCCCCGGATAATACCTATTTTAGCCCAAAGTAAAACCACACTTATTTTTATTAATACCCGGGGAATGAGCGAGACGTGGTATCAAAAACTACTGGATGAATGTCCCGAACTGGCTGGATTAATTGCTCTTCATCATGGTTCTATTGATATGGAATTAAGAGTTTGGGTGGAAGAAGCTTTACATTTGGGCAAACTAAAAGTGGTGGTATGTACCGCCAGCTTAGATTTAGGAGTTGATTTTCGACCTGTTGACACCGTTATACAAATCGGCTCACCAAAAGGAGTAGCCCGCTTTTTACAAAGAGCGGGAAGAAGCGGGCATCAACCCGGTGAAATCAGTAAAATATATTTTCTGCCCACGCACTCACTAGAATTATTGGAAGCTGCCGCATTAAAAAATGCAATTGAAGAAAAAATAATTGAAAGCAAGGCTCCTCTCCTATTGTGTTTTGACGTACTGATTCAATACCTGTGTACACTTGCTGTATCAGATGGGTTTAAACCTGAGGAAATTTATCATGAAATAAAAACAACATTTTGCTTTAGTGAAATAACTCACAATGAATGGGAACAAATTCTTCATTTTATTACAAACGGGGGTGCGGCGCTTCAACAATATGACGAATTTAAAAAAATTGAAATTGAAAACGGTATATATAGAATAACAAACAGACAAACAGCTATGCGCCACCGTATGCATATTGGCACCATCGTTAGTGATAGCATGCTTAAAGTAAAATTTGTAAGTGGAGGTTATGTAGGAATGATAGAAGAATATTTTATATCTAAACTAACGCCGGGTGACGTATTTACATTAGCCGGTTATAACCTGGAATTTGTAATGATAAAAGACATGACGGTATTGGTTCGTAAATCAAATGCTGTCAAATCCATAGTTCCCAGTTGGCAGGGGGGACGTATGCCTTTAAGCGCTAACCTTGGTTTTATGCTGAGAAAAACATTAAATAGCGTATCTGAAAATTCAACACGTCATTTCCAGGCAGAGTTGTCAGCCTTACAACCACTTTTTCAATTGCAGCAACAACTTTCGCACGTACCCAAAGAAAGTGAATTACTTATCGAACATATTGAAACCAATGATGGGTTTCATCTCTTTGTTTACCCGTTTGAAGGAAGACTGGTACACGAGGCTATGGCAGCAATACTGGCTTATCGCATCAGCAAAATAACTCCCATTACTTTTTCTTTTGCCATGAATGATTATGGCTTTGAATTACTAAGTGATAAACCTATTCCTGTTGACGATACAAATGTGTATGAACTTTTTTCACCTCAAAATTTAACCACAGACATTCAGCGCAGTGTCAATTCAACGGAAATGGCCAAACGAAAATTCAGGGATATTGCCGTGGTTGGCGGCTTAATATTCAGGGGATTTCCGGGTGAGCAAAAAAAACAACGCCATATACAGGCGAGTACTTCCCTGCTTTTTACAGTGTTTAATGAATATGATTCCAAAAATATTTTATTACGCCAGGCCTATCGTGAAGTAATGGAGCAGCAAATGGAAGAGGAACGCTTACTCGATATGCTTAACCGAATACAAAAATCTAATATCATTATTAAATTTCTTCAACAGTTAACTCCTTTTTGTTTTCCTATAAAAGTAGATAGCATGAGAGAAGACTTGTCTTCCGAAAAACTGGAAGAAAGAGTAAAACGAATGATTGCTTCATTATCATAAACAATTTTGTTACATCGTTTCAAAACAGGCTATTTTCAAGAAACCCCCTTTTCTACGTATAAATACTTAGTTTTTATTCTACTTTTGGGTGCCAATGTCAGTACTTATGAACCCAATTTTACAAGAAGCCTTATACGTTTCTTTATTTCAACTATTGTCTTTCCACACCTTAGCACAAGGTGATGGCTTGATTAACCGCATAGCCACATCGCTTTCCGGAAGGGCTGTGCTCGATCCCAATGGCGATGGATACACTTCTCTTTCCACATCCGGATTTTTAGGGAACGATGTAAGCAATTCTGAAATTCCTTATAAAGCAGTCCCGTCTTTTTCTACTGAACCTAACAGCGATTTGCGTCGCGGCCCAAATCATTTGTATTCCGATTTTGTTCCGGATAGTAGTGGTAACGGTTTTTATGTTTATTACAACGGTAGCAATTTATTATTTCGTTTTCGTGTCGGCTCAATAATACCAGGTTCTAAAGGATACAGTGTATTGATTGATACTGATGGAAAATTTGGGCCAGCGGGTGTAAGCGCTGATACTAATTACAGAGCAGCTACCACAGGTACAAACGGCAATCCCGGTTTTGAAATAGAAATTGTATTAGAAACCAATTCCAGGATTGCTATTTATAATGTTGACGGAACCAGTAGCCCTGTGTTAATAAAATCGTATGCTAACTGGCAGGATATGTCGCAGGTATCCATTGCGGGCACGAATGACAATGGAGATCCTGATTTTTATATTGACTTCTATATCCCCTTTTCCGATCTTCAGGCTGCCCCTTTTAATCTTACCACTTCTTCCACCTTAAGATTATTAGCTACCACGGTTGTTTCCCCCCAGGCATCAATTGGTGGTCCTAAATCAGATATATATGGATTATCAGACAGTGCCTACAATAATACAAATGAGCAATTTACTGCGTATATTAATGCTCAGTGTGGTGTATCTGTTACTAATTTGTCCGGTGGAGGAAGCGGTTTCTGCCCCAAATGTACAATGGCCCCGGTTATTAATGGTGCTATTGGCACAGGTGTGGTTACCATATCGGGAACGTGGACGGCTTCTCCACTAACGGGGTCGGCTACCACAGCCACGATTGTGGTTTATAAAAATGGAATATCTGTCGGAACCGTCACAAATGTAGCTTCAGGAAGTAGCTGGAATTTACCTGGTGTTACAACTGCTAATAATGACATTATTACGGCAACGGCGCAAGGGACTGGAGAAAGTGTGTGTCTGGTCTCAAACAATGTGACAGCGCTTGGTTGCAATAGTGCTAACATCCCTTCAACAATGGGATTTTCTATTACATGTATTTCAACAAGGGGTTTGGAAGGTACTTTTTTAGGAACAAACACCGTAAAACTATATTTTATCAATTCAGCATTAGTTACAACTGTGCTAGCAGGTCCGGCTGCCAATTCTCCAACATTTGGTTATAGCGGGAGTAACTGGTATTATAATGGTATAAATTATAATGGGAGTAATGTGACTTCTGCTTGCAGCGGAGGGATGCCAGACTTGACAAATGGTACTTATTATGTCACAACAATTGCACCCGGTTCAAACTGTGAATCTGCCCCAGTTTTTGCATGCCGGGGGCTAAGTACAACCGCCACCCCGGTTATTGCTCAAACTACATTATTTACCTCAAGTAAAATAGTATCGGGCACCGCCACCTCAGGGGCCACTGTTTATTTATGGATAAATGGTCAGCCAATTACCACTACCATTGCTACGGGAGGTAATTATAGCTTTAATAATTTGACTCTTAGCCTGGGGGATGTTATAATGGTTACGGCAATAACTGCCAACAATTGTATGAGCGCCGCTGCTTTAAGAACAGTTACCTGCTATACAAATCCACCATTAATTACTGCTGATAATAATAACCAAATTACAAGTGGACAACCAATTAGTGGCACCTCATCCGAAGCTGCGGGCACAGTTATCCGGGTTTATACATCAACCAATAGATTAGCGGCTACTACCAGTGTGCAAGCAAACGGCACCTGGAGTACAGGGAATGCAGGTACCACACCTGCAATTTATAATTCGGTTACTGATACCAGTTACTATGCAACTGCACAAACGGGTTCTTGCAGTGTAAGCGCCAATTCGGGAAACGTTATGGCATCTCCGGCAACTTCCTCTTCAAGATGTAGTTCCATATCCGGCACGCCGATTGGTTCTTCTGCAACTTCCGTTTCAGGAACATTAAACGGATCATTTACTACCACTACGGTTAATTTGTATTTAGATGATGTACTAATTGGTTCTACCAGTACAAATAATACAAACTGGGGACCCATTACTGTCAATTCTACCCTTAATAATACATTGTATGCTAATGGAGTTTTAAGAATAGGTGTAAGGGAAAGCGGGAAGCAGGAAGTAGCATGTCCCCTGTCTGCCACCGCAATTACCTGTGCACCCTCCCCAACATCACCAATATATACCCCCTCATTTGCCTCTATTGCTTTAAATCAAGTTCTTACATATACTATTTCAAATGCTCAGACCGGGTATTTTTATTCTGTTGCTGATGCAATAACCGGAAAACCGCTGTCCACCGGTAAATGGGCTACAGTTAATGGCGATTTGCCTATTACTACTTTTCCTTTTACTTCACAAGGCATTTTTAATAATGTAATTAAAGCAACTTCTGTAAACGGACTTACTGTTTGCAGCATTACCAACCCATCAACGGCTGCCATTAGTGTTGGAGCGCCTTTACCGCTTAACTTGATTTCATTCAGCGGGCAATGGGTAGATAATAAGATATTGCTTTCCTGGACAACGGAAAGCGAAATAAATGTTAGTCATATTGAAATTGAGCGCAGCAATAAAAATAATAATTTCAACCAAATCGGCCTTGTAAAGGCAACAGGGAATAATAGCGGCTTAAAACAATTTTATTCTTTTGTAGATAACTCACCATTTTCTCCTGTTACTTATTACCGTTTGCGTATTGTGGATGAAGATGGAAGTGCAAAATACAGTTGGATTATATCCTTTAAAAATACAAATAGTAATGTAGTAAGTATATCTCCCAACCCATTTAATGACAGAATAAATATTGTTCTAAACAGCAGGGCAAATTCATTGCTCGAAGCAAGCATTTTGGATTTAAGCGGAAAATCTGTACGAAGTGCCACGTTTAGAATCAATAAAGGAAAAAATCAGTTGGGCCTTGATAATATTGCACAACTGGCACAGGGAATCTATCTGCTAAAACTAAAGGATGCCAGTGATAACAATGTAACATATCACAAACTGGTTAAATAATTTTATTAATAGTTGATAATTAATTACTTATTAATTTATCTAATCTACATTCCCTTAAAAACTTATTTGGGTTTATTTCAAAGTTTTTTAAGACTATCCCTTGTGTTTTTGGGCTAAACCCGTACATTTGCAGCCCCTTAGCTAAACCTGTATTTAATAGTTTTGATATACAGCATTGTAAAGGGATAATTAATTAATAATAATATAAAAAACAGGGAAATGAACAATTACGAATTGATGGTGATTTTTACCCCTGTGCTTTCTGACGAAGATTTTAAATCGGAGCAGAAAAAAATTACTTCTTTTGTGCAAGCCAATGGCGGAGAAGTAGTGCACGAAAACCCCTGGGGACTAAAATCACTGGCGTACCCCATTGCCAAAAAAACCACTGGTTTATACTGGGTAATGGAATACAAGGCGCCATCCGACTTCAATGAGAAGTTGAAAATTCAACTTCTGCGTGACGAATCTGTTATGCGTCACATGTTCACTGCACTCGATAAATACGCCGTCGAGTACAATGCCAGAAAAAGAAGTGGTGTAGTTTCTAAACCAGAAAAAGCAGTGGAGGCATAACATGGCAAAACCAAACGAAATTAAATACCTGACGGCAATGAAGGCTGAAAAGCCTCGCAAGAAATACTGCCGTTTTAAGAAAATGGGGATCCGTTATATTGATTATAAGGATGCTGAATTTCTTAAAAAATTTTTAAATGAGCAGGGTAAAATGTTACCTCGTCGTATTACCGGCAACTCGTTAAAATTTCAGCGTAAAGTGTCTGATGCTATTAAAAAAGCAAGACAAATGGCACTGTTACCATACGTAACAGATTTATTGAAATAAATTATTTAGTAACCATTCCCTAATTCCTGCAACAAAGCGGGATGACAGTCTAAATCAATTACCCGATTGGGCTCTTGGGAACTAAAAAGTAAACTATGCAAGTAATATTAATCCAGGATGTAAATAATTTAGGCGGTGTTAATGAAGTAGTTAAAGTGCGTAACGGCTATGCCCGCAATTATTTAATTCCCCGTAAAATGGCTATTGAAGCTTCTCCTGCAAATATGGCTCAGTTAGAAGAGCGTATGAAGCAAATACAAAAGAAAGAAGCTAAACTTCTGGCCGAAATAAATAGTGTTGTTGCCAAATTAAAAGAAAGCCCGATTAAAATCGGTGCAAAAACCGGTACCAGTGGTAAAATTTTTGGCAGTGTTACCTCCGTTCAAATTTCCCGTGCTATCCGTGAACAGAGAGGTTATGAAATTGACCGTCGCCGTATTACTATCTTAGACGATATAAAAGAATTGGGCACTTACAAGGCAAAAGTTGACTTTGGAAACGGAAATGAAACTGAAATTGAAATTGAAGTGATAGCCGAGTAACTACCCCGGGTAATAAACTTTTCCCCCGCCTATTGGCGGGGTTTTTTATTTTATACGCTTTAGTAAAAAATACTATCTTTACTCTATTCTTTAATGCAGGTAGTTTTTTACTGGGCTGACTTACAGCTGACCTTATCGGTTTCCTCAGTTCATTGTAATGGCTTATTGCATTAGGTTAAACGTTTTTGTTAATTAAATTTTTTATTACAATGAACATTTATGTAGGTAACCTCTCATGGGATATGACCGAGGATGACTTAAGAACTCTTTTTGAACAGTACGGTACTGTAACCAGTGTTAAAATTGTTATGGACAAATTTACAAACCGAAGTAAAGGTTTTGGCTTTGTAGAAATGCCTGAAGATGCCGAGGCCCAAAATGCGCTCAGCAGCTTGTATGACAAAGAAGTAATGGGACGGAACATTAAGCTAAACGAAGCTGAAGCAAAACCCGAACGCAGCGGTGGCGGTGGTGGTTTTCGCAAAGGCGGCGGTGGCGGCGGATTCCGCAAAGGTGGCGGCGGTGGCTATAACAAAGGAGGCGGTTACAACCGCGACCGTGGTGGCAATGGAGGCGGATACAACAGAAACCGTGGTGGTAATGGAGGCGGGTATAACCGTGACCGTGGTGGTAATGAATATTAATTTTATTTCTGCATAACAAAAATAAAATCCTCTCTCTGGGAGGATTTTTTTATTTTACGATAAAATTTATCTCGTGAATAATGAAATAAAATTCTCTCCGGTTATTGCCGGCACCATGAAATGGGGAGTATGGGGTAGTAAATTTTCAACCAATGAATATTTACAATTACTGGATGATTGCCTGCAAATGGGAATTACAACATTTGATCATGCGGATATTTACGGGCATTATACTACCGAAGAAGAATTTGGAAGAGCCCTGGCTGAGAGGAAGCATTTACGGCATCAAATACAGCTAATTACAAAATGCGGAATAAAAATTGTTACTCCTCACAGACCTCAGCATACTATAAAACATTACGATACATCAAAAGAACATATTATTCATTCCGCACACCTGTCATTAAAACATCTGCATACGGATTATATTGATGTATTGCTTATCCATCGCCCGGATCCATTAATGCACCCGGATGAAATGGCGGAGGCATTTACACAATTAAAAAAAGAAGGTAAGGTTTTGCAGTTTGGCGTTTCCAATTTTACCCCGTCACAGTTAGAAATGATTGCTTCAAGGTTTCCTGTTATTACCAATCAAATTGAACTATCCATTCTTTATCTCAAACCTTTTACGGATGGAACATTGGATCAATGTCTTACAAAAAATATTATTCCCATGGCGTGGGGACCGCTGGGTGGTGGTAATTTATTTGCCCAGGCAGAGGAAGATGAAAGGATTAAAAGAATTATTGCCGTGGCTGAAATATTAGCACAAAAATATAACGTTGGTCCAGACCAAATTTTATTGAGTTGGCTAATTCAACATCCATCAGGTATTATTCCTGTATTGGGGACATCAAAAAAAGAACGAATGCAAAAAGCGTTGGAAGCCACCAAAGTAAAAATGGAAAGGCAGGAATGGTTTATGTTGTGGAGAGCTTCCACAGGGCATGAAGTAGCGTAAACAACCCCGGCCCCCAAGGGGTTAAAATAATTATTTAACTTACTCCCCCAATTCAATTATCCTATTCATTCTTTATTCAAAAATAACTGTCATGAAAAAATTGATTCTTTGCTATTGCATTGCTGTCTTATTAACACTTGAAACAAGGGCCCAGGTTGATGCCGGGCTTTTTCGTTTTCCCGATGTTTCCAAAACACAGATCGTGTTCACTTATGCCAATGATATCTGGATCATGCCCAAAACCGGTGGTACGGCCGAAAAACTAAGCTCCCCGCCGGGTGTGGAAAGCTTTCCCAAATTCTCTCCCGATGGCCGTAGCATTGCCTTCACCGGTAATTACGATGGCAACCAGGATGTATATACCATTCCCGTGAATGGCGGCGTGCCGTTCAGGTTAACGTCGCACAGTTTTGGAGACCGTGTGGTTGACTGGACACCCGATGGCAAACGGGTGCTCTTTGCGTCAAGGCGGGAGAGTGGCCGCGACCGGTTCAACCAGTTTTATACCATTGCTGCCAATGGCGGAGCCGATGAAAAATTGCCCTTTGCCTATGCAGAGTTCGGCTCTTATTCTCCCGACGGGAAACAGATGGCCGTAGTTTTTGTTTCGCAGGCCTTCCGTAACTGGAAGCGTTACCGTGGAGGATGGAAAGCCACGATCCATTTATTCAATTTTGCAAACAATACCGATCAGAATATTTCGGCCAGCGAAGTGGCGGGCAGCGAATTTCCCATGTGGCATGCTGATGATATCTATTTCATCAGCGACCGTGGATCAGAAGAGCGTATGAATCTCTGGAAATACAATGTGAGCACAAAAAAATACAGCCAGCTTACCAATTATAAAGATTACGATATTCATTTCCCCTCTGCCGGGCCAGATGATATCGTGTATGAACAGGGTGGAAAATTATACCTGTTCTCTTTTGCAACCCAACAGGCAAGAGCCGTTTCGGTAAATGTAGTGACCGATAAAGCAGCGCTTAAACCAAGATCTGTTACGGTAGATAAATACATCCAGCATGTGGGCATCAGTCCCGATGGTAACCGGGTGCTGATGGAAGCAAGGGGTGATGTATTTTCCTTACCCGCCGAAAATGGTTTTGTAAAGAATATTACCCGTTCCACGACGGCATTCGAACGTTACCCTTCCTGGTCGCCCGACGGCAACAGTATTGCTTACTGGAGCGACCAGGGTGGTGAAAATGAATTGTGGATTGTACAACCCAATTCAGATGCGGCCCCCAAAAAACTCACCAATTTCGGAAAAGGTTTCGGCTATAATTTATACTGGAGCCCCGACAGCAAGAAGATCGTTACCATTGACCAAGCCATGAAAATAAAAATGATCGATGCATCAAACGGCAATGTAACAGAAATTGACCAGGCCTTGCGTTTCATGCATGGCGGCTGCGAAGGTTTTTCTGTAAGCTGGTCAACCGACAGCCGCTGGTTCACTTACAACCGCGACCTGAACAATTTACACAACGCCATCTATATCTACGATGCACAGAATAAAAAACTACAGCAGGTAACCGATGGTTTCTATAACTGCGATAACCCCGTGTTTGATACCGAAGGGAAATACCTGTACCTCACCACCAACCAGAATTTTACGCCTTACTACAGCGATATTGACAACTCGTTCATCTATGGCAACAGCACACAAATTGCGGCCATCTCTTTAAAGAAAAGCACGCCCTCTATTTTGTTTCCAAAAAATGATACGGTTGCTGTAAAGGCCGATGAAATGGGCGCAGAAAAGAAGAAAGATACCACGGCAAAAAAACCTGCATCAACGGCTGTTGATATTGACTTCGACGGCATACAGGCAAGAATGGTGCTGTTGCCCCTGCCTGCCGCCAATTACAATAACCTGGCTGCGGTAAAAGGCAAGATACTCTACCAGAAAATGCCCAATCTTGGCAGCGCCGCCGATGTAAAGACATCGCTTAAATATTTTGATATCGACAAACGGGAAGAAAAAAATATTTCAGACGACATTAATAATTACTGGCTTTGCGCCAATACCAATAAATTACTCGTGCAGCGTGGTGCTGCTTATGCCGTTGTAAAGCCCGAGGAGAACCAGAAATTTGAAAAGACCCTCCGCCTTACTGAAATGGAAATGATGGTTGACCCCATGGCTGAATGGAAAGAACTTTTTAACGATGCCTGGCGCCTGGAACGTGATTATTTTTACGATCCCAACATGCACGGTGTTAACTGGAACACGGTAAAAGAACGTTATTCAAAAATGCTGGAAGGCGCCATTACCCGTGAGGAAGTTGACTTCATCATCGGCGAAATGATCGGCGAACTGAATGCTTCACATACCTACCATGGCGGCGGCGACGTGGAAACAACCAAAACTAAAAATGTGGGCTACCTGGGTGTTGACTGGGAAGCTGCCGGCAATTTTTACAAAATAAAAACCATCATCCGTGGCGCAGCCTGGGATGCGGCTACACGTTCATCGTTAGACCAGCCGGGTATTGACATTCCTGAAGGCAGTTATATACTTGCCGTAAATGGCATGCCCCTTACCACCGACCAGGAGCCCTATGCATTCTTCCAGGGACTGGATAAAAAAACCGTTGAGCTCACTTACAATGCAACGCCATCTTTTACCGGTGCCAAAACAGCCATTGTGCAAACCATGGATAACGAATACCAACTGCGTTACCTGGCCTGGGTGGAAGCCAACCGCAAAAAAGTGGACGAAGCCACCAATGGCGATGCCGGTTATATTTATGTACCCAGCACCGGGGAGGACGGGCAGGAAGAACTCACACGCCAGTTTAATGCACAATGGGATAAAAAAGCGCTGGTGATTGATGAACGCTTTAACAGCGGCGGACAGATACCCGACCGTTTTATTGAAATGCTCAACCGTACACCATTGGCTTACTGGGCTACCCGTGACGGCGCTGCCTGGCCCTGGCCACCATACGCTCATTTCGGTCCAAAGGTTATGCTTATCAATGGCTGGAGCGGCAGCGGCGGCGATGCCTTTCCTGATTATTTCAGAAAGAAAAACCTTGGGCCATTGATAGGCACAAGAACATGGGGTGGATTGATTGGCATCAGCGGCATGCCCAACTTAATAGATGGCGGTAATATTACAGCGCCAACCTTCCGCATGTACAACCCCGACGGAACCTGGTTTAAAGAAGGCCATGGTGTTGACCCCGATATACCGGTTGAAGAAGACCTGGGCCTCATGAGCAAGGGCATTGACCCGCAACTGGAACGTGCCATTACCGAAATAAAAGTAGCATTAAAGAATAAAGCATATACGGCGCCCAAACAGCCGGGGTATGAGAAGAGGAATAATTAAATAATCTTGTTCAGTTTTCAACTGATAATCAGTTGAAAACTGAACAAAGAGTAACATAAAGCAATTGTTGGCGGTAATTCTAAAGACCTTATGTTATGACACAACAGCAAATAGACAACTATCTAAAATTTTTATGCTTAAAATCCCTAAATGATTTAAGGAGAGGGTACAATACAAACCTAATTGCTAAGCTAGCTATGGTAGATCAGACCACATCTAACAACATAATTCATTATTTATCTAGCAAAAATTTGATAAGTATCAATAGTAATGTAGGAGATAATATTTCACTTACAAGCGATGGAGTTGACTATCTAAATAATCAAAGAGCAAATAAAATATTTAAAATAATTCGTTTTAAAAACGCTTTTTTTTACAACCGGCTTCAAAAATGGTGTATGGTTATTTATATTGGTACGACCTAGCAAAAAACTCCGCAAGGGTATTTAAAACGCACAAGGCAGTGTAGTAAACAATGCACACAAAATATTATTATAATAAATATATGTTTTCGATGGTTTTTGTATCAATAAATTAGTTTTATTTGTAATGAATTTATAAGTAAACCGAATTATTGTATTTAAATCATTTATCATGTGCCCTGTTTACCTTATCTGCCTGTGCAGGCTTTACACAGCCTGTTTACACTCCGTGTCATTTCCTTGTTATTCCTTTTTTAAACAAACACTGTACAAGTTTCATCTTTCAATTATTGGATTTACAAAAAAAGATAAAGCAATTACCTTTTTAGTGGGAAATCCTACTTCGGTAGGAGATCCTGCTCCGAAAGGGGATACTGTTGTGTCAGGAATACCATACTCATTAAATTTCTTAACCCTAAACTTTAAATAGTATGAATTTATCTAAAACCATTTTTTCTTTTGCTCTGTTGGCTGTTACCAGTATTACTTTTTACCAGTGTGCTAAAAAGCAACAAAATGAGGAACAAACAAAGCCTGCCTTTAGCACCAAAACAGGGGCTGTTATTTCTTCGGAAACTGCCAGGCGGTGGTTAGGCTATAATTATACTACCGGGGCCAGGCTTGAAAATCATTTACTCACACCTCAAAATATTACGGCTATTTTGCAAGCAAAGGGCAGCCTGGGGGTGGCTTTACATCATACACAGGATGACAATGGGGCTTACCACCTGTTGGCCATAACCGTTGTATCCGGTAATGCCTTATGGGACTCTCCGCTTATTATTGATACGCATAGTGGGGAAGTGGTAAACAGCTTTACGGTCAAAGTATGGGCGGATAATTATATAAAAGCCAATGCACCGGGTAGCATACGGTACCATTTTTTTGGTTTGCATGTTTTTGAAGACATACAAAAAATAGAATCTTATAAAAGGGTGGAAATACAACCTGCTTTAAATGATGGGGGTAAACCGCAGCTATTGCTGATGGTAATGGGGGGTGATTCGGGTACGCAGTTATTGGAAGCCGTGGATGCGTCCAGACCTTGTCCTCCGTATTGCCCTGAAACTAACGCAATAAATTAACTTAGATAATCCTTACTTATGAATTTAGCAGTTGATATACTTTCATATATTTCAATAATATCTGTACTTATTCCGATTATCAGCCATTTTCTATATAAGAGCAATAATAAAATAAAATGGATATTGTTTGCTTTGGTGCTGATTTCATTATTAGCAGATATTGGAAATGAAATTTTGGTAAGATCGGGCATAAGAGGATATGCTCTCATAAATACCTATTTTATTCTTCAATTTTTGCTATTAAGTTATATTTTCTCCTTACTCCTCTCTAATCGAAAATTAATTTATAATGCGACGGGGCTTTATTCGGCCTTATATCTACTCTTTTTTGTCCTGGGGTTTGAACACTTTAATGACTTTCAAAGCAGGTTACGTGCAATTGA
>DASSYR010000087.1:0-23277 GCA_035703165.1 Chitinophagaceae bacterium
TAGCGTTTTCTACAATTACAGCCAACAACCGTATTAACACATTGATCTAATATCTATTATACCCCCCTCAGCGTAGATTGCACCTACGCTGCCTCTCAACATAACCCGTAGCTGCAAACTACAAAAAAATTACGGCGTAGGCACAGCTATACGCCGAGCCGAGTACTGCTTCGAAGGCGCAACGTCCCTGCCTGCTCTCTTCGCTCGGGAGGAGACGTTGCTTGGAAAGAGTAAAAAACTAAAAATAGCTGCCAAGCATAAAGCTTACAATGCTTTTACTGCTAAATTACAGGAGCTATTTTTTTATTTGGGGTTGTGCAACAGTGACTTTTTGTTAACCGCAGTTATTTCTTCAGATGTTTAGGGTATAGGGTAGTACTTGTATCATTTTCAAAATAAATCTGGCACCAAGAGTAATCTCGATTAAGAAGATCAATAGTAAGATTCATGTAATCATACTGGAAGTCAAATAATAGAACTTCTGATGAAAATTTGTAAAACCCAAGTTTGCATTTTATCTTATTAAGATGATGTTTGTCATTAAAAGTAGGGATGCTTTTAAATTTATAAGGCCGATGGTAAGAAGTAAGAAAGGGCCAATCTTTATTACTTTTATTAGTCAAGTATTCTTTTAGAGGAGTAAAATCATACTGAGTGAGCAACCCTTTTTGGGATTTATAAATTGATTCAAATCCTATTTTTAATAGCATTTTAGCAGTGGCCATTTCAGATTTGTCGAAATCTGGGATTGTTAATTGATAACTTCCGTCAGGCTTATGATTAAAAGTATCTCCTTCTTTAAGTCCATCGAAAGTAATGAGGTCTTTTTGATATCTAGAATCTCCTACAGCCTTAATATGGCCAAGTTCAAAAGTAGCTGGCTTATTCTTTTTAGTTTTTATCCCATTCTTAATTCGAATAAAGCCTAAGTGAGTGTTATTAATTGCTTTCTTTTCAAATTCAGAGAAACTAGTGTTACAAACTTTACAGATAATATTTTTGGGAACGACATACTCTATATTACCTAATGATTCTGGAACTATATGTTCAACGGGGCTAAGGCCAAATTTACTATTACAGAAAATGCAAATCATGGACAATAATTGCGGGCAACAAATATATTAACACATTGCTCTAATATCTATTATACCCCCACGACGTAAATTGCACCTACGACATAACTTGTAGGTGTAAGCTACAAAAAAATTACGGTGTAGGTACAGCCATGCGCCGAGCCGAGTACTGCTTCGAAGACGCAACGTCCTTGCCTGCTCTCTTCGCTCGGGAGGAGACGTTGCCTTAGAAAGAGGAACTTAATTTAGTCTAAAGGATTGCCTTTACCTGATTAATTAATTCAATAATTATCTTTTTATTCTGTTTGAACCAATCCAAAGTCATTTCTTCATTAAAGGTAATTGTAACTATGCCATTGTTAGGCCTGCTAAACTTAATCAAACGCATCTGTTCAACATTTGCTGCAGAGGAAACACGTCCATGGGCAAGCGCATCGCGTATTTCAGCAATACTGCTATCAATTTCTACTAAACCTTTAGTTTTCATTAAATGATTGAACTTGTCAATTAAAATTCTTAACGAATCGTAATTGGTTATTGGGTTTTCTGGTAATTCAGCACCAACATTAAATGAATAAAAATCTACTCCTGATTGTGCAGTAGCAATGGGTTTGGGTGTAGTGTGTTTCTGTAAGTAGGCCCTCAATAAAAATTCAAGGGAATGAAAGTTTGCCATAAGCCCTCCAAGCTCAAAGCAATGTTCTTGTAATGTCATAAGAATGGTTTTTTAATCAGAATTTTTGGATTTGGTGTATTCCTGTGGCACGACCGCTAGCGGCCAGAGCTTGCTGCTTTGCTGGTATTTTATAATGTCCAGCCAGGAGCCGCAGCCGATTGAAAAACTGATGTTGAAGTTAACAATTAAAAACCAAATAGAATTCGGTCAGCCGGATATGTAGTTGAAAGTATCGCTGCCAATGAGGATTTATTCGACGGCCCTGCTGACGCAAAACTCCCTCTTAACATAGGTTGCACCTACGCTACCTTTCAATATAATTTGTAGCTGCAAACTACAAAAAAATTACGGCGTAGGCACAGCTATACGCCGAGCCGAGTACTGCTTCGAAGGCGCAACGTCCCTGCCTGCTCTCTTCGCTCGGGAGGAGACGTTGCTTAGAAACAAAAAATTACCGGTGTAAAAAAAGTTCGGAATACCCCCCCCTCAGCGTAGATTGCACCCACACAGCTTCTCAATATAACTTGTAGTTACAAAAAAATTATGGCGTAGGTAAAACCAACGCCGAATGCCACTTTATAAACTACGACTAGTTGGGGTATTTCGAAGCTCCTACTTATCAAGCTACCAAGCCGTTTATTAAATGTTATGTCTTTTAAATTTAGCACTTTCTGCCCTATGTTTTTTATTGCGTGTTAGCTACAGTATTTCTTACTATTTTCCAATCGCAATATATATCTCATGTCCATATTTTGGCGTTACAATTTTTATTTCCTTTTCGTTTCTATTTTGTAGTGTAATTGTTAATCCTTTTTCAGAGACAGTTTCATTTTCAGTTTTGTAAATATTCTGGTCTTGATTTTCACATTTTTCATATTCTTTCTTAATAATCATTTTTCCAGTTGAAAGATTGAAATCAACCGTTTCCCAATACTCACAAAGCTTGCCATAATTACTTGTATAACCAATCAAATAAAATTCACCATTTTGAAATCGGTACTTATCTGTAAAACTCCATTTCCAGCTACTTCCTCCATCTTGGCTTATTAGTAAAATTCCATTTTTAATTTCAATATCTCCGAAGGGGTCACCCATCATCCCACCGTCACGACTTCCGTACAAGGCTCCCATAGATTTTTTCCATTCGATCCAGTTATTATTTTCAAGTTTGTAAATTATCAATTCCCGTGGAACTCCATCTATTTCACTTTCTTGTCCTACGTTATAGGCAACAACGAGTTCATTTATCGAGTCTTTATCCAAATCACCCGTAACTGTATCTACAATCGAGTAATTGTTGGGAACTGGTATTATCTGTCCGCTTACAGTTTGAACTGCAATAATAAATATTGTTAATATGTAGAATGTTTTTTTCATATTCTGACTAACGTTAAATTTTTCATTTAAGAATCAGTTTGTTGCGATTCCGATGTCCTCATTAGTCAGATTAAATTTATCAATTTGTTTTCTAATTCTTTTCACGATTCCCAGTTTTCTTTTTTGATCTAAGAATAGATATCCTTCCGGATTTATATAGGATACACCTTTCACTACCATGTTCCATATCAAAAACCAATTATTTTCTTTTTCTGTCCTTGAAAATGTTAAAGGGTTGCATTCGCCTTTTCCTGTTTCACAACCTTCCCAATAATCAAAGTCAATGTATTCAATTTTTGCTTTCTGAATGTTAGTTTTGCCGTCATAGTTAGGACAGATAAAGTAGTTTTTCATTGAAGTCTGTCCGTCATATTTCTTTAAAGTCAGCAAAACATTGTCAATATTTTCTTCTGGCTGTTTGTAGTTGTAGTAGCCAACAATTATTGTGTCATTTAAGGCTAAGCTGTCAGATAAGTTTTTTAAAATTCTGAATTTCGCAAAATGAATTTTGTCACCACCTTCAAATGAGATAAGTTTAGCTAACACTTTGTAACCCTCACTTTTGGTATCAGTTGTCTGTGTCTGCCCACAAGAAGTAAGTGTCAAGCTAAAAAATAAAATTGTCAATATGTTTTTAAGTCTGTTCATCTTGTTTGTTGTGTCGCCCTAAAATGGCAGGTAACAACCATATTAACCCATTGCTCTACTATCTATTATACCCACACAATTTTTCCCTGCTAAAAAAACATCAAAGCCCTTCCAGCTTTTTCCCGGCATAATAAATACCCACTGCAAAAAGTATGTTTTTTAACGCCCGGCCCAAACCGCTTCGGAGTAAAGTTAATGAAGATGAAAATATATTTATAGGCCTGGTTGTATTTATTTAGTTCATAAATGAAGAGGGAATGACATGGCTACGGTTTTAAAAACAACCGCCCACATAATTTGGACAGCATCTTGTAATCATTCAACTGCTATAATGCAAAACCATTCTCTACCTTCCCCGTTTTAATTTTATAAGTGATGGCATGTTTCTTACTAAATCCAAAAGGCTTAAATCTTTTCTAGCGTCGTTACCTAGTATTTTTTTGGCCAACTCAATGGTTGTATTGTCTGCTTCGTTTATGTTACCGGAATTAAAGGGTGGTTTGGGATCATACTCTATTGAGAGTTGATACGCTTTGGCATTTTCAGTCCCTGCAATTTGACTTGCCAAATACAAGGCCATATCAATTCCGGCAGAAACTCCCTGGGCTGTTATAATTTTACCTTCTTGTACATATCTTTCATTTGTCGGAATAGCGAGATAATTTTTCAGCAAATGAATTGCGCCCCAATGTGAGGTTGCTTTTTTGTTTTTGAGCAAACCCGCTGCTGCCAAAATTATTGAGCCTGAGCAAACAGAAGTTGTCCAAGTGCTTGTCTTGTCAATTTTGTTAATCCACGCTAAGAGAGCTTTATCTTTTGCTTCCCGTATAAATCCATCTACGGAACCCGGGGTAATCAGAATATCTGCTTTTTCAACTTCGGAAATATCGTACTCGGCAACGAGTTTTAGAAAATGAGTATCTGTTACAATTACTCCTTTTTCTTTGGCAACAAATTTCACGGTAGCATCCGGAAGCCTGCTTAAAACTTCGTAAGGTCCAACTGCGTCTAAAGCAGTAAGCCCATGGTATATATAAATTACAATATTCATACTTTCTTCTTTTGTAGTCTGTATGGTGTTATTGGATTCAAAATGTTGCTAATGTTGTACGCTTGGCGATGTGGTGGTGTTCTGTGATCGTTTAGCCGCCATCGCGTCCAAACTCATAGTATTGATTTGCATTCGTAAGCTCATTTTTTACCTCATCAGTTAGATCAAGTTTTTTGGTTGTATCAAAGTTGCTAAAATCGGATGAATATAACCTTTTAATAAAAATTGTTCTCGGTTTATAATATATTAAGTCTATTTCTTCCCCAAAAAATAGTACGAAAATCAATTGCAGAAGCTTTGTATTTATGCAAGCTAACAATACTTATATAGTTTGTAAGAGAAGAGCTAATAATATGACTACAATTTTGAAGAAACAGGCACGCAAATAATTTAAGTGAGAAAAAGCCCTATATGTGCGTGGCACTGTAACCGTACAACAAATAAATTATAACAACTGATAGTAATGTCGGATACCCGTAATAACTGTTATCATTTCTCTCCGCTATAATTTAAGGCGTGGGTTCTTCTTCGTTTTCTTCCCATTTCTCCGGTCTCATTTGGGGAAATAGTAAAACATCCTGTATAGAGGGCTGGTTGGTCATTAGCATACACAGCCTGTCAATACCAATGCCTATACCGGATGTGGGAGGCATACCATACTCCAGTGCACGGAGAAAGTCATAATCAATAAACATTGCTTCGTCATCTCCTCTTTTCATGAGGTTTACCTGTTCTTCAAAACGTTCCCGCTGATCAATGGGGTCATTTAGCTCGCTGTAAGCATTAGCTACTTCCTTTCCGTTAATCATCAACTCAAATCGTTCAACCAATCCAATTGTAGTGCGATGTTTTTTAGTAAGCGGACTCATTTCCACCGGGTAATCAATAATAAATGTGGGTTGAATATAACCGGCTTCACATTTTTCACTAAAAATTTCATCTATCAGCTTTCCCTTACCCATACTCGCTTCAGTATGTATATGAAGTTTTTTACAAACGTCACGAAGTTGAGCCTCATTCATATTGCTTACATCAATTCCGGTATGCTCTTTAATAGAATCAAAAATAGTAATGCGCTTAAAAGGGGCTTTAAAATTAATAGTTTTATCACCCACCGTTAGTTCAGTTTTACCGTGCAAAGCAATGGCCACTTTTTCCAGCAGTTGTTCAGTGGTTTCCATCATCCAGAAATAGTCTTTATACGCAGTGTACCACTCAAGAATGGTAAATTCCGGGTTATGTGTCCTATCCATCCCCTCGTTACGAAAATTGCGGCTAAATTCATACACCCAGTCAAACCCGCCTACAATCAGGCGTTTTAAATATAATTCATTGGCAATACGCAAATAAAAAGGAACATCCAGTGCATTGTGATGTGTAATAAAGGGTCTTGCAGCAGCGCCACCGGGTATAGCTTGTAAAACCGGTGTATCTACCTCCAAAGCTCCACGTTCGTTTAAAAAATCACGCATGGTATTAATCATCCGGGTTCTTTTTACAAATACATCTTTTACCTGGGGATTGATGATTAAGTCAGCATAACGTTGGCGGTATTTGAATTCCGGATCGGTTACCGCATCAAATGTGTGACCTTCTGCTTCTTTAACTATGGGTAATGGCTTTAAAGATTTGGTGAGTAAGGTTAACTCGGAAACATGCACAGAAGTTTCGCCTGTTTTGGTAGTAAACACGTAACCGCGTACACCAATGATATCGCCTATATCCAGTAATTTTTTCCAAACAATGTCATACCCTGTTTTATCCTCCCCGGGACATAAATCGTCTCTCTTAATGTATAACTGAATTCTTCCGCTGCTATCCTGTATTACTGCAAAACATGCTTTACCCATGTCGCGAACGCTCATAATCCGTCCCGCTATACATACGTTTGCAAAATCAGCTTTATTTTCTTCGCCTTTATAGTTTTGTTTTATTTCCGCAGCATGATGTGTTATGGGGTACAGTGCCGCAGGAAAGGGTTCGATACCCATTATAATTAATTCGGCTAATTTTTCCCGGCGGATGCGTTCTTGTTCTGATAAATACTGACTCATTTTTTCCTCGTTAAAATAAGTCGCAAAGGTAACTTATGAGAGGCAGACGGGCAAAGGATATTGTAAACTGATAAGGGTTGTTAATCTGTAACAGGATGAATGGATACAAAAAGAGTTTGGGCTAATCTACCAACAACACTTGCCACGCTTCCCGCACCTTGCCTGCATCTAATAATTTTTTTGCGTACTTGTGCAGTTCTTTATCCATCTCTTCGGGACTAGCGCTGAAGTACTGAACGATTTCCTTTAAGCGGGCATCTTCAAACGTTGGATCAATTACCGGCATTTCATGTACATTACCGAGTTGGCCTAAGTTATTTCCGGTTAATATTTTACTGTTGCGAATACTTTCGGGCAAGGCATCAATACCTATGCCCAATTTTATATTGGGCTTTTCAACCATAAACAAATTACTTTCTTCTACCCTGCAATACCAATCTCCTCCCAACCGGGCAATAGGGTGAAGTTTGGTTTGGTCAATCATGGTTCCATCGGCATTTAGCACATCTTCTTTAACATGCATACGCAATACTTCGCAAATTACCAGGTTACCTGCGCCTCCTTCGGTACCCAATGGTTTTACTTCAAGCACCTTGCATTCCATTTGCACTTTACTTTCTTTAACCCGGGGAGGTTTTATTAATGTGGAGGCCTCTTCTGTAAAACCAGCTTTAACAAACTCGTTTGTTCCTTTTGGGTATTCACAGCTTGCTAAACTCACCTGTTGCACCATATCGTAATCGCAAATATTAATTGCTACTTCCGGTACTTCTAATACGTTTTGTAATGTATGCTTGGTTGTATTATCCCTAACCCTTCTGGAAGGGGAAAAAACAACAATGGGAGGAGTTGATGAAAACAAATTAAAAAAACTAAAAGGACTCAAGTTTACATTCCCTTCTTTGTCTATTGTAGAAGCGAAACAAACAGGTCGCGGAGCTACTGCGTGTTGCAACCAATTTTGTCGTAAAACCGGGGAAAGTCCTTTTAAATCAATCGTCATAACAATTCTTTACTGTAAAATAGTGACTTAATCGAATTTTTATTGATAAGAGCTGATAATTTTCTTTTAAGGCGATTTAGCCAAAAATACTGGTACATTATAAATATTTTTTTCAAATCCGGCTGATTATCTGGATTTTTACGGAATCATCTTTTAAATAAAATAATCTTTTTACCTTCCCCTTTCATTTAATTAAAACGATTGTTTCATGAAACTCATTAAGCACAGTTGCAACCTTATAATGTTGCTCGGTTTGTCCTTTATTTCATTTGCACAAAAGAAATCCACACCGGCTACTCCGGTTAAAGAGGAGCCTCAAGATGTTTTACAGTCATCTTTATTTAGTAATCTCAAATTTCGCAGTGTGGGGCCGGCTATCACTTCAGGTCGTGTAGCGGATATAGCTGTTAATCCTAAGAATAAGACAGAATATTATGTTGCTGCTGCAGCCGGTGGTGTTTGGAAGACTACCAACGCAGGCATTACATTTAATCCGGTTTTTGATGATGAGGGTGCTTTTGCAATAGGTTGTTTAGCTATTGATCCTACCAATACCAATGTGGTATGGGTAGGTACTGGCGAAAATAACAATCAGCGGGTTGTGGGTTATGGAGATGGGGTTTACAAAACGGAAGATGGCGGTAAAACCTGGAAAAATATGGGGTTAAAAACCTCGGAACATATAGGTCGTATTGCTATTGATCCCACCAATACCGATATAGTGTATGTGGCGGCATATGGACCGTTATGGAAATCTGGCGGGGAACGAGGTATTTACAAAACAACGGATGGTGGCAAAACCTGGAAACAAGTGTTAAATGTAAGCGAGCATACCGGCTTTAACGAAGTAATGGTTGATCCCCGCTATCCAAATATTGTATATGCAGCAGCGCATCAGCGTCAGCGTAAGGTATTTACTTATATTGGTGGTGGTCCGGAATCAGCCTTATACAAAAGTACGGACGGCGGCGCTACCTGGAATAAGCTGACGAATGGATTACCGGGTGGTGATTTGGGAAGAATCGGAATAAACTACTCCCCGGCAAATCCGGATGTATTGTATGCGGTTATAGAAGCAACCGATGGAAAAGGGGGCATTTATAAAAGTGTTGATCGCGGAGCCAGTTGGGAAAAGCAAAGCGGTTATTTTTCTTCAGGAAATTATTACAACAAGATTTATTGTGATCCTAAGGATGTAAATAAAATTTTTATAGTTAATACTTATATGGGGGTAAGTAAAGATGGTGGCAAAACGGTTTCTATTCTGGGCGAAAAGAGTAAGCATATAGATAACCATGTAATTTGGATTGACCGTTCCAACACCAATCACTACCTGGTAGGGTGCGATGGCGGAGTATATGAAAGTTATGATGGGGCAGAAAACTGGCAATTTAAAGCCAACTTACCCATTACTCAATTTTATAAGGCAGCAACGGACAATGGATTTCCTTTTTATCACATTCATGGTGGCACGCAAGATAATTTTAGTATTGGCGGACCGTCAAGAACGCTTAGTGCAAATGGTATTATGAACTCTGATTGGTATTTTACCAGCCTGGGCGATGGCTATGAAACACAAGTTGACCAAACTAATCCGGATATTATATATGCCCAGGCTCAATATGGCGCCATTAATCGTTACGACAGAAAATCGGGAGAATACTATTCCATACAGGCAACGGAAAAGGAAGGAGAGTCAGCTAATAAATGGAACTGGGATGCTCCTTTGGTAATTTCAAAATACGATAACAAAAGATTGTATCATGGGGCTAACCGGTTGTACAGAACGGATGACAGGGGAAATACCTGGAAGGCCATTAGCGGTGATTTAACAAGGGGAATTGACCGGAACAAACTGCCGGTAATGGGTAAGGTATGGAGTGTAGATGCTGTTGCCAAAAACCAGAGTACAGATATTTTTGGCCAGCTTACAACCATTGCGGAAAATAAATTTGACGAAAACACGCTGTATGTAGGCACAGATGACGGGCTAATTCAAATTACAACGGATGGCGGAAGTGCCTGGACAAAGGTGGATAACATACCCGGGGTTCCGGAAATGACTTATGTAAATCAAATTATCGCATCTAATCACGATAAGAACACGGCTTATGTTACATTTAATCATCACCGTTATGGAGATTTTCACCCGTATGTTTACAAAACAACAGATGGCGGCAAAACATGGAAACCCATTACCAATAATTTACCGGAAAGAGGAACGGCTTATACTATTGCAGAAGATCATGTAAATCCTAACTTATTATTTGTGGGAACAGAATTTGGCTTATATGTTACTATTGATGGTGGGCAAAAATGGATTCAAATGAAGGGGGGCTTGCCAACCATTTCCGTTAAAGATTTAGAAATTCAAAAAAGAGAAAACGATTTAATATTAGCCACTTTTGGTCGTGGTTTTTATGTGCTTGACGATTATACTCCGCTGCGTAATTTAAAGAGAGAGGATTTGAATAAGCCGGCTACAATTTTCCCCATTAAAGATGCCTGGATGTATATCGAATCTTACCCGTTGGGTGTAAGAGGGAAGGGTTTTCAGGGAGAAAGCTTTTTTACAACACCCAATCCTAAAGTGGGGGCCGTTTTTACTTATTATCTGAAAGATGATATTAAGACGTTAAAAGAAAAACGCCGTGATGCAGAAAAAGAAAAGATTAAAAAAGGCGAGGCTCCTTATTATCCTTCTATAGACTCTCTGAGGATGGAAGATGAGCAGCCTGCTCCCCATTTATTATTTACCGTAATGGATGAGAGCGGCAATGTGGTTCGTAAAATAAAAGCTCCTGCAAAAAAAGGGTTGAACAGAATTGTATGGGATTTTCGATATGCACCTTTCGGCCCTATTGATTTAACAGCTTTTGACGAATCTTTTGCATTCAATTCTCCTGAAATCGGATACATGGCCTTGCCGGGTAATTATAAAGTTTCTTTGAGCAAATTTGAAGATGGAGTTTATACGGAAATGGTTTCGCCCCAACCATTCAAATGCTCGTATCTTAATGTGGCTACACTACCGGCTACAGATAAAAAAGCATTGGATGATTTTTGTAAAAAGGTGGCAGAGTTAAGAAGGGTGGCCTCATCTACCGATGAATACAAAGGCGAATTAATAAATAAACTAAAATATATTAAACAAGCTATTATTGAAACGCCTAAGTTAACTGCCGATATTTCTAAAACCATTACCGATTTGGAAAGACGTTTAACAAGGGCAAATAACCAATTAAATGGCGATGCTACCTTATCGAGAAGAGAATTTGAAACGGTTCCGTCCATTAATGGTCGTATTGGAGCTATTATAGGAGCATTGTGGAACACAACGGCAGCGCCTACCACAACTTTTGTAGATTCTTATGCCGTAGCTGCGAAACAATTTACAGCTGTTTACAAAGAAATAAAGGCTATTGGAGAGGAGGTAAAAAAATTGGAGGATATATTAGAAAAGAGTAACGCTCCTTATACACCCGGCAGGTTGCCCGATTGGAAGGAGAATTAAAATAATGCAAAAAGAATTAACAGGCCTTTCTAAGAGGCCTGTTAATTTTTTATAATCGTTTCGGGAAAAACAAATTTTTCTAAAAAACAAGAAAATGTATAATTGGACAAGCAATTCACAGCATCTTTATTCTATTTCGGGCTTATTATCCTTCCACCGCCATAAATACATACAGGCGTAAGTTCGGTAAGGCGCCCATTGTTCCGATATTTTTAAAATTTTATTTCGCATAATCTTTTTATCCCGGTGTTTTAAGTCGTATAAGCCGATTACTGCTTGTTGTAGGCCTAAGTCATCTATTGCAAAAACGTCTTCTCTGCCAAGTGTAAACATTAGTATCATTTCAACCGTCCATTTACCCACACCCTTTATTTGTGTTAATAAAGCAATTACCTCTTCGTTGCTTAACTGGTATAATTTCTTATCAGTAATTTTTTGTTCTATAAAAAAGCGACAAACATTTTGCACATAGGTAGCCTTGGCGTTGGATAAGCCAATTGCCCTTAATTTTTCAAAAGGCGTGTCAATGATTTGCTCGGGTGTTGGTTCCTGGTCTCCATATAAGTCCAGAAAACGTTTATGAAAAACACGGGCAACTTTAGTAGAAAGCTGCTGACTCATAATAGAGCTACACAAATGCAAGTAAACTTTTTTCTTTTTATTTATTTTTAAAATGCCTGTTTTTTTTATTATAGGTTTCAGTCGGGCATCTTTGCTTAAATATTTTATGTACTCCATTTTTTTTGCTGATTGCTTTTTGTTTACGCTTAACTGTTAGTCCAACTTATTGTACCATCTTTTTCATCTTTTAATTGTATGTTTAATGCCGTTAATTGATTTCTTATTTTATCAGAAGTAACAAAATCTTTTTTATTACGGGCTTCTTTTCTTATTTCAATTAATAGCTGCATTACCCCATGCAATTTTTTATTATCTGTTTCGGAAATATTTTTTAAGCCCAGTATATCTTCCACATATAATTTCATTTGCTTTTGCAGCATTTCAAAGGTTTTTTTCGACAAGGCGGTTATGGGTATTATTTTATCTTTCATTGAATTGATGATTGGAGCCAATTCAAACAGATTAGCCAATACCTTAGCTGTATTAAAGTCATCATTCATAAATTCATCTAACTCAGTAATAAGCCTGGTTACTTTTTTATCAAGTTCTTCATCGCTTCCTGTTTCTTTATTGGGTAATGTTAATTTCTGCATTGTTTCATACGATTCCCATAATCTTTTCATTCCTTTTTCTGCAGCTTGCAAGGCTTCGTTACTAAAATCAAGGGTACTTCGGTATTGTGTTTGTAAAATAAAAAACCTTACTACCATTGGGTGATAAGCCTGCTCTAAAATGGGATGATTACCACTAAAAAGCTCCGTGAGTTTAATTACGTTATTGTAACTTTTGCCCATTTTCCGTCCGTTAATCGTAATCATGTTATTGTGCATCCAAAAACGCACCGGTGCTATATGGTTGCAAATGGTACTCTGAGCAATTTCACTTTCGTGGTGGGGAAATTGTAAGTCCATTCCTCCGCCATGTATATCAAATTGCGCACCCAGGTATTTTGTTGCCATGGCAGAGCATTCAATATGCCAACCGGGAAAACCAATGCCCCATGGACTTTTCCAACGCATAATATGCTCTGGTGCAGCGGATTTCCATAAGGCGAAATCAGCCCGGTCACGCTTTTCCTCTTGTCCTTCTAACTCCCTCGTTGTTTCTAATAATTCATCCATTATTCTTCCGCTCAGTTTACCATAATCATAGGAAGCGGCGTATTTTTTTACATCAAAATAAACAGATCCGTTTACTTCATAGGCATAACCGGCAGCAATCAATTGCTCAATCATTCCTATCTGTTCCACAATATGACCTGTTGCTGTTGGCTCAATAGACGGAGGAATGGTATTGAATTGTTCCATAGCCCAATGGAAGAGATTGGAATATTTCTGTACCAGTTCCATTGGCTCTAGTTTTTCTAAAACCGCTTTTTTAGAAATTTTGTCTTCTGCTTCACGTCCTTCTTCTTCAAAATGCCCGGCATCTGTTATGTTGCGAACATATCGAACTTTATATCCCAAATGCCGGAGGTAGCGATACACTACATCAAAAGTTATATAAGGTCTTGCATGACCCAGGTGACTTTCGCCACTAACTGTAGGGCCGCATACATACATGCCTACATAACCTGGTGTAAGAGGTGTAAACACTTCTTTTTGTCTTGATAAACTATTGTAAATTCTTAATTCAGACATATTGTTTGATTATAAAATCCGTAGTGATGAAGCAAAGATATTCAGGGAAGGGCAAATGATTATTAGTTGCTTTAGCAGCAACAATACCCGGTTTGTATAGAGACCATTTTTTTCACCAGTCCAAAAATAAAAAAAAATCGGTTAAACAGGAACAATTTATTGATCTTGAACTGGTTTTAAGAAAGTAATAACAGGAAAGTGATCGGAAAGGTTTTTGGAAATTATTTTATATCCTTCTACAAAGAAATGATTATCGGCGAATATATTATCTATGCGCAAAGTGGAAGAGATACGATTAAAAGTTCTGCCGAGTCCCAACCCTTTTTGAATAAAAGCATCTTGTAAGTTTCCTTTTACGGTTTTGTATGCATAAGAGCCAGGTACATCATTAAAATCTCCACAAATAATAACGGGATGGGGACTTTGTAAAATATATTTTTTTATTGTATCTGCTTGTTCTCCTCTTTTATAAAAGCCGGTTCTTATTTTTTTTAAAACATTTTTCGATTCCACTTCTATATTTTCATTGTTTTCAGTGATGTTTTCTACAAACTCGTATTCCCTGTTGCTAAAATAGAGTGACTGCAAATGAATATTAAAGACCCGAATGGTATCATGCGGCAAAGCAACATCTGCATACATAAAGGAGTAATTATAATTGCCTTTATGATTAAAAATATGTTTGGCATTAACGATGGGATAGCGACTAAATATAGCTTTACCGTAATGAAAAGGAATCCTTTTTAAATGTATGCTATCCAGGGGATGAGATTGAATAAAGTAATAGGGCATCTGCAGCTTTTGTTGAAAGGCATCGATAGTATAATTGCTGTCCTTTTGAGGTAGTGTATAGGCAAATTCCTGGAAACACGCAATGGTTGGCTTTTCTTCCCGGATTAAAGAGAACATTTTTTCTTTGATTACCGGTTTTTTTTGATAGTTATAATAATCAAACATGTGCACGTTCCAACTCATTATTTTGTAAGCAGATTCGTCATTTGTTTTGTTACCGGAAAAAGTTATGCCAACGGTTTCCCTGATAGTGTTCCACCCGGTTAATAAAGCAATTAGAGAAATAAAGGCCAAACGGGGTTTTACCAGGAGCCAGAATACAAAAAAGGCAAGAAGCAGGAGTAACAATATGGGAAAGCCCAGGGTAAAGACTCCCAATAACCAATATTTGCCCGGGTGAACATAAGGGGTTACGCTGGCTAATATCAGCATAACAGCAATAATAACATTGCTAATGATGAAAATTTGTTTGGTAATTCGTCTGAGAAATGACGACATTGGTTAATGTTTATTCAATATTATTTTCTTCGCCCGCCCGCCGCAGTATTTCTTTTTCTTCTTTACTAAGTGAATCATAGCCTTTTTGTGAAATTTTGTCTAATATTTCATTAATTTTTTGTTCTGTGATGTTGGTTGTTTTTTTAAACGGGTTTCTTCCTTTGTTGTTATAAAACAGTTGTTGCTTTACGGGTTTTTGTTTTTTTGCAGGCTTATCCGGGTTAAACAGGTTGATAAAAGATTCCCAAGCATTGTTCATCCATTCACTCCAATCCTGCCCTTTATGCAAGCGATTAATGAAGAATGCCCCCATCCCCGCCCCGGCAAGGTGTGCCACATGATGCGGAAAAGCATTACTACTCAGACCGGCAAAATCAATTAATACATAAATTATGGTAATTACCCAAAGAGGGATACCTCCGTTGAGCATTTGAAATATGCGATACCCGGGGGCCAGTAAAGTGGTTGCAACTACTATAGCAGTAACACCGGCGCCAGCGCCAAAGTATGTATCAGTAGTTATTAATGGCTGCAGACGGGGAATCAGGTTAAAGGACAGAAGATAAAACAAGGCGCCTGCCAGCGCACCGTAAATATAAATAGGAATTAGTTTACTATTGCCCGTTAAATCCTGTAGTATAAATCCAAATGCCCATAGCCAAAGCATATTGCCGATAAGTTGCCAAATGCTTATATGGGCAATCATGTGTGTAATAATTGTCCAGGGTTTATATAGTAACTCATTTAAACTGGCGGGCATACTAACCCAGCTAAACACATTGGCAAAAAAATCACTCCTGGATGACCCGGAGAGGTAGTAAATAATTAATACAAAATAAAGCAGAACAAAAGCAATTATATTAATGGCAATTAAATTGAACAGGGAATTATTATCCTGTCCAAATAATGTTTTGCGACGATTATCCTGTTCCCGTACACCCATTACTTCAATATTTTCAAGTAACTAAAATATCATTATGAAATTACAAAAAGGCTCTTTACTTTTTTACTAACTCATGAAGAGTAACTAATAAAAATTTTTTCGATCCAATTTGTTCCAGGCGTAAACCAATAAAAATCCAACAAGAGCGCCGCCAAGATGAGCAAAATGGGCAACATTGTCTCCTGCAGAATTTCTAATACCGGCAAAAAGTTCAAGCCCGGCATATAACAATACAAACCATTTGGCTTTCATTGGAAACAAGAAATAAAAATATACATAGCTATTAGGAAATAAATATCCAAATGCCGCCAACAAACCAAATACTGAACCGGAAGCACCAACAGTGGGCACACTTAAGTATGCATCAGTAAACGATGAAAAGTAATCAATAGCCTGAATTGAAAACTCATAACTTGATGGATTTCCCATCCATCCTTTTGCAAGTTGTACAAACTGATCACTCAATGCGCCCAAACCGTATTTATTATACAAATGCATGTAATTGCTAAAAGTAGGATGGCTCTTGAATAGGTTTAGATCGTTTATTAAAGCTGCATTTTCAAAATAAAGAACTGCCAGGTGCATAGCGGCAGCACCCAACCCTGTGATGATATAATAGGTAAGAAATTTTTTTGGCCCCCAATAATTTTCTAAAGTGCTGCCAAACATCCATACGGCAAACATGTTAAAAAACAGGTGGGCAAAACTGCCATGCATGAACATGTACGTAAAAAGTTGGTGTGGCTTAAAAAGAGATGATTTAATGTTATGCAAAGCAAACGTATCTGTCAGCCAGCCGCCATTGCTCCCGTCAAATGTCATTTGTGCCAGGAATACTAAAGCATTTATAATGAGCAGGTTTTTTATAACAAAGGGTAATATTTCAAATCTACCGGGCCTGAATTCTGTCATTGATTATAATTTATAGTTTGAGCGTTGATTTTATTAAAAATGAAATACGAGCATACGCCAAAAATTTAACGTAACTGCAAGGCTACTACATTTTCTATATGATGGGTATGCGGAAACATATCCACAGGCTGAATTTTTACCACCGTATATTTTTCGTTTAGCAATTGTAAATCCCGGGCCTGGGTACTTACATTACAACTTACGTAAACAACACGAGGCGCTTCAATTTCCAGTATTTTGTTTACCAGTTTTTCATGCATTCCCGCCCTTGGCGGATCGGTAATAATTACATCCGGTTTTCCATGTGCCGAAAAAAAATTATTATTACAAATATCTATTACATCTCCAACAAAAAATTCGGCGTGGTTAATTTTATTTATTTCCGCATTTTTTTTGGCATCGTCCACAGCCTCTTTAATAGTTTCTACACCAATAATTTTTTTTGCATGGCTACTTACAAATATGCCAATGCTTCCCGTTCCGCAATATAAATCATACACAGTTTCTTTTCCGGTTAATTGTGATAATTCAAGTGTAGCCTGGTATAATTTTTCCGCCTGGTAAGTGTTGGTTTGAAAAAAAGATTTGGGACCAATATTAAAATAAAAGGAGCCCAGTTTTTCCTGCACATATCCCTTGCCATGATATACCTGCGGAGTTAAATCATACAGGCTATCGTTGTGTTTGGTGTTAATAGTGTACAAAAGGGTGGTAATAGAGGGGAAAGCTTTTAATAAGCTACCCATCAATAATTCTCTTTTTTCTGCTTCATCAGTTCCTAAAACAATATTTGCCATTATTTCCCCGGTAGTACAAATGCGAATTTGCATGGTGCGTAAAAAACCGCTATGCTGTTTTATATCATAAAACGAAAAATTGTGGGCTCTTCCAAATTCTTTTACCCAGTTACGAATCGCATTAGTGGGTTCTTCCTGTAAATAACATTGCTCAATATCCACCACTTTATCAAAAACACCCTTGGCATGGAAACCGGCCACATCCTCATTGCCGGTAATATTTTCATTTTTTAATTCTTCTTTTAATAAATAGCGTTTATTGCCAAAAGTATATTCTATTTTGTTTCGGTAATATACGTTACGTTCTGCTCCAATAATGGGTTGTACAGGAGGCAAATCTATTTTGCCAATTCTTTTTAACTGTTCTTCTACCTGTTGCTGCTTGTATTGCAATTGCTTTTCATAGGGAAGCATTTGCCATCGGCAGCCACCGCATACATTGAAATGGTTGCAAAAGGGGCTAATCCTGTTTTTTGAATATTCATGAAAACGGGTAACAATTCCTTCACCCCAGTCTTTTTTATTTTTTAATAACAAAACATCTACCACATCTCCGGGAATAACATTTTCTATAAATAGTACTTTGCCATCTACTCTGCTAATAGATTTGCCCTCGGCTGCATAACTTTCGACCAAAATTTTTTCTATCGTTTGTTTTTTATTTTTTCGTCTCACTGCGCAAAAGTAAAACATAAAACTGCGATTATTTCGTTATAACACTTTACATTATGTTAACGTATAAAATGGCTATTTTGGATAACTTTACCCGTTAATTTAACATTGTGAAAAAAATTTTAGCTGCAGTATTGTTGATTTCTGTTTCTGTTTATAGCCAGGAAGGCTACCGTATCGCTGCCACTTTTAAGCCCTACACGCATGGTTTTCTTTACCTGGGTCATCATTTTGGCAATAAAAAATTAGTAATAGATTCTGCCCGGATAAATGAAAAAGGACAGGCTGTTTTTACGGGCAAAGAAAAATTAACCGGAGGTATTTATTTCATAGTAAATCCGGAAAAAAACAGGTTTTATGAAGTATTGATGGATGACAAACAGCAATTTACAGTCAATGCTGATTCGGCTGATATTGTAAACTCTGTTACTATAGTTGGTTCAAAAGAAAACGAAATTTTTCTCAGATACCAGCAAATCTCAGCTCAAAAATACCAGCAACTTCAAAAATTAACCAACCAACTGGCTTCTGCCAAAACAAAAGAAGATTCGGTAATAATTAAAGCAAAAATTGAGCAGGTAAATAAATCCAATCACGACTTGCGGATTCGTGTTATAAAAGAAAACCCTAATACACTTATTGCTACTTTATTTAACGCTTTAAAAGAACCGGAATTACCACAAAAATGGAAAAATCCCCAAAATTCCAGGGATTCGCAGGATGCTTATTTCTATTATAAAAAACATTATTGGGACGATGTGAGTTTTACAGACGAACGGTTATTGCGTACGCCTTTTTTTGAAAATAAATTAAACAAATATCTGCAAGAGGTAATTAATCCACATCCTGACTCTGTAAAAAACGAAATAGACTGGATAATACTTTACAGCCGGGCTAATAAAAACATGTTTAAATATTTTGTTACAAAGTTTACAAATGATTATTTCTATCCCCGTTATATGGGGCAGGACGCAGTGTTTTTATTACTTTTTCAAAAATATTATTTAACCGGCCAGGTTGACTGGTTTAGCGATCAGCAAATGAAGGATATAAATAACCGCGGTTATAGCTTGATGGCTAACCAACTGGGTGATAAAGCGGCTGATTTAACCCTTCTTGATACCAGCGACAAAATACAATCACTTTATACTATTGATGCGCCGTTTACTGTTGTGGTATTTTGGGACCCGGATTGTGGCCACTGCCGGGAAGAAATTCCTAAAATAGATTCTGTTTTTCAAACCAAATGGAAAAAAAGAAATATAGCCCTATATGCGGTATTGGTAGATTCTTTGCGTATTGATAACAAAACTTCCTGGGACAAAATGAGTGTTTTAAAGAATAATTGGATTAAATTTATTACGGATCATCGTCTTAACGGGTGGATACATGTTTATCAAACACCACAGATGAAAGAAGCGGATTATGAAGCAAAAATTCCGAGCCCCCGTCAACTGTATGATGTATATCAAACTCCTACCCTGTACTTATTAGACAAAGACAAAAGAATTGTGGCTAAACAGCTTGACTTTTTGCAAATAGATGAATTGATACAACATAAATTTAAAAACCTGTCTAACTGATGTCTTCCATAAAAAAAACAATAGCTTTTTTAGGCATAGCTTCCATTTGCCTAAACAGCCGGGCACAAACATTATTTACTTTTGGAACCGGAAAGGTTGATAAACAAGAGTTTTTGAGAGCGTATAATAAAAACAATCCTGATACCACAAACAGGGCGCAGTCAATAAAAGAGTACCTGGATTTATATATAAAATTTAAACTAAAGGTACAGGCTGCCAAGGATTTGCATTTGGACACATTGCCCGATCAAAAAGCTGAATTACTTAATTATGAAAACCAGTTGCAAGATAACTATCTGAGTGGAGAGTCTTTTTTAAATGAGCTGGTAACCGAAGCAATTGCACGCAGTAAAACCGATATAGAAATAGCCCATTTGTTTATCCCCGTTACCAATACTACGGATACGGCAAAAGCCAGGCAAAATATTGAGAAGGCATACAAAGACCTGCAGGCAGGGCTGTCATTTAAAAAGGTAGTGGACAAATACATTACTGATTCAATTGCAAAATCAACCAAAGGATATATCGGGTTTGTAACCGTTTTTTCATTGCCTTACAACCTGGAAACCATATTGTATAATTTAAAATCGGGCAGTTATACGGCACCGTATAAAAGTAAATCAGGCTATCATATTTTTACTAAATTATCAGAACGAAAAGCGTGGGGTAGTGTAAAAGCCGCTCAAATTTTATTAGCTTATGCCGAGGGTATTACGGAAGAGGAAAAACAACAAAAAAAGTACCTGGCTGATTCCATTTACAAGGCATTACTTTCCGGGGCCTCTTTTGAAGAAATGGTGAAAGGGTATAGCGAGGATAAGTTTACATATCAAAACAAAGGAGAATTGCCTTTAATTACCGTAGGAAAATACGACATAAATTTTGAAAAGGCAGTGTATGGCATTACTAAGGATAGCGCTTATGCCCCGCCCGTTGAAACTTCAACCGGGATACACATTATTCGAAGACTAAAAAGAATACCGGTGAATACCGATGCATCTGACCCGGATGCCATAGCAGATTTGCAACAAAAAGTCCGGTTATCCGATCGTATGCTGGTTGCACAAAGTAAAAGGCTACAAGAAATTTTAAAACAATGCGGGTATAAGAAAATATTGTTTGATGAAAAAAAATTATGGACGGATACAGATTCTGCTTTAAAGGCGACAAACCTTAATACTTTTCTTAAAGAGCATAAAAAAGTACCCATTTTTTCATTTGCCAAACAGGTTATCTACAGCAGCGATTGGCTCCGATACATAAAAGTAAAGAATACTGGTTTTGCCGGTAATCCTGCTTCGGAAAGATACAGTACAGCCATGAAGGAGTATGTAAAATTTACAGTTGAGGAATATTATAAAAAACATTTGGAAGAGTTTAACCCGGAATATAAATACCAGGTACAGGAGTTTAAGGAGGGGAACTTACTGTTTGAGGTTATGGAACGAAATATTTGGAGTAAGGCCTCAGCAGATTCAGCCGGGCTAATAGCGCTTTACATGAAAAATAAAAAAAATTATAAATGGGAACCCAGTGTAGCTGCTATTATTATTACCTGCAATGATGCTGCCAGTACAGAGGAGGCGATAAAAAGAATGAAAACCAATCCTGGCAGTTGGAGGAGTTTTGCGGAGGAATATAATGGAAGAGTGCTGGCAGACAGTGGTCGTTTTGAAATGAGCCAGATACCAATTGTAGAAAGAACTTTTTTTGAAAAGGGATTGATTACATTGCCGCTAAAAAATGAGCAGGATGGGAGCGCTGTTTTTGCATACATTGTAAATGTGTACCAGGAGCCTGGTGAACGTACTTTTGAAGAGGCCCGGGGATTAGTAATAAACGATTATCAGCAGGTTTTGGAAGATAGGTGGATTGAACAGCTAAAAAAGAAGTATCCCGTAAAAATTGATGATAAGGTATTAGCGGGTCTTTAGCCCTTATAGAATGTGCATTGAAAAATGAAGTATTTGCAGGCAGATTGAGAAGATACAAAACTCAGCGCCGTACTTTAAATAGATGGATTGTTGTAATACCATCCTTATACCGAATAAAATAATTTTTATAACCAGGCGTAATCGTTAAGATATAATCTGACAGTTACGGATTTTCTTTCCCGGTAACGGTTTTTCCTGTATAACTTAGTGTGTTAGCCAGAGATGCTGCGGCAAAGGAGAACATTTTTAATTTAATTCAAAATCTGTTAGATTAGCATAAAGAAATAACGGCCCTATAATAGATATTAGAGCAATGGGTTAATATGGTTGTTACCAGTAATTTTATGAGACATATACTTACATTGACATTTTTACTCTTTTGCTCGTTGACGTTTGCTCAGACGGATAGCAATAACTTATCTGTGAATAAATCTCAACAAGTAGACACCATATACAAGGCTGACAAAGTTGAAATAGTAAATAAATCCTTTGACACTTTAGTTGAATATCTGACTAAAGAGGACAGTGAAACCAACTCAATGTGGACGACTTTAATTCCATTGTTAATAGGTGCTGGATTGACGCTTCTATCCACGTTTTTAATCGAGCGTTGGAAAACCTCAAAAGAAAAGGAAGTAAAAAAACAACAACTAGTTTCGCGTGGTCGTGCTAAGATATATTTACTGACTCAAGTCTTGAAGGACTTGGCTATGTACAAGGTTCACAAACAATATTATTTACGTGCTTCTCAGTTAGAACAAAACTCTGACAAGGAAGACAGCTTTAAAAAGCACTATGAAAAGGGACAGGAACAACGGGTAGCCGAAGCTAAACTTGACGACAATATTGCTGAGTATTTCGAACTTGTTACTGAATATTCTATTCTGACAAAAAATGTAGACCATTTCCATCAGCACTTTCAAGACATATTCAACTTTGAACACCCAAAGTCTACAAACTTTGCAGGCATTAATTCGCTAAACGCCTTGGTAGAAGGACTTAAAAATGAAGAAAAGAGACTAAATGAAGAATATAAAAAGTTGACGACAATTCTAGAGCGAATACAAACGGCAATGAAATAAAAACTACTGGTAACACGGGTCACTATTGCACAACCCCAACTGGTCGTAGTTTATAAAGCAGTACTCCGCGTATGGCTGTGCCTACGCTGTAATTTTTTGTAGCTTGCAGCTATGAGTTATGTTGAGAGGCAGCGTAGGTGCAACCTAAGCTGAGCGGGAGATTAACGGAAGTATATCAGCAGTTGTGCTTCTATTAGCATTTATGCTATGTTCCGCCTGGCATTTGTCAAATGTTCCCACTTCTGCAACATCTGCTCGTTATGTGTAATCCCCCATATAGTCCCATCATAGACTCCCGTAGCCAACGTGTTTAAAATTCCATCATTGTTTCCTAAATTAGCCATGCTCTATGTAAGACCGATTTTAAAAGTGTCGCTCCTGAAAAGGAAGCACGGGTGCAATCCTGG
>DASSYR010000106.1:0-56566 GCA_035703165.1 Chitinophagaceae bacterium
GGCTACGATCATCATTTTGGGAAAAACCGCGAAGGTGATTTTGAATTATTAAAAAAATTTGAAAAAACATATAATTACAAGGTAAAAGAAATACCAGAGCATATTTTGAACAATGTAACAGTAAGTTCATCAAAAGCAAGACGGGCTATCTTAGCAGGCGATGTTGAAACGGCATCCAAATTATTGGGGTATAATTATTTCTTTGAAGGAGTTGTAATTCATGGCGATAAAAGAGGACGGTTAATTGGTTTCCCTACCGCCAACCTTAAAATGGAGGATAAAGAAAAATTAATCCCCGGAAATGGCGTTTATGCAGTAAAATGCCGTATTGGTCATCAAACAGAAGGTTCAAATCATTTCAACGGCATGATGAATATCGGGATCAGACCAACGGTTGATGGCCTAAAACGGATGGTTGAAGTAAATATTTTTGATTTTAATAAAGACATTTATGGCGAATTAATAAAAGTTGAATTCATAAAAAGATTAAGAGATGAAAAAAAATTCAACAACCTGGAAGAATTGAAACAGCAATTGCAAAAAGACAAACTGGCTTCGTTACAAGCCTTAAAATAAAAATTATGCTCCCCAAAATAAACCCCACTACCACTACTGCCTGGAAAGAGTTAGCCCTTCATGCCGCCGAAATGAAACAGGTAAAAATGAGGGAATTATTTGCTTTAGATAACGAACGGTTTCAAAAATTTTCTATACATACCGGCGATATTCTCTTTGATTATTCCAAGAACATTATAACAGAAAAAACCATCCACCTTCTTGTAAAATTAGCGGTAGAATGCGGCATTAAAGAAGCAATTGTAGATATGTTTGCCGGTGAAAAAATAAATGAAACAGAAAATCGTGCTGTACTTCATACTGCTCTTAGAAATTTTTCCGGCAACCCGGTTATTACAGATGGTAAAAATGTAATGCCCGATGTTAAACGAGTATTGGAACAAATGAATCGCTTTTGTAACCAGGTTCATAGTGGTGCATGGAGAGGGTTTAGTGGAAAAAAGATTAAATACATTGTCAATATAGGAATTGGGGGAAGTGATCTGGGCCCGGTAATGGTTACCGAGGCATTAAAGCCTTATTGGATACAAGATATCCAGGCTTATTTTGTTTCTAATATAGATGGGACTCACATAGCTGAAACTCTTAAAAAAGTAAATGCTGAAGAAACTTTGTTTTTAATAGCTTCCAAAACATTTACTACGCAGGAAACCATGACAAATGCACATACTGCAAGAAAATGGTTTTTAGAAACAGCAAAAAATGAAATGCATGTTGCCAAACATTTTATCGCACTGTCAACTAACGAAAAAGAAGTGGTAAAATTTGGAATAGACAAAGCCAATATGTTTGAGTTTTGGGATTGGGTTGGAGGTCGCTATTCACTTTGGAGTTCCATAGGTTTATCAATAGCCTTAACCATTGGCTATAAAAATTTTGAAGAATTGTTAAAAGGAGCCCATCAAACCGATAATCATTTTCGCAGCGCTCCTTTTGAAAAAAACATTCCAACATTGATGGCTTTAATAGGCTTGTGGTACACTAATTTTTTTGACGCACAAACAGAAGCTATCCTCCCATACGATCAATACCTCCATCGCTTTGCTGCCTACTTTCAACAAGGTAATATGGAAAGCAATGGCAAATCTGTTGATAGAAATAAAGAAAAAGTAAATTACAAAACAGGTCCTGTTATTTGGGGAGAACCAGGCACTAATGGACAACACGCATTTTATCAATTAATTCACCAGGGAACTATATTGATCCCCTGCGATTTTATTGCACCCGCAATCAGCCACAATCCCATTGGCGATCATCACACTAAGTTACTCAGCAATTTTTTTGCACAAACTGAGGCCCTGATGAATGGTAAAACAAAACAGGAATTAATTGCTGAAGGAGTTAAAGAAGAACTTATCCCCTTTAAACTATTTGAAGGCAACCGCCCAACCAATTCTTTTTTAATTAAAAAAATAACGCCGGGTACCCTTGGGCAGTTAATTGCTTTGTATGAGCATAAAATTTTTGTACAGGGAATAGTTTGGAACATATATAGCTTTGACCAATGGGGAGTTGAGTTAGGCAAGCAACTGGCAAATAAGATTTTACCAGAACTGGAAACTGAAATGATCGTAACTTCTCACGATTCATCCACCAATGGCCTGACAAATGAATATAAAAGAATGAGAAAATAAATTTCAGGTATTGTTTTAAACAACAAAACCCCCATTTAAAATGGGGGTCTCTACTATTAAAAAGTAATTTTTACCATTTATCTACCTCTTCCGTACCGGCACTACTGCTATCCGAAGGTGTATTTTGTGCTGCAGGAGTAGATTGCACAGGTGCCCCGGATTCTTCATGCTGACTATCTGTTCCCTCCACCGCTTCATGCTCTCCTTCCACATTGTCATGGTTAAACGCATCAAAGTCAAAATCAGGCATCAGCTCTGTTTTAACATAATCTACCGCTTCTGTTAGCCCTTTTAAGAACTTATTAAAATCTTCTTTGTAAAGAAAGATTTTGTGCCTGTCGTAACCATTATCGTTAAACCGTTTACGACTTTCTGTAATAGTAATGTAATAGTCATTACCACGGGTTGCTCTTACATCAAAGAAATAAGTTCTGCGTTTTCCCGCACGGATACGTTTGCTGTAAACGCTTTCCATCTTTTTGTCATTGTTTTCGTACGCCACAATTGTACAGTTTTAGTTTATAATTTACCTTTAAAAAAACGAGGGACAAAGATAATGTTCTCTACGAATTGGCAAAATTTTAGCAAATCTCCTCAAATTCTTACCTGGACTACGTTTCAGACCTCAGCCGCTTCCTGCTCCTGCTGGCGGGCATATAACTCAGCATAATAGCCGCCCTTTTGCATCAGGCTCTCATGGGTACCCTGTTCCACTATTTTACCCTCTTCCAACACCACAATACTGTCAAATTCAAATAAACTGAATATCCGGTGGGTGATAATAATAGCCGTTTTATCGTGCAAAAACGAGTGAAGTTGCATAAGAATTTCCTTTTCAGTCTTGGCATCCACGGCGCTCAGGCAATCGTCAAAAACGACGACCTGGGGGTTTTTAATTAATGCACGAGCTATTGATAACCGCTGTTTTTGTCCGCCACTAAGGGTAACCCCCCTTTCTCCTACCATCATTTCAAATTTTTCAGGAAATGCCTCAATATCCTTTTCAATACTGGCCTGCCGGGCTGCCCTATGGTAATCACCCTCACTATTTTTTTCCAGTCCGAAACAAATGTTATTCAGAACAGAGTCACTAAAAAGAAATACGTCCTGGGGCACGTAGCTTATCTGGTTACGAAGACTTTGTAAGTCCATTTGCCGAACATCTGTTCCATCTATCTCAATACTACCCTTCTGGGGGTCGTACAAACGCAAAAGCAGCTGTGCTACTGTAGTTTTGCCGGAACCAGTGCGGCCAATGATGGCAATTTTCTGTCCCTTTTTAATTGAAAGATTAAAATTCTTTAAAGCATGAATGCCTGTATGAGGATAAATAAAGTCAACGTGATTAAACTTAATTTCTCCCTGAACATTTTTTGCAACCGGATGCTCCGGGTTTTGAATAACAGGAACGGTTTTTAAAAATTCATTTAACCTTTTTTGTGAGGCCGATGCTCTTTGAATCATACTGGCCACCCATCCGATAGCACTCACAGGAAAAGTCATCATGGTTATATACATTACAAAAGCTGCGATATCACCAAATTCAATTTTACCGGCTATATGTAACAAACCTCCTTTATAAATCGTGAGTAAGATACTTATACCAATAATTAAAGCCATAGCCGGAAAATATACAGCCTCAAGTTTAGCCAGGCTTAGGGCATTGTTTTTATACTCTTCGCTATTCCTGTCAAAAAACCTCAACATGGCTTTTTCTTGCACATACGACTTAATTACCCGAATACCAGAATAAGACTGTTGGGCATTGGTTGTTAGGTCAGATAACAAGGCTTGTATCCTCTCGCTTTTTTTATTGATGATGTTATTAACAAAATAAATGGTGAGCGCTAAAAATGGCAACGGTGCCAGAGCCCACAAGGTCAGCTCCGGATTTTTCCTCCACATATAAAAAGTACTGAAGAGAATAACGGCAACCAGGTTAATTAAATACATAATGGCAGGCCCGGTGTACATTCTTACCCTGCTTACATCTTCTGCCATCCTGCTCATCAAATCGCCGGTATCGTGGGTTTTAAAAAAATGGGTATCGAGTTTTTGATAATGAAGATACACTTCATTTTTTTGGTCATACTCTATATGGCGACTCATAACAATAATTGTTTGCCGCATTAGAAACATAAATAGTCCTCTTATTAATGCCAGAAACAAAAGTATGAGCCCGCAAAAAGCAATCATTTTTTCAAAACTAAAATCTACAGATACCGCCCAATCAATAAATTGCTTTACAAGAGGATCATTTTTCACACTCACAATCTTTTCCTTATACCCGGGTAATTTTTTTTGCACCTGATCAATAACAAAGCCGGTAATTTGGGGAGCTAATACAGCAAAATAGTTGGAAGTAATAACAAAAAGCACTCCTAAAAAAAAACGCCAGCGATACTTCCAAAAATACTTATTTAAAACGGACAAATGCTTCATGCCTTGTAAAGGTAAGAACAAAAAACGGGCACCAATTGTTAAACCCCGTTAAGATTGAATATAGCTCTGTAAATGTTCGATAGTTTCTTTTTGCGAAAGAATTGTTTCTGTAATTACATCAATAATAGAAATAATACCACACAACTTATCATGATCAAACACAGGAAGATATCGAATATTGTTTTCACTCATAATATGCATACAGGAATCAATCGAATTTTCAGGTGTGATGCGAGGCAGATCCGTTGTCATAATTTCGTGAACAGGTGTATCAGCTGATGATTTTCCCTTCAGCATTACTTTACGGGCATAATCTCTTTCTGTCATCAACCCTTTATACACATCCTTTTCCATAACTACCAGGGAACCAATATTCTTTTCTGCCATTAATTTAAGGGCATCCATTACAGTAGCCGAAGGAGAAACACTAATAACGCTATCTCCTTTGCGGGCAAGAATATGTGACACTTTTTTCATACCCGAAATTTTAGTCATTAAATTTATGCAAAAAAAAGGAGGTGGCAATTTTTTGTTTATCACCTTAATCTACGTATTGGCTGATAATTGTTTAACAATCAAAACTCTTAATACCGTTTTGGTATGATGATACAACCTTTATCCGTTGTAGTAAAAATATATGAAGGGTTTCCCGTAAACAGGAAATTCACGCCTGTAGTAGGCTATTTAAAAAAAAATAAAAAAGCCCCAACAATGATCCCACCCTGGCGGGAATCAAAGTGAGGCTGTTGTACCCGTTTTCAAAATTTTTATACCTCTATTATTTTGAAAAGACCCTGGTTACAAATATTTTAAAATTCATTTTTCCCGGCATAATAAATACCCACCGCAAACAGTATGTTTTTAACGTTTAGGGCTTGCCGCCATGTATTGCTGAACCGATGGCAGATGGGCATTAACGTGTCACAAAAAGTTTTGTTTTTAGTATCCCTTTCGATGTTGTTGCTGTCAGAATATATGTTCCTTCCGGTAAATTAATGTTAATTCGTTTTAAAAGCCCGGTCGTCAGCGTTTGATTGCCTTCGGTTGACGTATAAACCCTGCGACCTGAAATATCAGTAATAAAAATGTTTGACAAAAGGCCACTTGTCTGCTTGAATTTAACGGTAAAATCACCCTTGTTAGGATTTGGAAATAAAGCAATCCCATCCTTCTCCAGTTTCTTTTCAATAATAAGTGAATCCTTGCTAATCCTGCTTAGTCTGTTCATATTAAAATAAGCACTACTTTGGCAAAAACTGTTTACTTCCGCAGGCGATGGCGGCGTAATTAATGTTGTGTCTTGCGGTGTACCGTATCTGTAGCTAACATCATTCTCCCAGTATTGCATATAACTACCGGCTTTAAGTTTTACCGGGTAAGTCAGCACATAAAGAACGTTTTGTGTGCTGGCAGTTGTATTATTCCTTTTCAGGTTCAGTATTACTTTCAAGAACGCAGTTGTATCATTTGTAACAATCCCTTTTGGACTCCATACACCCCAAAGACCATAGTAATTGTTGGGATAATATGGCGAAACATTAGAAATAGTTTTCCATGTTCTTTTCGCAAAGTTTTTAGCATGAAGAAGTTCACCGGTACTGAATTTATACTCACCGCTTGAGCCATCCCTACCGTTAAATACAAAATCAGACGGCATTTGGCGAGCCGTAAAAGGGTCAGGACTAGATGCCTGATAATAAGATGGTGAATAAACGCCTTCGATAATCAACTCTAATTGCATATTTTGAATAGTCATACCTGCTGCAGGATTTAACACCCATTTAAAAGTTGCAGTATCAAGTTTAAATCTGTCAACATTTACCCTTAAGGCCTGACATTGACCGTAAACTGGTGTATTGGGCGTTGGGCAACTTACCCATGGGTAATTCCATGAATCATTTAAATTTTCCTGCCTGCGCTCCCACCAAACTTCAGGAGTTTTGATAAGATTGAAAACTCCTAACACTTCATTGTAATACGGATAACCGCCGGGGTCTAATTGAGCGTCTTTGCTGCCGGGATTTGTAAATCTGACATTATGATATTTTGTATCTGTAGAAATTGTGCCTTGCAGGTTTGCTGTAAGGTTTACAACCAATGGCATCACTCTTACGGTTTGTACTCCTGTCGGGTCAGCTCTTTTGCCCCCGCTAATCAGCACATCAAATGCAGCCAAAGCGCCTTTTAACCAGGAAACACTGCTTAACCCCTGCTTTAGAAAAGGGATGGTATTAATTGATGCTGCTAATTGCTGAACAGCAGATGTATTATTTGTATTGTTATTTTGCTGATTGCTTACATATTGCAGCCATTCAGCCGCCATTTTTGCCGTATCGCTTGGAAACGCCTGGGCAAATTTAGACGCAGCCAAAAATGTTTTATCTAGCCAGCTAAACGAACCTGGCTTTTCAACACTTGCCTTTCCTGCTACATCTTTAGTATAGATATCCCCAGATATTTTTCCAGTCAATACAATTTGTGAAGTAGTTACTAATTTTGAAACAATATTAAGTTTTGACTGATACAACGGCGTGCAGGGGTCAAACATCATTGGAAAATCAGCATAAAACCATTTGCTGTTATTGTTGCTATAATCATAGCCTGCCGAACTTACAGCCGGTGTAAATACTTTATCTAATGCCGATATGTTACCTCTTGAAAATTCCAGCAAATCTGTTTTGATGGTACTAGAGCCATCAAATTGTAATAATATTTGTGCAGCATTATAATCGGCGCCCCTGCAAGTTTGTAACAGTATCCTTAATATACCGGTATATTTATTGTACAATACAATAGCAATATCAGGGTCGTTATCAGGCAATGGCTGGTTCTGGTCAGTAAGACCAACTCTTCTTGTGATTAATTCCCACCCATCATCCCATTTCATGTCCTTACTTACACGCAGTTCCTCTGCATTGTCAAGCCGATAGAATGGTGAGGTTAGGCTATCCTCCCTGGTGCAATTACCTTGATTTGGTAAAGGCTTAACCTGCCAGCGTTCTAACTGCCAATCAAAAAACGTATTGAGCTTTGATGGTAGTTGTGTGTTGATTGGATTGGCAGGATTGGTGCTGATACCGTTAATATTCGGATATTGTGCTGCCAATTGCAAGCTGAAACTAAATAAAAAAGCAGTTGTTTTGAATTTCATATGTAAAAGTTTAAAGACGTTTGCCAATAAATTTTCTAGGGGGTATTGTGTTGCCGCTGTTTAAAATTGTTAATGTATCATTTTTCAACCACCCACGACTCCATCCATTAAGCTCGGTTCCATTACCAAATTGAAAACACTTATAGCCCATTTCAATATCACAACCCTGATTTAACTCCGGATAAACTACGGCAGCAGTAGTTGTACCAACAAACCCTTTCGGAAAATTACTAACCCAATAAAAATTTTTATTCCCTGTCAGCATTACATCGTATTTGGTGCTATCAAAATATTCAATACGAACAGTAAATGTATCTGTCGGGTTGTTTGTAAAACTTCCCTGGTATCTGCCAATAAGGGGGCTAAGCGTCAGTATTGGCTTTTGAACTTGTTCAACCAATGTAATATTGCGGGTTGCCATGTACACACCAGTATCGGCAGGGAAGCAATTTGTTGTCGGCTGCTTATACCCTTTGAACGTTATAGGAACTGTTCCGAGTGCTGTGTAGAAACTAAGGCTAAAATCCTGCTGGATAAAATTTCTCGGATCGTATCCAAGCTTCCAAAGCACACTGTCATATTGTATAAGCGCTTTGAAGCGTACATAGTTATCCCTGAAAATTGTGTCGGCCTCAAACGCTGTGTCAGATAAAGTCTCCATAATACGAAACTCAGCCTTTGGCTGTACTTTTCCCCCACAAGGATTGTCGCAGTTGCGTTTGCAACTTCCACTAATAAGTAACAGGATGATTAAAAATGATACTGCGTATTTCATAATAAAAATTTTATAGGTAGCAGGTATAAAAACCAGAAAAATTTATTGTTTGTCATAGTCTGTTAGCAGAGAAGCTTTGGTTTGGTTTACCTTTCCACCAACAACTGTATTATCATTTTGCTCTAATATCTATACACATATACAATTTTTCCCGCAAAAAAACATCAAAGCCCCTCCTGCTTTTTCCCCGCATAATAAATACCCACTGCAAACAGTATGTTTTTAACAATATTGTTGAAGTTGTGAAAACCCCACACTGTCATAGCAGCGTCGGTGGGCAAATTGGTAAACACGTAATTTGTTATAATAAACAAAAGGAGGTTAAGACCAAAATAATATAAAGCCGCCGTGGTAATCCAAAAAGGGGCATAATGCCATATATTTTCTGCAGGCAGGGTTTTTAACAGCTGCCGGTAATAAAGAACACAGTAAATTAACAACACTACATCTTCAATTGCACGTAACCTGCTTTGAAAGTCATTAAAGTGTTCAAACCCCATTACAAAAAAGAAAAGGTACAAGGCTGAATAAAGAGCCGTTGCATTATAAATTAACTTTCGGTTAGAGAGGAGTAAGGAGAAAATATAACTCAATAACAAAAATTGAAGAATAAAATATGAGTTGGCAACAATTATTGTCGGTACGTGCATTTTAGCCAATATATAATTTATCAAATCTGCCGTGGCAGAAATGACAAGTAATAACCCAAGTGTTTTTGTTAATTTGCTTGTTAACATTTTCCCTTTATGGAAAAGGAATATAATTGGGAGTAAAACAGAAAAAATAGAAATGTAAATTAATATCTTCAAACCTAGCATAGTGTTCTTTTTAGTTTGAGTCTGGACAAACGGGTGGGCAAATAATAGACGCATCTACTGCTTCCAATAACTGTGTACCCGAATCTCCCCCCATTACCATCAGCAGTAACTGCGGTTTGCCGCCATCATTTAAAGCAGGTTGTATTTCCACCCTTTTATAAGACTCTATTTTTTGTATGTCTTCAAAAACATGCAAACCAAAAAAATGGTACCGGATGCTGCCCGGTGCATTAGCTTTTATATAATTATCCGCCCATGTTTTGGCCGTAAAGCTGTTTACCGCTTCTCCACTATGCGTATCAATAATAAGCGGAGAATCCCATAAGGCATTACCAGATACAATGGTTATAGCCAATAGATGATAAGCCCCGTTGTCATCCTGAGTATGATGCAAAGCCACCCCCAGGCCGCCCTTTGCCTGCAAAATAGCCGTAATATTTTGAGGTGTGAGTAAATGATTTTCAAGCTTGGCCCCGGTAGTATAAGTATAGCCTAACCACCGCCTGGCAGTTTCTGAAGAGATAACAGCACCCACCTTCGTACTAAACACAGGCTTTATTTGCTCCTCGTTTTGTTGCTTTTTGGCACATTGGTAAAAAGTAATACTGGTAACAGCCAGCAGGGCAAAAGAAAAAATGGTTTTAGATAAATTCATACTATTTAAAGTTTAGGGTTAAGAAATTTAAAGAGTACGGTATTCCTGACACAGTAGGATCCCCTTTCGGAGCGGGATTTTTTACAAAGCAGGATATCCTACCGGGACAGGAAATTGCTTTCTCAATTTTTGTAAATCCAATTATTGAGAAATAAAACTTGTACAGTGATTGTTCAAAAAAGGAATAACGGGAAAATAACACAGAGTGAAAAGCGGCTTTATAAAGCCTACAGAGGTTGACAAAGTAAATAGAGTACATGATAAATGTCTTAATACGATAACTGGATCTTTACAAATAAAACTATTGCAAGTAGATGAAATTACTTAAAGCGGCAAAATAAAAAAAGGGTGATTTCTTGCATTAGGCAGATTACTACAATGGGCTGTTTGTAAATATACATGTATTTTTTAATACGTATTGTAAACAAGATAAATTCATCATTCTATCCTTTTTAAAAAAGCATCACAATACATATATTTTTTTTATACTTTTTTTTATGGGTTGTTTACTGCCCTACTTTGTGCATTTTAAATAAACTTGTGGGGCTTTTTGCTTTTGTTTACATCTTACAATCCAATAATGGTGAGTATTTCAATTTTTCTTGGAGACCTTACGAAGACTTTCACTCACCTTCTGCGCTGCTCCTGCTTTAATTTCAATTTTTCCATCAACGCATTGGTACTTCAATAAAAAGAAGTTCAGAGTCTTTATTTGCTTTAATAATAAACCGGTCTGCATCAGTAATTCCCATTGCATCCCTTTTCTTTAATGGGCTGTTTGCAATACTTACTTCTCCATTTATTACAAAAACATAAACACCATTAGACTGAAGATGGACAGGGTAAGTTATTTCATGAAACTGCCTGAGGGTTAACCGTGAGAACCACGCATCTTGGTTTATCCATACACCTCCGTCCTCCTTACGGGGAGAAACCACTGTTTGGATAATATTTATTCTTTGCAGAGGATCAAAAGTTTTTTGCTCGTAACGAGGGCTAATATCTTTTTCTTTAGGAAAAATCCAAATTTGAAGAAAATTTACAGGTTCTATAGACGATGCATTCATCTCACTATGCAAAATTCCCGAGCCGGCACTCATTATTTGCACATCATTTGTTTTAATTACTTCGCTTCTCCCGGTAGAATCCTGGTGAGCAAGCGAACCACTTAGTGGTATGGAAACTATTTCCATATTGTCGTGCGGGTGTTTTCCAAAACCCTTGCCAGGCGCTACCACATCATCATTTAAAACACGCAAAAGCCCGAAATGTACTCTTTCAGGATTATAATAACCTGCAAAACTAAAAGTGTGATGGGAATGTAGCCAGCCATGATCGGCCTGTCCTCTCGTCTCTGATTCATGAATAATAGTTCGCATTGTTTTATTATAAAATTATTAATTTAATGTTTAAACATCAAATTATAAAACAACCAAAGTAATATGTTATACATAAATTAATTACAAATATTAATAATAAAATATATATAGTTCGCAAATAAAGTCGTCTTACATAAAAAAGGGGTATATTTGAATCCATGTATCAAAAAAGTGGACAAAATTGCATAATTTGAGGTCTTATATCACCCTTTTGTGGTATTTTTCAGAAGCTCTATTATATTATTTTTATTACTAATATTACTTTTTACTTTTTGAGTAAAGAATACACGAAGCTCGACACCTATATTTAATATCCGAAGTAACATCAAATGCAAAACCCAATTATCCCTATACTCCCCAACGTGGTTGAGAAACTAACGGAAAGTGTTATATACCAAAACGAAAGTGGAGAAATTATTTACGCAAATCCTGCTGCTGCTAAAATTTTTGGTCTGCCTTTTGAACAATTAGTAAGCCTGTCCTTTTCAAATTTTTACTGGCATTCATACAATAATAATCACCAATACCTTGATTTCCTGTCAGAAGAAGAGCATCCATCTACCATTACCTTAAAAACCGGTGAACATCAAAAGGACGTGATTCTTGGAGTAACTAAGGAAAAGAATGATGCCATAACCTGGGTAAAGCTAAACACTTATCCTATTTTAAATGGAAATGGCAAGGCCAGGGGCGTCATTACTACGCTCACAAATATCACAAACAAAATAACAGCTTACAGGAATTTTGAGACAGTTGAGAAAAATCTTACCGCAGCCTTATCGGGAATAAAAGAGGGCTTTTATTTAATAAACAAAAAGCTGGAAATAACAGTAATTAATGATGAAGCGTTAAAATTGCACACACAAATTTTTAATAAACGGCTGAGTATAGGAGATAATATTTTGACTCTATTTCCCTCTGAAAAACTTGACAAGATAAAGGAATGCTTTAAGAGAGCTTTTGATGGCGAAAAAATTGGGTATGAAGTAGATTTTATTACAGCAGGCAACAGGCTACTCTGGATATATGTTAATTACGAACCGGTTGTGTATCCTGATAACAAAGATATCCAGTTAGTCTCCGTTAATATCCGAGATATAACCAAAAGAAAGTTAGCCGAAGAAAATCTTATTGATTCAGAAAAAAAATTTGGTCAACTTTTATCAAAACTTGGCGATACTGTTTGGGAACATGATTTTATAACGGGTACTACCCTTTTTTCTGAAGAAATTAGCGATCTGGCTGCGTACCAGGAGGATGATAGAGTTATTAACAATGATAAAATATGGAGGGCAAGTGTTCACAAAAAAGACCAGTGGATATTAGAGCAAAACGACAAACTATACCTACAGGGAAAAATAGATCACCACTCAGTGGAATATCGCCTATTGCTAAAAAACGGGGATATAAAGTGGGTGCTCGACAGAGGGGTGGTTATTGAAAAGGATGCGTCGGGTAAGCCCACAAAAATTATTGGCACACACACCGATATTACCAGGCGTAAACAAATTGAAGAGGAACTAAAAGCAAATGAAGCAAAATTCAGAGGTATATTTAACTCTACTTTTCAATTTATGGGGTTAATGACAAGTGAGGGGGTTCTCCTGGAAGCCAATCGTACCGCAACCGAATTTTTCAGGCTGCCAAAGGAGGAAGTGATTGGAATGAATTTTCTGGACTCAAGATGGTTTTCAGATGTTACAAAGCAAAAAGCAAAAGCAGCTTTAACAAAAGCTGCCAAAGGTGAAACGGTGAACTACGAATTAGAATTAAACCTGCTTGACGGACGGGACATAGTGCTTGATTTTTCCATACGCCCTCTTTTTGATACCGGAGATAATGTTTCATTGCTGGTACTGGAAGGGAGGGACATTACCGAGAAATTGAGAATGGAAAAAGAAATTGAGAAAGAGAGAATAAATAAACAAAAGGAAATTTTATCTGCGAGTATTGAGGGACAGGAAAAGCAACGCCAGGAAATAGCCCGTGAGCTTCATGATAATATCAACCAAATTCTGGCTACAATAAAAATATACCTTCAAATGGCCATCGAAAATGAAAACCTGCGGGAAATCCTAATACAAAAAAGCTTCGAGAATATCTCACAAACTATTGAAGAGGTAAGAAAACTTTCAAAATCGCTTGCTCTACCCGCCCTTACACATACCACCCTTACCGAAGCAATAAAACAAATGGCTAATGACATGGTTCTGTCATTACTTTTTAAAATAAGTTTCGTTAATGATGAATTTGAAGAAAGCCTATTGAATAATCTTCAAAAAATAACCATCTACCGGGTAGCACAGGAGCAATTCACCAACATTTTGAAATATGCCAAGGCCAAAAAAATTGAAATCATGTTAGCCACAACTTTTGATAAAGTAATCATGCAGATAGTAGATGACGGAATAGGTTTTGATACTACAAAAAAACAAGATGGCATTGGAATAAGAAACATGATGAATCGCGTTGAATCACAAAACGGAACATTTACCCTCATGTCAGAATCCGGAAAAGGATGTAAGTTGAAAATAGAATTACCTCTTATAAAATCCAGTACTTATGAAGAAAATTAAGCTAATCATTATAGAAGATCACACTATGGTTAGAGAAATGTGGAAGATGGTGTTTTCTATGGAAGATGATTTTACCGTTATCGGAGATTGTGGAACATTTTACGATGCAGTAGAACTTATAAAAAAAGAAAAAGCGGATGTGATACTGCTGGACATAAATCTATCAAGCGACTCCGGCTTCGATCTGATACCGGAAATTTTAACACACTCAAAAGGAACGAAAATATTAACCGTATCCATGCACAACCTCACTTCTTATGCAAAAAAAGCAATTCATTTAGGGGCGCATGGATATGTTACAAAAAATTCTTCAAACCGGGAGTTAATTGAAGCCATCCGAAAAGTAAAAAGGGGGAAAAAATACCTTTGCAACGAAGTAATTAATTTACTAAAGGAAGAACATTTAAACACCGAAACAAAAGGACAGGGAATCAACGCATTGTCAAAAAGAGAAATTGAAATTATTGAATTACTTAAAGAAGGAAAAAGCTCTAAAGTAATTGGTAAATTTTTAAATATTTCTTCAAGAACAGTCGAAGTGCACCGCTATAAAATATTACACAAACTTGGCTTAAAAAATACGGCAGCTCTCATAAACTTTATCAGTAAGACAGAAATAGGGATATGAAGAAAGAATTATTTTTTGGCTTCCGCCTCTTTCTTCTTTTGTTTTTCTAATTTCCGGAAGTAACCTCTGAAAAAAAAGTTATGTTTCAGCGCTTCCATATTTTCATTAAAAGCGGCGGTGCCTTGTTTTATATTTTCCAAACTAGTGGTAAGCTTATTCGTTATTACAGAATCTTTTAATAAAGCATTTACGGTTCCCTTGCCTTTAGAAACATCAAAGTTTACTTCATTTATCAGTTGATTCAATTCGCTAGTTAAAACATTAACACTGTCGCCAACGGATTTCACTTTCGTCACGGCTTCTTTTAGTTCAAAAGCAAAACTGGTATCTTTTAGCAGCATGCCTGCCGATCCTTTTCCATTTTTTACATCATTAATAATTGTATGCAAATCATTAACCATATTGTTAGCGGTACTACTGGCCTTACTTATATTGAGTAACGCTGTTTTTAAATTTGATGCCAGGCTGTTCTCATTTAGAATACTCCATAACGCCGTGCTATTGTTAATCCGCTGTACGGTGCTCTTCAGGTCTTCCGATATCGTGGCAATATTATTGTTTGTTTTATTGAGTGTATTAAAAATTTCGTCGGTATCAAAAAGCTTTTGAGTTAAAATAACATCTCCTTCCGTAACCTCCTCTCCGGCCCCTTTTCCCGGATTAATATTTATTACTTTATTGCCCATAAGCCCTTCGGTGCCAATAGAAGCAAGCGCATTTTTACGAATGTAGTATCTTGCCCTTTCTTCAATAAGCATAACTACCTCGATTGTTGTATCGTTCTTAAATTTTACACTTTTCACTGTACCTACCTGTATGCCTGAATAACGTATATTGTTACCCTTGGTTAAACCGCTTGCATTTTTAAAATGGGCTTTTAATTCAAAATGCGATCCGAACAAGCTTTCTGTTCTGCCAATCATATACAGGCTAAAAATGAGCAGTAAAAGCCCACTTAAAGTAAATACTCCAAGCTTGAGGTTATCTAAAAAATTATTTGCCATAGCATTAGTTTTATTCAAAAAACTCTTTTACCCTTTTATCATTCGTCCTTTTTAATTCTTCATAAGTACCTTCCGCATAGCATTTACCATCTATCAAAACTACTATTCTATCCGATGTAAGCTTGATGCAATTCATGTCGTGCGAAATAATAAGGGAAGATGTTTGATATTTTTTTTGTAATTCTACCATAAGTTCGCTTATCTCTTTCCCCGTTATAGGATCAAGGCCGGTAGTAGGCTCATCATATAAAATAATATCGGGTTTCAGAATCAGCGTTCGGGCCAATGCAATACGTTTCCGCATTCCGCCGGATAATTCAACGGGCATCATGTCCACCGTATGTCCTAACCCCACATTTTTAAGTACTTCCATAACCATTGTATCTACCTCTTCCTGTGTTTTCTCAATCCAGTGCCGGCGCAGAGGAAATTCAAGATTTTCTCGTACGGTCATCGAATCGTATAAAGCATTACTTTGAAAAAGAAAACCCACTTTTACCCGTATTCTATCTAATTCATCGCGATTCAAATCCGGCACATTTTTTCCAAATACCTCTATCTTTCCTGCGTCTGGCCTGAGAAGTCCGATAATACATTTAATTAAAACAGATTTACCTGAACCTGATTTTCCAAGTACAACTACATTTTCTCCTTTGTTAAGCGAAAGGTTAAAATCTATTAACACATGATTTGTTCCAAAAGATTTATAAAGGCTCCTGATATTAATTACCGCTTCTGAATACTCTTGTTTTAGTGTAATCTTATTTAATGTTTCCTTTACCGGCATAACATTTAATTTAAACCCATTATATCTGTTATTTGTACGGCTATTAGATCAATAATAAAAACTAAGATAGAAGCAACAACCACTGCAGAGTTAGCTGCCCTTCCCACTCCTTCGGTTCCTTTACTGGAAGAATACCCTTTGTAACATCCAATAATCCCAATTGCAAAGCCAAAGAAAAAAGTTTTAAAAAAAGCCGGCAATACATCTCCAAAAGCCAGGTTGTGAAATACCTGGTTAAAAAAAAGATCAAAACTTGTAACCGAGCGAATATTAACTCCAAGATAAGAACCATATAAAGAAATAGCATCGCTTAGTATTACCAAAACAGGTAGCATTAATGTAGAAGCAATTACACGAGTTACCACCAGGTATTTAAAGGGATTCGTTCCGGATACTTCCATGGCATCAATCTGTTCTGTTACTTTCATGGAACCTAGTTCGGCACCAATACTGCTACCAATTTTACCGGCAAATATCAAAGCTGTAAGCATGGGCCCGATTTCTCTTACAATGGCTATACCTACCATTGCCGGCAATTCAGACTCTACTCCATACTCTGTTAACGACGGTCTCAATTGCATGGTTAATACCAAGCCAATAATAAAACCGGTTAAACTAACCAAGGGCAACGATTTATATCCAATAATAAAGCATTGGTGAAAAAACTCTGCTATTTCGTATCTCGGTTTTATGCCCTGAGAAAAAAATCTCCCTGTAAAACGGGTAATTTCACCCGCTTCTATTAAAAATAGCCTGGTTTTTTGTGGTAATATCATACAATTCTCTGTAAACAAATATGTAAAAACCTACGCATAAATTCACTGAAGGCTGTCAAATGTATTTGTGATTATAATCAACATAAAAGGTAACCTGCCCCGACTTAGGTTACCTTTTGTAATTCAAAAACTACGCAATTAAAAATATTTAAAAATCAGTAAAACTGTATCAAAGCTATTTTTTGATAATCTTTCAGCAACCCTTCATCTACAAATTCCACATCACCACCATTTACAAGCACCCTTTCTATAATGTCGTCCACTGCGTCTTTAATAAATAGTTGATTAATATCATTAGGGTCATGCAGTGAAATCTCCGTATCTGAAACACGTTGCGCAGGATAAATAAAATTTTTTTCTACCACCAACAAGCGAGCATTTTTTTGTACGGTTTTTTTCCATATTGCATCTATACCTGAAACCAGTTTACCTGCATTCATAGCAGCATCTAACTGCCTCAAAATATTATTCTGCATTACCTTTCGCCAATCAGCAATATAAGGAGCTAACACTTTGCGGATTTCTGTTTCTGTAGCCTCTTCGTAGTTCCCCGGAATATATTCAACCACATGTCTTTTATTGGCAGTTATTTTTTTAAAATGCCCAATTACCCTGGCTGTACCCATTACAAACACCGGGAAAGGGGTGGCATTCAATATAATACCCAGCCCATCATCACTATATTTTAAAAACTTATTCAGCATTACTTCCTTTCTATAAGATGGATCGCTAAAGTTTGCTGTTTTAGAAGGGATATCATTCCATATAGCATTTACATTGTCGGGAGTGGCGGTTTTTAACCGTATAAATTGAGACGTATTCCCAAGAAAAATTTTTGTCCACTCTGCACTTAAAATCAATACGAGATATTTATGCAAATCTTTTTTACTGTAAACGAGGTCCCGTATCTCAAAGGATTCGTCAATAATAATTTTTTCTTCAACCGGTATGTCCAGATAATAAACCTTTTCAATCAGGGGTGAAACAAAAATTGCAACACTTTTTTTATACGTAGTGTAACTAAGCTGAGAAATTAAATTCTTTAGTTTTTCAAGTATCAGGTTGGCCTTTTCAACCTCATAATTATTCATTAATTGCTGTTCAATTTTGTCGGTAGCAATTTTAAGCTTATATGCCAATTCCGTTTTCAAATTCATTTTGGGTTCGAACGGCATAATTAAAGAAACACTGGGGAGATAAGACACAGCTCCTATTACTTCCCTTATATCCGGTGTTATGCTTTTGTTCATGACAACTAATTTTTATGTTTCAAAGCTACAGGTGTTACTATGACAAAACCCTGATAGCAATCAGCATAAATCGTGACACCACTCAAACGTAAAAAACATCCTACAACCTAAATTGTAATAAAATATTTTCATGGCTACAGCTGCCATACAGACACTCTCTCCACAACACAATACCGAGTTGGCTGCCATCTTTCACAGAATGGCTGCGTGTTACAAATACAAAGGAAAAGAGGAACGCTTTCGGGCCATTGCTTATGACGTTGCTGCCAAAACAATCAGCTCCCTGAGAGATGATATTTCCCTTTATGCAAACGATGTAAAAACACTTGATCAACTACATGGTATTGGAGAAAGTATTGGAGAAAAAATAATTGAATACCTCCATACCGGCAAAATAAAAACATTTGAAAAACTGAAAAAGGAGGTGCCGCAGGATTTAATAGACCTGATGGACATTAAGGGTTTTGGGCCGTCCACAATTAAAGTACTCCACGATGTTTTAAAAGTAAATAACCGGGAGGAATTGATTGAAGCGCTTGAAAAAGACAAATTAATCGGGGTAAAAGGTTTTGGTAAAAGAAGAATTGAAAATATTAAAAGGGTACTAAAGCTAAATAAAGACGAGAGCCAAAGAATGCCTTTAAAAACAGCTGAACGAATTGGTAATGAAATACTGAATGAGGTCTTAAGAATACCCGGAGTAATTAGAGCAACCCTGGCAGGAAGTTTGCGACGCAAAAAAGAAACAATTGGAGACATTGATATTATTGTAACGGCACCTAGAAAAAAATGGAAGAGCATCGTCAACAAATTTGTACAATTGCCACAGGTAAGCCGCGTACAGGCAGTTGGGGAAACAAGAGGGAGTGTATTACTGAAAGAAAATAATATACAGGTAGATATTAGAATTGTACACGAGCATGAATATGGGGCAGCACTACTTTATTTTACTGGTAACAAAGAACACAACATCAAAATAAGAACCATAGCCAGGGAAAAAGGATGGAAAATAAATGAATACGGCGTATTTGATATCAAAACTGGTAAAGTATCGGCCAGTGCAACAGAGGAAGAAATTTACAAACTGCTTGGTTTAAAATTTGTACCTCCTGAAAAACGACTGGGGAAGAATGAACTAGAAAAAGTAGAGTATTAACTTGCTATCGAATAAACCCGGGTAATTCATCAAAATACTCCGCCTGCTTTACATCTAAAAGATAATCCTTAACACCAAAGATGAGCGACTTAAAAGAGGTTACCATTTCCCTGTTAAAATTAATTAAGGTTGAAATTTCTATTTCATTCACATTAGCGGCCATACTCTCTTTATATAATTCCTGAAGCGTAGCTGTATAATTTTCTGTTACTGATTTGTAAATATTAACTAATTCATCAAAACACAAAGTTCTATCAGGCTTAGCCAATAAGGCTGTTAAGCTGCTGTACAATAACTTTGTTTTGCTTTTAAACGAAAGATAAAAATTAAACTTAACGTCGTTAGAAGAATTTTTTAAATGCACAATATCCCAATGACCATCGTTAATACTTTTGGCAGCATACATACAATTACGTACACAAGATATCAATTGAACAAGCCTTTCAGCCTCCTTTTTTTCCATTGACATTTTTTGTAATTGAATACAGAAAGTATGTATTTCGCCATGTAAATGTTTTATATAATTATATTTTTCAACAAGTGGCTTATTTAAGTACCCTTCAGATATTAGTGCTGCCGACTCATTATTATTCATCCCGAAGTTACTCATCCCAAAATCTATAACATGATGGATAAAATGTAAGGCCTCCTTTTCCGTGGCATCTATACTCAGGTTAATATCTCCGGCCACAGATTTGTTGATATACAGCAAATCATGATTGGTTTTTATAAATCGTTTTTCCAGGAACTTACCTAATACATTAAGCAGAGGGAGAAAAAGTAATAAGCTGACTATATTTATCAAACTTTGAAAAAATACCAGGGCAATAAGATCGTTCTTTATACCTATTCTATACACAATAAATTCATATACCGGCTGTAAAAAAAGAAAAACAATAATAACTGTAACGGTATTAATAATTACGTTTCCGGCAGATGTTCTTTTTTTATCGCTACTGCTTTTTACCGAAGCTGCCATTAGCTTTATCGTTGTTCCAATTTCAGAACCCAATACAACACCCATAGCCGTATAAAGCGTAATACCCTTTGCAAATAAAGCCGCCAATACAATGGCCACGGTGGCAGAACTTGACTGAATTAAGGAAGTAATTATTACACCAACCATAACAAATACAATTACCGGATAGTGGTTAAGTGTACTCAACTCAAGTTGGCTAACCAATACCTCCATTCCGCTTTTAATAAACCCCAATCCCGTAAACAGAAATCCAAAACCAAATAAAAAACGACTCCACAAACTCCACCTGGAATGCTTACTAACAAAAATCATAATCATTCCACCAATAGCTATTACAGGCAAAGCAATATTTTCAATGGATAACTCAAAACCCGCCGTTACAATTATCCAACTGGTAATCGTAGTCCCCAAATTGGAACCCAGCATGATAGCCAGCGCATTATTCATCTTTAAAACTCCCGAACCAACAAATGCCAGCACCATTAAATTTATAGCAGAACTACTCTGTAGCAGGGCGGTGATAAGTGCCCCTGCACCTACCGCTTTATATTTATTTGCCGTTTGCTTTCTAAGAAATAATTTAAAAGAGCGTCCAGCCAATCGGGCCAAAGAGTCTTCTAAAAAGTTCATCCCCAGCAAAAAAATAGCAATACCGGCTAAAAATTTCCAAACTTCTGGCTGAAACAGCATAATTCAATTTAACGACCCTAAAGTTCATAAATATCCTTATATCACAAATGACCAAGATCACCAAAGCTCATTATGCTACTCATCATAAAAAATGAAAAAGAAATAATAAATTGAAAATTAAAAACCGATAAAGCAATGTCAGCAGGGTTTCAAACGATATCCACTTCTGATTATATTACAAATAATAAAGTAAGATTAGTACATGGGGGAAAAGAATATTTTGATTTGTTACTGAAACTAATTGGAGAAGCAAAAGAGAGCATTCATTTACAAACCTATATTTACGATGAAGACGAAACAGGTAACATGATAGCAGCAGCTTTAAAAGAAGCAGCCAAAAAAAATGTGCGGGTATATATTTTGGCCGATGGTTACGCATCACAATCCCTGTCTCAAAAGTTTATCGGGGATATACAGAATACCGGTATATATTTTCGTTTTTTTGACCCTGTTTTTAAAAGCAAAACTTTTTATTTCGGCCGCCGGTTACATCACAAATTGTTTGTGGTAGATGCCACGTTTGCCGTAGTAGGTGGAATTAATATAAGTAACCGGTATAATGATATGCCCGGAAAAAGGGCTTGGCTTGACTTTGCTTTGTATGTAGAAGGCGAAATGGCCCAACAACTTTGTGTACTTTGTTGGAAAACATGGAAAGGATTTAAATCGGGCATGGGCATTACTCCTTGCGAGGAAAAACAAATCAGTTTCAACATACCACTAACAGAAAATAGCCTGGTGAGATTGAGTCGAAATGACTGGGTACGCCGCAAGTACCAGATTTCGAAAACCTATATCGAGATGTTTACCAAAGCTCAATCTAACATAATCATTTTATGCAGTTATTTTTTACCAGGCCGCGTAATAAAAAGAAATATACAGAAGGCTGTTAAAAGAGGTATTAAAGTAAAAGTAATTATGGCCGGCCTTTCTGATGTAAAGATGGCTAAACTGGCTGAACGATATATGTACGATTGGCTGTTGCGCAACAAAGTTGAGATTTATGAGTACCAGGAAAATATTTTGCATGGCAAGCTGGCTGTGTGCGACAATCAATGGTTAACTGTAGGCTCCTACAATGTAAACGATTTAAGCGCTTACGCAAGTATTGAACTAAATCTGGACGTAAAAAATGCTTTACTCGCCGAAACAACAGCTAACATGCTGGACAAGCTTTGCCAGGATAGTTGTATAAAAATTACAAGAGAATACCACCGCTATTCAAAAAACATTGTTAAGCAATTCAGCCGATGGGTATCTTATAAAATATTCAGAATCTTGCTTTACCTGTTTACTTTTTATTTTAAACAGGAGAAACTTACCAAACAGTAATACCCGAGCAATCTGGTATGCAAATACTAAATAATTATCTTTGCCTGCTATCAAACATACGCACATGTCCTCTACACAGTTAAAATCTATTCAAAAAACATTTTCATTCCTGGAAAACGAATTATTAGAAGAGTTACTTGAAAATGGCTCCATTCATCATTTTAATGCAGGGGAAACATTAGTACGCAAAGGGCAGTACTTTAAATCTGCACTTATCGTAATTAACGGACTAGCAAAGATTTACAGGGAGGATGATGACGGAAATGAATTTTTTATTTATTACCTGGAACCTGGTGATGCCTGTGCGCAAAGTATGGTTTGTGACTCCAGGCAAAAAACAAGTGAAATTTTGGCCGTGGCTGTAAAAGATACTGAAATATTAATGGTGCCTCTTGCCAAAATTGACGAATGGATGATGAAATATAAAAGCTGGAATAGTTTTATTCTTTCCTCATACCGACAACGTTTTGAAGAATTATTAATAACACTCGATCATGTCGCTTTTCGCAATATGGACGAGAGACTGGAATTTTACCTTAAACGCCAGGCGCAAAAATTAGGAAACAACCTTCAACTTACTCACCAACAAATTGCTGATGATCTAAATTCTTCTCGTGAAGTTATTTCCCGTCTTTTAAAAAATATGGAAAAAAACAAACGAGTAATATTATATCGAAATGGTATTGAGTGGATTAAATAAGTTGTGTGATTTATATCACCGCCCATTTCACAACCAACAATCAATTTTGCCCAAAATTAAAATATGGAAATAGCAGGATATATTGCATCAGTTTTAATAGGTATCTCGTTAGGTTTAATTGGCGGTGGCGGTTCTATACTAACCGTTCCGGTTTTGGTTTATCTCTTTGGGGTTAATCCCGTACTAGCTACAGCATATTCGTTATTTATTGTTGGATCAACCAGCCTGGTGGGTGTTTTCCCAAAATATAAGCAAGGCCTGGTTAATCTTAAAACCGCGTTCATTTTTGGCATACCATCTATAGTAGCAGTATATGCTACCAGGGCTTTTATTATTCCGGTCATTCCTGCAGAAATCTTTTCTATCGGCAGCTTTACAGCAACAAAGCCCATTTTAATGATGGTTTTATTTGCTGCGTTGATGGTATCTGCCTCTATTTCAATGATAACAGAAAAAAAACAACAACCTAGTAACGGTAATGAAGTTACCATTCAAAAATTTAATTATCCTTTAATATTGCTCGAAGGTATTGTAGTAGGCGTGCTCACAGGCCTGGTTGGAGCAGGTGGTGGTTTTTTAATTATACCTGCTTTGGTGTTGCTTAGTAAACTGCCGATGAAACAAGCTATTGGCACTTCTCTTTTAATTATTGCAGCCAAATCTTTAATTGGTTTTACGGGTGATATTAAACACTATCAAATGGATTGGAAATTATTACTTACAGTTACCGGGCTTGCTGTTATCGGCATTTTTGTTGGTAATTACCTGAGTCACAAAATTTCAGGAGAAAAACTTAAAAAAGGATTTGGTTGGTTTGTACTGGTAATGGGAATTTATATTATTACAAAAGAATTGTTTTTTAAATAAAAGTTCATAATATGCATTTCCAAAGCATTTATCCCCTGTACCATTTTTAACAAACTTTGTGTGACAAAAGTCATTGTATGCCTCGAAAAACGGCTGCAAATTTGCACTTCAATTTTTTGAAACCTAAAACTCCAAGAATAAAAGAATAATTATGAAGATAGAACAAATTTATACCGGCTGCCTGGCACAAGGGGCTTATTACATTGAAAGCGAAGGCGAAGCCGTAGTTATTGATCCTTTGCGCGAAGTAGAGCCCTATATACAAAAAGCCGAACGCAACCAGGCAAAAATTAAATACGTTTTTGAAACACATTTCCATGCCGACTTTGTATCCGGTCATCTGGATTTGAGTAAAAAAACGGGAGCTGCAATTGTATATGGACCTGGTGCCAGCCCCAATTTTACAGCACACATTGCAAAAGATGGGGAAGAATTTAAAGTAGGTAAAATTATTTTTAAAGTTTTACATACTCCGGGACATACGATGGAAAGCGCCTGCTATTTATTAAAAGATGAAAACGGAAAAGATACAGCTCTGTTTTCGGGAGACACATTATTCATTGGTGATGTGGGTCGTCCGGATTTAGCACAAAAAGCAGCCCACATGACCCAGGAAGAGTTGGCAGCTACTTTATATGATTCGCTACGAAATAAAATCATGCCATTAAATGATGATATTATTGTTTACCCTGCGCACGGCGCCGGCAGCGCTTGTGGCAAAAATATGAGTAAAGAAACGAGTGACACACTAGGTCATCAAAAGGCAACAAACTATGCTTTGCGTGCCAATATGAGTAAAGAGGAGTTTGTAAAAGAAGTTACTGCCGGTTTATTGCCACCACCTGCTTATTTTCCTTTAAACGTTATGCTTAACAAACAAGGTTACGAAAGCATTGATGACGTAATGAAAAGAGGAAAAATTGCCCTAAGCCCGGATGCATTTGAAACAGCAGCCAATGAAACAGGCGCTCTTATCTTAGACACAAGAGACCCCCAAACATTTGCCAAAGAACATATACCCAACTCTATTAATATTGGCATTGATGGAAGTTTTGCTCCCTGGGTTGGCGCTATGATACCGGACATCAAACAACAAATATTAATTGTAGATGAACCCGGAAGAGAAGAGGAAGTTATTACAAGATTGGCCCGTGTTGGTTACGACTATACCATTGGCTATTTAAAAGATGGCATAGAGGCCTGGAAAAAGGCTGGTAAAGAAACCGATGAAATTAAATCCATAAGTGCCGATGAACTGGCCGAAATAATAAAAAAGAATAAAAACATCAATTTATTAGATGTAAGAAAACCCACTGAATTTTTAAGCGAGCACGTAGAAAATGCAGAAAATGCGCCACTCGATTTTATTAATGATAGCATGTTAAAAGTAGATAAAAATAAATCTTACTACGTTTATTGTGCCGGCGGGTATCGTTCTATGATTTTTGCATCCGTATTAAAAGCCAGGGGATTCAATAATTTAATTGATATTAAAGGTGGGTTTAAAACAATAAAAGACAGTGGCAAAATAAATGTTACCGATTATGTATGCCCCTCAACATTGTAATTAATTAAAAACCAAATAGCAAAATAAAAAAACACATCAAGATAAAATTTTCTGATTGCTCATACCATGCAATACAAATTGTTAGACTTTTATTAAACTAACCCGTTTTCCTGCAGGCATAATAATCTTTCATGATATTTGCTGTAGGAAACACATCAACAATGTATAAAAACAACTTAACACTTTTTAACTTCATAAAATATGCTGATAAATATTTTTAGCAACCCATGGCCATGGTACATAGCAGGGCCTTTAATTGGATTAACAGTTCCCACCCTATTGTTAATGGGAAATAAAACATTTGGCATCTCCTCTTCTTTAAGGCACCTGTGCGCTGCCTGTTTACCTGCCAATATCTCTTTTTTCAAATACGATTGGAAAAAAGAAATATGGAATCTGTTTTTTGTTACAGGGGTTCTGGTGGGAGCCATTTTAGCCGTTAGTTTTTTAAACAATCCGGAAGCTGTAAAAATTAATCCAAAGCTGGCAACAGAATTAAACTCCTACGGTGTTAACAACTTTAACGGGCTTGTTCCCGCCGATTTATTTAATTGGCACAATCTATTAACCATTAAGGGATTTATTCTTATGGTGATAGGTGGTTTTTTAGTGGGATTTGGCACCCGGTATGCCGGAGGTTGCACCAGTGGGCATGCTATTATGGGGTTAAGTAGTTTACAATGGCCTTCTTTAGTTGCGACAATGAGCTTTATGGGTGGTGGTTTTATTATGGCCAACCTTATTTTACCCTATATTCTTAAATTACTTTAATCCTAAAAAATGGAAACAAAAGAAATCACACAAGAGCAAAAACATCATACTTTTTTAACTGAAAATACAGATTTTGAAGTACGATCATTAGATACAATGTGTATCAACGAAAGTGAGTTAAAACATCCGTGGTGGTATAATTTTAAATACTTGGCGTCCGGTATCTTATTTGGAATTATTCTGGTAAAATCAGAAGTAATATCCTGGCTTCGCATACAGGAAATGTTCCGCCTGCAGAGTTTTCACATGTTTGGGGTTATCGGCTCCGCAGTAGCCGTAGGTATGCTGGGTGTATGGCTTATTAAAAAATTTAAGCTTAAAACAATTTATGGAGAGGTGATAGAAATACCCAAAAAGAAATTCAACAAAGGGCAAATTTACGGAGGATTAATTTTTGGCTTTGGATGGGCCTTAACCGGCGCTTGCCCCGGGCCTTTATTCGCACTAATAGGAACAGGGGCCACTGTTATTCTTGTTACCTTGTTAAGTGCCATTGCAGGCACGTGGGTATATGGCCTGACTCGGGAAAAGCTGCCGCACTAAAAATAATGGTAAATGGAAAAGATGCTACAATCAAAGTGGTTTGTATTATTTCTTTTCGCTGTCGTTATTATTGCAGTAATAAAAGAATTTCGTTCCTGTAGTAAACCTGATATTTTTGCAACGCCCCTATTGCCTCGTAATGATTATTGGGAAGCCCCCAGTTTTTTTACTGAAAAAATTGAACCCGGAGAAGATCGTCAGCAACTTATATATGGCGAAGACTTAATTGCCAATACATCAAAATATTTAGGACCAAAAGGAACGGTAGCACAAGCTACAAATGGCATGAATTGCCAAAACTGCCATCTGAATGCCGGAACCAAACTTTTTGGTAACAATTATAGCGCAGTGGCTTCTACTTACCCAAAATTTCGGGATAGAAGCGGTAGCATAGAATCAATTGAAAAAAGAGTGAATGATTGCCTGGAAAGAAGCCTGAATGGTAAGGCGTTAGACAGCAACTCAAAGGAAATGAGAGCCATTGTTGCTTATATAAAATGGCTGGGCAAGTATGTAAAAAAGGGAGAAAAACCCAAAGGGGTTGGTATAACTGATTTGAAATTTTTAGATCGGGCTGCGAGCCCGGCAAACGGCAAAGTTGTTTATTTAAGCAAATGCCAAATATGTCATGGTGCTAACGGGGAGGGTGTGAAAGATCAGAATAATATTTCATACGTTTATCCCCCACTGTGGGGCGAGCATAGCTTTAATATTGGCGCAGGTTTATACAGGCTGTCGCGGCTGGCCGGATACGTAAAAGATAATATGCCCTTTAGTCCAACTACCGATCATTTTCATCCACAATTATCAGACGAAGAAGCATGGGATGTTGCTGCCTATGTAAATTCACAACCACGCCCTCAGAAAGATTTGAGTAAAGATTGGCCAAAAATTGCTACCAAGCCAATTGATCATCCTTTTGGACCTTATGCGGATGGTTTTAGTGAACAACAGCACAAATACGGCCCTTTTGAACCAATAAAAAAGGCAAAAGAAGAGCTATCCTCAAAGAAAAGTCTGAATTAAGTTGTATTGTATAGTCAAAATAAAAATTAAAATAATCAGAACAAGCATTTTTTGAAGTGAATGCCCCATTCAAGGCTGCGCCTTTTAATTTTACAACACTAAATAAGTTATTACTAACTACACGATTGCTTCTAAAACTTATGCAGACAAATGCCAATTTTTTATTAGCAAGAGTAAATTAACTTTATCATCCAAAGTAGTTGCTATTCCCGCTTTGTAGTTAGCTGAAATAAGCAAAAGCTCCGTTACATTAAAATAGTTTACAAGTTTGAAAAAAGAAAAAAATATACAATTAGGGCTAAAAGAAAATCTATCTCAATTTGTACTTCTTGTAATCGTAAATGCATTTGTGGGCGGGATGGTAGGATTAGAGCGTTCCATCCTCCCCAAAATTGCTGAAGAAGAATTTCACATAGCTGCTACGTCGGCTCTGTTATCTTTTATTATTGCTTTTGGCATAGCTAAGGCGATAACAAATTACTTTACCGGACAGTTGGCCAATAAATACGGAAGAAAAAAACTATTAGTTTCCGGATGGTTATTGGCATTGCCATTACCTTTTGTACTCATGTGGGCTCCCCGATGGGAATGGATTATTGCTGCTAATATCTTACTGGGCATCCACCAGGGATTGGCCTGGAGCAGTACTGTGGTAATGAAAATTGATCTTGTAGGAGAAAAACAACGAGGTTTCGCTATGGGACTTAACGAATTTGCGGGATATATTGCGTTAGCTGCCGTTGCTTATTTTACCAGTTATATAGCAGCAGAGTATGGACTTCGCCCCTACCCCTTTTACGTAGGTATCGGCTTGGTTATATTGGGCACCGTTATGAGCGTTCTTCTCATCAGAGATACCGGAAAACATGTGGCAAAAGAAATGGTGACCAGTTCAGTGCCCCGGCTAAAAAGAATTTTCTGGAGTACTACCTGGAAAGATTCAAATCTGGGTTCGGTAACACAAGCAGGGCTAATCAATAATTTAAACGACGGTATGGTGTGGGGTCTGCTGCCAATTTTATTATCCGCAAAACATTTTGATTTAAAGCAAATAGGTATTATAGCGGCCATTTATCCTGCTGTGTGGGGAATCGGTCAACTCTTCACCGGGAAGATGGCAGACCGATTTTGCAAAAAAGATATGCTGTTTGCAGGGATGTTGTTACAGGGTATCGTATTGCTGCTGCTCTCTTTTGCAATTACATATTGGCAATATATCGCATTAGCGGCCTTATTAGGATGGGGTACAGCTATGGTATATCCTACTTTTTTAGCAACGGTAGCCGAAAATACGAATCCATCAGATCGTGCCCAAAGCCTTGGCATTTTTCGTTTTTGGAGAGACATGGGTTATGCTATTGGAGCTGCTTTAACAGGAGTTATTGCCGACTGGTTTAACATAAGCGTTTCTGTTATCATTGTTGCAATGCTTACGTTAACCTCGTCCATTATTATTTACTATCGAATGAAATGCAGAGATAATTTTTCTATTCGTTTATTTCATACCGGAAATAAACCGGCCGGTTAATTATTAATTCCCTTTTATTTTTTGCCACATTGCCTCCACAACCTCCCAATTCCATTTAGCAAAACGACCCCGTTGTACAACAAACTTATTATCGTCCGCATGTTCAAGAAAATAATGAAAAACAAATCGTTCCCTGGAATCTTTCCAACCAATAATCTGTCCAAAACGTAAATCGTTAAATACTAAAGTATCACTCCAATATTCTACAGTATAAAACTGTTTTGAAAACCGAATCAGCTTTTGCAAATCTTCGTGATTAGAGACCGGAGTTAGTAAGGAATCGTTTCTTGGAAAGTATTGAAACCTAATTTCTTCCTTATGGCTAAATATCGAGTAAAAGCCTACCTGATAGCCCTTGTCATTACCAGCCACTACATACCAAAGCCAATTTTGCAAAGGTGCTGGTGTTGTAAAATATCTTGTATAAGCAATTTGCTGTTTTTTTAAAATAAATCTTATCTCCCTGTCTATTAGTACCTTGTTAAATAAACAGTACAATAAATATAAGGAAGGTAGTATCAGCCCGAATTTCCACCATCGCTTTCTCCCGGGTGAATAGCGACTTAAATAAATAAGAAATATAAAAGCTATAGCTGGCCAAATAGAAAAAAAAGGATCTGCTACGTAAATAGCGTTAAAGGAAATTCTTTTATGGCTGAATGGCTCCAGCCAACCTACACCATAATTATTAAAAGCATCAATAAAAATATGTATAAAAATTACTCCTCCAAAAAACAATATCCATCTCCGTAAGCGAATATCATGCGGCCGGTGCAATTTTTCAGCAAGCAGGGCAAACAAAGGAGTAATAACTGCGCAAAATAAAAAAGAATGGGTAAAACCCCGATGTGCCAGTAAATTGCCGGGAGTATCCATCCAAAACGAGGCGAGAAAATCAATGTCCGGCACGCTTTGCGCCAAAGCGCCCCATAGCATCGCTTTTTTACCCAATGCTTTTCCCGCAAATGCCTCGCCCATACAGGCGCCAAGTGCTATGTGGGTAATGGAATCCAATAATAAATACTTAAAAAATCAATGGCATTAAAATTACATAACCTGACGTTTATTTTATTAAAATCTTCTATTTATCTGCTCCCATTATTTTACCGGGAACTTTAAAAACACTGATCAACCTTTTCTCTTTTTAATTGCTATTTTTATTTTCTCCGGCATGTCCCTGCATGCACAATTTTTTTTATGTTCTATGTGCCAGGCAATGCGTTGTTCTAAGGAGGCATTAGGGGGCATAGGATGTGTTAAATGCCATTCTCTATTAAGTTTCACAATACATCATTTTTATAGCGTTAGTAAATTCCCCATCAGCCATTTCCGCATTAAGTATAAGCAGAAATAGCCACAAATAAAATAATTATATTCACTACGGTTCCAAATTTTGCATCTTTCCAGCTTAAAAAAATCATTACTTGCGAGACTACTACTGCAAAAGTTGCCAGCACCGGCCACCAGTATTTTCCCAAAAAAAAGCCAATAACGGTGATCATAAAAAGTATGCACGCCAGTAACCAAATACCACCTGTTGTCCTGGAAATATCTTTTGTATGATGTACAGAACTTGCATATCCAAACGCCTGAGCAAAGCCAATAAAATGAATGAGGCCATGAACAAGAATTATAAAAGAAAAAAAGTATGTAACCATGGCGCTTATTTATTATGTGCAATAAATAATGGCATTTTAAATTCCTTCATTAATACATCGGCCATACTGGTTCGGAACCACCGGGATACCAAACTTCTTCTGTATGCTCCCAATGCTATTAAAGTATTTTCTTTTTGCTCTTTCAAATGGCTTACAATTTCTATTTCAGGAATACCTTTTAGCGTAGTATAAGTAGCCTTAGGGAAATGACGTTTCATAAATTCCTTAATCAGCTTGTTATCGGGCACATGCAGGCTGCTATTCATATATTTTACAGACACTACTTCGCATGGCAACTCTTTTAGTTCCGGTAGTACATAGCTAAACATGCGGATTGCAAATACAGCAGATGGCTCACCATCATAAAGCAACATTATTTTATCAATAGATTTATATTTTTGCGGCACCAACAATACCGGGCACTGAACTTCGGCTAACAACTCACGGATAAACCTTGTTGGTTTTGTTTCATCATAATGAGTAAGTGTCTCTTTAGAGTCAATAACTAAAAGGTCAGCATAAATACTTTCGTGGAGCAACTCTTTAATAGCAATCTTCCGGTCATGATGAACGGAATAGTTTATACCCGCTACCTGGCAGGCCGTCTCAAATTTTTTAACCGCTTTTTCTCTTGCTTCCGTATCGGATGCTTCGTATTGTTTCAATTTTGATTCCGAAACTCCTTTTTCTGTTATCAGCTCATAAATTTTATAACTGTGGTAGGTTAAGTCTTCTAAAAAAACGCCTACAAGATGTGCATTGGTTTGTTGAGCAATATTAACGGCAAATTCTTTGGTGCTATCTGAAAATTTTAAACCGTCAAAAGCAGCAATAATTTTTTTCATCGTTAAAGCTTTAACCAAAGCTATACTTACGGGCTATTTTATTTGCTGATACCTATTAGTAAAAAAGTTGATTCTTATCAAAACCGATAATTGTATTTCATGAAACTCAAAGCTGGTAGCGTATTGCCTGAAAAATCAAATAAGGTACAATTTTCAAAGGCCGACCCCGTACCCCACTGATCTTTTAACGAGGAGGTAATCCAGGCGGGCTCCCAATATTGAATACCGCTACCACCCCCGTCTATCACTGCTTGCGTTAAATCTATCATGTATTTTAATTGTCCCTCTTTGCTGATAGGATAACCTTGCACTGCTGCTTCAGGTCCGATAAAATTATTGTAGTTATCTGCATTTTCAATAGTCCAGGGATAAGCAGCTTCTACTACTATTATTTTTTTGTTGTACGTTTTTTTTAACTGGCTGATGATATAGGTAATCGAATCCATTTTATTAACGGTTGACCATTTTGAATAATGTGAAAGGCCGATAATATCAAAATCAGTAACACCATTTTTGGCAATGAGTCCGTCTGCCCAGGCTAATGCGGTTTGTAATTGAGCTTCGTGTATAATAATCTGTGGTTTAATGGTTGAGAGAGCAGAAAAATCTCTTACCGCCTTAATACCGCTTTTTAGCAATTCTGCAAAAGCAGCATAATCATTATTCACCACTTTTCCCAAAGGCCACAACATTCCAAAATTATTTTCATTACCAATCTGAATCATTTCGGGAGTAAGGTTTTTACTTTTAAAATAATTCAACACTCGTAAAGTATATTCATAAACAGAATCTTTTAAAACATTAAAACCAAGCCCTTGCCAGGCTGCCGGAATTTCCTGTTTCTGCGGATCGGCCCAATTGTCGGAATAATGAAGGTTCAGATTTACTGCCATACCATTATCTTTAGCCCTGCGTATGGTTTTTTCTACATCTGCTAAATCACTGTACAATCTTCCATTCGTTAAAGCCAGGTTCCATGACGGGTTATGCCATAAGCGTACCCGAATGGTATTGGCTCCATAATTTTTAAAAATGGTAAAAGGGTCTTTTACCACGCCGGAATCTTTATACTGTCCGCCAAAATCTTCTATTTCGTTTACAAAAGAAAGATCTGCTCCCATTGAAAATTTATTCCACTCAAGGTTTTTGTAGTTAACCACTGTTTGTTGCGAAGCTTTTTTACTGCACCCGATACCAATAGTCAGGATTATTAATATTATAACAAATTGTTGTTTGTTCGGCATATCCCTCAACTATGTTTTATTAAAGATATTATTAAAATGTCTTACTGGATATTTTTAAAATACATCCTTTTATAGTAATAAGTAAAACGCTAAAAGATATTTTATAAACCAGAAAATAATATTTGGTAATATTTTGGAGGTTACGGTTCAACCTGTATTTTTGCGCCGGAGAGATGGCTGAGCGGTTTAAAGCGGCGGTCTTGAAAACCGTTGACTGTAACAGGTCCGGGGGTTCGAATCCCTCTCTCTCCGCAAACCCTGTTGATGCAGGGTTTTTTATTTATGTTCTACGTGTATATCCTGTACGCCGAAAAGTTTGACAAATTTTATGTAGGTCAAACTAATAACCTTTTGCAAAGGCTGGAACGACATAACGCCGGCAAAGAAAATTTTACTGCTAAATATATTCCCTGGTGTTTGTTGGGCTTTGTTGAAAAACAAACCCGCAGTGAAGCTGTTCAACTTGAATTGAAACTAAAAAATCTTAGCAAAGAAAGACTAAAAGCTTTTGTTCAAAAACATTGTAAAATATCCGGGGGTGCTGACGAGGCTTAGCCTGTCAGCATGCCGATTGTTCATCGGCATTCGAATCCCTCTCTCTCCGCAAGCCTCATAACAATCTGATATTCAGTAAGTTATGAGGCTTTTTTGTGAGAGGGATTTTTTCTCGAACCCCCGGACCCAAAACCGGAATCAAAACGGAACAAAATTGAATTATTAGGGTTTCCTTTGATACCTGTTCTGTTATTATGATTAGTAAATTGTATGAGGTATTCACCTCAGATTTTAAACAATTATTATCACTAAATAATCAATAGCTATGCACCTAATACAAGAATATGCTGTTTATTTCCTTAGTTTAATATTAAGTGTTGTACCTATTTGGAGGGAAGCAAGCTTGATAAAAAATGCTAAAAAAAACAAAAATGAAAAGAAGCCCATTAGCTATTTAGGTTTCTTAGCTTTTTTATTTATTGCACTAATAGTTTTTGGTTACATGAAAATAAGTTCCGACTACAAAGAAAGAATTTCCAATACAAATACGATTGACTCATTGAATCGTAATATTAATACACTTGGGAAGAATTCAAATAAGCTAAAAGAGACGATAGATGAATTTGATAAAAAATTAGAAAAACAATTTGGGATTCGAAGAGATACTTTGACAAATGAACCAATTAAGATGACCTTTATCACTAATATTAAAAAGGCAGAAACTGTTAATATTGGTTCTAATTAAGTTTACCGTAAACTCCGTATGTTTTAATTGTTATCGGCTCTTTACTTATAATTTGCACAGTAAATGAAGTTACAGCCAGGTCTTTGCAAATTAAATTATATGAAAGACTATCAGAATTGAGTTTTTCTCCATAAATACCTATAGGAGATATTTGCTGCGCAAACAGGACCTTTTTATTAAACACAAGGTCTAAATTTACAGCAGATTGAAACATTAATGAATCTGAATTTATAAATACTAATTCTGAAATATAAACATGCCCAATTGTATCCAATCTTCGAGTTGCTTTCGCTAATAAAATTTTAGCCATTACGATTCCATTATTAGTTACGCTTTTCGCATTATTAATATAGGTGATACCGTTCTTGATATTGACTGTTTTAGCCTTATCGATTTTTGTATTGTATTGTTTCGATTTTTTTTGTCCTAAAACAATAGTATTAAAAAAAAGGATAACTATAAGGAGTAATAATTTCATGACTAATAGCTTTAAAGTGCCGTTTTAAGATATAAAATTGAGTATTAAATACCTAATAACTGTAAATTTCAATAATATATCAATAGTCGACTAATTTCTTTAAGGGAATATTTAAAGCATCTGCAATTGATATTAAAGTATCCAGGGTTGTTGAATATTTTGAATTTTCAATTCGTTGAATAGTTAACTTAGACAATTCCGCAATATCTGCAAGTTCTTGTTGAGACAAACCGGCCTTTTCCCTCAAAATTCTAAGGTGAGTTGCAAATGCTTTAATTTTTGCCGGATTCTTCATAGTTCAAAAGTCGGCACCCCTTGAAATTGTATGGATACATATATGTATCCAATTTTGTATATTTGGTATATGACATCCGGGTCTTTTCATAAAAGAAAATATTCTGACCCTGTTATGAATAAACATGGTAATGATGTTTTAAAGGATTGGTATGTATTTTTTAAATTTAAGTATGAAGGGAAAATCTATAAATACAAAAGAAGGGAAGGAGTCAATCGAATTAAGAGCTTGAATGAAAGATTAATCGCAATTGAGAAATTGCTCCAGGAAATTCAATATGATTTAAAACATGGCTGGAACCCAATCCTGGACCCTAAGAGAGAAACTAATTATAACCCATACATGAACAGAAAGGAAGCTATAAAGAATAAAAAAGATCAACCTTTTAATATTAGAAAAAGAAATAAGACCGAAATTTTTGATCATTATTTTAATAAGCAATAGGCCAAAACCTTTGCCAGATAAGCATTTCAAAGATTTTCAAATAAAGCAAAACCCGGAACAAAACCCGGAACAAAATAGCCAAAAAACAGTAACATTAAGCTCTTTTATTAATTGGAAAGCGTTAATTATCAATTATTTGATTAAAAAACGGTCCGGGGGTCTCCGTCCCTCTCTCTCCGCAAGCCCTGTTGATGCAGGGTTTTTTATTTATGTTCTACGTGTATATCCTGTACGCCGAAAAGTTTGACAAATTTTATGTAGGTCAAACCAATAATCTTTTGCAAAGGCTGGAACGACATAACGCCGGCAAAGAAAATTTTACTGCTAAATATATTCCCTGGTGTTTGTTGGGCTTTGTTGAAAAACAAACCCGCTGTGAAGCAGTTCAACTTGAATTGAAACTAAAAAATCTTAGCAAAGTAAAATTGGGAATTCTCGTTCAAAAGAATAGAAAAAAATTACAATTACATTATCAACTTTAAATAACGTTCTAAAAAGGTTTCTACCGGTTTTAACTTCACAATCCTGTTAAATAAAATAATACCGATAACACAGCAAACAACACCGGCAACCACATCCAAAACATAATGGTGAAAACTGTAAACCGCCGAAAACCAAATACCCAAAGCTATCAGCACAAAAAGAAAATTTATGGCTCCCATTTTATTTTTTATACCATAGTAGATCACAATTAACGGATAGGCTGCATGCAACGACGGCATGGCTGCAAACACGTTTGAACTTTTTGAATATAAAGACTGGAAAACGGATACATGAAACAAATCATCAAAACGTTGCAACCCGGCAGTATTACCCGGCGTATTGGGATAAAAAACATCTCCAAAATGCTGGATATACCAAGGCGGGGCAGCCGGATAGAGATAATAAATAACAAAGCCTAATATATTAACCCAAAAAAAGGTAAGAGAAAATTTTAAAAATTGCTCTTTGTTTTTTAAAAACAAATAGGCTGCAAAAAAAAGAGGCACTGGTACCCAACATAAATAAAAAATACCACTTAACGCATCTAAAAAAGGATGTTGAAACAGGTTTAAAAATTCATTAGGAGTAAAAAGAGCCGCTCCATTTTGTATTCCAAAATATTTTTTTTCCAACCCGTACAAATCGCCTATATGCATAGTATTAAAACGATAATTGGGAAAGGCCTTCATGTAATCAAACACTATCCAGTACACAATAAAAATTAAAAAGCCTAAAATAAATTTTCTGCTAAATGCTGAGGCGAAATAAAATGAGTTGAATACTAAAATTAAAGTGAGTTGATCGGTTTTAAAACCCACTAAAACGGCTGAAATGGCCAGATAAGATAAAGATGCAGCAGGCGCTGCTATAATAGCAGCGGGCGAAAACCGCTTAAATACATACTCAGCTTGGCTCATGTTGCTCTTTTTCAGTAAAGCCGGAATTAAAAATTATATCCCATAATGCAGAACTCACACCATAACCTCTGGTATCATCTGAGTAATGATGCAACATGTGATGGTGCTTAATACGCAGCATTAAACTGCTTTTAAAATTATAATGATGCATGGCATAATGCATCATATCATATACCAAATAGCCTGCTATAAAGCCTGCATAAAATAAATACAGATAGCTCTCTGTTTTAAAAAATAAAGAAAACAAAAAGTAAAATAAAAGGGCCAGTGGTATGCTTGCTGAGGGTGGCATTACCAGTCGTTTTGAATCTCTTGGATAATCATGATGCACACCGTGAAAAATAAAATGTAGTCGCTGTCCCCATTTTGAAGATGGCTGAAAATGAAAAATAAACCGGTGAAGCAGGTATTCAGTTAACGTCCACACAAAAAAACCAAAAAACAGGTATATAAAAATAGAAGCAATACCCACTCCTGCTGTAATCGCTTTATACAGCATAAAACCAATTACGGGTATGTAAATGTAAAGGGGCACCGTAAAGTGCACTTTTGACAAAGCTTCGAGGATATTATTCTTAAACATCCTGACAGATTCTCTTGAGTTTGATATATAATTTTTTTTCATAAAATTAAATATATTGCCAGGTAAGAAATTTATTGCAAAAATACTCTTTCTCTTATTTCCTTATAAGTTACGGGGTCGTTTCCTTTCAGCTCTACATATTCCACTCTCGGCTTCCAAAAGCTACCGCCATTTATGTGTAAATAAACCCTTCGCAATATCATTCTTGAGCCATTAACCAAGTTAGCATAAACCCGCCAAAAATTGTCTTTCCCTCTCTCCAATCGAAATTTTATTTTTCTATATGATACAAAGTTCAGATCAAAAATACCATCGGCTATTTTTTTTGTTTGAATCCCATACGCAAATTTACGCTGTATAAAGTTTAATTCCGCTCTTTTCCCATCTTCTGTATATCGTTGCCAAAAAACATGCACCGGAATTTCATCATCCACTTTACCTTCTTTAACTCTAAGCTCTACAACAATGGTATTGGTGTTTGGCTGGCGTTGTAAATAAAATAACTGATACATATTCCCGCTTGGCACCGGAAAAGTATCGGCTGGCGATGTATTTTGGGATAAAAGAACACCGCAGTTAAATAAAAGAGCTGTAAAAAAAAAGTATTTCAGTAACCCAGTCTTCATCTATTTGTCTTTTAACTCTAACGCCTTTTTAGCATCAAAAAGCCTTTTAAGTGCAGTAATATTGGTTAGTACGGCCATAACTGTAATAGGCATGGTAAACACCGACATTGTTTCAAATACGTGAAACGGAATGCCGGTAATAAAATATTTGTAATCACCTCCTATAAAATAAGCAGTTATTCCACAAGCAATAGCGCTTACCCCGGTAAGTACTACTCTTTCGGGCCTTTGCATCAAGCCTCCTTTATTTTCAATACCAAGACTTTCGCTCCTGGCACGGGTATAACTTACCATCATAGAGCCTATAAGTGCAATAAAAGCAAAGAGGGAACTTAAGAAATAGTGATGGGCTACTAAATAATAGCATATTCCCAAAAACATCACCAGTTCGCTGTATCTATCCAAAACGGAATCAAACAAAGCTCCAAATTTTGAGCTCATGTTACCTATTCTTGCCACTTGTCCATCCAGCATATCAAATAATCCGGCAAATAAAATTAATGCGCCTGCCCACCCAACATAAGAAAGGTCGCCCCTGTTTCCTTCTTCTGCTCCTAAAACAAAAATAATAGCTACCCCTACATTTAATATAAACCCAACTGTTGTAACTGTATTGGGTGTAAAGCCGGCTTTTATCAACCCCTTTACTATAGGATTGATAACCTTATAAATTATTTTCTGTAGCTTGTCTCTCATGACTTAGGGTTATGCAGGTATAAATAATTAAAAATCGAACCTGATTTTGGTACGAATGCCAATTTTGGATATATCCGGATGATCCAGATAACTCATTCTCTTAACCAGATCAATTCTCACCAGCCTGAAAATATTAGCAAGCCCTACACTCATTTCTATATAAGGCCTTTTGTCCAATGAAAAAGTTGTTTGTTCACCCGTAACTGCCGAAGGCAATTTAAACACTTCCACACTTTTTACCGGATTATTTTCATCCCGCAATCCACCATAAAGTATTTTAAAACTGGCAACTTCTCTTAATTTCAATTTCTTTAAAACAGGCAATTTATTTAAAAAGAAGCCATTAAAATAAAAATCAATGTTAGATGCCGCAAACCTGTCGCTTACAAATTCCATAAAATTCATGAGGTTATAGGAATTGATTTGATAAGCATAGGTTTGATTGGCCCTATGTATGGTAAGTAAGGGGAAAGGTAACTTCCCAAAAATGTACCCACCTTCAAATGTTACATCAGCATACCCAAGCTGTGAAAGATAAAATCTTTTATCTGCCCTGAAGGTTATATTCTGATAATTATATTGGCCACTCAATAATCCTTTAATACCTTTTATATAACGCAATTTAAACACAGGGTATTTGTTAATAATGGGAATACGGTAATTTTTACCCTGGTAAAATTGCTCATTAGGCGCCCATCGTAGTTCCGCAGAAACTTCGGATGTTGTAAGTTCTTTAACCAGTGAGTTATCTGCTACTTTTTCGTAAATAATATCACCGGCTGGCGATTGTTTCCAATTTTTAAATCCTAAAGTATAAGAAATATTTTTGCCAAATTCCTTTACATATTCTGCCTTAAAAAAATTATTGTACAACCATTTGTTGTTATTGCCTCTTTTAAAGGAAAGAAAAAGATTGTCTTCCTGACTAAATAAAAGTTCCTGTCCGGGTATTTTTGTATCGTATTGATAACTTACTCTTAAATAATTGAGCGGAAAGGAATAAATTGATTTATGGTTAAAAGAATAAGTGGCGCCTACCAGATATTTTACTTTCTGGTCTTTAAACCCATAAGCGGCGTAATGATCAAAGTATAAAGTACGGCTGAATCTTTCCGTGGTTCTTCCTCCTACTCTCAACTTAAATCCTTCTACGGGGTTAAAACTGTAAAAGGTATTGGTGTTACCCAATTCATATTTATTGAGATTTACATAGCCTGAAAAAATAAAAGTAAAAATATCGCCCAGTCTTTTAAAAGATTTTATTTTGCGAAGACTATCAATGTTGTAATACGCTTTTGCTTCAACGGTTGACAAAGGGGTGTGCCTGTTAGCAAGCCAGAAACTATCTGTATTTGCAACAGGATTAGCGCCAAGGTTTATATCTTTATTAGAATAAACACTATCAGGGGCAGGCTTGTTAACTATAAAATTTTTAAACGATACAGTTCTCTCACCAAATACCCCACCGGATGCACCTTTTGAAAGTACAAATTCTGCCAACATAACGCTTTTGATAACATGATACCGACCGTCTTCTGCTTTTTCAAAATCCTGCTTTATCTGAAGACCTCTTGTCCAGTTTAAATTAGCATTTTTGCTGATTGTCATACTTATTTTCTGTACACCATATTTTCCATCGAGGGTGATATACATGGTGCCTCTAAAAATCAAATCATTAGGATTTTTGGGAGTAAAAAATAATTGAACAAGCTTGATACCATCAATTTCCACTGTATCTCTTAAATAATAACGATAAAAAGTGGGGCCCATATCAGCAATGGGGCTGAGAAATTGTACATTTAAAATATTGATATTGTTATCATAAATATTGATGTCAGCATACAGCCTGTTTAGATATTGATTAATACCGTTATTATCCAGGAAATCACCGTAGTTAACTTTTTTTTCTCCAAGAACAATGGTTTTGTCTTTTTCAGGATTTTTTCTCAGGTATCGTTCAGAAAGTTTTTCCGTAATATAAATTGGCAAAAGAGATTTGCCCTCAACCGTAGAAGTATCTACATTTTCCAGTACAAATTTATAGTTCCTGAAAAGCCTGTTTTTAATAAGCCTTTCGGGTTTATTAGCCAGCGACAAGGCCAATTTTTCATATTGCTGGTATTGCACATAATCGTAAGAAGTAATCCGGTTTTTTTCTTTATTTGCAATTACAAGATCAATTAATTCAACCGCCGGATTATTTTTATTTCTGTACTTACCTCTTTTACCCCTAACCACTACTTCAGCCAATTTTCCTTCCGGCTCCATGTCCACGTTAATAGTCTGCTCCTGGTTCGGAATAACTTTTATCGCTACTTTTTTATATCCTACATAACTAAATTCAAGAGTGGTAAGATTTGTTTTTTGCGTGGAAATAGAATAACTCCCATCTTCGCCGCTAATAACTCCTTTTCCGCTTTCAAAAAATATACTTACAAAAGGAAGACGCTTTAAAGTTGAAGCATCTCTCACAAAGCCTTTTACAACTGTTTGTGAAAAAGAAAAATTAATACCGATGAACAACAAACAAATAATGACAGGTATTCTTCTTAAGTTTCTTACTAAATCCATCTCTAATTAATTTTATAAACATATTTTTTCTGGAGAGGATAATTGTACGTAAAAGATACTGTTATAGATGTTACAGCTTTAGCAATTACATAACTAACCCTCGCATTTGTAAATAAATACAGCCCTGTTACGTTCAACAATAGGTTACCCACCCAAACCAGCATGTATTTACCCGCCTGTTGAAAAGCCCTGGTTTGATTGGATAAAAAAACCCAATGCCTGCCCATTAAAAAATTGATTATTCCCCCACATAGTGTGCCTGTTACTCCTGCTGCTATCACGTTTATGCCAAAGAAACGTACAGCTATGATGGTAATTGTATAATCACATAGGGACGCAACTAATGATGCTGTATTAGCTTTTATAAATGTGAACATATTAAATCAAATTCATGATAATAGCCGTTTTTAACAAAATCAGGGAATAAATTCCTGATAAAACATCGTCGGCCATTACCCCCCAACCCGAATTAAGCCTTTCCGCTTTTTTTATACCTAATGGCTTGAGTATATCAAAAAAACGGAAGAGTAATAATGCAGCTATTGTATTAAAAAGATTAACAGGAATAAACAGCAATGCTATTGCCATACCCGCAACCTCATCAATAACCACCCTGCTACTATCTTTGCCCCATTCCTTCTCCACAACGTTTCCGCTCCAAACGCCGATAATTAAAACGGCCAGCAAAATTAAAGTTTGTTTGGTATTCGAAAAAGCAGGCGCCAGGTACCAAATTACGCAATACACTATTGATGCTATGGTGCCACCCCCTTTTTTAACATACCCTATTCCAAATACGGTAGCTGCCAGTTTAGCCAACAACATCATAATAAGGAGTCAACAAATTCCTGGTAATAATCAAGACCAAGATGGGTAATCAAATCCTCTCCCATAATGTGCCTTAGTGTATTCTGCAATTTCATTAATTGTTTAAAAATATCATGCTCTGGCGGTAAACCGGGTAATGTTTGCGGCGATTTTAGATAGAACGACAACCATTCCTGAATGCCACTCATACGGGCACGTTTGGCTAAATCCATAAATAAAGCCAGATCTAAAACAACCGGTGCAGCCAGGATAGAATCACGACACAAAAAATTAATTTTTATTTGCATGGGATACCCAAGCCATCCAAAAATATCTATGTTATCCCAGCTTTCTTTATTATCACCACGGGGAGGATAATAGTTAATTCTTACCTTATGGTGCATATCGCCATATAAAACAGGGTTTGATTCCGGCTGAAAAATCTGGTCTAACACGCTGAGTTTAGAAACCTCTTTTGTTTTAAAATTCTCAGGGTCATCTAATACCTTACCGTCCCTGTTGCCCAAAATATTGGTAGAAAACCATCCGCTAACGCCTAAAGCCCTGGCATGTAGCCCGGGGGCCAGAATAGTTTTCATCAATGTTTGTCCGGTTTTAAAATCTTTTCCTGCAATGGGTGTTTCTGTTTCTTTAGACAATTCAACAAGGGCTGGGATATCTACTGTTAAATTAGGTGCACCATTAGTAAAAGGCACTCCTAATTTTAAAGCGGCGTACGCATAAATCATACTTGGAGCAATGTCTTTATCGTTGTTCTTCAAGCCTATTTCAAATAATTCCAGGCTTTGATGAACATGAGAAGGTTCAATATACTTCTCCGTAGAAGCACACCACACCATTACGGCTCTTGAACAATTGTTCTTTTTAATAAAGTTTTTGATGTCATCCATAAGGGCAAGGGCCAAATCATATTTGGTAGCGCCTTGTTTAACATTGGAGCCATCTAAATTTTTTATATAACTTTTATCAAACACAGCCGGCATCGGTTTTATTGCTTCTAACTCGGCCTTAAGCTGCTGAAGCTGATGTGCTTCAAGTACCTGGGCATTCATTGCTGCTTCATATACATTATCCTTATATACGTCCCAGCCGCCAAATACAATATCTTCCAGGCTGGCCAGAGGAACAAAATCTTTTATTTTAGGATTCCTGTTTTCTGTGCGTTTTCCTAAACGTATGTTGCTCATTTGTGTTAAGGATCCAATGGGATGTGCCAATCCCTTTTTAACAGCTTCTACTCCTGCTATAAGCGTAGTAGCTACGGCTCCAAGCCCGGGCATCAAAATACCAAGTTTCCCTTCTGCAGGTAATACATGCTCTTTCATATGTTATTTACGTTTTATAGTAATGAAATATTTATTTTAAAACCACTTGAATTTTTTGTACCAGTTTATACTTTCCAATACTCCCATTTCCAAATTATACCTTGGATTAAACCCCAATTCTTCTTTTGCTCTTTCAATACTGCAAATCCAATTAGATGCACTAAGTTCATTTAGTTTCTCCTTGTTTAAAGCCGGCGTTTTATCAAACAATCCGTATGTCTGCTCCAAGGTTATGGCAAGTGCACTGATCATTGCAAAAGGCAGATGAATTTTTAACGTCTTTTTATTCAAATACCGCTTTAAATAATTTGCCAAATCATAGCGAGTGTATGTATTACCATCGGACAGGTTAAATATTCCGATAGTATTTCCTGATAAGGCATTAACACCCGCCCTGGCTACATCTTTGGCATATACAAAACTCAACTGCTGTTGCTTTCTACCTATGTAGGGCTCCAGCCCGTTATTAATTATTTTAAACAATATAAAAATATCTTTATCTCTGGGTCCGTAAACAGCTGTTGGTCTTAATATCACCAACGGTATGGAAAGCTGCCCGATTTTTTCTTCTGCAATTAATTTACTTTTTCCATAAGCAGTAACCGGATTGGGTGTTGAAAATTCGTTAAGCACTTCATTCATATTATTCAAGGGACCCAAGGCAGCAAGGCTGCTTAAAAAAACAAACTTTTTTATTGGATTTTCAGACTGCTCTACAGCTTTTGCCAAGTTAAAAGAATAATCAGCATTTATCTTATTATATTCCTCCTGGCTCTTTGCTTTTGTAACACCGGCAGCATGAATTATATAATCATATTGTCCGGTTTCAATCTTATTCTTTAAACTTTTTATATCCAAATAATCAAGTTGCGTAAAAGAAACCGGCAAATGCTCCAGATGTTTTACACTACTGCTTTTACGAACAGCAGCATGAACTTCCATATTATTTTCTAAGGCCGCTTCAATTAAATGAAACCCTAAAAAACCGCTTGCCCCTGTTATTAATACCCTTTCTTTCATGCAGTTACTTCTTAATCTACCAAATAATATGTCTATACTGCTTTTTCAAAAAGACGGTATGCTTTATAGGCCTCCCCGTTCAAATTTTGAATACCCTTATTCATTAAAAAATTATCTTCCAATATCCACGATGCTTCTGCTCCGAGAATATTTTTTTCTCTTGCTTTTTTAATAAAAGTTGCATAAAAACATCCTTCAATACCCATTTTTTTATACCCTTCCACTACGCCCAAGGCCAATACCCTTAACTGGTTTATTTTTTTACGTCCCAGCAGTAGTTTAAAAATACCAAAAGGCAGTAGCCTTCCTCTTTTTATTGTTTTGAGCACCTGGTTTATATCGGGTATTGCCAATGCAAAGCCAACTATTTCGCCATTGTGTTCAGCTACAAGACAAAACTGAGGGTCAAGAATCATTTTTAAATCTTTGGCCAGGTATTTAAATTCATTCTCCGTCATAGGAACAAATCCTAAATTTTTATCCCATGCTGCATTATACACCTCCCTAAGCTTGACGGCCTCATTTTTGAAATCCCTCATGTTAATGGTACGGATAGTAATATTTTTCTGAGCCAGCCTGTTTAGTAACCCATCGTGTAATCTTACTGAACGATCATCTGCTTTTACCGAATACAGGTAATACGCCACCAGATCTACTTTTTTAGTAAACCCGTTGTTTTCTATAAGCTTGCTGTAATACGGCTTATTATACACCATCATTACCACAGGATTACTATCAAATCCTTTTATTAACAAACCACAAGGTTCATTTGTAGAAGGATTTACAGGACCAATAACCTTAGTTACATTTTTAGATTTTAACCATTCCAATGCTGCCTCAAAAAGCTTTGACGAAACGGAAGGGTCATCCTCGCAATCAAAAAAACCAAAAAAACCGTCAGAAGTATTATTAAACTGGTTATGGTTTTTGTTTAAAATAGCCGCAATTCTTCCTTTAATCTGCCCGCCTTGATAAGCGAGAAAAAGTTTAACTTCCGAATGTTCATGAAAAGGATGTTTACCCGGTGTAAGTAAGTCTCGCTGAGCAATAAACAACTCTGGAACATAATTTTTATCGTCCTGATAAAGTTTATGCGGAAAATCAATGAACTCCTTTAAAAGCTTTTTGCCGGTTACGGGTAAAACGGTTATCATGCCCTCTCAGTTTGTATAATCTTCACATTTATTTGTTCAGCCACTTTCTTAATTTTTTCTATTGCAAAATCTATTTGCGATAACGAATGTGTTGCCATCAGGGAAAAACGAATCAATGAACTTTCGTTACTTACAGCGGGTGATACCACAGGGTTTACAAATACGCCTTCTTCCATCAGCATTTTTGCCATTAAAAACGTTTTTTCATTGTCTCTCACGTAAATAGGAATAATGGGTGTTTCTGTTGGTCCAATATCAAATCCTTCGTTTTTAAATCTTTCCAACGCATAATTGGTATTTTCCCATAGCTTTTCAATTATGCCATTATCAGATTTTATTATTTCCAATGCAGCCAGGGCGCTGGCTGTTGCTGCCGGTGAGATGCTGGCACTAAACATAAGCGATCTTGCATGGTGTTTTAAATATTCAACCACGTTTTTATCGGCTGCAATAAATCCTCCAATAGATGCAAGCGATTTGCTAAACGTACCCATTATTAAATCAACGTCCTTTGTAACATTAAAATGAGCAGCAGTTCCTTGCCCCATAGAGCCTAATACACCAATAGAATGAGCATCATCTACAAAAACAGACGCATTATATTTTTTAGCTAATGCAGTAATTTCAGGCAGCAAAGCAATATCACCTTCCATACTAAACACACCATCTGTAATGATGAGCTTAAAAGCGTCTATAGGCGCATTGCTCAATAATTTTTCCAAATGGGCCATATCGGAATGGCTGTATTTAAATAATTTTGAAAAAGACAGGCGGGATCCGTCTATAATACAGGCATGGTTTTGCTCATCTAAAAATAAATAATCACCCCTGCCTCCTAATGCGGATATAACACCAAGGTTAACCTGGTAACCAGTGCTAAAAACAAGGGCAGCTTCTTTACCAACAAATTCTGCCAGTGCATTTTCTAATTGCAAGTGCAAATCCAGCGTGCCGTTTAAAAACCTGGAACCGGCACAGCCACTTCCATATTTCTCAATAGCTTTTTTGGCACAGTCCTTAATATACGAGTGGTTAGTGAGACCGAGATAGCTGTTAGAGCCAAACATCATTACTTTTTTACCTCCAATCATTACTTCAGTATCCTGATCTGATTCTAAAGGCCGGAAAAAAGGATATATCCCTGCAGCTTTTAACTGATCAACGGTTTTAAATGAGTTTACTTTTTTATTCAACGGTTTATTGTCCATAATTTCCAAGCTTAAATGAATGAAAATGTATAGTAAGAACTATGTTTTTAAATATTTTTTGCAATGAACTTTCATATTAACCAGCCAAAACTGTACATGCATCCAATTTATATCACACCATTCCAGTCATTTGCCAAGTACCAAGTTTTCTCACATATCCTATACTATCGCAATCCGTTTATGATTAAGTAATTTAAAGATATTTTCTTCTTTCCACAAACCCTGCCCACTTATTACTTCCTCCACCCATTTTCATCTTTCAAAAAAATATAGTTAACTCGCAAATTTATTAAATCTACATTAATCAGTTCGTATTCAACGCCTCTTCTCTCAATTTCTGTAAACCACAGTCTCCCCACCGATCAGCAAAAGTACTCCCGGGAGTCAGCTTTTTCCCAGCCGCAAAAATAAGGATGTTTATTCTATTTATTATTGTCAATAAATACAAATACCCGTTAGTATTGTACAATACATCTTTAACCTACAATTGTCAAACATATTTTTGTACCGGATCATTCATGATAAAACGTTTAAAGTATTCCAGAGGGTAGTGTTATTAATCGTGAAAAAAGAAGAATCGGGAAAGGATTTATATTGTATAGCGAAATTGCCAATTAAACCGGGCTTTTCAGGGTTTTTTTTTTTGGATAGGTCTTGAATTAGTAATTTGAACCCTTTCTTTCAAAACATTAAAATAATTAATATGCGATTATTGGTGTTACTTTTTTTATCCACTTCTGTGTTTGCACAAACTGCTTCCGTAACAAAAATAGCAGATAAAACGAAAAACTGGAAACGTTTTGATGGGTATTTCACTTACTGGTGGGATGCTGCTAATGGCAAAATATGGTTGCAGATTGACAAATTTGATAAAGAATTTTTATATGTCAACTCATTACCCGCAGGAATAGGATCGAATGACATTGGGCTCGACAGGGGCCAAATTGGTAATACCCGTATCGTTTATTTTAGCAAGGTTGGCAAAAAAGTTTTAATGACACAGCCTAATTATGATTACCGGGCAACAAGTGCAGATAAAAAAGAACAACAGGCTGTAAAAGAATCCTTTGCCCAATCAATTCTTTGGAGCTTTGTGATTGACGAAGATGAGGGTGATAAGGTGTTAGTAGATGCAACTCCGTTCTTTTTGAGAGACGCCCATGGCGTAGCTGACAGGGTTAGGAATCTCCGGCAAGGTACTTATAGTTTTAATGAAGCTCGTTCCGCCATTTACCTTGCAAATTGTAAAAACTTTCCGTTTAATAGTGAATTTGAGGCAAGTATAACTTTTACCGGGGGTAGTGATGCGGGAAGATTTATAAATAGTGTTACCCCATCCGCAGAGGCAATCACCGTTCGTATGCATTATTCCTTTGTTCAGTTACCGGATAATCATTACAAACCTCGCCGTTATGATATCAGGAGTGGCTATTTTGCCATTTCTTATTTTGATTATTCTTCTTCTTTTACAGATCCGATTGAGCAACTCTATATCAACAGGCATCGCTTAGAAAAGAAGGACCCTTCTGCTGCTGTCAGCGAACCTGTAAAACCTATCGTTTATTATCTTGATAATGGAACACCGGAACCTATTCGATCGGCTTTGTTAGACGGGGCCAGATGGTGGAACCAGGCTTTTGAAGCTGCCGGCTATAAAAATGCTTTTCGTGTAGAGGTATTGCCGGATAGTGCAGACCCGATGGACATTCGTTATAACATGATAAATTGGGTGCACCGTTCTACAAGAGGATGGTCATACGGCGCTACGGTAACCGATCCCCGTACCGGTGAAATTATTAAAGGCCAGGTAACACTCGGCTCATTAAGAGTAAGACAGGATTATTTAATCTTTACCGGTCTGCTGTCTCCTTATGAAACCGGCAAACCGGTTCCCGAAACCATGAAACAGGCAGCCTTGCAACGCTTACGCCAATTAGCGGCTCACGAAGTGGGGCATACATTGGGTTTGATGCACAACTACGCTTCCAGTTACAATAATCGGGCTTCTGTAATGGACTATCCTCATCCCAATGTATTTGTAAATAATAAAGGGGAACTTGATTTTAATAAAGTTTATACCAACGAAATTGGGGAGTGGGATAAAAGAGCCATAATCTATGGTTACACTGATTTTGGAAATGGTAAAGAAGATAATGCGGCTTTAATTAAAATGCTGGAAGAAAACAGTGCCCGGGGTTTATTATTTATTTCTGATGTGGACGCAAGGGCTGCTGACGGAATGCATCCTGTTTCTCATTTATGGGATAATGGCACCGATGCGGTAGATGAATTAAAAAATGTATTGGCCGTTCGAAAAAAAGCTTTAGAAAAATTTTCCCAGGATGCCGTGAGAGAAAATACGCCTTTAGCCAGGCTGGAAGAAGCACTTGTGCCTGTTTATTATTATCATCGCTATCAATTAGAGGCTGTATGCAAATTAATTGGCGGCATGAATTATAGCTACGCAGTAAAGGGAGATAAACAACAACCTGTACCGCAAATACTTTCCAGGACGGTTCAAACAAAAGCATTGGAAGCTGCTTTGGATTGCTTACGCCCCGAGGTTTTGCAATTGAATCAAAAAATTGTGCAAATGATCCCACCCCGTCCGCCGGAATATTATGGATTGGGCGAATTATTTGCCAAACGTACGGGGATGAATTTTGATGCATTGGCGCCTGCTGAAGCAATTACCAATTTTGAATTGAATTTTTTATTTAATGCAGCCCGTGCCAATCGGCTCAATCAGTTTAAAGCCGAAGCAGGTACTCCCGGCTGGGATGATGTACTCGACAGCATTCTTAACCGAACCTGGAAAACTCCTTTAAAAACGGGTATAACTGCACAAATACAAATGCAAACACAACAAATGGTATTAAGCTTCTTGCTGGGCATGGTAAGGGATAACGCTGCCGGCGGTGGAGGAAGCGCTGCCGCTTTGCCTGCAGGATTTACCCTCACCCAATCTGCCGGGGGTAGCTCCAATTATGCTGTAAAAGCAATTTGCTATAACAGGCTTGCCCAATTGAAAAAATATTGTGAGGCGCAATTAAAGACAGCTACACCTTACAGAGCACATTATGCTTACGCCATTGAAAGGATAGAAAAACCAAATGATATAGCGATACCGGCTCATACAGTTATTGCTCCCGGCGCTCCGATAGGATGCGATTGGGAAGAATAAAAAAGGTTACGCCAAAAAGTTGATATACTTACCATCATTGGATTGTAAGATGCAAACAAAAGTAGGAACTCTACAATGATCCCGCCCCAGGCGGGATTCAAAGTGGAGCCGTAAATAATTCTTATAAAATATTAATAAAAAATATATGTGTAGGTAATGGTTTTAGAATAAATAAATAGCGCCCAGGGCAGGCAACAAAAGTATTGGATGCAATGGGGGGACGTTTTTCAAGTGTCCCACCATCGCCAATACCTAAAACGTCACCGAAAACCTTTAATTCAGACAATCAATTAGTATTGGACGCAAAATGAAAAAACGCTTGTTTCCTAATTGGGAAATATTTATCTTTGACAAAATCTTGTGAATGAAACCAACCTTTCGTATTGAATTACTACATGAGGCCATTGAGTTTTTAGAGAATCTTGACTCCAAGACCAGGGAAAAGATCTACTATAATTTGAAAAAATCACAGTTCGTTAACGACAATGAGCTCTTCAAAAAGCTAAATGACTCAATTTGGGAATTCAGAACTCTCTACAACAGTAAAGCCTACAGACTTTTTGCCTTTTGGGACAAAGTTGACGGGAAAGACACTTTAGTTATTGTGACTCATGGTATATTAAAAAAGACTCAAAAGACACCCCTAAAGGAAATCAAAAAGGCTGAAGACATCAAAAAACAGTATTTAGAACACAAGAATAAAAAGTAATAGTTATGGCAGACAAATTCAAAACAGTTTCACTTGACACAATGATTGACAAGCACATTGGCAAACGTGGAACTAAAAAACGTGATGCTTTCGAAAACGAGTTGCGAATTGACTTGTTAGGACAAGCTATCAGACAGGCTCGACAAGAACGCCATATGACGCAAGAACAATTAGGTGAACTTGTTGGAGTTCAAAAGGCACAAATCTCCAAAATAGAAAACAGCGTAAAAAATGCTCGCTTTGAGACTATCTTAAAAGTATTTGACGCTTTAGGTGCAAGAGTGAATTTCAATGTTGAGCTTGTTTAACAGGCAGGAAAAATATAGTCAACAGAGAAAAGGCAGCCGGTAACATCGGACTTGTTCTATTGCCGTTAACTCGCTAAAATTCAACATTCCGTTACGCTGTTTTTATTATCTTGGCTTGACAAATAATCTTTCCGTAGCCGGCAACAGCGCAAGGCCGCGGAACGTTACCTTACAAGCTCCGGCTTACCGGATTTCTATTGAGTTTTTTGCCATAACTTCAACTAAAGAACCGCTATCAACTTTGGTTTACCGGGCTGACCGTAATTCTACTACCTCCACTTCGGCAAGCCGAAAATCGTTATTCGTAATTTTTAACAACATGAATCTGTTAAAAAATTAAATTTCTTTACTCGTAAAATGAATAGCATGCTTAATATTTTGAGTATTGGCGTGGTAACAGCCTTGTACAAAAACGCTGTAAATATTTTAAACTTAATTAAAAATCTGTTAGATTAGCACAAAAAAACAAGCCTATAATAGATATTAGAGCAATGTGACAATACAATTGCTTGTTGAAAGGCTACTGCACACTCCAAAATTAATTTTACATAATATGACAAAACAACTTTTATCACTATTACTACTGCTAACAGTACATTGCTATTGCTTTGGACAAAACAAAACCCTCATTGGAATAGTTCCATTTAAAAGCTCTTCAAATGACAACTATTCCTATTTGAGTAACTCTAAAAACGAATACAAGACTGCAATTCAAGATGCAGTTTCCGATGCTTTTTTGAGAACAAAAAGATTTTCCCTTGTTGAGAGAGAAAAAATGGACCAACTCAAATCTGAAAAAAAACTTCAAAAAGACGAGGACTTTATAGATGGGCAAGTAATAGAACAATCAAAATCACTGGGAGCACAATACATTGTACTTGGTAATATTTCTAAGGCCAACGTTGGACAGAAACAAACTTCTATGCCGTATATCGGAACAACAACCAGCTATGTTGCAGAGATTGCATTTAGTATTAGAGTTGTTGATGTTTCTACTGGCGAAATTATTGCATCTAACACCTTTAATAAAAGCTCTAAAGGGAAAAACGCTTTTGAAGATGCACTTAAAGACATCAAGCCTCAAATTGAAGCATTTATAAAAGATAATTTTAAAATTGTTGTGTCAATCGCCTCCATTGAAGAAAAAAACAGTTACGGCGATGCAACTAAAGTTTTAATCTCAGGTGGTAGTTCTACTGGTGTTGCTGTAAAAAATGAATTTAAAGTTTATGAAGTTTCTGAGTTAGTCGTTGACGGAAAAAAACTCACACGAAAAAAAACTATTGGCAAAATTGTAGTCGTAAGTGTTGAAGATGAAAACTTTTCAATCTGTACAGTTATGGAAGGTGGAGCGGACATTACAAAGAAAAAGGATGCTGGTGCAAAAATGAAATGCGAACTAATAAAAGAATAAGAATATGCAAAAAACACTAACTACGTTATTTTCAATATTGGTTTCGTCAATATGTTTTGCTCAAACATCTTTGACCCAACAGAAAATAATGGTCATACCATTTACAAAAAACGGAGAAGATATAAGAACAATATTAGACAATGACATAAATAGAAGAATAGCAATTGCCAAAGTAAAAGAGGGGCTTGACAACAAAGGATATACTACCGTTGATTTTGTTGGCAAACTTAAAGCCGCAAGAGATAATCAGATTTTCACATCCGATAATCAAACAGACATAAAAGCCAAAATTATTGAAATGTCTGGCTGCGATATTTATGTAATGACAGAAGTTGATAGCAAAAAAGATAATTCTGGCTCAAGTGTGAGTGTAATCCTGACAGCTTATGAAGTCTCAACAGGTAATTCACTATCAAACAAAGTGGGCAGTTCAGGAAAATTTTTTACAGACGACATTGGAAAACTTACATCAAAAGCTGTAGAGAAATGTATTGACGATTTCACACAAACAATGACAACAAAATTTATAGAAATTGAAAAGAATGGACAATCAGTTTTAGTTGATATTTCCTTCGGAGAATCTTCCTCCATAAATATGACTTCAGAGATTGGAAACGATAAATTAGCATTGTCGGACGTATTAGAAAATTGGTTTTCAAAAAACACTGTGAATAACAATTATCACATTCAGGGAACAACAAACTTAAAAATGATATTTGACGATGTTAAAATTCCATTAAGGGACAAAAACAACAATAGATACACAAGCAATAAATATGCCCTAGAAATTTTCAATTTTATCAAATCACTTGGATTGCAGCCCAGCAAAGAAATAAAAGGGAACAGCATTTACATAACAATTAACTGACAAAATATTATGAAAAAAATCATTAAAATTGGGTTGCTAATTTTATTGTGTTTTTGCATAAACGCAATCAATGCTCAATCGCAAAATGCAACACTTACTTTTGGTGTAGTTATGCCAGACCCATCAAATGAACTTAGTCAAGAGCAAATTCAAAAATTAACATCAAAAATCACACAGATCATAAACAACTCAAATGAAGTAACAGTTGGTTATACAAACGATATTGTTGTTTACCCAATAATTACAATAGATGAAACAAATGTTGTAGAGGGCGGGCTGCAAAATATTACAGTAACAACAATGGAATTTTCACTTTTCATAAAACAAGTAAGCACAAATCTTGTTTACAATTTTATTTCTAAAAAAATTAAAGGCAGTGGTAATAATAAATCTCAAGCTATAACAAATGCTTTCAGCCAAATAAAACCAACAGAAGAGTTTTACAGGCAATTCATATTGACAAGTAAATCCAAAATATTAAAATATTATACCGACAATTGTAAAACGATTATTAAATCTGCTGACAACTTATCTGCAAAGCAGGAGTACGAGCAATCAATAAGTCTTTTGCAATTAATCCCTATTGTATCTACTGATTGTTATGATGAAGCTCAAAAAAAATCAATTGAAATTTACAAAAAATATCAATCCGTATTATGTTCAAAAAACATTACAAAAGCTAAGGCAGCTATTGCAATTAACGACTATGCGACTGCATTAGAAGCTCTTAATGTTATAGACCCAACCTCAACTTGTTACCCGGAAGTACAAAAACTCATTGCCCAAATATCTTCAAAAGTTGACAAGAAAGAACAACAAGAGTTGGACTTAAAGAAAAGACGGATTAATGCAATCAAAGAAATTGGGAAAACATATTATTTAAATATAATCAAAGTTGTTAAATATAATGTTCTTATACGCTGAATGAGAAGCCTTCTTTCCCAACATCTCCCGTATAACTTAATGCATTAGCCAGGGACGTTGCGGCGAAGGAGAATGTTTTTAACTTAATTAAAAATCCATTAGATTAGCAGTAGAAAATAACAAGCCCTATAATAGATATTAGAGCAATGCGTTAATGCGGCTGTTGTGCGTCATTATATTTTCACACATCCCATTTTTAACCAAAACAATAGGATTGCTGTATGGAAAGTAATAGGAATTCACTCAAAAGAACTGCAAGACTTGCTGGCATATTAGGTTTGATTATGGGTATCCCGCTTCCGTTCAGTCTTTTCTACGTTCCATCGAAAATTATTGTAAGTGGGAATGCCAACGCCACTGCCACGAATATACTGAATAAAGAATTTCTATTTAGGGCAGGAATTGTTGGTCATATCTTCGCAGCTACCGTATTTTTATTGTTAGTGTTTGTGCTTTACAGACTATTCAATTCTGTCAATGGAAAATGGGCTAAGCTGATGGTCGCATTGGTAGTTGTTCAAATCCCCATTGTGTTTCTTATCGAGACATTAAACTTTAGTGCTCTCATGCTATTGAAAGGCGATATATTAAAATCATCTAACCCTTTGCAATATCAATATTTATCCATGCTCTTGGTTAAGACCGGCAGATATGGAATTTCGTTACTGCAAGTATTCTGGGGACTTTGGCTATTGCCTTACGGCTTGTTAGTTTACAAGTCAGGATTTATCCCTCGTGTTTTTGGCGTATTACTATTTATTAACGGCATAGGTTACCTAATTGATACATTCGCCTTTTTACTTTTCCAAAAAAATGATTACCTGTTTGTTCGGCAATTTACTTTTGTAACTTACTTTGGAGAAGCAGCAATAATGCTGTGGTACCTTATCAAGGGGGTAAAGAATAATCGGCCTGCAAATAACAATAATAACGAACGCACAACATTCGGTTTTGAGCAATAGCGGCAGACATAACGAAGCATCAACATTCTCTCTTCCGTTCATCTGCAGTTCCGGTTGATTGAACGCTATTGAACAAAAGAATGTAATCTCAGCAACAAAACATTTTTATACTTCAGTCCGGGCTGGACGAATAATATTCAGCTTTAGTTCTTAACTTTAACAATAAATTTTCAATTAGGCATTTGTGACGGGCTGGACAATTAAAAAATTTACAACTTTCGCATATACTATAACGTTAGCCTCAATCAGTAAGGCTCAAGCATAATAGAGTTAACAGTATGGATGTTCTTATTTTTATAATCTCTGCAATAATTTTATACCCAGTTCTTGGGACAATTTTTGGCATCCTGTTGACACTTTACAAGCTTGATAACCTCAGATTGAAGATATTTCTACTGACGATATCGCGACCGTTCATTTATACAATTATCCTGTGGTTAATATTTCCATCGACTTTTAATAATAGTTTAATATGGCTTGGCTGCTTCTTTGTTACCGTTTTATTGAGAGACACGATCTTTAGTTCTCAAAGATTTTTATCCAGGCTTAAAGCAGAAACTGACAACATATTCTCAATAGAATATATAGATTCATTATTCAAAACAAAACATTTTGAAATTATGCTTGATGACAATAAGCATCTTGACTTATCAGAAATAAAATCACTTATTGACTATCCACCGTCGTTAACGTTTATTGACAACGACAATAAGAACAGATTTATTATTTTAAATAGACAAATTTGGACTCAAGCAGGTCAATTGATGAATGCTGCCAACAAAAGTCACTCTTGCACAACAATATTTCCAAAAATTCTCATCTGTAGTTTCTTCTTACAGGCACTCTAAACCCTTTTCACATCGGTAATTTTTTACAAAACACCGTGAGGGGAAAAATTTCCTGGCTGCATGAGTGTTAAAATAAGTTGCAGAAAAAAGCTTTTTCTTTGCAACAACACTTCCTGTATAACTT
>DASSYR010000103.1:0-172526 GCA_035703165.1 Chitinophagaceae bacterium
CTAACATTAATAGCATTCCTATTCATGCTTATGTGTTAGATCCGTTTGGAACCGGGGTAATTGACAACCAGTTTACTTCATCCAAGGATTTTTATTTGTGTCCTGGTACGGGTAATGACCGCATACAGTGGGTGGAAGGTCAAACTAAGGCAAAAAACGATATTGCCAATGCTGCCGCTGTGTTAACAGATAACAAACTGTTTTTTGCAGGCGACAGGACCTCTAACAACGGGGATGCGCAAATTGGATTTTGGTTCTATTTAAATGGAACCAAACCACGTGTGCTTACAACATCACCTAACGTTGGAGGTGATTTTGATCCTGCACATGCTCCCGGCGATCTGCTCATTATTGCTAACTTTACGGGTGGCGGAAGAAACGGTACCATTACTGTTTTAAAATGGGTTCTTGGCACAGCCGAGAGTGGAGATGGGTTTAGAGATGTTCCAGGTACTAATAACAGGTTAGACACGGTACTTATCCAGGGTCAGGTAGCTGAAAATAATGATCAAACCTATCCAATACCAACTGGTTGGAGTTTTATCGCCAGCACGTATGAAACCAATGAATTTTATGAAGGGTACATAGATTTAAGTCAGCTAAATTTGCCCAGTTTATGTTTCTCCAGTTTCCTGTTGGAAGCAAGGTCTTCCCAGGAAATAACGGCATCTTTGGATGATTTTGCGGGTGGCTCTTTCAATGCAAGACCCCAGCCTCCAACAGTACAAGGTGCTGAAAGATGCGGATCTGGATCATTAACATTAAACGCAACATGCAGCGGATCAACCGTTCGTTGGTATGCAGCTGCGTCCGGAGGAAGCCCGATCGCAACCGGTTCTCAGTTTAATACAGGCGTTATCAATTCAACTACTACTTATTATGCCAGTTGTTATAACTCCCAATTAAATTGTGAAAGCGACAGGGTGCCCGTAACAGCCACAATAAATAATCCTCCTACTGCATCAGACAGTCATGTGGATGTATCTTGTAACGGAGGAAGTGATGGTTCCGTAACCATTACCTTTAGCGGTGGCACAGGGCCTTATCAAATAGATTTCAATGGAGGCGGCTTTGCAGCTCAAACTTCTCCCAAAACATATAGTGGGTTAGCTCCGGGAACTTATACCTGGGTAGTTAAAGACTCTAAGGAATGCACCACGTCTGGTTCCGAAACAGTCGATCAACCCACAGCCGTTACTGCATCAGACAGTCATGTGGACGTATCTTGTAATGGAGGAAGTGATGGTTCCGTAACGATCAACTTCAGTGGCGGTACACCACCATACGAAGTGAACTTTAACGGAGGCGGCTTTGCAGCACAAACATCACCGAAGACATACAGTAGTTTAGCAGCCGGTTCATACACCTGGGTAGTTAAAGATTCCAAAGGTTGTAGCACATCCGGTTCCGAAACCGTAGGTCAACCCACAGCCGTTACTGCATCAGACAGTCATGTGGACGTATCTTGTAACGGAGGAAGTGATGGTTCCGTAACAATCAACTTCAGTGGCGGTACACCACCATACGAAGTGAACTTTAACGGAGGCGGCTTTGCGGCACAAACATCACCGAAGACATACAGTAGTTTAGCAGCCGGTTCATACAGCTGGGTAGTTAGAGATTCTAAAGGTTGTAGCACTTCCGGTTCCGAAACTGTAGGTCAACCTACTGCTGTTACTGCTAGTGATAGCCATACCGATGCTTCTTGTAGTGGAAATAATGATGGTTCCGTAACAATCAACTTCAGTGGCGGTACACCACCATACGAAGTGGACTTTAACGGAGGCGGCTTTGCGGCTCAAACATCACCGAAGACATATAGTAGTTTAGCAGCCGGTTCATACACCTGGGTAGTTAGAGATTCTAAAGGTTGTAGCACTTCCGGTTCCGAAACAGTCGGTCAGCCAAGTACACTTACTGCATCAGACAGTCATGTGGACGTATCTTGTAATGGAGGAAGTGATGGTTCCGTAACAATCAACTTCAGTGGCGGTACACCACCGTATGAAGTGAACTTTAACGGAGGCGGCTTTGCAGCACAAACATCACCGAAGACATACAGTAGTTTAGCAGCCGGTTCATACAGCTGGGTAGTTAGAGATTCCAAAGGTTGTAGCACATCCGGTTCCGAAACCGTAGGTCAACCCACAGCCGTTACTGCATCAGACAGTCATGTGGACGTATCTTGTAACGGAGGAAGTGATGGTTCCGTAACGATCAACTTCAGTGGCGGTACACCACCGTATGAAGTGAACTTTAACGGAGGCGGCTTTGCAGCACAAACATCACCGAAGACATACAGTAGTTTAGCAGCCGGTTCATACACCTGGGTAGTTAGAGATTCTAAAGGTTGTAGCACATCCGGTTCCGAAACCGTAGGTCAACCTACTGCACTTACAATTGATTGTAGCAAAACGGTACAACCAAGTTGTTTTGGAACAGCAGATGGTACTATAGAAGTTACATTCAGTGGTGGAACAGCTCCATATAAGATTTCAATGAATGGCGGAGCGTTTGTAGATGCTACTTCACCTTATACCTTCCCGAGTTTAGGTGGCGGAGACTATACAATAGTAGTAAAAGATGCTAATGATTGTACAATAGAATGTAAGAATTCATTAACACCTCCTCCGCAAATTTTAATGGCTGAACCAACAGTTACACCAGAATCATGTGCAGGAGCAAATGATGGTTGTGTTACTATTGTGGTTAGTGGTGGAACTACTCCATACAACTTAACAATTAACGGAGAAGCCATGACAGACGAGGGAGATGGAGTTACATTTACAAAATGTGGTTTAGCACCGGGTACATACGACATTGTGGTAACAGATGCTAATCAGTGTATTGAAACATCAGCAGAAGTACAAGTGCCTCCAGGCGATCCTTGTGGTGGTCCTCATTGTACCTATACTCAAGGTCAATATGGAAGCTACAATGGAATGGCTTGCTTACCGGATGGTTCATCTGTTTTAGCAGGAGTAATTATGTATAATGCTTTGAATGCCGAGCCTAATAAGTATAAAGACTTTGGCTCTGCTACTAAGTATTTCAGATTATACCTGAGCGATGTTACCGGTGGAAGCGGAGCAAACATTTACAAAATGTTGCCGGGCGGTGGTAATAACTGTGCTTTGAAAGGACCTGCTACTTATTCAAATCTTGCATCTTGGGGTAATGTGCCATTAAGCACTAAGTCTCAAACATACGGTAAGATACTGAATACGTTACTTGCCCAAACAATTACCATGTACTTTAACCTGTATATGGATCCAGCGTTGGGCGATGAAATTGTTCAGGATACTATTATTACAAGCAAACAAACGTATTGTGGTAGTGGAATTGCTATGGATAATACAGAAGACACATTTGGGTTCCCACATGATGTTGTTGTATTCCTTAACAATGATGCAGATGCATACGACTACGATAATACAGTATCTGGGTTGTTTAAATTAGCCAACGACTTACTCGGCGGCGCAAGCATACCAGTTAATTGTAATAGTGTAGCGAAAGCTGTAGATGTATATAACAATGCATTTGACGGTTGTAGAATTCAAACAGGTAGTATTCCTTACGTTTCACCGTTGCAAGTAATTGCTTCAGCCAATACAGGGATTAGCGATGCTACTAATAGAGAAGTCTTAAGCGAAACTTCTAACATTGTAGTAAGAGCATATCCTAATCCTTATAAGGACAGAGTTACTTTCAACTTTGTATCACCGGTTAGCGGACGAGCTATATTGGAAGTATTCAGTTTAACAGGTCAGCGGTTAGCCATTGTATTTGATGGTTTGGTTAAAGCAAATGTTACCAATAGTGTTCGCTATAACGTAACAGGCAAACCGGCCGGAATGCTTATCTATCGTATGAATATAGAAGGACGAATGGTAAGAGGTAAAATTCAGCAGATACAATAGTACTACAGGTATTTGGTTTATGGAATAGTTGGTAAGATGGGACTCGTTCAGAGTCCCATCTTTATCTATTAATTCTTAAGTATAATATTTCTTAACGCCTATTTTAAAAATCTTTTAAAAAGAGGCAGAAATTGTCCCCATCTATACCAAAATCTATAACTATGTAACCTTACCATTTTTATTTTCCGCGAACTCAATTTTTCTGCTTTCTGTACTAACTCGAAAATGGATTTTCTTCATGTTTAACCCCAAAATCGTGTGTTATGATTAGTATAAATCACAACAAAGCATATTTTCTTTGCTTTAAAAGACAGCATATGGTTGTCGTTAAAAAATATTTATTACCAATCTTTCTGGTAATTTTTTTCACAGGAACCAGAGTTATTTCTCAAATTGCTCCCGTAAATCCACCCAACAATAAATTTTATATTAATGGAAAATTAAAAGCAGACAGCGCCGATGTTGGCGACTGGGTAGATGGTAGCGGTACAGGTGGATTTGTATTAACAAATGCAGGTATCCCTTTAGACTCTACAACTACGGGTTTGAGAAAAGAACCTTATAATAGCAATACCGACAGCAGTTTTACTCAAGGTAGCAAGTTTAATGATTACATTTCTTCTTTACGATGGGGAGGCGGTGCACCCGATAAATGTGATATCAATAATGCTATGTATCATGTTTCCACGGACCCGGGAAATAGCCATCAATGGATAATAATTGGGGGGGACAGACTTTCAACTTCAGGGACCAGTTACATTGATTTTGAATTTTTACAAAATACAGTTACTCCCAATTCAAACGGTACTTTCACTGGCGGCGGTCCTCATGGAGGTAGAACAGTTAACGACCGCTTAATTTCAATGGAATATACAAACGGAGGTGCGATTGCTAAGGTGTATATTTATAAATGGAAATTAAACGGTTCCACCTACCAGTGGGATAGCACAGGATCTGCTGCTATTATTAACGGTGGTACCAATGCCTTTGCCAGAACAAATAGTGCAAATGCAGATGTTCCTTTTGGTGCTTTTGGTTCCACAACCTATCAGCCTTTTGCTTTTGTGGAAGCGGCTATTGATATTACGGCACTTTTAAGTGCAGGTGGCGGGAATTGTGATGGTCTTGTTATAAAAACATTATGGATTAAAACAAAAGCGTCAGCTAGTTCTACTGCAGCATTAAAAGATTTTATAAACCCGATTTCTGTTTCTTTCACGTTTGGAAAAGTTAGTATAGATTCAAAAGACCCTGTTTGCGTAGATGGCAGCCCGATTACATTAACCGGTTCTCCTTCCGGAGGTACTTTTAGCGGAGACGGTGTTAATGGTAATATTTTTTATCCCGATTCTGCCGGTGTGGGAGATCATGTTATTTCCTATACGGCATCTGCAGGACCCTCCTGTAATACAACGGCAACTACAACCATTACGGTTAATCCATTACCAATTGTAGTGGCAAAGGATACAAATGTTTGCACGGGATTTAGTGTAACCTTAACCGCCACACCCTCTGGTGGTACCTGGAGTGGTAGCAATGTAAGCGGAAATGTATTTAATGCATCAGGAGTTGCGCCGGGAAGTTATACCGTAACGTATTCTTACACGAATGGTAATGGTTGTACAAATTCAGATTCTGCAATAGTTACGGTTAATTCATTACCAACTGTAGTAGCAAACGATACCTCTGTTTGTGCCGGCTCAAGTGTTGGCTTAACTGCAATACCCGGTGGTGGAACATGGAGCGGTAGCCATATAAGCGGAAGTACATTTAACGCATCGGGAGTAAGCGCAGGTCTGTATAATGCCATCTATACATATACAAATTCAAATGGTTGTACAAAAAGCGACACCGCTGTTGTAACAGTAAAAGCAAAACCGGCAGCGCCAACAATAGATGTTGTGAATAATTGTGACGGCTCGTCCACATTAACTGTAACGGGATTGGTCAATGGTGCAACATTATATTGGACTGATGATATAACCAATCACGACAATCCACGTACAGTAAATACTTCGGGTAACTATTATGCTTACCAGGTTTTAAACGGCTGCCAGAGCGAGAATGGTAGTGCTGAAGCATCACCCAATGTAACCCCATCTATAGCAACCGTTTGTCTTGTTCAACCTGATCTTTGTAATAAATATGGCAGCGTTGTTATTACAGCCTCCGGTGGTTCTGGTTTACTATATAGTATTGATAATGGTGTTCATTGGCAATCAAGCAATGTATTTGACAGCCTCATGTCAGGATCAGTTACCGGAATTTTAGTTCAAAATGCTGCAGGTTGCCAACCGATAGCTCCGATGGATTGTGCAGATATCGTTAGTGATTGCGGTAGCTTGACGATTGCCCGTAAACAGGACGATAGTAAGACTCCCCAATTAGAAAATCAAACAGAATCTGTTCAATCAGAAAATACGCTTGTGAGTCATTCGGTAGTAACAGCAAAATCAGCAACAAAAGCAAAAGACGAAATTAACGTTACTGCTTTTCCAGTACCATTTCAGAACTCCATTAACTTTCGGTTTAGCTCGCCGGTATCCGGCAAAGCTACCATGGAGATATTTGATATTACCGGTAAAAGAATAGCAGTAGTATTTGATGGAGTAATTAAGGCAGGAGTTATGAATCAGGTTCAGTACAATGCCGGAGTAAAAACAACCGGTATGCTCATATATCGTTTAAAAGTAGAAGATAAAATTGTGAGGGGTAAAATACAGCAAATGCAATAATAACTAACTGATTCTGCATTGACTGTTTAAAGTCCATTGCCATTAAACCTTATTTATGAAATTCCGTCAAACTATAAAACTTATATGAAAACAGTATTAAATAGAATTTTGTTAACTTTTTTATTATTTCTTTTTACTTTATCATACAGTAATGCCCAAAGGTTTGTAGTAAAAATTCGTCCGGCAGCGCCATCCGTTGTAAAAATTGCTTCACCGGGCGCCAGGCATGTTTGGATTGACGGCGAATGGATTTGGCAGGGAAACGGATATGCTTATAAACCGGGATACTGGTATTTGCCAAAAGGGAGAGAAAAGTGGGTACCAGGGCATTGGCAAAAAACCCGCAGGGGGTGGTCCTGGATACCTGGTCATTGGAAATACAGAAGATAGTTTTTAGTCATGATGATTTATTAAAGAGGCTGTCTCAAAAGTCAGAGATAGCTTCTTTTGTTTTTAACGGTCACATACAAAAAGGTATGCTTATGACCAATAGCGCTGTTGCTATGCTACTGATGGAATAAATTTCAACAACAAATCGCTCATTATTTTTTATTGTGAGAGAGCTATGCCGCTAAACCTGGATTTAACCTGCGCTGCTCTTCAATCTGACTCATAGCTCTGGGCTACAAAAAAATACAGCGTATGGGGGAAAGAGGAGACCCCAACCTATTTTTTGAACAGCCTCGTGTTGTGAAAAGCTAAGGGTAACGAAACAATTGACATCAGGTAGCTGTATTCGTAATTGTATCAGCCCGGATGCGTCAATTGCTTTTTGTACGTAATAACTCTCGTTTAAGATTTATCTTCAAACTCTTTCAATACCTTTTTGGCGTTTGCAATTCTGATTTTATTGTTTTTTTCAACCAGGTGTTCTTTAACAAAATGCTCCATTTTGTTATAGAAAGGCGCCAAAAGAGAAGCTATAATAACCAAAGCTAATAACATTAAAGCAGGACTCTCATGTAACCATTCGCTTAGGTATGGATGTATTACTACATTAATAAACTCGAATAACAGTAAAAATGTAATTGTGCCGATGATTTTGATAAACGTACTACTAACAATTATGGTATAGCTAAAGAGAAAGAAAATAGTCAACAATATCGCAAGAAATATGGCTATAACAGAATATTGCAAATTACGATTTCTGATTTCTTCTCCCTTTTTTTGCAATTCTTCTTTTTCTTTTTGCTCCCATTTTATTAAAAAAGCCGTGTTTTGAATCTCACTATTTTTTTTGGCATTATTAACGCTGTCGCTGTACAAAGTAAAAATTTGTAAATAGTGTAAACTGCTATCTCTGTTGTTGTTTTTTAGATAGTACTCATATATATACCTGCTGCTTTCAGCAATATATTCTTTTAGGTCATATTTTTTAGCGATATTAAAAGCCAAGCTAAGAAAGCTCAATGAAGAGAGTTTGTTATTTTGCAGCTTCGCATATTCAAAGCAGCTTTCGCAATATCTATCTAATACATATAAGATTAAACTGTCCGGCGGAATATCCATTATTTTTTGCAAATAAGTCCTGGCTAAAGCCGTATCCTTCCTTTTTAAATTTATAAATGCCTGTAAATAATACGATCTGAAATTTAAATCCATGATTGTAGCCAATCGGCCATTCTTACGCAGGCTATCTTCGTTGTACCGATGCGCTTTTTCCGTTAAGCCTTTTTGCAAATAAAACTCAGCCGAATCAAGCTTGTTAAGGTCAAGATATATTCTTGATACTACATAAAAGTAATTGCTCGTTTCAATACGTGAGTTATAATTTTTAGTAGAATTATACTTCTCTATTATCGAGATAGCTTTGTAAGAATATTTTAAGGCTTCGTCATAGTTTTTAATTGTCCTAAATACCAGCCCCATTTCCTTGCGGAAGTGAGCGATAGTTGCTGTATCCTTTAGTTTTTCTACTCCTTCTATGCCCATATTTAAAAAGTACAAGGCATTATTATAATCTCCTTCCGGATGGAGAGTTATTCCGAGATGACCCATGCAATAAGCAAGAGCAGTATCGTCCGCGGCTTTGGTAAAAATATCCATTAACTTATAAAAACTTGATGTATTTTTTATGCCGTCAATGTTTTTGCGAAAAATTTTGTAGTTTCTTTGCTTTTCCTCTTTATTTGATATAGATTCATGGATATTTATTAAACTATCTATATCCTGCGCAAATGAATAACAATTTACTCCTAAGGCTAGTAAAAGGATACCTAACCGCATATTTATTATTTTTTGTAAATGCATTTTTTGGGGTATTGGGTACAACAATTGTATGAACACATTGCCCTATTATCTAATTATGGGGCTTTTTTTTGGGCGCTAATCTACACAATCTTTAGTGGTTTAGTAAATTTAAAAGCTTTTACAGCGTTTGTATGAGCCAATAACTGAGTTAATCCTTAAAATATAGGGTATGCTATTTATTATGCAAGGAACCCGCAGGGGGTGGGCCTGGATACCTGGTCATTGGAAATACAGAAGATAGTTTTTGGCCATGATGATTTATTAAAACAAATCCCGCTGAAACCGGGATTTGTTTTTCAAGCCATTGGCTATGTTTGTTCACCGCAATTTAGCAGGGTAAATAAAGCTTTATGATAATTTCATACCCATATCATCACGAACCTTTTTTAATCAGGTATAGTAAAAAAACTCCTTAATTATTGAAAAATACCTTCAAAATAGTTGGCAGATAAGTTTTGACACCCTACCTTTGCACTCCCAAATAAAATTGGGCTATAACAGTATGTCTCAGCGAATAAGGATAAAATTGCAGTCTTACGATCATAACCTGGTAGATAAATCTGCCGAGAAAATCGTAAAAACTGTACGCAGTACAGGAGCCGTGGTAACAGGCCCCATACCCTTACCTACAAAAAAGAAAATTTTTACTGTATTGCGTTCACCACACGTAAATAAAAAGAGTCGTGAGCAGTTTCAATTGGCAACGCATAAACGCCTGTTGGATATTTACACCTCTTCAAGTCGCACGGTGGATGCGTTAAGTAAGTTGGACTTACCCAGTGGTGTTGAAGTTGAGATTAAAGCGTAGTATTTGGTCTGACCATTTCAGGTTGACCCCAAAGTTCTTTTAAACATTTATTCTTCTATGCCTGTGCAACCACAGGCCGATGGAAGCAGAATAAGCAGCAGATAAATCTGCCTGTTATTAACTAAACAAAGGTTGAACATAAAAACAAGCTGTTCTGGGTTTGTTTTCCTTAGGTAACTCCTGGTGAGGAAAGTGCCATAGGCAAACGGGGATTGAAGTTAAAAGTACCTGAATTCGGTACGTCCCAACTGTCCTTTAAGCCCGCAGTAAAAATTTAAATAAAATGAAAGGTATTATTGGAAAAAAAATTGGGATGACCAGCATCTTCGGTTCCGATGGCAAGCAAACCGCTTGTACAATTATTGAAGCTGGTCCCTGTGTAGTTACACAGGTAAAGACGAAGGATTCTGACGGTTACGATTCCCTCCAGTTAGCATTTGGCGATAAAAAAGAAAAACATACAACAGCCGCAGAAAAAAATCATTTCGCCAAAGCCAATACTTCCCCTAAGAAGTTTGTAAAAGAATTCCGTGATTTTTCCGTAGAAAAAAATTTAGGTGAAACCATCACTGTTGACATCTTTTCCGAAGGAGATAAAGTTGAAGTTGTAGGTACAACTAAGGGTAAAGGCTTTCAGGGCGTGGTTAAGCGTCATGGTTTTAGTGGTGTGGGAGAGGCTTCACACGGTCAGCATGACCGCCAAAGGGCCCCGGGTTCTCTTGGTAACTCTTCTGATGCTTCCCGTGTAATGAAAGGGATGCGTATGGCTGGCCGTTTGGGGGGTGACAGAGTGAAAATGAAAGGATTGAAGGTGGTAAAAATTTTTCCTGAGAAAAATTACATTCTGGTGAGTGGATCCATCCCAGGTCATAACGGTTCAATAGTATTTATACAAAAGTAAAAGCTCCGTAAGGCGCATTACCAAATAAACGAAGTACGATGCAAGTAGATGTATTAAATATAAAAGGTAAAAAAACCGGTCGCACAATAGAGTTGCCGGAAGAAATTTTTGGCATAGAGCCCAATAATCATGCTGTTTACCTGGCAGTTAAGCAATACTTAGGTGCCCAGAGGCAAGGAACTCATAAAGTTAAAACCCGTGCCGAAGTAAAAGGTGCCAGCCGCAAGCTTCACCGTCAAAAAGGTACCGGAGGTTCCCGTAAAGGGAATATTCGTAACCCCTTGTATAAAGGAGGTGGTACCATTTTTGGTCCCAAACCACATGGCTACGATATAAAATTAAACCGTAAGGCAAAAGATTTAGCTAAGATGTCAGCACTTTCTTACAAAGCAAAAGAAAATGCAATTATGGTGGTTGAAGACATTACGATGGCTGCGCCGAAAACCAAAGAGTTTGCCGGGATTTTAAATAGCTTGAAGATTGACGGAAAGAAAACACTGGTAGTAATACCTGAGTATAACGATAATTTGTACTTGAGCTTGCGTAATATGCCTTCTGTAGCAGGGACTTTGTTGAGCGACATGAATACTTATGATTTGGTGAATGCAGAGGTTTTGTTGCTAACAGAAAGCGCTGCAAAGATTTTTAGTGAAGAAGCGGAAGCATAATTAATAAAAACGAAAATTGAGATAAAATGAAACTCTCTGAAGTTTTGATAAAACCGGTACTAAGCGAAAAGGCAAATGCACAGCAGGAAAAGCTGAGAAGATATGCTTTTAAGGTTAACAGAAAGGCAAACAAACTGGAAATTAAAAAAGCAGTAGAAGAATTTTATGGTGTAAATGTGGTTGATGTGAACACCACCGTAATTCCCGGTAAGCATAAATCAAGAATGACAAAGTCAGGAGTTCTTAGTGGAAAGAAACCAGCTTATAAAAAGGCTTTGGTTACCGTGGCGGAAGGAGAAACAATTGACCTGTATGGGAATATTTAAACAATTATTTTTTAAGTAAGCGAATACACGTAATTAACAGATAGAATTGAATGGTCGGCAAGACCGCAAACATTGCAAACAAATTTTAAAAGAATCTTATCCTTTTTAGAGGATAAGGACAAATGAAATAACAATGGCATTAAAGAAGTACAAACCAGTTACAGCAGGAACTCGTTGGCGGATTGGTAATGCATACGCAGAAGTTACAGCCACCACTCCTGAAAAGAGCCTGGTAGAGAAAATTAAATCTACCGGTGGTAGAAATGCTCAGGGGCATCGGGCAATGAGATATATTGGAGGTGGTCATAAAAAAATGTATCGCGTTATTGATTTTAAGAGGGATAAGAAAAACATTCCGGCAACAGTTGTTTCTATCGAATATGATCCATATCGTACCGCTTTTATTGCGTTATTAAATTACACGGATGGAGAAAAGAGATACATTTTAGCTCCAGCTGGTCTTCAAGTAGGCGCTAAGGTGATAAGTGCTGATGATGCAGCCCCTGAATTAGGTAATGCTTTGCAAATGAAGAGTATGCCTTTAGGTACTATTATTCACAATATTGAAATGCAGCCAGGACAGGGCGGCAAGCTGGTTCGTAGCGCAGGAGCATCAGCTCAATTGACTAACAAAGAAGAGAAATATGCTGTTATTAAAATGCCTTCAGGCGAATTGCGTAAGCTGTTGATTAATTGCTATGCAACAGTAGGTGTGGTTAGTAACAGTGATCATAATTTGGAAATGGCAGGTAAGGCAGGCCGCAATCGTTGGAAAGGTGTTCGCCCACGCAACCGCGGTGTAGCAATGAACCCTGTGGATCACCCAATGGGTGGTGGTGAAGGTAAGGCTTCAGGAGGGCATCCTCGTAGCAGAACCGGTAAATACGCTAAAGGAGAAATTACACGTAAGAGAGGAAAAGGTTCTGATAAGCTCATTATTCAAAGAAGAAACGGAAAGAAATTAACTAACTAATCATTCATGTTAAAATGGTTCCCAACAAGTTGGGGACAAATCAACAGAGAAAACAAAACAATATGGCTCGTTCGATTAAAAAAGGTCCTTATGTAGCTGCTCACTTGGAAAAGAAAGTGTTAGCCGTAAATGAAGGAAAAGTAAAAAAAGGGGTAATTAAAACATGGAGTCGTCGCTCAACCATTACTCCCGATTTTGTAGGACATACATTCGCTGTTCATAACGGTAATAAATTTATTCCGGTTTATGTAACGGAATTTATGGTGGGACATAAATTAGGTGAATTTGCTCCCACACGTCATTTTAAAGGACATTCAAGTAAGAAAATTGCATAATAAGTACTAAGTAATAAGAACAAAGTAGTAAGTAAAACTCTTACGGCTTGCAACTTAAAACTTACCACTTAAAACTGAAAAATAATGGAAGCTGTAGCAAAACTTAAGAATTATCCCACATCTCCCCGCAAAATGCGTTTGCTGGCTGATGAAATACGTGGTATGGGAGTTGAGAAAGCACTGGCTTTATTGGAGTATCATCCACAGCACAGTGCTACGCCTTTGTATAAATTGTTAAAGAGTGCAATCAATAACTGGGAGCAAAAAAATACGGGCAACAGTGCCGCTGATGCCGGGTTAATAGTGAAGACAGTTTTTGTGGATGGCGCCCGCAGTATTAAAAGAATGTTGCCTGCGCCTCAAGGCCGTGCTTACCGGATGCGTAAACGCAGCAACCATATAACAATAATTGTAGATTCAAAAAATTAATAAAATATTTAAACCATAATATGGGTCAGAAAACAAATCCTATTGGCGCCAGGTTAGGAATTATCCGTGGATGGGAGTCTAACTGGTTTGGTAACAAAAAAGATTTTGCTTCCAAGTTGATTGAGGACAATAAAATCAGAACTTATCTGAATGCCCGTATCAACAAAGGTGGTATATCTAAAATCGTTATTGAACGTACGCTTAATAAATTGATCGTTACCATTCATACTTCCAAACCTGGAATTATAATTGGTAAAGGAGGTGGCGAGGTTGATCACGTTAAAGAAGAGTTGAAAAAGCTGACTGGTAAGGGAGATGTTCAGATCAACATCCTCGAAATCCGTAGGCCGGAACTGGATGCTATGATAGTGGCTGATACTATTGCAAGACAAATTGAAAATCGTATCAATTATAAAAGAGCCATTAAAATGGCGATAGCTTCTGCAATGCGCATGGGAGCAGAAGGAATTAAAGTAAAAGTTGGAGGTCGCTTAGGTGGCGCCGAAATAGCTCGTAGCGAAGAAATTAAACAAGGACGCACTCCTTTACATACACTTAGAATGGATATTGATTATGCTAACGTATTTGCGTTAACAGTATATGGTAAAATTGGCATAAAAGTGTGGATTTGTAAAGGAGAAGTATTAGCTAAGAGAGATTTGAATCCAAACTTTGTGGGTGGTAAGAGTGATTTAAGTGACAGAAGAGAAAGGCAGGAAGAAAGAAGAGACGATGGTCGCAGAAGAGGCGGTGGCGGAGAGAGAAGAGGAGGGGGTGGTGCCCAAAAAAGAGGAGGTGGGGGAAGACAATAAGCATAGGTAAATAAATTTTCAACGAGAGCATCTAATTGGTAACATAGAACAGTGTAGTGTAACCGTTGAAAGAACAAACAATCAAGAAACCAGAAATTTATAACAAATGTTACAGCCAAAAAGAACAAAGCATAGAAAAGCGCAGAAGGGTCGCATACGCAAGGTTGCAAAGCGTGGCACTTCATTGGCTTTTGGTACGTTTGGTTTAAAAGCGATGGAGCCTATATGGATGACGAATCGTCAAATAGAAGCTGCCCGTCAGGCCATGACCCGTGCTATGAAAAGAGAAGGGAATGTGTGGATCAGAATTTTTCCGGATAAGCCAATTACCCGTAAACCGGCCGAAGTAAGGATGGGTAAAGGTAAAGGTAATCCTGAGTTTTGGGCTGCTGTGGTAGAACCGGGTCGCGTATTATTTGAATGCGATGGGGTAACTGAAGCCGTTGCTAAAGAGGCGATGGATTTAGCAGCACAAAAATTACCTATCAAAACAAAATTTATGATTCGCAGAGATCAGGTTGTATAAGTAGTATTAAGAAATTTCAAAAAAATATGCAATGTCAAAAAAAGTTGATTTTGTAAAAAGCATAAAAGAGTTAAACGAGACTGATTTACAGGCTCGCATAAAGGAAGATGAAATGAGGCTTAAGAAATTAGAGTTTGCTCATACTATTTCTCCATTGGAGAATCCGATGAGTATCCGCGATATGCGCAAGGATATTGCCCGTTTAAAAACCGAATTGCAAAAAAGAAAATTAGGGATTTAACCCTTTATAAATTAATCAGACAATGGCTGAAAGAAATTTGCGTAAAACAAGGATTGGAGTTGTTACCAGCAACAAAATGACTAAAACCATTACCGTTGCTGTTGAAAGAAAAGTAAAACACCCCATCTATGGTAAGTTCCTTAAAAAGACTACCAAATTCCATGCACATGATGAGAAAAACGAATGTGTAGTTGGAGACGTTGTAAAAATTATGGAAACTCGTCCGCTGAGCAAAACAAAACGTTGGAGATTGGTAGAGGTAGTAGAAAAAGCGAAATAAAAGCCCTCTGATTCTTTAAATAGAGATTTAGTAGAAGGCTGATGATAATAAGCATAAAGCCGGAGAGAAAAGAAGAAGTTGAAATGCTTAATTGATAAAAGTAAAAAAGAGTTATAAAGGTTCGGCTCTCCCTTGTTAAGGTAAAGTGGAGAGACCGCTAAAACTTAAAAATATGATTCAGCAAGAAAGCAGGTTAAACGTAGCAGACAATAGCGGTGCCAAGGAAGTATTGTGTATTCGTGTACTGGGTAACAGTGGCCAGGATTATGCAGGCATTGGTGATAAAATTGTAGTAACCGTTAAGGATGCCTTGCCGGCAGGAGGTATTAAAAAAGGTACTGTTGCTAAAGCAGTAATTGTGCGCACAAAAAATAAATTGCGTCGCAAAGATGGCTCCTATATTCGTTTTGATGATAATGCAGTAGTGTTATTAAATGCGGCTGATGAGCCAAGAGGCACTCGTATTTTCGGGCCGGTTGCCAGGGAATTGCGTGATAAAGGTTATATGAAAATTATTTCATTAGCTCCGGAAGTATTATAATACTTTTCCCTGTTAAAGGAGAACGACAGAAGCTTTTTAAAAGAAATTATTAAAAACAAAAAGTCCCATTAGGGATTTAGAATATGAAAACAAGATTCAAACCAAAGTTTAACATTAAGAAAGGCGATTCAGTAGTTGTGATTGCCGGTGATGATAAAGATCTTAAGAAGCCACGTAAAGTTCTGGAAGTGATTCTTGATAAATCAAGAGTAGTGGTAGAAGGAGTGAATATCGTTACGAAACATTCAAAACCAACTGCTCAAAACACCAAAGGTGGTATCGTTAAAAAAGAGGCTCCTATTCATATTAGCAATGTGATGTTGTACGACGCTAAAAAAGGAGAGGGTTCTAAAATAACCCGTGAACGTAAAGATGGCAAATTGATTCGTGTTTCAAAAAAATCCGGCGAAGTAATTAAATAAGCAAGCATTTCCTGTAAAGGATAAATTATAAAAAGATGAGTAACACAAAATATGCTCCGAGGTTAGCAGAAAAGTACAAAAAAGATGTTGTACCTGCATTAATGAAAAAATTTGGTTATAGCTCGGTGATGGAAATTCCCCGGTTGGAAAAAATTTGTCTGAATCGAGGAGTAAACGGTGCTGTTAACGACAAAAAGTTAATTGATATTGCCGTAGAAGAACTCAGTAACATAACCGGGCAAAAGGCTGTTCCTACTATTTCAAAAAAGGATATTTCTAATTTTAAATTACGTAAGAACGTGCCCATTGGTGCAAGAGTAACTTTACGTGGTGTAAAGATGTATGAATTCTTAGACCGTTTAATTGCTACTGCACTTCCACGTGTACGCGATTTTAAAGGTGTAAACGAAAAATCATTTGACGGACGCGGTAACTATACAATGGGAATAACTGAACAAATTATTTTCCCGGAGGTTGATATTGACAAAGTGAACAAGATTACTGGTATGGATATTACTTTTGTTACCACTGCTCAGACCAATGAAGAAGCATTTGAATTATTAAGAGAATTGGGAGTACCTTTTCGTAAAAAAGACTAATTAATTATTTAGAAATTTTAGCTCTGAATTTTTTTCAAAGCAATTTTTCAAAATCAAATTAAAATAAAAACATGGCAAAAGAATCAGTAAAAGCCAGACAAAGAAAAAGAGAACGCATGGTGAAACAGTACGCTGAAAAACGTGCTTCATTAAAAGCCGCTGGTGATTGGCGGGCTTTGGATGATTTACCAAAAAATTCCTCTAAGGTGAGGTTGAAGAATCGCTGCCTTCTCAGCGGTCGCCCTAAAGGATACATGCGTTTTTTTGGAATAAGCCGGGTGGCTTTTCGTGAGATGGCTTTAAGCGGAAAAATTCCGGGAGTAAAAAAGGCCAGTTGGTAAAAAAATATCGCTTGCTGGTATCAGCAATGTGGAAACAAAATTTTGAACTGAATAATTTGAAATAACATGGTAACGGATGCAATAGCAGATTTCCTTACAAGAATTCGTAATGCACAAATGGCAGGTCACCGGATTGTGGAGATCCCAGCTTCTAATTTAAAAAAGAGGTTAACTGAAATCTTATACGATCAGGGATATATTTTGAAGTATAAATTTGAGGATGATAGCAAGCAAGGTATCATTAAGATCGCTTTAAAGTATGATCCTCAAACAAAGGAACCAGCTATCAAAGAATTAGAAAGAATCAGTCGCCCCGGTTTGCGTCAATACGCAAAACCCGATGAATTTAAGCGTGTAAAAAATGGGTTGGGCGTAGCTATCTTAAGTACCTCCAAGGGTGTGATGACAGATAAGCAAGCTAAAGCCCAAAACGTAGGCGGAGAAGTTCTTTGTTATGTATATTAATGGTTAATGCCGTTTGAAAATTATTTGAAAATATTTTCGAAGTGGTATTTAAAAATAGAATGATAATTAAGCTCTCTATACGGGGCTGAACACATTCAAAAATTACATCTTAATTTTTTAATTTTTTAAAATTTGTTATGAGTCGTATAGGAAAAAAATCAATTGTTGTTCCACAGGGTGTTACTGTAACTGTCGGGAAAGATAATACAGTATCTGTTAAAGGTCCTAAAGGAGAATTAAAAGAGACAATTGACAGAGATATTGCTGTAGAAATAAAAGACGGAGAAATTAAATTTTTTCGTCCCACGGATCAGATTCGTCATCGTGCCATGCATGGATTGTATCGTGCCTTGGTTGCTAATATGGTAAAAGGAGTTACTGAAGGATATAAAAAAAATTTGGAATTAGTAGGGGTGGGTTTTAAAGCTTCTAACCAGGGTAACTTGTTGGATTTATCATTAGGCTTTTCTCACAATATTGTTGTGGAAGTTCCAAAGGAATTAAAAGTAACAACTGCGCAGGAAAAAGGTCAAAATCCTACAATTACGTTAGAAGGTATTGATAAGCAATTGTTAGGTCAGGTAGCCGCTAAATTGCGTAGTTTACGTAAGCCTGAACCTTACAAAGGAAAAGGGGTTAAATATGTAGGCGAAGTGTTACGTCGTAAAGCAGGTAAGGCTGCCGGTAAATAATTAAGTCCCCTTATACCCCAGGAGGGGAATAGGAAAAAAGGAAGACAAAATTTTTATAAATAAATTAATACTCTCCCTTTAGGGAGTTGGAGGGTAAAACAAATGGCTACTAAATTAGAAAGAAGACAAAAGATTCGTTACGGTATTCGTAAGAAGGTTTCCGGCACTGCACAAAAGCCGCGTTTGTCTGTTTTTAGAAGTAATGCAGAAATTTATGTTCAGCTAATTGATGATCTGAATAGCGTAACATTAGCTTCAGCTTCTTCCAGAGATAAAGACATAGTTGCACAAAAAGCTACCAAATTGGAAAAAAGCAAAATGGTAGGCGAGGCAATTGCCCGTAAAGCAAAAGAGCTGGGGTTAACAACAGTTGTATTCGATCGTGGCGGTAATTTATATCATGGACGTGTAAAAAGTGTAGCAGAAGGTGCGAGAGAGGGGGGATTGATTTTTTAATTTTAAAATTTTAATTCAAATTAAATAAATGACAAAAGTAACTTTAAAAAGAGTTAAGCCTGGTGAGTTGGAGTTGAAAGAAAAAGTAGTGGCTATTAACCGTGTTGTAAAAACTACCAAAGGTGGTCGTGCTTTTAGTTTTTCTGCATTAGTTGTGGTAGGCAATGGAGGAGGTGTGGTAGGACATGGTTTGGGAAAAGCGAAAGAAGTGCAGGAGGCCATTACAAAAGGAATTGAAGATGCCAAAAAGAATTTAATTAAGGTTCCGGTTATGCATGGAACAATTCCTCATGATCAATTAGCCAAAGAAGGAGCTGCAAAGGTTTTAATTAAGCCCGCCGCGCATGGTACTGGTGTAATTGCCGGAGGTAGTATGCGTGCTGTTTTGGAAAGCGCTGGTGTAACCGACGTGTTGGCAAAATCGTTGGGCTCTGCTAATCCGCATAACGTAGTAAAAGCAACTTTTAAGGCGCTATCTATGTTACGTGAGCCAATTAATGTTGCCCGGAATCGTAACCTTGGTTTAAAAAAAGTATTTAACGGATAACTCCGGTTCACAATAATAGGTTGCCGGTGTGGTTTTCCGGTAATAAATAACAGGTAAATCCGAAAAAAATGAGTATGAAAAAGATTAAGATAACACAAATAAAAAGTGCTATTGATAGGCCTGAACGTCAAAAACTTACTTTAAAAGCATTAGGTTTAAATAAGCTGAATGCTTGTAAAGAGGTAGAAGCTACTCCACAAATTATGGGGATGGTTCAGAAGGTGAATCACCTGATAAAAGTTGAAGAAGCTTAAATTATGTAAAAGAATGATGTAAAGGGTATGTTTTTACTTTATGCAATGCCCAACATCAAACATTAAAAGCGAGCCTCAAAATAATATTCGGGGCGTTAAGTAAAAATCAAAAAAGATGAAGTTACACAATCTCAAACCTGCTAAAGGATCTGTTCAAAAAGAAAAACGTCTTGGACGAGGTGAAGCTTCCGGTAAAGGAGGCACTTCCACAAAAGGAAATAAAGGTCATCAAAGCCGCAGTGGGTTTAAAAATAAAAGAGCACACGAAGGTGGACAAATGCCTATTCAACGTCGTATTCCCAAGCGTGGATTTAAGAACTTTGGACGTGTTGAATTTAAGGTTTTTAACTTGGGCCAGATAGAGCAATTGGTTGCCAAGTACAATATGCAGGAATTTTCAATGGAATCACTTTACGTTAATGGTTTGGTAAACAGAACGGATTTGGTTAAAATATTGGGCAACGGAGACTTAAAAACCAAGTTAAATTTTAAAGTGAATGCAGTGAGTGCTAAGGCAAAAACAGCTATTGAAGCTGCCGGAGGATCAGTTGAAATACTAAAGTAATTTTCAGTAACTTGCAACAACGCATTTTTAAATGCGTTTTTTTGTTTACGCAAGACTTCTAAAAACAATAAAAACCCGTGAAGAAGCTAATACAGACTCTTAAAAATATTTGGAGCATTGAGGATTTAAGAGGTAAGATCTTAACCACTTTGTTACTATTGTTAATTTACCGGGTAGGTACGCACATCGTATTACCTGGTATTGATGCCAATAAATTGGGAGAATTAAGTAAAAATACTTCCGGTGGCATCTTAAGTATCTTCGATTCATTTGCCGGTGGGGCTTTTTCCAGTGCTTCTATATTAGCATTGGGCATCATGCCTTATATTTCTGCTTCCATCTTTATGCAATTGATGACTATCCTGGTTCCACAAATGCAAAAGATTCAAAAAGAAGGCGAAACAGGAAGGAAGAAAATTAATCAATGGACACGCTACTTAACTACTATCGTAACGGCATTTCAGGCCGGCGCATATGTTACTTACATTAACAATATTGCAGGCTCTGCAATCATTCCGTCTTATGAGCCTTATTTTTGGCTCTCTACCGTAATCTTGTTAACTGCGGGTACTTTATTTGTAATGTGGCTTGGTGAAAAAATAACTGATAAGGGTTTAGGTAACGGTACATCTATTATCATTATGATTGGTATTCTTGCCCGCTTACCTCAATCTTTGGCACAGGAATTTGCGGCAAGACAACAAGCTGGTGGTGGTGGATTATTAATCTTCCTTATTGAAATTGCAGCGTTGATAGGTATCATTATGGGATTGATTGTTCTTGTGCAAGGCGTTCGTAAAATTGCAGTTAATTATGCCAAGCAAATTGTAGGTAATAAACAGTTTGGCGGAGCCCGTCAATTTTTGCCAATAAAAGTTAACAGCGCAGGTGTAATGCCAATCATTTTTGCACAGGCTATTATGTTTTTGCCTACATTATTGTCTGGTTTTGAAACAACTCAGGGGATTGCAAAGATTTTTAATGACCATGGTAATTTGTGGTACATGATCATTTATTCTATATTGGTAATTGGCTTTACGTTTTTATACACGGCACTCATATTTAACCCTAAACAGATTGCTGATGATATGAAGCGTAATAATGGATTCATTCCAGGAGTAAAACCAGGGCAACCTACTGCTGATTATATTGGTGCTATTATGGATAAGGTTACGTTACCGGGAGCTATTTTCCTGGCTATTGTAGGAATTATGCCGGGTATTGCCAGTAATCTTACTGTACAGCAACAATTTTCTACTTTCTTTGGAGGAACTTCATTATTAATTATGGTAGGTGTAATTTTAGATACATTACAACAGATAGAAACCCAATTATTAATGCGTCAGTATGATGGGTTAATGAAAAGTGGGCGTGTACAAGGAAGGCAGGCTACCACAACAACTGCTATGTAATTTTAGTAAATCTATTTAATCAATATAACCCTGTTGACACTGTCATCAGGGTTTTGTAATAAATAATAAAGGCAATGGTTTATCATAAAACAAATGCGGAAATAGAATTGATGCGAGAGAGTGCATTACTGGTAGGTAAAGCTATTACCGAGGTGGCTAAAGCTATTAAGTCGGGGGTGACAACGAGACAACTGGATTTGATTGCCGAAAAATTTATTTTGGAAAATAAGGCAGTACCTTCTTTTAAAAACTACAAAGGATATCCTTTTGCAACTTGCATATCCGTGAACGATGCAGTTGTACATGGTTTCCCAAACGATAAACCTTTACAGGAGGGCGACGTTATTAGCGTAGATGTGGGAGTTTACAAAAATGGGTTTCATGGGGATAGCGCTTATACCTTTGCGCTCGGTAATCCGGGGGAAGAAGTATTGAGATTAATGAAGATAACCAAAGAGTCTTTATACAAAGGAATTGAAAAGGCAGTGGAAGGAAACAGGGTTGGAGATATATCTTTCGCCGTACAAGAACATGCTGAAAAGAAACATGGATACGGAGTTGTTCGTGAGTTAGTAGGTCATGGCTTGGGAAGAAAGTTGCACGAAGATCCGCAAGTGCCTAACTATGGTAAACGTGGCAGCGGACCAAAATTGAAAGACGGAGTAACAATTGCTATTGAGCCAATGATTAATTTAGGCATAAAAGAAGTTGTGTATGATGATGATGGGTGGACAGTTAGAACCAAGGACAAAAAAGTTTCTGCTCATTATGAACATACAATTTGTATAAGAAAAAATAAAGCAGAAATCCTATCTTCATTTGAGGAAATAGAAAAAGCAGAAAAAGAAAATGTTGCTTTAAATAGTTCCTACTATTAATGACATCAAACCGCCATTCATTTTTAATTACTGCACGGATTTATTACATCCTGCTTTTTTTTATTGCTGGCATATTTTCTGTAATTGTTTATAATAACTGGCAGTTTAAAAAGAAATATTTCTCTGTTGATTTAAGAAACCGCATTGTTGGCGCAAGGGTACTGGAGCATAGACACGGTGTTTCTCCTTATGGATATAAATGGAAAAAAGAAGACGGGGAAATGTATCTTGATATTATTGATTCACCTCAAACTCCTGTTAATCGCAATACCGTTACGCCATTTTTTTTGCAACTGCTGCTTCCTTTTGCGGATAATAAATTTCAGTCAATAGCTGAAGCATGGTATTGGATTGAAATAATATCGCTGCTGTTGGCAACTGTTTTTATGGTTTGGCTGAGTAAAGGTTTTATTAATAAAATATGGGTGGCGACAATTGGTTTTATATTTATTGGCTGCTCTACCGGATTTAAAATGCACAATATAAATGGGCAGGCTTATATTTTTTTTGCTGTTTTAATGCTGCTGCTTTACCTGCTTTTTACGAAAGATAAAAATATACTTCGTGAAGCTTTAAGTGGTTTAATTTTAAGTATTTTAATTTTAACCCGACCAATAACAGTTGTTTTTTTGCTGCCTTATTTAATCCGGAAAAAATGGATGACAATAGTAGCAGTCACTTGCTGCTTTGCCGTTTATTTTATTTTATTAAGCACCCGGCATTTTTTGTGGTTGTGGCCCGATTATTTAAATGCAATGAATTACTGGAGTAAAGATTATTTTAATCCTACAGTGTTGAAAGAGTATGGGCAAATTTATCCTTTAAGTACTATCGAAGGCTCTACAGCAATAGAGCAATCTTTGATATGGCATGTCAGTGAAGACTCGGCCTTGCGGGGAATGGTGCATAGAATTTTTCATGTAAAACTATACACAGCACAATTAGTAACAGCTTCGGTTATTTTAGTTGGTTACTTTTTGTTTATGTTTAGAAAAAAAATTGCCCGTGCAGGTATTGAACAACTTTTTATTGTTTGTTTTATTGCTTATTTGTTACTTGAAATTTGCTTACCTGCCGTACGTAATTCATACAATTATGTGCAATGGCTGTTTCCATTGATAGTAATTTTTTCAAACCGGAGATTTTCATTGCCTGTTTACGGTTTAATGATATTGGCAGGCTGGCTGGCATTGGGCTTCCTGAAATTTCTTCCGTTTGACCTTACATTGGCAGAGCTTATCTTTACAGCCATTTGTTTCCATTACATCAAATCAATATCACCTATTGCGTAAAGCTATTATTATAGGGGCGGGGCCGGCGGGACTAACAGCAGCGTATGAGTTGCTGAAACGTACCGATATTAAACCTATAATTCTAGAACAATCCGAATATGCTGGCGGACTTGCCAAAACCGTTATTTATAAAGGCAACCGAATTGATATTGGTGGTCATCGCTTTTTTTCGAAATCTGACCGGGTAATTGAATGGTGGTTGAATATTCTGCCTATTGAAAAAAAAGCTGCTGGTATATCGCTGGATATTGCTTACCAGAACAAAAAACATCATGTACCAGATGAAATGGTGAAGCAACATAACGAAAATGGTGATAAAGTAATGTTGGTGAGAAATCGCTTGTCAAGAATTTATTTTAAAAAAAAGTTTTTCCCCTATCCAATCAAATTATCGTTTCAAACTTTAAAAAAGTTGGGTTTATGGAATACCCTAAAGATTGGATTTTCCTATTTTATCGCAAGGATTTCCCCGGTAAAACCAGAATTAAGTTTAGAAGATTTTTTTATCAATCGCTTTGGTAAGGAATTATACCATACCTTTTTTAAGGATTATACAGAAAAGGTGTGGGGAGTAGGTTGTAAAGAAATTTCAGCCGAATGGGGTAAACAACGCATTAAAGGGTTGACGATAAGTAAAGCAATTGCCCATGCTGTAAAAAATATTTTTCAGAATAAAAGAGACATTCGTCAAAAAGATATAGAAACCAGTATGATTGAGCAATTTCTGTATCCCAAGTACGGATCAGGGCAAATGTGGGAAGAAGTAGCAAACAGTGTAATAGCTATGGGAGGTGAAATTTATTATAACCAAAAAGTAGTGCAGGTTAACATTGCTGATAAAATAATTTCAAGTGTTGTATCAGAAGATATGTACACGGGTAAACAGAGTAAATGGGACGCAGCCTATTTTTTTTCCACTATGCCTGTCAAAGACTTTATTAATTGTGTGAATGGTGATAAGGTTGGCGATGAAATTAAATTGGTAAATGAAGGTTTGTTGTATAGGGATTTTGTTACAATAGGCTTATTGGTAAACCAATTGAGGATAAAAGATATTTCAGATGGTGGGATAATTAAAGACAATTGGATGTATATACAAGAAAAGGAGGTAAAATTAGGCCGGGTGCAATTTTTTAGTAACTGGAGCCCTTATATGGTTAATGATTCGAGCAAGGTTTGGCTGGGCCTGGAGTATTTTTGTAATGTGGGGGATGATTTATGGAGCAAGTCGGATGAAGAATTTATTCATTTTGCTATTGATGAACTTAGTTTAATCGGCATCATTGATAAATCAGAAGTTATTGATAGCACCATAGTAAGAGAGCAAAAGGCATATCCTTCTTATTATGGTTCTTACAATAAATTTGATGTTTTAAAAAAGTATCTAAATCAGTTTAATAACCTTTATCCTATTGGTCGTAACGGTATGCACAAGTATAACAATTCTGACCACAGCATGTTAACAGCTATGACCGCTGTGGATAATATAATAAATGGCATAACCGGGAAAGAAAATATTTGGCAAATAAACGCTGATGATGCTTATCATGAAGAAAAGTAATTCGCATAAATTGTTTTTCAGTCTTGTTTGGATGAGATTAAATTGCCATTATAAATTTTAATACGTTGTCTAAACATTTAATAGTTATTGGAGGAGGAGCTGCCGGCTTTTTTTGTGCAGTTAATGCAGCCAGGATGAACCCGGCATTGAAGGTAACCATTATTGAAAAGACAAATAAATTGCTGTCCAAAGTAAAGATAAGCGGGGGTGGCAGGTGCAATGTTACCCATGCTTGTTTTGAGATAAAGGAGATGATAAAAAATTATCCCCGTGGTGCTAATTTTTTAAAAAAGGCATTTCATCATTTTTTTACTACAGATACCATTGAGTGGTTTGAAAAGCGGGGAGTGAGGTTAAAAGCAGAAGCTGATGGAAGGATGTTTCCTACTACAAATTCATCGCAAACGATTATTGATTGCTTAGTAAACGAGGCAAAAAAATATAAGGTAGGAATAGTAATGAATAGCGAGGTAAAAGAAATATTGTTGTTGAATGATAAGTGGTCAGTTAAGTTATCTGATGGGAGGGTACAAATTGCTGATTTTATTTGCATAGCATGTGGTGGTTTTTCCAAGACAGAACAATTTAACTGGATGAAAAATTTGGGACATACCATTACCGAACCTGTCCCGTCTTTATTCACTTTTAATATGCCGGGCAATAGCATTACGCAATTAATGGGTGTAAGTGTACGTGATACAAGAGTAAAAATCTCCAGTACAAAATTAGAAGAACGAGGGCCGTTGTTAATTACACACTGGGGAATGAGCGGGCCGGTTGTGTTAAAATTAAGTGCATGGGGAGCCCGGGAATTATCAGACAGGGATTATCAATTTACGATTTTTGTAAATTGGGTGCCACAGTATGATGAGAACACTTTGAGAGAAATGTTTTTATTGTTCCGCAAGCAGTTATCCACTCAAAGAATAAGTAGCAAAAATCCTTTTCTGTTGCCCCAACGTTTGTGGGATTATTTTTTAGAGGAAACACATATTAATACAGAAATGCGCTGGTCTGAATTGCCATCCAAACAGCAAAATCATTTAATTACTGTTTTGAGTAATCATAAGTTCGTTATAAATGGAAAAACAAGGTTTAAAGAAGAATTTGTAACGGCGGGAGGCGTTGCTCTTTCTGAAGTTGATGTAAATACAATGCAAAGTAAAAAATTGCCACATCTATATTTTGCAGGAGAAATTTTGGATGTAGATGGAATTACCGGTGGATATAATTTTCAAAATGCCTGGACATCTGCCTGGATTGCTGCAAAGGCTATTACAAATGCTGTTTAGAGTTTTCGCATATAGGTGGGTTTCTTTTATTTCATTTAAAATCAGCCATTTACACCTAATTTCAAAATATATTGATTATTAACAATTTTTTATATATTTATTTTTTTATACATATATATTTTTAATTTGTATTTATTTATATAGTTTTATTTTTTATTTTATAATACACATATAAAATATTTTTAATATGAAAAGATCGAAAAGGTTGTTAAACCTTATCTGTGTGATTGCTGTTATTTCTTTTATAAGTTGTAAAAAAGAAATTATTTCCGAGCAACTTCTGGAAAACTCTTCAACCGCTGCAAATAAACCTTCGGGCGGAGGAAAAATAACAAGCAAGCCTACGGTAAGTTTTATTTATCCTTTAAATGGGAACATTGTTTCGGGAACCATTGTTATAAAAATTTCTGCTTCTTCTCCCATTGGCATAAAAAACACCAGTCTAATTGAAACAGTGGGAACTTTTAATTGTCTTAGCGGAAATGATAACACAGCCCCATACGAATACACATGGAATACAGATTATATCTGTTTAACAAGGGTATTACCTGGGCAGCAGGTTACACTTAGGGCTACGGCTACCGATTCGGCTGGTAATCTGAACTTCACTGATATTACAGTAACAAAGCAATAAGTGATCTTACGAAGATTCCTTTTTAATTCTTTTTGGAGTGTGAAAGAAGTATGCCTTGATTTCTTTGGGGATGTTTTAATTTCAGTACGTGGCACAGGTATAAATAAAAAGACTGTATGTGAAATACAGCCTTTTTTTCGTAGAATTAATTTGATAGTTGACTTTGTTATACCTTAAACATCCATCCATATTTGTCATCAGTCATTCCGTAACGGATAGCTTCTACTCTTTTTCTCAACTCAGGAATAACTCCCAGGTGATCAATATCGAACTTCATATTAAAATCTTTGTATTGAAGTTCTTTTATTACTGCAACAGTTGCTGCGGTACCTGTGCCAAATACTTCTTTCAAACTATTTTTCTTGTAAGCTTCTATTAACTCATCAATACTTACTGGTCTTTCTTCCACAGTAAGTCCCATATCCTTTAAAACTGTGATTACAGAATCCCTGGTCACGCCGGCTAAAATGGTTCCCGGGTTTAAATCGGGGGTGATGGCTTTATTACCAACAATAAAAAATACATTCATTACACCACATTCCTGAACGTATTTATGTTCTTTGGCATCCATCCATAAAACCTGGTCAAATCCCTTTTTCTTAGCTTCTGCTGTTACATACATGGCACCTCCGTAATTACCAGCTGCTTTGGCAAATCCAACTCCGCCTTCGGCGGCACGAACATATTTTTCCTCTACATAGATACGCATGGGAGAAGAAAAATAGGGACCTGTGGGACTTAGTATGATAACGAATTTATAATTGTCTGATGGTCTTACTCCAATTATTTCATCGGAGGCAAACATTAATGGACGTATGTATAAAGAATGATTAGGAAATTGAGGAATCCATTTTTTATCTAATTCAATTAACTTCCGCATCCCTTCAATAAAGATTTCTTCCGGCAATTCAGGCATTTGCATCCGTTTTGCAGAAATATTAAAGCGTTTAAAATTTTCCTGGGGACGAAAAATAAATGCATTACCATTAACATCTTTGTATGCTTTTATGCCCTCAAATATAGCTTGCCCATAATGTAACGCTGCATTGGAAGGAGCTAATAACAGAGGTTGGTAAGGCTTTATTTCCACATTTTTCCATTCACCATTTTCATAATCAGCCTCCAGCATATGGTCTGTAAAATATTTGCCAAAAGGAATATTTTCCAAACTCATATTGTTTAGCTTACTGTGTTCTGCCTTTGTAATTTTTATATCTAAAGTGTCCACCATAATTTTTAGAGAATTTAAAATCTCCGCAAAGAAACGAAAAAAAAACCGTAGCCTTGCTGTATAATTATTGACACAATATGAGTTTAGATAATATCAAACTATCTCCGGTGGTTCTGGCAGATTTGTATAAAAATTCCCTTGTTCAGTTAGAAGATACTAAAAAAAACAATCCTGCTAATCAATCTGTTACTACCACCAAATATTTAGGTGAAAATAAAAAAGCTATCTTGATCCTGGTAAATAATGCTGAATCACCTTTTCTTAACGAAGCGTCCTTTCAATTTTTAGTGTCAATTTTAACTGCATGTAAATTGAGTATGGCCGATGTAGCCTTGGTAAATAAAGCTAATTTAACTGTTCCGCTGTCACAGTTGATTGAAGAACTATCATCTGGAATTGTTTTGATATTTGGTATGGAAGCAAAGGAGATGAATTTACCTTTTAATTTTCCTTATTATCAGGTGCAAAAGCATGGCAAACTTACTTATTTAACAGCCGATGATTTTGAAGCGATAGGGGCTAATAAACAGCGAAAAGCGCAGCTTTGGCTATGCTTAAAAAGGATTTTTGACTTGTAACAGCTTTATGAAACTAATATTTGCCAGTAATAACCTGCATAAAACGGAAGAAATCCGTTCATTTTTTGGAAAGGGATTTGAATTTTTAACCCTCAAAGAAGCAGGCATTAATATAGAAATTCCGGAACCGCATAATACCCTGGAAGAAAATGCAAGAGAAAAATCAACAACCATTTATCGTTTATCGGGACAAAATTGTTTTGCTGAAGATACAGGACTTGAGGTTGAAGCATTAAATGGAGAGCCGGGGGTAAAAAGTGCCCGTTATTCCGGCGATGACGTTAACTATGTACGCAATAACGAGCTTTTATTGAAGAATATGCAGGGCAAAATAAACCGGAATGCTTGTTTTAAATCTGTTATATCTTTAATAATCAATGGAAAAGAATATTGTTTTAAAGGCGTTTGTAAAGGTACAATTGCCAAGGAGGTAAGCGGCACAAAGGGCTTTGGTTACGATTCAATTTTTGTTCCTGAAGGGAGCAAGGTTACTTTCGGTGAAATGAATATGGAACAAAAAAATCGCTATAGTCACCGTAGGAAAGCGGCTGAAAAAATGGCGCAATTTTTACAAGGACTGTTATAAACCCGTGGAAAACATAATTTTAAAAATGCCTCATTTTATGGTTTGCATCTAAAATCAGCTAAATACTTGTATGGCAAATTGGGAAAGCAACCATTTAGTATCAGAAACCGACTTAATTCAGGGATGTATTGAGGGAAACCGGCGTATGCAGGAAATTTTGTATCAACGGTTTTCTCCTAAAATGTACGGGGTTTGCTTGCGTTACGCAGGTAGCGCAAACGATGCCCAGGATTTGCTTCAGGAAGGGTTTATCAAGGTGTATAATAGTCTATCTAAATTTAGGGGTGAAGGCTCCTTTGAAGGCTGGCTTCGTAGAATTTTTGTGAATACAGCTATCGAGCATTTTCGCCGAAAAGTAAACCTTAGAAAGATACAGGAAATAGAGCATACAAATATTGAAGACAGATCTCTAACAGCGCTTGATCATTTGGGGGAAAAAGATATTCTGAATCTGATAATGGATTTGAGTCCCGGTTATCGTACCGTATTTAACTTGTATGTAATAGAAGGATATTCTCATAAGGAAATTGCAGAAATGATGGGAATTAGCGAAGGTACAAGCAAATCTCAATTAGCCCGTGCCAAAAACATTTTAAGAGACCTTGTAAAAACTAAATTGGATAATAATAATATTGATAAGCCCGATGAGTGACCGGTTAAAAAATAGAATGCAACATCTCGAAGTAACTCCTCCGGAAGTTGCCTGGAGTTATATTTCTACTCAATTAGATGCAAATGCAGTCAGGGGAGAAGCGGCGATACAGAAAAAAATGAAAAATTTTAATGAAGAGCCTCCCGCTATAGTGTGGAATGCGGTAGAAAAACATTTAAATAAATCAACTGGTAAAATTGTTTTTATTCCCCAACATAAAAAAGATTTTTATTTACGTTATGCCGCTGCTGCTGTTTTGGTTGGTTTTATAACAATAGGGATTACTTTATATTTAAGCAATAACAAAAAGAATTTTTTAGCCGGAGATTCAACAAAGAAAAATTCATCTGCTGAGGTATTTGGTAACGATACAAGTTTAGCAACACAATCGCCCCTCAATAGCGAAAATGTAGAAAGAAAAAATAGTGAACCTGAAATTGTTTCCGTTACCAATAAGTCAAGTCGTTTCTCTTCCGGCACACATGCCAAATATGCGCATATGCATGCATTTAATGGGTTTGTTTTGCAAAAAGCAGCTCCTCGCAGCTATACAGACCAAAATCGCACATACGAAGATGTAAAACTTGTTGCCCCGAATTTGAATGATAATGCCCTGCTTGGTATTAATTCTTTAAAGGCAAACGATGATTATTTTGTTACTACAGGCCCTAACGGAGAAATTGTTCGGGTATCTAACAAACTTTCCGAAGTATTACCATTACTGGACGAGGGAACCCTGGCACAAGAGTATCTTGATGTAGTAATTAAAGAAAGTATAGCGTGGAAACAACGGCTATATAACTTACGCAATAAGCTGAATAAAATCTCCCCATCGCCCGATAATTTTTTTGATATTGTACAATTAGCAGCTATGTTAACGGATGAAAAAATACCATAGCCGTTTTTAATTGAAGAATTGTATGTTGTAAATGCTTCTGTTTTGCTCCGCTGGTTGGTAATTCCTCAATAAAAGATTAAGCAATTCTGATTTTACTTATTTTTAATAGAAAAAATGGCAAGAATAAAAATTGATTTACCGGATCAATTTTCTTTTTCTGTTAATATTCCTGTACGGATAACAGATATTAATTATGGCGGGCATTTGGGCAATGATTCCATTCTTTCTTTGCTACATGAAGCAAGAGTGAAGTTTATTAATTACCTGGGTTTTACAGAGCTTGATGTTGCCGGAGCAGGATTGATAATGGCAGATGTTGGTATTGAATTTAAAAGTGAAAGTTTTTATGGAGATATATTAGCGATAAGTGTAGCAGCCGGGGAGTTTTCAAAGATAGGGTTTGAAATTTTTTATAAGATAGAAACAATCAGGAATGGAAAAACAATCCTAATTGCCAAAGCCAAAACAGGGATGGTTTGTTATGATTATAATGCTAAAAAAATAGTAGCCGTACCGGAAGAATTAATAAAAAAGTTTTTATGGAAGAAATAATAATGCGGGAAGTGTTGCCACACGGCTTATACTATTGAAAAATGACTCATAAGTTGTTCCATATTTTCCAGCTTTCTTCTGCTTGCAATAGAAGCATTTCGTACCCGTTTTGTATTGTAGAGCCCTTTTCTTCTCCTTTTTGGAGGAACAATGTTTTTGCAGGGTTATATACAAGATCATACAAATGGTGCTGCGGGGTTAAGTAGTCATAGGCAATATCCGGACAATCCTCTGTTTTAGGGAACATGCCAAGCGGAGTAGTGTTAATTAATAATAAATGAGTTTGTAAAAATTCTATTGTTAACTGGTGATAAGAAATTGTATTGCCATCTTCCTTTCTTCGTGATACGAACACATAATCAATACCTAGTTTCTGCAGAACATAGGCCACCGCTTTTGCAGCGCCTCCTTTTCCAAGTATCAAGGCTTTGGTATGATGAGGTTGCAAATTTTTTTTCAGTGAATTCTCGAAACCTGTAACATCCGTATTAAATCCTTTTAGTTTGCCATTATCAATTTTAATGCAATTACAGGCCCCTGTTGCCTCTACTATTTCGTCACGTTCATCTAAAAATGGAATTACCTGCTCTTTATATGGAATTGTTACATTCAATCCTTTTAGGTCAGGATGATTTTGAAGCAGGTCAGTTAAATAACGAATGTTCTCTATAGGAAAATTTTCATACACACAATCCCTGATGCCTTCTTTTTGAAATTTTTCAGTAAAATAGTTTTTGGAAAAAGAATGGGTTAAGGGGTATCCTATTAATCCAAATACGTTCATTTAAACTATCTCTTTGCTCAAAAATAAATTAAAAGTATCGCCACGCAGCCCTAATCTCATTGTTTCCAAAGGAATTACTTCTGTTGGGGCTATATTTCCCAGATTTACATTACTACCAACCAGTTCAATAAAATATAATTGTTGTGTCTTTTGGGGAGCTTCCCATATAATCCTTTCCTCCGGTATTTGAGTTAAAATTTCCTGCACCAGACCTTCCCTTACCTCACCGCTACCTCGATAAATACCTACATTACCGGCTTCTCTTGCTTCGGCTATTACATAGGAGGAGCCGGCTTCAAGTTCGGCTCTCATCAACTCAATCCACTTATAGGGGGGAATAATATGAGCTGCATCCTTGCTTCCCACCTCACTCAGTACTGTACCGTATTTAGTTAACTTTTCAATATACCCGCATTTCTCGGCATGAGGTATGGTTATAGAGCCATCACTTACCTCCATAAATGTTATACCAAAATTTTTACATACTTCTAAATAATCATCAAATTGGTTTCTTATTAAAAAGGCCTCGAATAAGGTACCGCCAAAGTAAACAGGTATATCATAACTGCGATATGCTTCAATTTTTTCTTTTAGGTTAGGAGTAACAAAGGAAGTACCAAAACCCAACTTAACAATATCTATATGAGGATGTGCAACACTTAAAAAATTTTTTGCTTCTTCAATGCTTAAGCCTTTGTCCATTACCATTGTAATGCCATGTTTGCGTGGTTTCTTGTTTCTTTCGGGTATTTGAGAAAGCGTAAAATTCATATTCGATTTAGTATTTATTTATTAACAGCCGCAAAGATAGTAAAGAACACGTTTTTAAACGATGCGTAATATCAAGCGCTTCGGCATGTTTCAGTTTTTATATTGCGAAGGTTTCTTTAAAAAGATTTGTTCCGCTTATGCCTGGCAATTAAATCTACCACTTGCTGATTTTGCAGTATTTGGGGATTAAGAGCGATAAATTTTTTAATTAGTTTTGGCGCCTTTTCCATTGCCAGTTCTAATTTGTTTACGGCTTCTTTTGTTTTTCCCATTAAAAAAAATATAGCGCTTAAATAATACAAAAAAAGAGGTTTATTTTTAGTTTGTTCAAAAGCTATTTTAGCATATTTTTCTGCATCATTCAGCCTCCCTGCAGATATAAAGCACTCCAGTAACGAAGCCCAGGCTTGTACATTTTTAGGTCGGTGATGTATAACATTAGAAAAAGCATCAATGGCTTCTTTAAAATGGCCTAATTGTACCAAACATTCACCCAATGCATGGTTATATTCAGGCTGTATATGATGAATTTCAAGAGCAATTCGTAATTGTTTGATGGCATTTTCCCAGTGCCCTTCGTTTATATAAGTGCGGGCAATTTTATAATAAAGTTTGCTGTCTTCTGAATTTAGATGGGAAGCTTTCCGGTAATAGAACCTTGCCTGGGCGTAGTTTTTTAAGTGATCGTAACAATGCCCGATGGCCTCATAAATAACATCCTCAGGGCGGGAAAGTTCCAAAACTTTTTCCAGCATTTCAATGGCATCCTTATACTTTCGGAGTCGGATATAGGCATCCCCCATATTTCGGTAAGCATAATCAAATTTTTCATCTATGGCAACGGCGTATTGATAGGCATCAATAGCTTTTTCGTACAGTTTTATTCCCTGGTAGGCAGCAGCTAAATTAAACCAGGCCAGTTCGCAATAAGGATAATCTTCTATTATTTTTTTATGCAGTTGAATACCTTCTTCATTTCGCCCCGTAAAATCTGTCCAAAAGCATATTTTATACAAGGCCTCCTCGTTCATGGGGTCTTGTTCTAAGATAAGCTTAAGACAATCAAAAACCTTTTCAAACTCCTCATAATCGTCATATACATCGCCTAATTGAAAAAGCAGTTCAATTCTTTCTTCCCCTTCAAAGTGGGTAATGGCTTCTTCCAGTAATTCCACCGCTTTTTCTTGTTGATCCAGTGCCAGAAAAATATCTGTTTTTAATATATATAAGTTAATATCTGTGGCTCCAAATGCTTCTGCACGGTAAAGCAGATCCAGTGCCTCGTTATACTTGCGGGAATTTATCAGCAAATCTGCTTTCCTGATAAGTAATGATGAAGAATAAGGATTTTGCTCAATTGCAAACTCAGCGGCCACAATGGCTCCCTGCACGTCTTCTTTTTCTTCGTAATAATCAATAATTTTTTCAAAAGAATCTTCGTCAATAAAAGAGTGACTTTTTCCAAATTTGAGGTTTTCATATTGCCTCAATAATTCCCTCATTTCCTCCCTGTCCTTTCCGTGTGGATTTTTATTCATGCTGTGTAGGTTATTGAAAATTAAGCCTTTTTTTGAAAAAAAAGCATAAATTCTGCAATATTTTTTTACTAAACCTGTTAATAATAAAGGACAAAGTTTTGGATGAGCGGCACCTTAAATCGGGATTAATTTACTTATATTTGCTTACTTAAGCTGTTAATTATGCGTAAAACACTCATTTTTATAGCGTTTACCTGCTTATATATGGCATCTTTCGGATCGTTCATAGGAGCAGGGGATAAAAAGGATTCTAAGACAAAAGATGACAGAAATTCAAAAGTGTTTTCTGATTTTAAAAATACGATGCATTTTTCGTTAAGAAATGGCATGATGTTTCATGGAAACAAGATTCTGAATACGCAGTACTGTAAAAAGTCAATCGTTTATAATTCCGTTATCACCTACACAAAAGGAAATACTATCTATATCATCCCACATAAACAAAGTATTTTTGTTAGTAAGTTTAAAACACCGGGATTAAATAAATAAAAGAAAAATATTGATTATAAAAAGGCTGTCTTTAATGCAAAAGACGGCTTTTTTATTGGTGTTCTGTCGGTTTGAATTTTCTGTATGTCCTGATGACTATTTTTTGTATTAAAAACAGCACTTCCTTTTTTTAAGATTACTTAATTCCCTTGCTTTCCTCATAAGTCATTTCACGAAATCCTGATTTAGGAAGGTCAAATTTAGAATTTGGCACAAGGTCAAAACTTATTTTTGACGTGGTAAAAGTTACTTGTAAACCACCCAGGGAGGCTTCGTATTCAAGCACAAGACCGGGTAAACCTTTAAACTGTAAATCATAATCTTTATTGGCTGGTACAAGTTCCGTAGTATAAAAAACAGTAAATGTGGAACCATCTTTTAATCTGCCAATTGCTTTACTACACTGATATCCGGCAATGACTTTGGCTTCGGCAGATTTTTCGAAACTCACGCCTTCATATTTTTTGTTTATTTCTGTAAAATTCTCTTTGGTTAATTTAATCATAATCTTTTGGTCGCCGTACTCATTTAACCGGGTTGCTGTTCCGTTCTTAGAATCGTGAATCGTTACAGAAGTGCCTAATAAACTACTCATTTCCGTGCGACTCATGTTGCCTTTAAGAAAAACTTTTTGTGTAGCGCCATCCAATAGGTCTGCAGCTCTGGGTTCGTTACAGCCTGTTTTAACAATTACGTCATAAACTATGGTACCCTCAATAAACTGTTTTTGGCTGTTAGCAAACAAAGCCAGGAATAACCCCACAGCAGCTGATATTAATTTAGCCTTCATATTTATTTTTCTTATGAAATAAAGATAGTAAAATTAAGTGCCGGGTTGCTTCTTAAAATAAAAAACCCGTTTTAATTGAAAAACGGGTTGATATTAAAGTTTTTTTAACGATTTATTTTTTTCGTTGCTGTGCTTGTTTTTGAGCTTCTTGTATTTGCTCCAGCCTTTCCTGCCATTTTGATTTGGCTTTTGGCTTGCTCTTATTTAACTGTATCTCAGCATGTATTTTTTTCTCATCGATAATAAATTTCTGGATAATAAATTGCAGAACAAGGGTAATTATGTTGGAAACGGTGTAATACCATGTTAAAGCTGATGGTAAAGAGTTAAAAATTCCTAATAAGATTACCGGGAAAATATAGGGCATATATTTCATCATGGGGTTGCCGGTATCCGGTGTCTGGCTCATGCTATACCAGGAAATTAAAAAGCTGGTAAGTGTTGCGGTAATGGTAAACAAACTTACATGGCTTCCATAAAAGGGCATATTAAATCCAAGGTTTGCTATGGAATCATACGCTGCCAGGTTATCAGCCCATAAAAAACTTTGTCCCCGTAAGTCCACGCATGAGTTAAAAAATGCAAATAAAGCAAAGAAAATAGGTATTTGAAATAAGGCAGGGATACAACCACCCAGCGGGTTTACGCCGGCAGTACGGAATAATTTCATTTGCTCCATACTCATGAGTTGTTGATCATGACCATATTTTTTTCTTAGTTCATCAATTTCAGGGCGTAATACTTTCATTTTGGCGCCACTGTAATAACTCTTATATGTTAACGGAGAAATGAGTAATCGAATGAAGATGGTTAACAGCATAATTACAATACCGTAACTACCAAACAAACCTTTAAGAAAATTAAAGGCAGGCAGTACCACCCATCGGTTAAGATATTTTACAAAGGCATAAATACCTTGACCAAGATTTACTATGTTGTGCATCCCGATGTCATAACTTTTAAGCAATTTATAATCGTTAGGCCCATAAAAGAACTGAAGAGGCACAGTTGCCGTTGCACCCGCCGGAACTGTGTAATGGAAATGCGTGGTTACCTGGGTAACGATATGAGTGCTATCCGGAAAAATCGTCCAACTCACATCCCCGCTTGTGAATTTATTTTTTGCAATGAGGGTTGAGTTAAAGAATTGTTGCTTTGTACTAAACCAGGCCACTCCCTTTTGTAATTTTTTGTCGCTATTGCTCAACGTAGTATAGTAATCGTAATCGCCATTGTTTTGCATAAATACGACTTGTGATTGTTGCTTTTCGTATTTCACATCTTTTTCCTGCTGATTACTTTGTACCTGCCATAATACATTAAGTGTGTTCTGGCTTAGTAATTTATCGGCACCGCTTAACTTAATAGTTGCATCAATCCTATAGTCATTGGGTTTAATCACATATTCATGTTCTAACCCGGTACCGGTTGAATCTTGCAGATGGAAACGGATTACCTGATTTTCGCCATCCTTTACAACCTCTCCACCACTGTAAAATAAATCATCCGTCTGGGCGGTTTGGTTAGCAGCTGTATTTATTTGAAAGGATAATTTATTAAACTCTCCATTTATTATTTCAAGCGGTTTCCCATCCCATTTTTTATATTGTTTAAGTTCCACAATTTTGGGTTGGCCCCCTTTATTGGTAAAAGTAATTTTCAGCAAATTATTTTCAACAATCGTAAGCTTTTCAGCAGCAATAGCGGCCCCGGCATATACACCAGCCTTTTCAATTTTTTTTGCTGAATTTATTTTAGCGAGTTCATTTTTAAGCTTATTAGAGTCAACCAATAAAGCCTGTGTTTTTTTTATCGAATCTTCAATTCGCCTTTTTTCTTTTAAAGCCGCATATTGACCCCGTTGGGCAAAATAAATATACCCCCCCAGTAAACCCATTAACAATACAAAACCGATGACTGTATTTTTGTCAAAACCCATAATAAAAAATTGAGCCGCAAAGGTAATGAATTGGAGCATATAGGCTGTTACTAAACTACAAGAGGAAAAAGCAGAAAACGGGAGTTAGATAAGACAGGTGGCTCACCAAAAAAATTACCCGTTTACCGGGTATGGGCTTGCGGTGGAGTAAAACTTTGCTTTTTTTTATGATTTGACATAAAAATAATAAATGCAATTCATTCGTTTCTTATTTTTGACAGGTTGTTCCAACTCTAACCTTAGCTCGTCCCAACTTTTAGCTTTACATAACTAATTAATCTTTTACAATGGAAAAAAATATTGGTTTTTCCCAAAGGGAAAGTTATGTGCCTACAAAATGGGACGAGTTTTTATGGTGGCTGGCCACGGCAGAAAAAGAAATGATTGCGGATTGTGTTGTTGATAGAAACCGGTATAAGATCATCGGGATGTCCGTACTTACAACCTGGGCTTTTGCTACGCTTGCCTGGGTCTATTTTTTTTCAACCATAACAGGTAACACGTTTTTGATTATTGGGTGTGGTTTTTTTATGGGTTTTGTTATTTTAACAATTGACAGAGCTCTTATTAAGGGGATTAATAAATTTAATAAAAATAAAATAGCGCCGCTTTTGTTCCGTAGTCTCCTGGCCTTAACTATCGGAACTTTTATGGCACAGCCCGCTCTGCTGTATATGTTTGATAAGGAAATAAAACTGCAGGCATCTTTAGATAATGAAAAAAGAAAGTTGCAAAAACGGCAAGAGTTAGAAGCTTTATACAGTACTCGAAAAAAGGAATTATCAGAGCAAAAGCAATCTATTGAAAATGGCCTCAGCAAGAAATACGGGGAGGTAGCAAAAGCTCGTGAAAATTTTATACAAGAAACAGATGGTTCTGGTGGATCTGGTAAAGTGGGCATAAAAGATATTGCTCTTGCCAAAAGAGATGAATACAAAAAATTAGATAACGAATATCAGCAGGTGTTTGTAACCGGTAATGAAAAATTAAACAGCATAAATAACGAGCTGAACGGTATGGAGGCTGCTATAAAAAAAGAGGAGGCTGTTTTTGTTCAATACCTTAACGATGGTTTTTTAACTCGTGTACAGGCTTTGAATAATTTAATTAAATCCAATTTTGCTTTGCAGTTTCGATACTACCTGGTTGTAATAATTTTAATGTTAATAGAATTAATGCCGGTTATTGCTAAGTTTATGCTGCCTACCGGTACGTACGATGAAAAGGTAAGGTTGAGAGAAGAGATGGAAAAGGAGATTACTATAGCAAACATTAGCAGTGAAAAAGATGTAAAATTGCTGTACAACCAGCTGGCTAGGCAAACCGATACAGAAACACTTCATGAATTTTTTACCCATTCGAAAGAGGAACGAAAGCAAAAAATTAAAGGCCTTGTTGAGGAATGGAAAGGAGAAAAAGACGGAACTTTTGATGGATTTTGGAATAAGGTAAAGAAAAATGTGGTAACCAAGCAAGAGAGTTGATTCTCATCTTTAAGAATAATTATTTCGATTCAGGAATGCTTTCTATTGAAATGTTTTTTCTTTTTCTGTTTTTATTATGATTTTATCTGCAAAAAATAAAATTCATTTTTTCGTCGGTCTTGCTATTTTCGCATCCTTTTGAAAATAAAAGTAGTTTATTATTATGCTTGAATTTGCAGACAGGATATCACAAAAATTATCGCTTAGGCTAAAATCCGTTGAAGCAGTTTTAGAACTTTTGCATGAAGGGGCTACCATACCTTTTATTGCCCGGTATAGAAAAGACAGGACCGGGGGAGTGGATGAAGTAATAATTCAACAAATACAGGACGAAGCAAAATTTCAAAAAGAGTTTAGTGAACGAAAGAGTTTTATTATAAAAGCCATTACAGAGCAAAACAAAATGACTCCCCAGCTTTCGGATAAAATAGAAGCTGCGTCCACACTTACCGAGCTGGAGGATATATATTTACCTTATAAGCCTAAGCGCAAAACAAAAGCACAAACTGCACGGGAAAACGGCTTGCAGCCCCTGGCAGATTTATTAATGTTGCAAAAGGATTTTGACATAGCAGGCGAGGCTGCTACATTGTTAAATGATAAAATAAAATCAACTGATGAAGCTTTGCAGGGAGCAAGAGACATTATTGCAGAAGTTATAAACGAAGATGCGCAAGTTAGAACCCGGGTGCGAAAGCTTTTTGAAGAAGAGGCAAAACTTCATAGCAAGGTTTTAGAAGGCAAGGAAGTAGATGCCGCCAAATACAAGGATTATTTTGAATACAGTGAAAAAATAACAACTATTCCTTCTCACCGTATGTTGGCTGTGCTGCGTGGTTTTGTAGAAGGCTTTTTAAGAATGAGTATCGCCCCGGAGGAAGAAAGTGCCTTACTGCTTATCGAAAACCTGTATATAAAAGGGGATAACAATTGTAGTGAGCACATAAGAAGGGCTGTTAAAGATGCTTATAAAAGATTGCTGCAACCTTCTTTGGAAAGCGAATTCAGAACTGCTTTAAAAGCAAAAGCCGATGAGGAGGCAATTAACGTTTTTGCCGAAAATTTACGTCAGTTATTATTGAGTAGCCCATTGGGGAATAAACGGCTGTTGGCTATTGACCCTGGTTATCGAACAGGTTGTAAAGTGGTGTGTCTTGATGAAAAGGGCGACTTATTGAAAACGAGTATTATTTACATACACGAAAGCAATAAGAAGGAAGAAGCTTTATTCACTATCCGGGAATTGGTGGGCAATTACAAACCAGCGGTATTTGCTATTGGTGATGGAACTGCTGGCAGAGAAACTCAGAAATTTATTAAAGAACTCAACCTGGGATTGCCCGTTTTCTTAGTAAACGAAGATGGGGCTTCTGTTTATTCTGCAAGTGAAATAGCAAGAGAGGAGTTTGCCGACGAAGATATTACGGTTAGGGGTGCTGTAAGTATAGGCAGGAGATTAATGGATCCTTTGGCAGAATTAGTGAAGATAGATCCCAAAAGCATTGGCGTAGGACAATATCAGCACGATGTAAATCAGTTTCGGTTAAAAGAAAAATTAGACCAAACCGTTGTGAGTTGTGTAAATAAAGTAGGAGTGAACCTTAATACGGCAAGTAAGCATTTGCTGAGTTATGTAAGTGGTATAGGCCCAACTCTGGCAGATAACATTGTTAAGTATCGTTCAGAAATTGGACAGTTTAAAGGTCGGGAACAGTTACTTAAGGTTCCCCGGCTTGGGGGTAAGGTTTTTGAACAGTGTGCCGGGTTTTTACGTATTAAGGGTGGCGATAACCCGTTAGACGCAACCTCTGTACACCCCGAAGCTTATCCGGTAGTACAAAGCATGGCGAAAGATTTAAACACAGGTGTAAATGATTTAATTGCCAATGAAAACATACTTAAGCAAATAAACATTAATAAATACGTTACTGAACAAGTAGGTGCACTGACGATAAAGGATATACTTACTGAGTTAAACAAGCCAGGTCTTGATCCACGTACTGAAGTGCAACAATTTGATTTTGCTAATGTATATACAATAGAGGATGTAAAAGTGGGAGATGTATTGCCTGGTATTGTTACGAATATCACTCGTTTTGGGGCATTTGTAGATATTGGTGTGAAACAAGACGGGCTGGTACATGTTTCAGAAATTGCCAATAGATTTATCAGTGATCCATCTGAAGTATTAAAACTGAATCAACAGGTAAAAGTAAAAGTGTTGGAAGTAGATATTATCCGAAAACGTATTTCTTTATCAATAAAACAGACGTTGGAACATGGGGATAAAAAATCCATTCCCCAAAATCATAATAAAAAGAAAAAAGAAATTTCAAGTTTGCCAATGCAGGATGCACTGGCTGAACTAAAAAAGAAATTTGCTAAATGAAAATCGGTATAAATTAATAATTGGTTGTTCTGACCACATAACATCGGGAAATGGTGATTGACGTGTTTATCCCAGTTGAATTATAATCCATTTGGCAAATGGCTGATAATAAATCTACATTTCCAACTGCTGATTTTGCCTTATTTTTGCACCTCTATGACACAAGAACAAATTAAAGATATGAGAGACCGTGTGCTGGTCTTGAGGAGGTTTCTTTGACGTTGATAACAGGCAATATAAAATCAATGAAGAGAAACAACTTACAGTAAGTCCTGGCTTTTGGGATGATAACAAAAGAGCTACGGAAATTCTTAAGAATATCAAACAAAACGAGTTTTGGGTTAATTTATTTACGGATGTAGAAACATCTGTTGAAGATTTTGCTGTTTTATTTGAATTCTGGAAGGCTGGTGATGCCAGCGAGGAGGAAACCAAAGAAGCATATAATAATGCTATAGCAAAAATTGAGGAAGCTGAATTTAAGAGTACCTTAAATGAGCCGGAAGATGAGCTGCCGGCTGTATTGCAGATTAACAGCGGCGCCGGTGGAACCGAGAGCCAGGATTGGGCCGAAATGCTGGCCCGGATGTATAGAATGTATGGACAAAAGCAGGGTTGGACAGTAAAGGAGCTCGATTGGCAGGAAGGAGATGGGGCAGGTATTAAAACCTGTACTTTTGAATTTGACGGCCCGTTTGCTTATGGTTTTTTAAAGGCAGAAAGCGGAGTTCACCGACTGGTACGAATTAGTCCTTTCGATAGCAATGCGAGACGTCATACCTCATTTGCATCCGTATTTGTTTATCCATTGGTTGATGACACCATTACTATTGAAATTAATCCCGCCGATGTTAAAATGGAAACTTCACGGAGCGGGGGTGCGGGTGGGCAGAACGTAAATAAGGTGGAAACAAAAGTGCAGTTAACACACATACCCACGGGCATTGTCGTAGTTTGTCAGCAAGACAGAAGCCAGTTAGGGAACAGGGAATTAGCCATGCAAATGTTGAAAAGCCGTCTTTATGAAGAGGAGCTTCGCAAACGTCAGGCATTAAAGGATGCAGCTAATGCAGGAAAGAAAAAAATTGAGTGGGGTAGCCAGATACGTAGTTATGTTTTTCATCCCTATAAAATGATTAAAGACCATCGAACCGACTATGAAACAGGTAACGTACAACCCGTTATGGATGGGGAATTAGATGGGTTTATCAAAGCATATTTGATGAGTGAAAAAGAGAATGCATAATTTGTGAAGGTCGTAACAACATTTTTAAAAAAAGAGGTGGTAAAATCGAATAACTTTATATAAAATTCAAATTATAAAATTATCAGCCATATGAATCTCGGATATTTCAATTATTCCATGCCAGCCAACGAACCAGTGTTGAATTATGCTCCTGGTAGTAAGGAAAGAGAAACATTAAAAGCTACTTTACGAATATTAAAAAGCGAGGAAATTGATGTGCCAATGTATATTGGTAGTAAAGAAGTGCGCACTAATAAAAAGCAGGTAATGAATCCTCCGCATGAATTAAATCATGTACTGGGCTATTATCATTTAGGCGATGAAAAACATGTTCATATGGCAATTGATGCAGCCCTGGCTGCCAAAGAAGCGTGGAGCAATATGAGTTGGGAAAACAGGGCAGCCATTTTTTTAAAAGCGGCGGATTTGATAGCAACAAAATACCGTTCTTTTATGAACGGGACAACGATGCTGGGCCAGAGTAAAAACGTTTTTCAGGCAGAGATAGATGCTGCTTGCGAGTTAATAGATTTTCTCAGATTCAATGTTCATTTTTTAAGCGAAATATATCGCCAACAGCCTATTAGTGTACCGGGAATGCATAACCGAATGGAATACCGGCCACTGGAAGGATTTGTATTAGCGGTAACTCCGTTTAATTTTACCGCCATCGGCGGTAATCTGCCTACTTCGGCAGCTATGTGCGGAAATGTAGTAATATGGAAACCGGCACACACCCAGGTTTATTCTGCACAAATGTTTATGCGTATTTTAAAAGAAGCCGGGTTACCCGACGGTGTTATTAATTTAGTTTATGTAAGTGGTCCTACCCTCGGTAAAGTGTGTTTTAATCACAGGGATTTTGCCGGAGTACATTTTACCGGTAGCACAGGTGTATTTAATAATATGTGGGAAACGATTGGTAAAAACATGGCGATGTATAAGTCTTACCCCCGTATAGTAGGTGAAACAGGGGGTAAGGATTTTGTTTTGGCACATAAATCCGCAGACCCTGATGTGCTGGTTACGGCCCTGCTTAGAGGTGCTTTTGAATACCAGGGGCAAAAATGTTCTGCTGCTTCACGAGCTTATATACCATCAAACATAGCCGATGAGGTGAAAAAGAAACTGATAGCCGGCGTTAAGAGTTTTAAGATGGGATCGGTAGAGGACTTTGGTAATTTTATTAATGCTGTGATTGACGAAAAAAGTTTTGACAATATAAAATCTTACATTGACAATGCTAAAAAGGATAAAAAAGCCGAGATATGGGTAGGGGGTAAGTGCGATAAAAAAGAAGGCTATTTTATTCAACCTACAATTATAGAAGCAAAAGATCCGGCTTATGTAACAATGTGTGAAGAAATTTTTGGCCCTGTGCTTACTGTATATGTTTATCCTGCCAATAATTTTGAAAAGGCCTTGGAATTAGTAGATACAACATCACCTTATGCTCTAACAGGGGCTGTCATTGCTCAAGACCGAAATGCAGTAGAATTAGCTACAACCAAGTTGCGTAATGCGGCGGGTAACTTTTATATTAATGATAAACCTACCGGCGCAGTAGTTGCACAACAGCCCTTTGGGGGCGCCAGGGCAAGTGGTACGAATGATAAAGCTGGTTCAATACTTAACCTTTACCGTTGGTTAAGTGCCCGCACCATAAAGGAAACATATAATCCCCCTGTGGATTATCGTTATCCTTTTTTAGCAGAAGAATAATTTACCTGTTTCTTGATTTTTTTTTATTGAGAAAGAGGCAGGTCATATAATATTATGACTATTGTCATAAACTTTTTCCCTTGATTAAATTATTTTTATTTGACCAATTAATGAATTTTATTCTCACCTATGGGAGGTAATATGCCTGTACTATAAGAAGATTTCCCTTATCAATTTGATTTCTCTAAACCAGGATTTTAAGGTTAATAATTTTATTCACACAAAAAAAGTTATTATGAAAAAGCTTTTCTTATTACTGTTATTACTAACAGGTTTCATTGTGTTAAATGCACAAAACATTCGATTTGGTGTTACAGCGGGGGCCTCTATAGCATCTGCAAAAGGGAAAACAGAAGGGGTATCAATTACTTCAGATTCAAAAGTGGGATTTACAGGAGGTGTTTTAGTTGATATTCCATTGGCAGATCAATTTGCATTTCAGCCGGGCCTGAATTTTTTACAAAAGGGGTCAAAATTTAATATTAATATTTTGGGAGTTCAAATTGATGGTAAAGAGACCTTAAATTATCTTGAATTACCATTAAACTTTCTTTTTAGAACTGAAGCCGGGAGTGGTAAATTTTTTGTCGGGCTGGGTCCTGTGCTTGGTCTTGGGCTTAGCGGTAAAGGAGAAGACAAAAGCACTTTCAACGGCCAAACTATCGAAGAAAAATATGATGTAGAATTTGGCACCGATGTAAACACTGATCATTATAAGCCTTTTGAATTTTCAGGTAATGTATTGGCAGGCTATGAGTTTGGCAATGGAATTTTTATAGCTGTTAACTACAATCTCGGAATTAGTAATATTGCTGTAGTAGATAATACCGATAATACTACCTACAGAAACAGGTATTTTGGTATCAGGTTGGGGTATTTATTTGGTGGCAATGCTAATAAGAGTAATGGTAAATGAGTGTCTCTTGATTAAATTTTAAGAATGGGGTTGCCTTTTTTTGAGGCAACCCCATTTTCTTGAATGAAATATAAAAATATTCCCTAATGAAGGAATAATTATTTTACATTAACGATCTTAATATTTTTGTTAATTCTTTTTGTTTGCTTTATTTCTAATCATTAATTATTAGCCTCCTTTGTTGGTTACCGTTACAAACAAATAATAAAAATAACTAATAGGTTCTTTGTGTGTATTGATATTTGTAAAAAAGACATTACTTTTTTGGGGATTTGAGACAGCTTATTATAACTTTGTTGCTCACAAAAAAAACAATATTATGAAAAAATCTATCTTATTGCTTTTATTATTAGCGGCTTTTACAATTACCAGAGCTCAGGCTCCGGAAGGTTTTCAGTTTGGTGTTGGGGTTCGTCTTGGGTTACCATTAGGCGACTTTAAAGCATCTCATAATTTCGGTATTGGTGGTGAAGTACAAGGAGAAGTTGGTTTTGCTGAGAAATTTTCAGCTATTTTCACTTCCGGGTATAGCAGTTTTAGCGGGAAAACAATTGATTTTTTTGGTACTTCTATTAAGTATGGATCTATAGGATATATTCCTATTTTGGCAGGTGTTCGTGTTTATCCTGCTAATAACTTCTTTATCGGAGGTCAGCTTGGATATGGCATACTTACCGGTGGTGGTACAAGCGAAGGAGCATTTAATTATCAACCTCAAATTGGTGTTAACGTAAGCAACTTCCAGTTTGCACTTAATTTTAATAGCCTCACTAAAGATGGTGAATCTACCAGCCATCTTGGTCTTACAGGTATTTACAGATTTGGCGGAAATAGCAAATAAATCATATAAAAATTCAAGTTTAAAAGGGATTGGAGAGCTTCTTCCAATCCCTTTTGTTTTCCTGTAAAATAAATTTCTGTTTACTACTAACATGAAATAAATTCGCTTTATTAAATAATTTTTTATTGAAAAAGGTACTGGATTCTTATCAACTTAGTTTAACCATTCGGCGCTTAGCGCACCAGTTGATAGAGAATCATCCTGACTTTATCCAGACTGTATTTATTGGTATCCAGCCAAGAGGTACTTTATTGTCTGACAGGATTATTGAGTATATCCGGGATTTATTTCCAGGTCAAAAAATTCAGTATGGAAAACTGGATATAACTTTTTACCGGGATGATATTAGAAAAGAATTGCATGTTGCCAATAAAACAGAAATCCCTTTTTCCATAGAAGGGAAGAAAGTAGTTTTAATTGATGATGTTTTATACACAGGCAGAACAATTCGGGCAGCGCTGGATGCGATTAATGATTTTGGCCGTCCGGAAAAAGTTGAATTATGTGTTCTTGTTGACAGGCGGTTTAGCCGGCAATTGCCCATCCAGCCTGATTATTGTGGCAAAGCCATTGACTCTTTTATATCTCAAAAGGTGAAGGTAGAGTGGGAAAAGGGGGAAGTTGTGTTGTATTGAAATACCCTTTATCTTTGACTTTTAATGCAACTATCTACTCGTCATCTCCTCGGCATTAAAGATTTAACTCCTCAGGATATTCAATTAATACTTGATACTGCCACACAGTTTAAAGAAGTTTTGCAGAGACCTGTTAAAAAAGTGCCAAGCCTGAGAGATGTAACAATTGTCAATCTTTTTTACGAGAATTCAACCCGTACCCGCATTTCTTTTGAGCTGGCTGAAAAAAGATTAAGTGCCGATACCATTAATTTTACGGCCACCGGATCGTCGGTTTCCAAAGGAGAAACTTTATTGGATACTGTAAATAATATCCTTTCCATGAAGGTGGATATGGTAGTAATGCGGCACAGCGCCAGCGGAGCACCTCATTTTTTAGCCAAACACATCCCGGCTTCTATTATAAATGCCGGGGATGGCATAAATGAACACCCTACCCAGGGATTGCTGGATGCTTTTTCCATGCATGAAAGAACAGGCAGGCTGAAAGGATTAAAAGTGGCTATCATAGGAGATATTATGCATTCGAGAGTGGCCATGAGCAATATTTATTTACTAAAAAAAGTAGGGGCGGAGGTGATGGTTGCCGGGCCGCCCACCTTGATTCCTAAATATATAGAACAGGCTTTTGATGTAAGAGTAGAATATAGTTTGACAAAAGCATTACAATGGTGTGATGTGGCAAATGTATTGCGTATTCAGTTAGAAAGACAAAACCAGGTATTATTTTCCTCATTGAGAGAATATAATTTAGCATACGGAATTAATAAAAAATTGCTCGATTCGCTAAATAAAGAAATTATTATTATGCACCCGGGGCCTATAAATCGTGGAGTGGAAATAGATAGCGATGCGGCTGACAGCGGCCAGTCAATCATTTTGCAGCAGGTTGAAAATGGCGTGGCTGTACGAATGGCTGTTTTATATTTGCTGGCTGGTGGCAGAGACAAGGCCAATTAACTTTTTTGCCAGTTACCTCAGTATAGTCCCGCCTTTATTATTTATTTTTCTAACAAAATATTTTACGTAAGCAACCCGACATTATACTTGGTTTACCATTGCTATTTTTGAAAAAAATATGTTCTATGGTTAAAGCAATCTGTACCCTGTTTTTTGTTTTTATTTGTTTTGGTAGCTTATCTGCGCAAAGTATTGATGAAGTAAAAGGCTTAAGTGTTGGAGCAAAGGCTCCGGATTTTAACGCAAAGGACCAAAACGGGAAAAAAGTTTCTTTAAAAGAGCAGTTAAAAAAAGGCCCGGTTGTGTTAATATTTTATCGTGGACAATGGTGTCCTTTTTGCAATCGCATCCTCAAAAAAGTTGAAGATTCACTTCAGCTTATTAAAGACAAAGGAGCTAGTGTTGTAACCATTAGTCCCGAAACCAGTGAGGCTATTAAACAAACCATATCAAAAACCAATGCTACTTATTCTATTATCAGTGATAATGGACTGAAAATTATGAGAAGCTATGACGTTGCCTTTAAAGTAGATGATAATACGGTAACAAAATACAAAGGTTATGGTGTTGATTTTGATAAAAGTAATGGGAAGAATGGTGCTTATTTACCTGTACCTGCTACTTATATTATTGGCAAAGACGGTATTGTTAAATATGTTTACTTTAATAAAGATTATAGAGAAAGATCCAACGTACAAGATATTCTAAATAACCTATAAAAAACGCCACCCTTCTTGTCAAAATAAGGGAAATAAAACATATCCTCCTGTACTAGCCGGTTGGTTATACAGAGTAAAATGAAAACAAAACAATAAAAAGCTGCTCCAAAATTAGAGCAGCTTTTTTATTATGCTAATACAGATTCATCTTTTGCAGATTTACTGTACTCATCTACCAATCTTCGTTGAATTTCAAACGGTACTGGCGCATATTCAGCAAAAGTCATTTTAAATTTAGCTCTTCCTTGCGTGAGTGAACGTAACGTTGAACAATAGTCGTTCAATTCTGCCAACGGTACCCGGGCATTAATTTTTGAAAAATGGCCTTCACTATTCATACCTTCCACAATACCTCTTCTCGTTTGCAAATCACCCATTACAGAACCGGTTAAATCATCAGGGCATAATACCTCAACCATATAGATGGGTTCAAGAATTTGTGGGTCTGCTTGTTGAAAGGCTTGACGAAAAGCTTGTAATCCGGCTATTTTAAAAGAAATGTCGTTACTATCAACCGGGTGCATCTTACCATCATAAACGCATACACGTACATCACGAACATAAGAACCGGTTAAGGGGCCTTCCTGCATTTTTTCCATTACTCCCTTTAGGATAGATGGGAGAAAACGGGCATCAATTGCACCACCAACAATACAGTTAAAAAATGCAAGTTTGCCACCCCAATCTAAAGCATATTCGTCACGGGCACGAACAGTTAATCCTTTTGGATCAGGCATTCCTTCATACCAGGGCTCTATTCTCATAAACACTTCGCCAAATTGCCCTGCCCCGCCTGATTGCTTTTTGTGCCGGTAGCTTGATTCTGCCATTTTACGAATGGTTTCTCTATATGGGATACGTGTTTTAGTAAATTTTACCTGTATTTTTTGCTGATGCTCAATTTTCCATTTAATTACTGCCAAATGCATATCACCTTGGCTGGAGATGATTGTTTGTTTTAATTCAGGCGAAACTTCTACTACTACAGTGGGGTCTTCCTCCCGCAATTGATGAAGTGCCTGTGATAATTTTTCTTCATCGCCTTTTTGAGTTGACTCAATTGCGACACTCATATTTGGTGTAGGAAATTCAATTGGTAAAAGTTCATAATTTTTACCCTTAGCATGAAGTGTGTTATTAACATGCGTATTGCGCAATTTGAGTGTGGCACCAACATCTCCGGCTACAAGCTCGTTTACTGTTGTTCTTTTATTACCTTCAACAGTGAATAATTGATTTATTTTTTCCGATGTGTTGGTACTTTCATTTACCAACTCCATTCCTGTTTTAATAGTTCCGGAATAAACTTTAAAGAAAGAGAGTTCACCAACATGTGGTTCGCTTACTGTTTTATAAATAAAAATACAAGCAGGGCCATTTGGATCGCATGGCAACAATTCGCCATCTTTAGTTTTTTGTGGCGGCATTTCATTAGCACTGGGGCATACATTATCAATAAATCCCATCAGGCGACCACTACCCATATTTCTTTGAGCGCTTAAACAAAATAATGGGAAAAGATCATGATTAATCATGGCCTTTTTAATACCTTCTTTCATTTCATCTTCGTTCAACTCTCCTTTATCAAAATATTTTTCCATTAATGTTTCATCGTTACTGGCAATAGCCTCAATTAATTCTTTATGCAGTTTTTCAGCTTTTTCTTTTTCGTCGTCCGGAATAGATAATTTTTCAGGTTTACCACCATTATCTTTAAACTTGTACATTACCATCCGTAATACATCAATAATTTCATGGAAGCCGGGGCCAACCTGCCTGGGGTATTGAACTACCACAACGTTGCTTCCAAAATGATTTTTGGTTTCCTTAACGGTTTTCTCAAAGTCTGCGTTATCATCATCCAGTTTATTAATAGCAAATATCATAGGCGTTTTAAACCGTTCTGTATATTGCCATATAATATCTGTTCCTACTTCTACACCGGATGCCGCATTAATAAGCATAACACCGGTATCTGCTACTCTTAATGCAGATAATATTTCACCGGCAAAGTCATCGTATCCCGGAGTGTCGAGTATATTTATTTTATAACCTCTCCATTTGGTGTGTAATAATTTAGAAAAAACAGTATTACCCCTTTCCTGTTCCAGTTCGTGGTAATCGCCTGTTGTATTTTTTTCCTGAATGGTGCCTCTGCGGTTTATTATTCCTGCTTCATAGAGCATGCATTCCGCTAAGGTTGTCTTACCGGATCCGGTATGACCCAGTAAGACTATATTTTTTACGTGTGAGGTATCAAATTCAACCATAACAATCTTTTTAAAATGATGAATAAAATATTATACTGGCATTGCAAGCAAATGCCGTACGTGAGAATTTATGGAGTTAGTTGATTACAGAAGTATTCCGTAAGACAAAAAGCTACTTAACTCGTTCGCGACAGAAAAATTTGAAAGTCGGTTCTCAAATCCGATAGGATATGTTCCAGGTTTTGATATTCCCGGTTTAAACGGTCATGTTGTTTAACTAGTTCATCAGTTACGGGTTGGTTATGCAAATGAAGTTCATAACTTTTTATTGCATGTTTTAAATCGTGAATGTTGATGAGCTGAATGTAAAATTGATTATGATAATGTTCTACGTCGGCGAGGAGTTCTTTAGGAGGGTTTTGAGAGGCTACGTCCTGTAAACGTTGTTTTAGTTCGCCTATTTCACTACGCTCTTGGCGTAATTGTTCTCGCCAGCTGTGACAATCTTGCGACAACTGTGCGATGTCTGGAGCTTGAACCATGGCATTAAAATTTTTGTTAGTAAATAAAAAGAACTTTTTTTAACACCAGTAAGTTATGACAAGTTTGTAATTAATCAAAAAGAAAAATACACAAAAATTAATATTTTATGCACTTTTCTCATAAGTGACTTGATATGTGAATATGGCTTACAAAAGTGCTGATTATCATCAATTACAAAACTGATAATTCTCAATTCAAAATATAAGCGTTGATATGGAATGCGGGAGGCTGGTAACTTTTACAGCTTTATTATTTACCCAAAGAAAATAATTAATTTTTTGATTATTTTGATTCATTACTATTACGACTACTTTTCCATCTTCATTTAGAAAAGCAGTAGTTAATAAAGGGCTTCTGCTGGAAGCGCTTACAATACGCCTGGCTCCTGGTTTAATAAATTTTGAAAAGTGGCCAATGTAGTAGTAAGCATTCATATAATAAATCTGTCCTGTTTTGGTATCGGCGTGAATGGGTGCAAAACAAAAATTGTTTACATGATTAGGCCCTCCGGTTTCATCTAACAATACATTCCAATCAGTCCAACCAACGGTACCATTGTTAAAATCATTGATCATTGAGCGTCCATATCGTTCTCCCCATTTCCAGTCGTTAATTTGTTCCATCTTAAAAGGCCCGTTGCAGCCTTCTGTAAAAAGAATGTTCTTATCCGGATAAGTTTCGTATACTTTTTTTACGTTGTCAAAAACCTGGTCGCCTCCGCTCCAGTCTTCATACCAATGAAAGCCAATCCCCCAAACATACTTAGCGGCTTTGGGATCACTCAATAAAGTATTCATGCGTTGGTTTATCAAATCTCTGTTATGATCCCACACAATAATTTTTTTATTGCCTAATCCTTCTTTTTCCATGGTGGGGCCCAGGTAATTTTTCAAAAAATCTCTTTCTTCTTCTGCGGTGTAGATACAGCTTTCCCACTTTTGTGTGGCCATTGGTTCATTTTGCACCGTAAGGCCCCACACGGGTATTCCTTCGGCTTCGTATGCTTTAATAAATTTGGTATAATAGTTTGCCCATGATTGATAATATTCTGGTTTTAATTTTCCTCCATGTAAAATATCGTTATTGGTTTTCATCCAAGCTGGAGGGCTCCATGGGCTGGCAAACAAAGTAATTTTGCCACCGGCAGCATCAAGAACTTGTTTAATAAATGGAATTCGAAACGGTTTATCGTGCTCAACAGAAAAAGTTTTAAGCTCCTTATCGCCGTCAGCAACATAGGTGTAACTGCTGCTACTGAAATCACAACTATGTATATTGGTTCTGGCCAATGTGTATCCTATTCCTTTATCTGGATTATAATAGGCTTGTAAAACTTCTTGTTGCTTTTCTTTTGGAAGTTTAGCAAACGTTTCAGCAGATGCGTCAGTTAATGCTCCACCAATGCCAATAAAATTTTGAAACGTTTTTGATGGATCAACAAATACGCATATTTCTGTTTCTAATGGCTGGCCATGATTCGTAAATGTAAGTGAGTCCGTAAGAGACAGGCGAAAATCTGTACTATCAGCTGTTGTATATACCAGAACCTTTTTACCATCGGCAGCAAAAGCGTTTTCATCGGTTTTTTTTGTGGATGTATTTTGTTGATTGCAACTAAAAACAAATAAAATAAACGAAGGCAAAATTATTCTTTTCATTATATAAGTTTTAAATATTACCAGGTATATGTTCCCGCAGCGCCAGCCGGCAAATTCGTTGTTACCCATTTGTTGTTAAACCGGATGTTAAAGTTTGCATCGGAGGCTCCGTCGTTTTCTACGATTAATACTTTTTTTCCTGAAGGAGTTTTAAACGCAACGTTAAATAAATCTCCCACTATATTACTGCCAATTCGAACAGAACCCGGGGGGACAAATTTTGAGGCATGGGCGATTATGTAATAGCTTACGTTTTTTAATACAGAGTTGCCGATCGTTAAAGCGCCTTTGCATTCGGTACAGCCTCCCGGCGTATGCGGTCCGTAAAACGGATCGCTGGCGAGATTCCATTCTAATACCACTTTGCTCCAATTGCGCAGGGAGCCAATCATTACATTTTTTAAATGCCATTTTAAATCGCCTCCAAAGTTTCCGTTTGCCCCGGTCCATTGTTCTGTAAAATAAATCCCTTTGTTGGGATAGGCTGCATATACACTACTTAAAACACTTATATCTCCTGCATATAAATGAAAAGCTGAGCCGCTTACAAAATTCCTCGCTGCTGCATCATTTAATATGTTAAGCGGATAAGTGGGATTATCGCAGTTATGATCATAAACAATAATTTTGGTAGTAATATTGGCTGACTGAAAGGCTGGCCCTAAATGATTTTTAATAAAATCTGTTTGTTGGGCGTCAGTCATGAGCATACTGGGATTATTGTTAGGATTTAAGGGCTCGTTCTGCGGAGTTATGGCATCAATTGTAATCCCTTCCGCTTTCATTTGCTGTATATATTTTACAAAATATTGCGCATATACGGGATAGTATTGACTTTGTAAGCTGCCGCCAATGGAATTGTTATTATCTTTCATCCATACGGGGGGGCTCCAGGGAGTTGCCATAATTTTTAATGAAGGATTGATAAGGAGAATCTCTTTTAAAAGCGGGATTAAATTAGCTTTATCGGGGTTAATACTAAAGTTAGATAACGTTACATCCGTTTGTCCGACTGGTAAATCATCGTAGCTGAAAACTGAAGCGTCTAAATCGGATGCTCCTATGGAAATACGTAAATAACTAATGGATATGGAATTGTTATTAAAGCCAAATAATTCATTCAGTAGCGCATTTTTTTCATTGGCTGGCAAACGATTAATTACGTATGCACTTCCACCTGTTAAGCAGTAGCCAAATCCTTCAATGGTTTGAAAAGTTTGTGTAGTATCTACCTCAATATTAAAGTAATAATTGCTTGTAGTACCAAATGATAAGATGCCTGTTTGCTTCTTTAATAGAGCAGACTGATCACTTTTGGTTAACCAAAAATCCATTTCATTTACTGAGGGAAGAGGAGGGGTTATAATAGTTCCTCCATTACTATTGCCCGGTACTTTTTTATTACACGCAAACAATAAAATTGTTGTGATAGAAGCAATAATTAGGCTGATAACACTTTTAGTATTTAGAAAAATCTTTCCCATCATTTATTTTAGTAAAGTAAACCTGGCTTCTTTAGTATCGCGGCTATTGCTACCAATAAATAGGATAAAGTCGCCCGGTTCAGCTATATATTTTAAATCGTTAGTATAATATTTTAAATCTTCAGGGGTAATGATAAATGTTATTTTTTTTGATTCTCCTTTTTTTAATAACACTTTTTGAAAGCCCTTTAATTCTTTTACGGGTCTTGTATTGCTACCTACTAAATCTCTTATATAGAATTGTACTACTTCTTTCCCGTCTCTGTCGCCGCTATTAGTAACAATAACACTGGCAGTGATATTTTGGTTCATTTTCAATAAAGGGGTACTTAATGTTATGTCGCTATATTCAAAATTTGTATAGCTAAGACCGTAACCAAAGGGATAAACGGGATCATTACTCACATCTAAGTAATTGCTACGAAATTTTTCAAACCATTTTCCATCAGGTAAAGGTCTTCCGGTGTTTTTATGATTGTAATACAAAGGTATCTGTCCAACATTTTGTGGCCAGGTGGTTGTTAATTTACCGGAAGGATTTACTTCGCCAAATAATACATCGGCAATTGCATAACCGGCTTCGCTGCCCCCAAACCATACATTCAAAATAGCAGGAACATTTTCGTTTTCCCATTTAATAGTTAATGGTCTTCCAGTAAATAAAACCAGTACTACCGGCTTACCTGTTTTAAGTAATGCTTTCAGTAAGTCTTTTTGTACATCCGGAATATCAAGGTTACTTCTACTGGATGATTCGCCGGTCATTTCTGCACTTTCTCCTAGTGCTGCTATAATTATATCAGCATCTTTGCATACAGCCAAAGCTTCTTCAATAATTTCATTAGCTGGTCGGCTATCTCTTCCCAATGCTTTGCCAAACATTCCCGCTCTTTCTTCAAACGCTAAGTCGGAAGCAAGATTAGAGCCTTTTGCATAAACAATTTTCGCTTTATCTCCGACCACGGATTTGAGCCCGGTAAGTAAGGAAGTGGCTTTTTCAAAATTGGCAGCTACGCTCCAGGTACCAGGCATATTTTGTTTATTATCCGCCAGTGGGCCAACAACTGCAATAGTTCCGTTCTTCTTTAAGGGTAAAATATTATTTTGATTTTTTAAAAGTACAAAGCAATCTGCTGCTATTTTTCTTGCTTCACTTCTATTAAAATCTGTAAAAATTTCGGTTTTTGCACGATTCTCGTCACAATACTTATATGGATTTTCGAACAATCCTAATTTATATTTTGCTTCAAGTATTAAACGGCAGGCATTATCAATTTCCTGTGTTGTTATTTTTCCTTCGTGCAGCGATTGTTTTAAAGTGCTTAAAAAGCCTTCTCCTACCATATCCATATTAATACCTGCTCTTAATGCAAGGGCAGAAACGGTTTGTAAATTGCCCATACCATGGGCCTCCATTTCATTAATACCCGTATAATCTGTTACAACAAAACCTTTAAAATTCCATAGTTTCCGTAACACATCCGTCATCAGGAATTTATTAGCAGTAGCAGGGATGCCATTAACGTCGTTAAATGATGCCATCAAGCTTCCAACGCCTGCTTCAACAGCTGCTTTATAAGGAGGGAGATATTCGTTGAACATTCTGGAATAACTCATATCGGTTGTGTTATAATCACGTCCGCCTTCGGCTGCGCCATAAAGTGCATAGTGTTTTACACAGGCCATGATATTGGAATTGTTTGACAGGTTTCCCTGGTAACCTTTTACCATTGCTTTGGCGATTTGTGAGCCAAGGTAAGCATCCTCTCCATTACCTTCTGCTATCCGGCCCCATCTCGGATCTCGTGCAATATCAACCATCGGGGAAAATGTCCAGCAAATTCCATCAGCACTTGCTTCTTGTGCTGCAATTCGGGCACTACGCTCAATTGCGGCCATATCCCAACTACAACTTAAGCCTAGTGGAATGGGGAATACTGTTTCGTAACCATGAATTACATCCATTCCAAAAATTAGAGGAATTTTTAAACGGCTTTCTTCAACGGCTACTCGTTGTATATCTTTTATTTTGGCAACTGATTTAATATTGAATAAACCGCCTACTTTCCCTTCACGTATTTTTTTGCCTATATCAGAATTCTTTGCCTGACCGGTAATAATATCCCCACTGCTGGGTAAATTTAATTGCCCTAATTTCTCATCCAGCGTCATTTTTTTCATCAGGTTATCAACAAATACTTTCATTTTTAAGTCCTTAATTTGCTGTGCAGATACGCTTGTTATAGCAAAACTTAAGAATATAAATAACGGTGATCTTAATTTTTTCATTTCTTTTATTTTGATTTCGCTAAAAAGGGTTCAATAATTTTTTGCCATATAGCATAGCCTTTTGTATTAATATGTAAATTATCATCTGTAAATATTTCTTTATCGGGTAATCCTTCAGTATTCAGCATGGGATGATATACATCTATAAAATTTGTTCTTCTTTTTTTACTTAAAAATTTTTTTATTCGTGTATTGGCCTCTTCAAATTTTTTAATAAGTGAAATACGACTGGGACTTGGCTTCATGGAGATATATACCAGGTTAATTTTTTTATATCGGTCTCTTATGATTTTGTACAATTTTTTAAAGCGGTTAACAACAGTATCAATGGTTATTGTATCACTTGCTGCAAAATCATTTTCGCCACAATAAATAACAATTTGTTTAGGATCGTATTTAAAAATCACATCATTTGAATATGTTATGATGTCGGCCAAAGTAGAACCGCCGAATCCCCGATTTAAAATTTTATGGGATGGGAAGTAAGATTGCACATCTGTCCATTTTGTAAAAGATGAACTGCCTATGAACAAAATTTGATTTTTTGAGGGGGAACTTATGCTATCCTGGATTTTAAAAGATTGTATTTCTTCCAAAAAGGGAGGCTTCTTATTTTGTGCGTGAAGGAGGTTAGACAAAAATAAAAATGACAATATGAAATAAGTATTTCTCACGGGTTAATCAACTTTAATAATTTTATATTTTTCGCTTACGCCATTTTCATTTATCGCTTCAATAGTAAAATAGTAGCCTTTTTGAGAGTCCATTGCTTTAAACCAATATTCATTTACATCATGCACCATTATACAATTATATAATTTATCGGGATGACTGCCATAATAGATATTGTAAGCATATGCGTTATCAACCGGGCTCCATCGTATCCACGCACTTCTTTTATCTTTTTCTGTACGCAATACCATAAATGTTTTTGGAGTGTTTGGTTTTGTACCATTACCGCTACCAAATATTCTCAACCCGCTGATGGCAAATTTTCCAGAGGGTATATGGATATTTTCAAGTTTGATATATCTCGCCATAATAGGAACAGGTAGTTCTATATACTCATGTGGGATATCTGTTTTGTTGTTACTCTTATCAACTAAAATATTCCACTTCTTTCCGTCAAGCGAATGGTAGAGTTTGTATTGGTGGCAGATGTTTGTTTGCTTTCCCATAAACGCCGCATCCTGATCGGCATAATTTATTTGTATGGCATTGATAGTAGAAATATTTCCCAAGTCAGATTGAATCCATTCGCCTTTGTCTCCGGTGGCTGCGCTCCAGTATGTTTTCATGCTTTCGTCGTTTGCATGGTTAGCATAATAGCTTCCTAAAGTTGACGAAACTGTTACAGGCTTTTTATAGTTGAGTAACATCCACCCGGTAAAACCATCACCATATTTTATTTCAGAAAGGTTTAATTGCCCGGGCAAAAAATGCGGATAATCTCCAAATGCGGTATTGCACCACATTACATCTTCTTTGTCAAATCCGGTGGGCCATATACCTATCCGACGTTCAAAATTATTTTTTACGGATAACATGATAGTGCTTACATGCCACCAATTGTTATAATTGTCTTTAAATGTTGCGCCGTGTCCAGCCCCTCTTGCAAAACCTCCTAATTTCATGCTTAATGGATCACTTTGGTCTGTAAACCAGCCTACGGGATTTCCCATTGGTTTATCCGATACAGCAACTCCATCGGAATAACCGCTGAATTCAGTACCAGGAGCGCCATATTGCAGGTAATATTTTCCATTATGTTTAGTCATCCAGGCGCCTTCCATAAACGGGTCAAGAAAGGTATTATCCATATTTTCTCCAAATCGTTGCCAACCAAATCGCCACGGTTTTAAATATTGCATTTCTCTTCTGGTACCAATGGGTTTAAGTGTTTTCCTGTCAAGTTCTACACCATATAACGGATACACATTACTACTACCGTTATACATATATAGTTTTCCATCATCATCAGTAAAAAAAGCAGGATCCCATCCGCCAATTTCAAACGAATCAATTAGTGGTTTCCATTCATTGGCTTTGGGATTAGTGCTCATCCACAAAGTAAATTTGCTTGTATAGGTAGAGCCAAATACAAGCATGGTATCGCCAATGATTCCTACTGCAGGGGCACATAATTCATCATACCCTTCGTTCCAGGGGCGAAGGAATTTTTTAGAAATGAAATTCCAGTTTAGCATATCACTACTCCACCAGTAGCCCCATTGGTTAGTGCTGAATAAAAAATAATCACCTTTATAATTTACAATTACCGGGTCTGCTGTTGCTCTATGATTACCCCATTCCGTAAAATTGGGAATGGGGGTATAGCCATAATCTATATTAACAGGGTTGCAATAAGTTTTTTGTTGGGCTTTTATAGTGAAACCTATGCTACAAAAGAATATAATCAGATATATGGTGTATTTTTTCATTAATTATTTATTATTAAGCCTGCCAATACAGGAAAATGATCTGAAGGATATTTTTTGTCATACGAATCTGTTATGGTAGCAAATTTTTTTGCTCTTATTTTGGGGTGCTTATTGATGAAGATGTAATCAATGCACCCGGTTGGCTTCTGATCGAACTGAAAGCCATTCCATGTATCAACAGGGCCATAGGCGGGTTGGTTGCTGATTGCTCTTGTATTTTGCATATTGTTGCTAATGTATTGTATCGGTTCATCAGAAGGTTGAGCATTAAAATCGCCGGTAAGGATTACAGGATAATTTTTTTCAACATTTATTTTATTTATTTTTTCTGTAATCAGTTTTGCAGATTCTATTCGTGCATTAATTCCCATGTGATCCAGATGAGTATTTAAAACCCAAAATAATTGTTTGGTTTTATTTGATTGGAAGAGTCCATAAGTGCAAACTCTATTGCAAGCAGCGTCCCATCCTATTGAAACTATATCAGGAGTACTTGACAGCCAGAATGTGTGTTGTTGTAAAAGAGTAAATTTTTCTTTGTTATAGAAAATACAGGAATACTCTCCTTTTTCTTTCCCATCGTCACGGGCAACTCCTATATAGTTATATTTATTTAATTTATCAAGCAGGTATTGTAGTTGATGGTGTTGCACTTCCTGGCAGCCTATAAAATCTGCTTCATAATAATTCATTAAAGAAGCTACTTTATCCTTTCTGGCATCCCACCGGTTTTCACCGTCGCTGGCTACATCTAATCTTATGTTGTAGCTCATAATGTTAATTTCCTGTGCCAGGGTAGTGGTTGTAGTGGTAACCAGCACAAATAATATCAAAAAATAACGAGTCATATTTTTCATGGTATTAGAGATATGGTGCAGAAAAGCCCAATACATTTTTCATACCATTCTTTACTTCGGGGCAACTGGTGAACAAATTCCATAACAGGCCGCTTCTATAGTTTTCAATCATTACAATTATAGGCCCCTGGTCGATAGCCAGGTGTGAATTTGCGTACCATAAATCGTTCAACGAAAATGCATCAACAAACCCATAATCTTTCCATATTTTATCGCCTAAAACATAATAGAAAAATTTTAAAGCTTTCATACTTTCTGTTGGAGTATATGGGAATGATGAAAGAGCGGCTGTCGGGGCAATAAATCCCACGTCATTGGTAGGAGAACTGGCAGTATATCCGTTTTTTATATCACTTGCCGTCAATCCCCAGCAACTATCACTGTATCCGAAATAATTTTTTGTATTGGCTTTACAGTAATTGTAATTAATAAGTGTATGGTTTTTTGTTTGTACCTGATAATTGGCGTAGGCATCGGTTAAACCATTGGGATTAATTCCTAAAAACGAATAATGACTGAAAAATAATGGTCCTCCATAAGCGGGGCCTAAGGGTAATTGAAGACCATAATATAAAGCTCCATTGTAAAAGCCATTTGTTCCATTTGCAGTCCACCCGTTGGTATAAACGATTGAAGGAATGGCGTAAGTGGTTGAAGATGCCGCCAGCACATAAGTAATTAAACATTCGTTCCATCCCTTTATCGGGAAATTCATTTCCCAGTTATAATCAGGGCTCCAATGCCAGAATAAAATATTTTGATTGTTTTGTCTAAACCAGTTCCATTCCACTCCGTTCCATAGAGTATTTATGTCATTGCGAAGATTTGTTTCGTTAATATCGGCAGTATTAAAATATTGTCGTGCACAAAGTAATCCTTGCATAAGATAGGATGTTTCTACCAGGTCTGCGCCATTGTCTTTTTGACTAAAAGGGATTGTTTTCCCATTTGTTCCATTTAACCAATGAGGAAATGCGCCGTGAAATTTATCAGCTGTATTTTTCAAAAAAGAAACAATAGTTTGTAGTCTTGTTAACCCCTCTGTTCTTGTGATGAATCCACGATGAATTCCTACCAATATTGACATAATACCAAAGCCGGATCCGCCGGTGGTAACTGTTTCGGGGGTAGCATTACTCCTTTCCCTGGCCAATCCGCTTACAGGGTGACCGTAATCCCAAAAATATTTGAAGGTTTGTTTTTGAGTGAGGGTTAGTAAGCTGTCGTCCGAAATTGGAGGGAATTTTCTGGATGAATCAATATTCGTTATTATGTTTAGAGATAAACCACTTGTTAAATTTTTGCCTTGTATTGATTTTAAATCGGTAGTTACAGAAATGGTATAACGGGCAAGATGGGATAGGGGTGAAGTTGGTGAGATTAACAACACACTGTCATTGTTTATAAAATTGGAATTATAGTTTACAGAGGTACCTGCTTCATTGATAAATGTAATGCTTAACGGGGTTACGGTAGATTTGTTCAGTGCTCCGGAAAAACTAAACTTTAATACAGGATTGGTAGTAATATTATAAAATGTTGTTTTTAAAGAATTGTCGTTTACTGACCAACTTTGAAGAGAAAATGCCGGGGGATTAATGGTGCCGATATTATTATTACCAGAGCTTGTTTTTTTACTGCATTTGCATAAAGTGCAGTTTAGTAGAAAAGTTAAAAGCGATATTCTTATCATTAATTTCATATAGCTTAGCTCGTTTAGATGGAATACTAATTTTGTTGTTTATAAAAAAGTAAAGGTTCGTTGTTCCTGGCCACTACAATTATTTTTCCATATTTTTCAGTTTTTAGAATTTTTATATCTCTTACTTGTCCTGTTATTGAGGAAAGCTCTGGCTGACTTGAATAGGTAATATTGTTTTTGCGTACGCTAAATAAAGCAAGGGCCTGAGCATCGTATCTTCCTTCATAAGGCACCACATCAAAAAAATTGCCGCCACTCAGGTATTGAGTATCGTTAGAATCTTTAAGCTGAAGGAAAGCAAATATAGGAGCCGATTGTAGTAATTCAGGTAAATCTATCCTGGTAAAATTTCCCTTCCCGTCATTGATAAAGAAAGATGAGCCAAGTACTTCTGATTTTAATTCAACATAGTCTTTGAAAAGATCGTACAAAATATAGTCAATTGTTTTGCCCGCCACTTCGCTGTACTTCAAATAGGCTTTCTTTAAAACAGGTAATGATCTTTCTAATTCATCTTTGGCAAGAAAAGGGTATTCTTTACCATTACTTGTGTAAGTTATAATTTGCTCAAATGAGCCGTTTTTATCAAAATCTTTTACATACAGTTTTAAAGGGCCATTTTTGCCGGCAAAAAATTTAGTGTTATGCCCCCAATTGCCAGCTAGTATATCTGTAAATCCATCGCCATTAATATCTGTTGTGTAAACGATTTGCCATAGACCGCTTGATTGTAGAATATCTTTTGGGATAAATTTTCCCTTATCGTTTATAAAGATTTTTATTGGCATCCATTCTCCGGTAACTATTAAATCTTTCCATCCATCGTTGTTTATGTCTTCCCAGGCGGAAGTAGTTGCCATTCCAATATCTTTTAAATTAATGAGAGAAGAGTCAGCCTGTTTAAATATTCCCTCTCCATTATTTATTAACAGATAGGATGATTGAGGAAGTCCGTAGGCCCTTGCATTAGCCAATCCACCAACAAATAAATCGTTATCGCCGTCATTATCAGCATCGGTAACAGTGACACAGGATTTATTAGTTAAAATAATGGGGATAGATGTTGTAGAAGAAGTAAAATTTCCCTTCCTGTTGTTTATATAAAGCTTATCTGCCAATAATGGGTTGCCGTTCTCGAACTCATTGCCCCCACTAACTACATACAAATCATCATATCCATCTTTGTTTGCATCAAAAAATATTGCATCGGTTTCTTCGCTTTCGGCATTTTTATTAAATAATTCTGAATCCGAAATTTGAAATTTCCCATCTTTTGTTTGAATAAGTAGTGCCCCGGACTGACCTTTGGCCCCACAAACATACATGTCATCCAAACCATCCTTATTAACATCGCCTACAGCAACTTTGGGTCCCCGGGTGGATTCCTTATGGGGTATTAAATATTGAACGTTAAAATCAACAAAGGCATTTTCTTTGTGTTGCCAGCTATTGTTTATTTGCGCAGTAATATTCTGTAGTAGTTCCGGGTGCGAAGGGAAAATTGCGGAGTAATTAAAAACACCACCTGCTTGTTGTTGCTCTACGATAACTTTAGGAATTGCTGGTACATTTTTTAGCATCTGGTATTTTTGATCAGGCCATACAACTAATATGCTGTCAATATATCTAATGCTGTCGAGCCCAAAATGGAGTTTTAAATCGCAAGAGGATTGAAATCCCCTGGTTGGCATTAATTGCTGGTATTGTATTTTATTTTTTGTAAAAACCCAGGCTTTGGCACCAATACCAAAAGTATTTTTATCGTTTCCGGTAAAAACTAAATCTACTGTGTATTTGGGTTCTGCATTATTTTTCAGTATAACAGCCGGGCTGTTTAAAGAATTAATTATAACATCTAAGTTGCCATCGTTGTCCAGGTCAGCATACGATGCCCCGTTATAATATCCTTTCATATTTCCGGTTCCCCATTCTTTACTTACGTCTTTAAAATTTAATATGCCATCTCCTTTATAGAGATAGGGGTGGGATGCTCCGTCTGGCATGTTATCAATTGCCTGATTATCAAATTTATTTGTTTCATCAATATTCATTTTCATTACTAAATCCGATACAAAACGTACATAGTCTAAGTCAACGGGCCTTTTTACAATACCGCTTGAAATAAAAAGATCCTTGTTCCCGTCGTTATCAAAGTCTGCAAATAAAGGGCTCCAGCTCCAATCTGTGGCAGCAACGCCACTCTGCAGTGCTGTTTCGCTAAAACCTTCTCCATTGCCATTGTTTCGTTGCAAAACATTTTTGGAATATTGGTGTTGGTATCCGTGATTAATTAATTTGTATGTGTAAGTGTCTGGATTTTCATCACTGCCATAGGTTTTTAATGTTTTTTCATTATCAGGGAGCATATCTGCTGTTATAATATCCAATTGTCCGTCGTTATTGTAATCAGCTATATCATTACCCATGCTAAAACGACTGTAATGTCTAAAGTGCTTTGCGCCTTCTTCAGTAAACGTTCCGTTTTTGTTGTTTACATAATAATAATCATTTTCATGAAAATCGTTGCCAATATAAATGTCATCCCATCCATCATTATTCATATCTGCAACTGCTAACCCCAACCCATATCCTAAAGCACTTTGATATATACCGGCTTTTGCGGAGACATCCGTAAACTTTCCGGTTGTGGCTACGTCGTTTCTATATAATCTGTCTCCCGCCAGGCTGTCGTATTTTGTTCTGTTGCCTGCATCTACAATATTCGAATTAGGTTTTTGCGAATGATTAAGCAGGTAACAGTCCAGGTCGCCATCTTTATCATAATCGAAAAAGGCAGCCTGAACACCAAATCCGGAAAAATCTAGACCAAATTGAGCTGCACTTTCTGTAAACGTTCCGTTTTTGTTGTTAACGAATAATTCATTACTTCCTTTTAAATTGTGGTGCCTGCTGCTTGCACAAACATAAATATCCAAATAGCCGTCTGCATTTACATCTGCCATGGTAACACCGCTGCACCAGTCGGCTGTACCCGCAACACCTGCTTTTGTAGTAACGTCTTCAAAAACAAATTTTCCTTTATTGATATATAGCTTATTATTACCCTTGCTATTAGCAGTAAAAAAAATATCAACGAGTCCGTCGTTATTTATATCACCCGTAGCAACCCCTCCTCCGTTATAGTAGTAGAGATAATATAAGATATTGAACATATCCTTTTTACTATCCACTTTGTTTACAAAGTTAACTTTTGTAACAGAAGCTGGTAAGATTTCAAATAAGGCAGCTTGCTTCTTTTCTTTACATGAAAAAAAGACTAAAGGGATTAAGACTAAAATAATAAAACGGGTAATACGACGCATAAAAAGTAAAATTTATAAAAACCTAAGGGCTAAACAAAATGTTCAGCCCTTAGGTTTCGACTATACTTGATTAATAATTCTTATTTAGAGTTTATTTGTGAAAAGAGCCTGAATTTCTGAAGCCGATAATGCTTTATTATACATTCTAAACTGATCCAACCCTCCTTTATAAGATTTAATCCAGTCGTCCTGCGGGCCTTGTGCGCCGCCATGTTTGTTCCATCCACCTAAAATTAATTTATTGGCAGATTTTAAATCTAACGCTCCCCTGGGATTTGAACCATTTTTAACATCGGTGGCTCCAGCGGGTGCACCTGTAACAACAGAACCATCAAAATAATAGGTCAATTTTGAGGTATTTTCGTCATATACAAAGGCGATGTGGTGCCAGTTTCCGTCTAACAAAGGTTTGGGAAATTTGTTAGCGTCTGGCCACTCAAGCCATTGATCCATTAGCCCCAGTTTTAACGTAGTGGCAGTTGTATTGCCATGCTCTAACAGTAAAAATATAGCGCTGTGGTGCCAGCCGTATTTGTCGTCAACCAATGAAAAAACGAATTCGGTTCTTCCTTCATCTGTATTTTTCATCCAAAAAGCAATGGTGAAGCTGGTTGCTTTATTCATATCGTTAGCAGATGCATAAACGATAGATTTGCCATCAACTCCCTGCATAGCTTTTCCTGAAATTCCATCAATAGAAGTCAGATCATTTACAGAGGGGAAATTAGCCCGGATACTATCTACGGCATTTCGCAGTTGATCAGTACCGGAGCCATTCATTGCTGCATAAAAACGTAATGGCCCGTTGGGAGGATTGGCATCCTCAATTAATTTGCTTAGTACAGGCCGTTCTAATTTTTGACAACTGCTGAATATAAATGCCAGTATTATGAAAACAGAAGTCAATTTTATTAATCTTTCCATTTTTTCTTGTTTTAACAATTAATTGAATAAATCTTTATTGCCATTCCGGGTTCTGGGTTAAGTTGGGATTAGCATTTAGCGCAGAACTTGGAATAGGATAGTATCTGTGTTTATTTTGATAACCATTTGCACCTAATACGGAAATGGCATCTCCCCATCTTACTAAGTCGAAGAAACGTTCAAACTCCATTGCAAATTCAACACGTCTTTCATGTTTTATTACGTCTCTCATTTGAGCTTGGTCAACGAAAGAAGTGTCTCCCAAACCTGCCCTGTTACGTATCATGTTTACCCATGTTACCGCATCTCCCTGATTTCCTGCTCCTCCAACTTCATTAGCAGCTTCGGCTGCCATTAAAAGAACATCTGAATATCGTAAAACTCTTCCGTTAACCCATGTGTTTTGCGCCTCGTTATTAGGCGTTCCCAGCCCGGCAGCCAGGTAGTCTGTATATTGGTTATACACTTTTTTATTCCAATACAATGCGTTTGAAAGATTGGGCAATGTAGCGCCATAACCTCCCGTATTAGAACCACCATCAGATTGGTTAGAATAAAGAATTGTTGCATCTTTTCTTACATCACCGGGTTCATAAGCACCAACCAAAGCCGCAGTAGGAGTATTCCAGCCCCAGCCAAGGTCCCATGTGCCGGAACCGCGTACACCCTGACATTGTCCCAGGCGGCTCCAATATGTATTTCCATCACCAGCAGTTTTGGATGCTTGAATTTCAAAAATAGATTCTTCATTTAATTCTCCCTCCCGTTTAAAAATCTTCCAATAGGGGGTAGAGAGTTTATATTGGGTAGAAGAAATAATATTTTTACATAAAGATAGAGCGGATGCCCATTTTTGTTGATATAAAAGAACCTTGGCATGTAAAGCCATAGCTGCTCCCATAGTAGCCCTTCCATTATATTTTATCTCCCAGCTTAAAGGTAATTTTCCTTCAGCATACGTCAGGTCATTTTCAATAAACTGATAGATTTGAGCAGCTGTTGATTTTTGTTTATACCCATCGGCCGGATTATTAATTTTAAAGTCAATAAGTGGAACATCGCCATACGTACGTACCAGGTCAAAATAAGCCAATGCTCTGAAAAACCTGATCTCGCCTGTGTTTATTATTGAAGCAGGATCCGTATAATTCCCTTTTATCGCTTCATCTAATGCATCGTTACACAAGCCGATAAAAATGTAATGTTTATCCCAATAAAGCCCTGCGCCCCAGTCATCTTTCGTGTACTGAAAATTGTCATAAGTTTGGTGCCAGGCAGAAGCTCCCGGATCAGCCACTATTTCTGCGTCGTCAGAACGAAAACCGTTCATTGCCACCCATGGAATATTTTGGAATCCGTCTCCACAAAAGGGTTGAGCAGCAGAATTACGGATGGCGCCGTATAAACCCAATGTCTTTCCTTCCAAAGCGCCTATTTTAATGTCGTCAACAGTTGCCTGTAAAGGCTTTCTGTCCAAAAACTTTTTGCAGCCAGATAAGAAGATTATAGCAACAATTGCTATCAAAACACTTCCGGATATTTTATTAATTCGAAGCATATTAGTACGTTTTTTTAATCTTAAAAATTAACATTTAATCCTACAGTTATAATTCTTGGTAAAGCGCTACCGGCTCCGCCAAAGTCTATTCCGCTTGAAAATGCATCGCCTGCAAATTCCGGTGAATATCCCAGGTTGCGTTTCCACGTTTTTAGATTTTGAACGCTAAGCGATAGGCGTAAATTTTTAATATAAGTAGCGCTTGGCAAAGAAGACAGGGTATAGCTAATTGTAAGATTTCTTATTCTCAAATAACTGCCATCCTCAATACCATAAGTTGATGGAGCCCTGTTTACGAGGTGTGTTTGGTTTACAATGGGAACCCAGTTAGAAGTTCCGGCACCAGTCCAAGCCTCCGTATAATATTTGGGATAATTATACACAGAGTTCTTTTGTTCTGAAGTTCCCCATACCCGGTAAATTTCGTTTCCATAAGTACCATTAAGATCTATGCTTAGATCAAAATTTTTATATTTTACGGAAGCTGTAACTGCATAAGTAAAGTCGGGAGTGGGGTTACCAATACTAGTCCTGTCATTATCATCAATCACGCCGTTACCATCCAAATCTTTGTATTTAATATCCCCTGGCTTAACACCGCCGCCATTAATTGTATTCACGGGCGATGCCAGTATATCCGCATAAGATTGATAAATGCCATCGTGAATTAACCCGTAGAAATAACCGATCGGGTAACCGGTTTCAGCCTGGTTAGGAGTTTGTTCGCTGGACGAAATTGTATTTCTTGCTTTAAAAGGCAAGTACAAAACTTTATTTTTATAGGTAGTTAAATTACCTCCGATTGAATAACTCAAATCGTTATTAATTTTATCGCTCCAGGTTGCTACAAACTCAAATCCTTTATTGGAAATGCTACCATTATTAGTTAAAGTAGGTAATACCCCTGACGGATTAAACAATACAATCAAATTTTTTGTCTTCTTATAGTAATAATCTGCTTCAAAATGTAAACGGTTATTCAGTAATTCCGTTTCAATCCCGATTTCTGATGAATTTACTGTTTCCCATTTTAAGTTAGGGTCAAATAAATAATCCGGTACATATACAGGAATTAAATTATCACCAAATACAGCAGATGACGTTGTTGAGAAAGTAGGATAAGCGGGATAAGGTAATTCCAGGGTGGTAAAATTACCCAGCACACCGGTTGAAGCTTTTAGTTTAAGAAAATTGATAATTTTTACGCTTTCCAAAAAGCTTTCTTTAGAAATTTCCCAAGCGGCACCTACAGCCCAGAAATTTTGAAATTTCTTTTTATACTCCCTGTTTATTTGGCTGGCCCCATCTCTGCGGAAGCTTCCGTTGAGAAAATATTTCCCTTTATAATTGTACATAAGCCTTGCCAAACCGGATACGGTTGTATATTCGTTTTGATTGGTAGGTATAACACTTCTTATATCTCCAAACCCGGTGGTTAAATACCAGAAACGTTTATCATTTGGTATGATATTGATGTTTTGATCTTTTTGGCTTACTGTGGCGCTTACTTGCTCAAAGTAATTATAATAAGTAGTAAATCCTGCGGTAGCAGTTATAGAATGGTCGGCAAATAATTTTTTATAAGTAGCTATATAATCCTGCTGAAAGGCTCTTGTATTAATTAAATCCTGTCTTACAGCAGTTAGGCTGTTTTTATTATATATCTGGAGGCTGGCGGTAGTAGCTGTAGGATCATATAAATCGTATAATGGGGTATATTCCCTGTTGTTTCTCCAGCTCATATCTGCATACCATGTGCTGCGGAGGTTTAGGTCTTTCGTAATATTGTAATCAACAAAAAAGTTACCAACCATTCGATATCTGTCGTCAATTTTTTTATCCCAATTATTTTCCAATGTAGCCAATGGGTTGGTTTCGGAATTCTGGATAATTGGCGTAGTGGAATATAACTTAAATTCGGCGGTATCAATTCCGTATGGGTCTTTTGTTCTAAAAGTTTTAGTTTGGTCTGATACGATTGGCAAAGATCTCCTGGCGTTTTCCAGGGCGCCGCTATTGTAAGGAAGCCTTTCTTTAGATCCGATAAGACCAAAACCTATTTTTAATTTTTTACTTATTTTAAATTCATCGTTAATGTTCAAATTAATCCTGTCATAACGAACATGTTTAACCAATCCTTCATCGTAAATGTATCCAAGTCCAAAATGGAAACGATTTTTTTCAGTACTTCCATCAACACTTAAATTGGTTGTGGAAAATTTTGCAGTTCTGGTAACAGCATCAATCCAATCGGTATTCCCGGTAAAAGCGGCCAAACCCGGTACCCCAACGTTGTTAATAAAGTTTAGATAAGAATTAGCTGAAGGGTCATCTTCCACCCGGTTATTGGCCTCAAAAGTGGCTAAGGAACGGAATTCATTTGCATTAGCCAAAGGTATTTTATCTACCAGTTGTTTTATACCGTATGTACTATTGAAGTTAATATTAACCTGTCCTGCTTTGGCTTTTTTAGTAGTAATTAAAATAGCGCCGGCAGCACTTTTTATTCCAAAAATTGCCAGTGAAGATGGGTCTTTTAATACTTCAATGCTTTCAATTTCGCTGGGGTTAACAAAATCAATATTATCGTTAAAAATACCGTCAATTATGTAAACGGGACGAATTGTTCCTCTACTAATAGTACCTCTGATGCGAATATCCGGGGTAGCGCCGGGAATGGCTGTATTAACAATATTTACCCCGGCGATTTTTCCTTGTAAGGATGCCAGTGGGTTTGTATTAGGCTGAGCTGCTACAACATCCCCTTTTATTTTTACAATAGAACCGGTTAAATCTCTTTTACTGGCAGTACCATATCCAATAACTACTACCTCATCTAATTTCTTGGCAGATTGTTTTAATGTTACATTAACAGAGGTTTTACCGGCAACACTTACCTCAACTGTCTCGTACCCCACTGCAGAAATTACCAATGTGGCATCGTCTGAAACAAGTAACGAAAAACTGCCGGTAATATCTGTATAGGTTCCTGTTTTTGTGCCCTTTACTGTTATACTGGCACCGGCAACGGCTTCTCCTGTTTCTGAAAGAACACGACCGGTAATGCGGGCATCCGGGGGAACAGATTTTAATGAAAAAATTACTACCAAATTATTGCCTACTATTTTGTAAGCCAAATCTTTACCTGCCAATAATTTGGGCATAAAATCATGTAAATCTGCATTTGTTGCTTCTACAGTAACTTTTTGTTTTAAACCTTTAATGTCACTGTTATAAAGAAACCGATAAGCTCCTTGCTTTTCAATGGCTTTCAGTACTTTAGTAATTTCAGTTTTTTCTAATTTGATACTGATTTTGTTTTGTCCAATTACGCCGGCAGATACATGCATTGAACCAATCAGAATTAGAGCAGCAATCATTTTCATAATCAGTGATAGTTTGTTGCATTGCCGGAGTGTTTTTTCTCCAAGCGTTAATCTGGATTTTTTCATATTTTTAACGTTATAAAGGGTTTATATAAAAAACGAAACTTGTTGCCATTACCCGTGGATATCAAGTTTCAAGTCAATCCTTACAGGGTTCCGCTGCAACGGAATCCTGTTTTTTTAACTGGTGTTATTTGTGTATAAAGATCTCAATTGCATTGTTATTGTTTTTATAATCAAAATCGCCATTTAGTTTTAATGCTTCAAGAGCCTCTGTAATAGTTTCATTTACAAAGCTTCCGCTGAATACAATGTTTTTAGCCTTTTCGTCTGTGAAAATAATTTTTACCCCATACCATCTTTCAAGTTGAAGTGCAAGATTTGCAAACGGCATTTCTTCAAATGCAAGCTTATTTTGCGTCCATGAGGTTTCAATTACCGAGTTGTCGTTTTTTGAATAGGTAAAGCCACTTATTTTAACTGACTCAACATTTACAGGTTCAATGCCGGGAACTGCTTTTTTTGTTTTTTCATTTGCCGGCAATATTTTTTTAAAGATGGTAATTTTTTCATTGGGTTTCAGCAAAATCTTTTGCCCGGGGTTATCAACTCTGGTCACTTCTATCAAACCCCTGATAAGACTGGCTTCAACCGTTTTTTCATTGTCATAAGATTTTACATTAAAGGCGGTACCTAATACCTTTATGTCAATAACATTCGTATGCACAATAAAAGGTCTTTTGGCATCTTTAATGATATCAAAATAGGCTTCACCTTCAAGGGTTACTTCTCTTTGAGATTTATTAAAGGTTTTGTAAGTTAATTTACTACCGGAATTAAGCCACACTTTAGAACCATCGGGCAATATAGTGTTTGTTTTAGTACCGTTTGATGTGTAAAGCTCTTTTGAAGCAGGCTTTGTAGCACTTGCTTCCACAGGAGTATATGCAAAATAAATGGCAAGCGTTGTTAAACCAATCAGCCCAACAATAACTGCTGCCACTCTCCAAAAACGGGAAGCAGCGATTTTTTTTATTGATAAAGAAGATTTTTCACCGGGGTAAGATGATGTCATTTCCTCGGTTCTGATAGCGCTAAGGAAATGGGTATTGAATATTTCTTCAAGATTGTCCGGTTCCACCCTTTTTTTTACAGGATGGCTCCAAAAAGCAGAAAGGGCCTCATAAGTGGCCTGAACATGAGAGTCTTCTTTCAGCAAATTTTTTAGCTGAACAAGTTCTTCATCCTTTGCCTCGCCTGAAAGTTTGCGGGCAATTAATTTCCAAACTAAGTTTTCTTCCATGTGCCGGAATATGGCTTTTGGCTTAAGACAGCAAAATTGAATTAATCTACTAAGAGTTTACCTACTTTTTTTTGCAATTATGTTTTCAAGGAGGGATAGGTTCTTAAAGTCGAGGCTTATAGCATGGGCTATCTTTTTTACAGCAATGGCCATTTGTACATCAATGGTATTAACTGAAAGGCTTAAAATTTCTGATACTTCCTTATACTTCAGGCCATCTTCCCGTATCAGCTTAAAGATAATTTTACATCGGGGCGGGAGTTCGTCAATAGCCTTATTAAGTTTTCTAAACATTTCTGAACTAATCATTATTTGCTCCGGACTGGCTTCGTATTCTACAACATCAATCGCAATGTCGTCATAAGGAGCGGAACTTATTTCATGGGCTTTCTTGGCAAGATAATTAAGGGAACTATTTTTGGTAGCGGTATAAAGGTAAACTTTAATGTTTTTTATTTCAATTAAATGATGCCTGTTTCTCCAAACTTTAATAAAAACATCTTCTGTAATTTCCTCAGCAACTTGTTTAGATTTAATGAAGGCATACGCAAAATGGAATAGCTTGTTATAAAAATGATAATATAGCTCTTTAAAAGCCTTTTCATCACTTTCCAAAGCAATTTTTTCTTGTAATAGATATAAGTCCATGGCAAGCACAAGTCACATCCAGATATAAATGTAACTTTGCAATGTTAAATTTATACTTTTCGGAACAAATAACAAGACTAATTTTTAAAGACGAAATTATACGGCTACAAAACTGCGCTTCATTTTTTCTAACAGCTTGGTTTCAATCATTTTCTGGGCAAGAAGAATCATATTTTTAAAAGCAATGGATGTGGAAATTCCGTGCCCGATAATTACGGGTTTATTTACACCCAAAACGGGGGTGCCTCCATAATTTTCAAAGTAGAAACGCTTGAAATACTCATCCTCCCGGAGATTGCGTGTAGAGGCAATATCATACAGGGATTCGGCTAATTTTAAAATTACATTGCCGGTAAATCCCTCACAAACCATTACATCTGCTTTGTCAAAAAACAAGTCACGCCCCTCTATATTACCAATAAAATTGATCTGCTTATTTTCTTTAAGCAAAGGATAAACGGCTTGTGCTAAAATATTTCCTTTCCCTTCTTCTTCACCAATATTTATCAGGCCGACTTTTGGAGAATCAATTCCCAAAATAGTTTGGGCATACAAACTTCCCAGTATGGCAAATTGCTCCAGGTTTTCAGGTTTGCAATCAGCATTTAATCCTACGTCTAATAGCAATCCATATCCGCCTGTAACCTTAGGAACAACAGTGGAAATAGTAGGACGTAAAATGCCTTCTATTGCTTTTATGCTAAATAAAGTGCCCACTAACATGGTACCGGTATTGCCTGCGCTTATAAAAGCATCAATTTTACCGGAAGCCATCAATTGGAAACCAACGCTGATGGAAGAATTTGGTTTTTCCTTAAGTGCCTTGGTAGGATGTTCATGCATACCAATTATTTCAGGTGCATGAACAAAAGAGATTTGTGAACTATCGAAGTCTATAAGCGGCTTCACCTGCTGTTCATCGCCAATTAATGTCAGGCGCACGGAGGAGTTATTTGTTTTCAAATACTCTGAAACACCTTTTATGGCTTCCATTGGGGCATAATCGCCACCCATCATGTCTAATCCTATATTCATCAGCAGCAGGTAGTACCTGTTATACGAATTGAATATTATTAAGCCTTAGCGGGAGCCTTTTCGGCAACCAATTTTCCTTTATAGTACAGTTTACCTTCGCTTACATGGGCACGGTGACGTACGTGAATTTCACCAGTAGTGCTATCCGTACTCAAAGTAACTTTTTCAGCCTTATAATGAGTTCTTCTTTTTGCACTTCTTTGTTGTGAGTGCCTCCGTTTGGGATTTGGCATAACCTTTAATTTTTAGTATCCTTAAATTTATCAAGACCCTTCCATACAGGGTTTTTTGTTTCATTTTGCTCGGGGGTTAGCATTTTTAGTTTTTCCAACACCTCTTTATTACATTGTGGCCCCCCTATTTCTTCTTCAGTACAACTTTTTTGAAAAGGGATGCTGAGATTTACGAATTCGTAGAGCCAGTTTTTAACATCTATATGACTTTCTGTTCTACTTATATAATATACGTCAGGATCGCCTTCTTCTAAATTCATTTGCTCCGGGTCTTCCACCATTTTTACCAGTATTTCAAATTCGTCCCATAATTCAAAGGGTAAATTGTTGCCACATCGGTCGCATAAAAGCTCTACACTGCCACCAACTTCAAAATGCAGCAGCATAAATGAAGTTTGCTTGTCGAGGCTGAGCTTTATATAAGCCTTAGGCTTGTTGAAATCCTGCTCCCCAAAAGCTGAAAAGAACGTTTCGTCAAGGTCATAATTAAACACATGAACCCCGGGTTTTAATCCCACAAATGCTATCTCATAATCTCTCCTGTGATTCATGATATTGATTTATCCTTGTAAAATTCGGGGTTGCAAAGGTAGGGCAAAGGAATGAAAAACTAAGGATTAGAAACAAGAAATTTTAAAGGATAATAAATATAGTAAGCTTTACTTAATTGACTATATTACAATTGTTTGCATGGTTTATCATCATTTCTTGCGTAAATAATGCATTCAATACATATTTGTTTTACTATTGTAACTAAAGCCTCTCTTTTTTAAATAGAAAAGCCTTTTGAATGAATCGTAGAAAAGCATTGAAAGTTACCCTGTTGGTTGTATTGGTTATTTTGGCTTTAACTATTAATTTTATTTCTAATAATAAAGACTGGGTTGAGCATAATTACTCAACAAAAATTTACCCGGGTATATCACAAATGTTCCGCACCTTTTTTGGTTGGTTGCCGGTTAGTATTGGAGATTTGCTTTACCTGGCCGTTGGAATTTATTTAACCATAAAGCTCATCCGTTTTATTTATAAACTGCTAAAAAGAAAAATCAGCCTGCATAGTTTTTTTAATTCTGTCGGTCAACTGCTTATCCTTGTTCTGATTATTTATGTGTTGTTCAATGTAAGCTGGGGATTAAATTATAACCGCAGGGGAATGGCTTACCAATTGAAATTAGATGTTAAAAAATATTCAATAGAGGAATTGCAATTATTAGACTCACTTTTGCTCCAGAGGGTAAATTATAGCGCTGAAGCTTTAGGTAATTTAGATATTCATCAGTTGAAAGGCAGGGAAATTTTTAACAGGGCTAAAGATGCTTATGTGCATTTGGACGGAGCGTTACCTGTTATACAATATAAAAGAGGTAGTATGAAACCTGCTATTTGGGGAAGCTTGGGAAATTATTTTGGCTTTTTGGGTTATTATAATCCCTTTACCGGCGAATCGCAGATTAACACCACTATCCCAAAATTTATGTGGCCATTTGTTGCTTGTCATGAAATTGCTCACCAGGTTGGGTATGCAAAAGAAAACGAGGCCAATTTTGTAGGTTACCTTGCTGCAAGGAAGTCAAAAGATGTTTTATTGCATTATTCAGCTTACATGGATATGTTTATGTATGCCAACTTTGAATTGTATTTTCGCGATTCATCAACAGCTCGTAAAAATTTTACCAAGCTTCATCCAAGAGCAAAAAAAGACTTAAGGGAATGGAGAGCGTTTGAAAGCAAAACAAAAAATATCATTTCGCCAATGATAGATAAATTTTATGATGTTTATTTACAAGTTAACAGTCAGCCAAATGGCATAAGAACCTATAATGAGGTTACTGGTTGGCTTATTGCTTATGGCAGAAAATTTGGTGTAGATGCGTTATAAAATTTGATCCTGCCATTATATGTAATAATTAAGATGTAATCCAACAGCCTCGGATTTTATTTTTTTACTGTAATACCGGTGTGACCTTCCTTGAACAAAAGATTTTGTAATTGATATTTTTATCACCCGGGATTTTTTACTTCTGTTTTGTTTATAATAAATTTTAAATTACGTTTTATACCCTTCCACTTTGCACGTTTAATAGGAGAGTGCTGAAATATTTCTTTAAATGCAGTTTCAGTTAAAGCTTCCCAATCAGCAGTAGTAAAGTTTAATACTTCCGGTATTGGTGTAAAGTTTAATTCTCTATTAGGATTACTAAATCGGTTCCAGGGACAAACGTCCTGGCAAGTGTCGCAACCAAACATCCAATTGTCAAATTTATTTTTCATTTCATCCGGTAGAAGATTTTCTTTTAGCTCAATAGTAAAATAGGAGATACATTTACTGCCATCTACTATTTTTTCGGGGAGTATTGCGCCGGTAGGACAGTATTCGATACACCGGCTACAAGTACCGCAGTAGTCTTTGGTAAAAGGATTATCATAGTCTAATTCCACATCTATAATTAATGTAGCAATAAAAAAGAAAGAACCGTTTTTTTTTGTAATCAGGTTCCCGTTTTTCCCTATCCACCCTAATCCACTGTTTATCGCCCAACTTCTTTCTAGTACCGGGGCGCTATCAACAAAGCCACGTCCGTTAACTTCACCAATACGTTCTTTTATCAATTTCAGTAAATGAATTAATTTGGTTTTTATCACCTCGTGATAGTCTTTTCCATAAGCGTATTTAGATATTTTAGGAGAATTATCATTTTGTTTTTGTGAGGGAAAGTAATTTAACAGCAGTGTAATAACGGACTTTGCTCCCGGCACTAATTTAGTGGGGTCAACACGCAAATCGAAATAATTTTCCATGTATTTCATGTTGCCGTGCATACCCTTATCGAGCCATTGTTCTAACCGTTTGGCATCGGCTTCCAGGTATCTGGCTTCTGCAATGCCGCAGTAATCAAAGCCTAATTCTTTGGTCAGATTTTTTATGTACGTGGTGTGATTAATAAATAATAAGTTTTTTTAATAAGTAATTTCTTTAAGATTTTTTATCGTTTTGGTTGTTACAATTTTTATATTGCAAGCAATTTTGTATCTAACCAAAACTTTTTTATGTATCTAAGCCGTATCCCCGCACTCGTTATTTTTTTGTTCCTTTTTAGTACCTACACAACTGCACAAGATAAATCAAACATAAAGTTCGGTAAAATTTCTGCAGCAGACTTTGAAATCAAAAGTACTTCCATTGATTCTTCTGCCGATGCAGTTGTTATTTCAGACATTGGCCAGTCGGAATTTGAGGGTAATAACAAAGGATATTTTTCTCTTAAATTTAAGAGGCATACCCGCATTAAAATATTAAATAAAAATGGAGCGGATGCGGCTAATGTTAACATCTACTTATACAATAATGGTAATCTGGAAGAAAAGCTGGATAATGTAAAAGGTTACACCTATAATCTGGAGAATGGGAAGATTGTAGAGACAAAATTGCAAAGCGAGTCTGTTTTTAAAGATAAATTAAGTAAGAAGTGGTCAACGAGAAAATTTACCATGCCTGCTGTAAAGGAAGGATCAATTATCGAGTATTCTTATACGATTGTTTCAGATTTTCTTTTTAATCTGCAGCCATGGGAATTTCAGGGCAAGTATCCAAAGCTATGGAGTGAATATGAGGTAAGCATACCCGAGTATTTTCGTTATGTATTTTTGTCACAAGGATATTCAGGATTTCACATAAATAAGGCTTCGCAGGAAAATGGGAAGTGGACTATAGTTTTAGGAGCTAATTCAACCGAGAGAAGCGAAACAATAAGTTTAGATGGGACTATCAATGTAAATCGCTGGGTAATGAAGGATTTACCTGCATTGAAAGAAGAAGCCTATACTTCTACTGTGAATAATCACATTGCTAAAATCCAATTTCAGTTGGCCTCTATAAAATTTCCTAACTCTTTGGTTCAAAATATTTTGGGAGATTGGAATAAGACAGCTGAGGATTTAATGAAAGGAGAGGATTTTGGTATAGATTTAAATCGTGCTAACAACTGGTTGGATGATGAGATGAGAGCTATTACAGCAAATGCAAAAGATAATTTGGGAAAAGCTAAAGCTATTTACACTTATGTAAAAGATAATTTCACAAGTACAAGTAATAGCGGCCTGCTCATTGGCGATAATTTAAAGACTGTGTTTAAAAGAAAAAACGGGAATGTAGCTGAAATTAATTTATTGCTTACGGCTATGTTGCGGCATGAAAAAATAGATGCGAGGCCGGTAATTTTAAGTACAAAAGATCATGGTTACACAAACGAAATTTATCCAATACTGGATAAATTTAATTATGTGGTTTGTATGGTGAACGTTGGTGATAAAAGCTATTTTCTGGATGCTGCTAACACTAGTTTGGGTTTTGGCCTGCTTCACTGGAAATGTTATAACGGTCATGCACGTATCATTGAGGAAAAGCAAACGTTACCTGTTTATTTTGAACCGGATTCTCTTCGGGAAAGTAAATTGACTTCCGTTTTTGTTACTAATTCAGAAAAAGGAGAGTGGGTAGGTTCTTTAACTTCCAATCCAGGCACCTATGAATCTATTTCAATAAAAGAAAATGTAAAAGAGAAGGGCTTGGATGCCTTTTTTAATAAAATAAAATCTGCATACAATTTTGATATAAAAATTTCAAATACCGGAATTGATTCTTTAAAAAAAGATGCTACTCCTGTTTCAGTTCATTATGAGTTTGATATGAATCTGAATAAAGACGAAGAAATAATTTATTTTAATCCTTTAATGGAAGAGTTATATAAGGAAAATCCCTTTAAATCTGCCGATCGAAAATATCCGGTTGAGCTTCCTTATGCTTTTGATAAAATATATGTAGCAAATATAGAAACGCCGGAAGGCTACGAAATTGACGAATTGCCTAAATCCGTAAGAGTAAATTTTAATGACGACGAGGGAATGTTTGAATATTTAATTGCTAAAACAGAAGATGGATTGCAAATACGGTGTCGTGTAAAAATGAATCGAGCTAGTTTTTCGCCAGAAGACTATTCATCACTTCGTGAATTTTACGGGTTTGTCGTACAAAAGCAAAATGAATTGGTTGTTTATAAAAAGAAAAAATGATGAATTGTATGAAGATCTGCCTTTTTCTGTTAGCGACTTTATCTATTACTTTTTTAATGGCTGCAGATGGTGAATACGCTGTGAGTAAGATTGATACTGCTTTATTAAGAAATGCAAATGCTGTAAAACGCTTTGAAGAGATACGATTTGAAGTAAAAGAGCTTAACAAAGCGAAATATTACAGAACGTATATAATTACCATTTTAAATGAAAAAGGAGATAAGTTTGCTGTTTTTTCAGAATATTACGATAAGCTTCAGTCAATCGAATCTATTGAGGGCTTTTTGTATGATGCTGCTGGTAATAAAATTAAAAGTGTAAAAAAATCAGATATACAAGATCGTAGCGCTTCAGGGGATAATAACCTGGCAGATGATAACCGGGTTAAGGTGCATAATTTTTATCACAAAGTATATCCTTATACAATTAAATATGTAGAAGAGGTGAAATATAATTATACTATGTTTTACCCAGGGTGGATTCCCGTGGAAGATGAAAATTTTGCGGTAGAGTATAGTAGTATGATTGTTACCTTACCGCCGGGAACTGATTTTAGATATAAGTTATTTAACAACGTTGGTCAACCCCTTATCACTGAAGGGAAAGAAGAAAAATCGTATAGATGGGAATTGAAAAATTATGCTGCTATTGATTACGAATACAAATCACCCCATTGGTATGAGATAACGCCGGTAGTGGCTATGGGACCTGTTCAATTCCAAATAGAGGATTATAAAGGAAACATGGGGAGTTGGAGCGATTATGGCAAATTTGTTTTTGCCTTAAAAGAGGGGAAAGATAAATTGCCAGACAATATTAAACAAACGGTACATCAACTAACAGATGGACTGAAAGATACCAGGCAAAAAATAGAGACACTTTATAAGTTTTTACAGAATAATACTCGCTATATCAGCATTCAATTAGGTATAGGTGGTTGGCAACCGTTTGATGCAACCTATGTAGCGCAAAAAAAATATGGAGATTGCAAAGCGCTTACTAACTATATGTATGCTCTGTTGGGTGAGGCGGGAATAAAATCAAATTATACATTAATAAAATCCGGAAGTCAGAATAAGTTTTTTATGAATGATTTTCCGTCATCACAATTTAATCACGTAATTCTCAGTGTTCCTTTAAACACAGATACTGTTTGGCTGGAATGCACCAGTCAAACCCTTGCTCCGGGTTATTTAAGTTATTTTACAGACGACAGATACGCATTAGTCGTAAATGAAAATGGTGGAACTTTAGTTCGCACTCCAAAATATGGGTTAGATGAAAATCTGCAAATTAGAATTACAAAGGCAAAAGTGGATGATGGCGGGAATACCGATGTGGATGTATCTACTGTTTACAAAGCGCTACAACAAGATAACCTGCAAGGAATGATTAATGTATTATCAAAGGAAAAAGTAAAAGAATTACTTAATGAGAGATTTGATTTACCCAATTACACATTAAATAATTTCAGTTATAAAGAAGAAAAGTCTTCAATTCCTATTATTAGGGAATCACTTCAAATATCTGCAGCCAATTATGCCACTATGAGTGGTAAGCGATTGTTCATCACTCCCAATATATTGACAAAGTATGGTAGAAAATTAATCCCGGATGACAAACGTAAATATGATATTGTTCAATACCTCGAATATAGAGACATTGATACTGTTGAAATTAAAATTCCTAAGGGGTATGAACCGGAAAATTTACCCAAAGACGTTTCACTCGTTACACAATTTGGAAAATACACGGCATCGGTAAAAATAATAGAGAATAAAATAACTTATTACAGGCTTATGGAACAATATGGAGGACGTTTCCCTGCAAAAGATTATAATGAAATGGTAAAGTTTTACGATCAAATATATAAAGCGGACAGGAATAAGGTTATTTTAGTGAAAAAGGAATAAGTATATTCCATAAGCGTTTATAAAAAATTCGGGTGGAGGCAAGTGGTTCTTTTTTATGCTCATACACAAGCTAAGATTTGGCACCTTCGTTATTATTTACTCACTGCTTGGTCAACTAGTTTTTTTAATGTTTTATATCTTTCTCCTCTGCCTTCACTATTAATATTTAATGTAAAAAGAATGGCGCAATATTTTTTTTCGTTATTCACCCAGGGAAAGGTTCCAAATAAACCAGGGCTTGTTACCGAATTGCTTCTTTGAGAAGTGGAGATTCCTTTTGTGACTGAAGAAGTAGGAATGGAATTATCCATCGTCCATTCTCCAAAGCCGTATCCCCAATTACCGGCCTCAGACGGGGAATAAGCGATAACCGTATTAGCAGACAGATAATTCTTTTGCATGGCAATTATTGACTCTTTGCTGAGAATTTGTTTCCCATTATAAGCGCCTTCGTTTAAAATCATTTGTAAAAATTTAAGGTACTCTTCCGCAGTACTCCATGCCCCACCGGCTGCCAAAGGCACCTTTTTTTTACCAAAATCAGTGTTGATTAGACCCAACGGCTTTGCAATGCGTTCCGCAAATAATGTTTCAAAATCTTTTCCGCTGATTTTTTCTACAACCGCAGCAGCAATTTGTAATCCGGTATTACTGTAATGAAAAGTTTTTCCGGGTTCGCCTTCCATAGGCAGGGAAGCGATCATATTAATAGCTTCCTCCATACTTTGTGCTTTGGTCATGTTTTCGATACTTTCTCTTAAACTGCCGGATTGAATACCCGTTAAATGACTTAAACATTGCCAGATAGTAATTTTTCCTTTTTTATTTATCGTCATTACCGGTAGATATTTGCCTACCGAATCATTCAAAGAAAGTTTTCCCTCATCTACAAAAGTCATTACCAATGCAGCGCTTAACCATTTGCTGCAGCTTGCAATACGTTCACGTGTATTCGTAGTTAGATCCTTAACCAATTCATTAAAATACGCTCCTTTTTTTCGGGCTATAAATTTTCCGATTAATTTTTGTTTGGGGCTTATTTCATTATACTGGTTACTATAAACAATTTTACCGTTTTTCCAAACCATTAACACAGCTCTGCTACCAAGGTTTTTCAGGTTATTGTGCATCCATTGGTCAACCCGGCTGAAGTTGTTTTGCGAAAAGGCATACTGAAAGAATAGCAGAAAAACTGCAACAAAGCTGAATTTGAGGCATGATACAATAGCTTTGGGTGACATATTTACACGGTTGGATATTCCAAATAAAGTATGAACGATTTTTGCAGGCAATAACATATACTTTCGGATTAAATTTTGAAAGTAAGGTTTAATTATTAATAATCAAAAAATCTTCCTTAAGGGAGAAAATATTTATGAACTTAAATAATTATACTATTAAAGCACAGGAAGCAATAGCGCAGGCCCAACAAATTGCTTTTAACAATAACAATATTAGTATTGAGACAGAGCATTTGTTAAAAGCGTTATTAGGCGATGCAGATTCTCCCATTGATTTTTTACTAAGAAAAAACAATGTAACAGTAAACCTTCTTGAAAATAAGCTGGAAGAAAGTATTACACGTTTGCCCAAAGTTAGCGGCGGAAGTACAGCAGCACAAACATTAGGGAGAGAAGCCAATACCACCTTGCTTAAAGCAGCCAATAATTTAAAAACTTTTGGTGATGATTTTGTAAGTGTAGAGCATCTATTACTGGCGTTGTTACAAGGTTCTGATAATACGGCTAAACTATTGAAAGAAGCCGGATTAACCGAAAAAGGTTTGGTAGCTGCTATAAAAGACTTGCGTAAAGGTGAAACCATAAAATCGCAAACACAGGAAACGCAATTTAATGTGCTAAATAAGTATGCCAGAAATTTGAATGAACTAGCCAGGCAGGGCAAATTAGACCCCGTTATTGGGCGAGATGAAGAAATAAGGAGAACCTTGCATATCCTGTCCAGGCGGAGTAAAAACAATCCTATTCTGGTAGGTGAGCCCGGCGTGGGTAAAACAGCTATAGCCGAAGGATTGGCTATGCGGATTGTAAATGGAGATGTTCCTGAAAATTTAAAATCAAAAATTATTTATGCTTTGGATATGGGGCAGCTTATTGCGGGAGCTAAATATAAAGGCGAGTTTGAAGAAAGATTGAAAGGAGTAGTTAAAGAAGTTAGCTCCAGTGAGGGAGAAATACTTTTATTTATTGATGAAATACATACGTTAGTAGGAGCAGGCGGAGGCGAAGGCGCTATGGATGCTGCCAATATTTTAAAACCGGCTTTGGCAAAAGGAGAATTAAGAGCAATAGGCGCTACTACACTGAATGAGTATCAGAAATATTTTGAAAAAGATAAAGCGCTGGAACGCCGTTTTCAAAAAGTAATGATTGACGAACCTTCTGTTGAAGACGCTATTTCTATTTTACGAGGCTTGAAAGATCGTTATGAAACACATCATCACGTAAGAATAAAAGATGAAGCGATTATTGCTGCGGTCGAGTTATCAAGCCGGTACTTTACAGACAGGTTTTTGCCGGATAAAGCCATTGATTTAATTGACGAAAGCGCCGCAAAACTTCGCCTTGAAATGAACTCCATGCCCGAAGAGTTGGATAAACTGGAGCGTCAGATACGCCAGTTAGAAATAGAAAGAGAGGCCATTAAACGGGAAAATGATGAAATAAAATTAAAAGAGCTTAATACGGAAATAGCCAACCTTGCCGTAGAAAGAGATACATTAAAAGCAAAATGGAAGGAAGAAAAAGAACTTGTTGAAAAAGTACAGGATGCCAAGGCCAAAATTGAAAGCCTTAAATTGGAAGCAGAACAAGCTGAGCGCAATGGCGAATATGGAAAAGTAGCAGAAATCCGTTATGGAAAAATAAAAGAACAAGAGCAATTAATAAATAATTTAAGTAAACAGTTAGAGACTACCAGCGAAAAGCGATTATTAAAAGAAGAAGTAGATGCAGAGGATATTGCTGAAAACATTGCGAAGATGACTGGAATACCTGTAAATAAAATGATGCAAAGTGAGCGGGAAAGGTTATTGCATTTAGAAGATCATTTACATGAAAGAGTAGTGGGGCAGGACGAAGCGATTACAGCAGTAGCCGATGCGATAAGGAGAAGCCGGGCCGGATTGAGTGACCCACGCAAACCTATTGGTTCCTTCATTTTCCTCGGTACAACTGGTGTAGGTAAAACGGAATTAGCCAAGGCATTAGCAGAATATTTATTTGATGATGAAGCAATGATGACGAGGATTGATATGAGTGAATACCAGGAAAAGCACACGGTGAGCCGTTTGGTTGGTGCCCCTCCCGGATATGTTGGTTATGAGGAGGGAGGGCAATTAACTGAGGCTGTTCGTCGTAAGCCTTATAGCGTAGTGTTATTAGATGAAATCGAAAAAGCACATCCGGATGTATGGAATGTTTTACTCCAGGTTTTAGACGATGGTCGCCTTACAGATAACAAAGGAAGGGTAGTTAATTTTAAAAATACCATTATCATTATGACGAGCAATATGGGTAGTCATATAATACAAGAAAATTTTGAAAAGATTAATGAGAAGAATAAAGAACAAGTTGTAGAACAAACAAAACGGGAAGTTGTCAATTTACTGCGAGAAACTATCAGGCCTGAATTTTTGAACAGGGTGGATGAAATCATTATGTTTCAGCCATTACTCAAAGACGAGATTAAAGGAATTATTAAAATTCAGTTGGGAAATCTTAAAAAATTACTGGCAGAAAGCGGAATTGACATTCAATTTAGTGATTATGCGCTTGATTTTCTTGCTGAAAATGGATTTGACCCTCAATACGGGGCAAGACCCTTAAAAAGGCTAATTCAAAAAGAGATTGTAAATCAACTATCTAAGAAAATTTTGGCCGGAGATATTGATAAATCCCAGCCTGTTTTAATAGACGTTTTTGATGGGACTGTGGCGTTTAGAAACGAGGTTCAACATCCTCTTTCTAAAACGGGAAAAATAAAGTAAATTTGCCCTTTTGGCTAACCTGTATTGGTATAGTATGTTTTAAATGAGTGACTTATAATAACACAAAAAGAATTGTAATAGTATGGCATTTAAAAAAGAGACGATAGAAATTATTGAACCTAAAGATATTTTTGTAGGTGATAAAAACGCACCTGTTACGTTGATGGAATTTGGAGAGTATGAGAGTGAAGCATGTGCAAAAGTAAACGAAGTGGTAAAGCAGTTACTGGAAGAGTTTGATGGGAAAATACGTTTTAATTTTCGTCACTTTCCTTTAACGAGGATTCATCAACGTAGTTTAAAAGCTGCTGAGGCAGCAGTAGGTGCGGGGCAGGAAGGTAGGTTTTGGGAAATGCATAATGTATTATTTGCTAATCGTCGTAACCTGGGTACTACTAGCTTAAAAATTCATAGCAAAGAAGCCGGAGTTAAAAAGAAAAACTTTTTTGATGATTTAATAAATGCTACGTACGGTTGGCAAGTTCAAGGCGATTTAAAAGAAGGTATTGATCGTGGCATAAAAGAAATACCAGCTTTTTTTATAAATGATGAACCTTTTACCGGCAAGCCTACTTTTGAAAACCTTAGTAAAGAAATTAACAATGCACTGAAGAAATTAAAACGCAAAACGGCCACAAAGAAAAGAGCCTGATACGCGTTGTTTCTTATTTTTAAAAAAATATAATATAAGTTCCTTTTTTTGGGACTTTTTTTTATTTTCAAAAAATTCTCTGTAACCTATATTCTTAATAAGACGGAATATTTCATTTTTCTACAAAAATTTTGCGCTATTTTTAATCGCTATAATCATAATATACATGTTTGTGTATTAAAATTTTTAGTTATTCGTTCACCCAAAAATAATTAGATGCAAAAACAATTGTTTATGAAAAAATTCTATTTTTTAACTGTTTTCTTTTTTGTTAGTAAAATTTTGTTTGGACAAAAAGAAGTTCCTAAAGAGCTATCACCATCAGGTGTATCTGTTGTAACTACGAAAAACAGCGCTACAATTGGTGGAAAAAAAATTGATTATACTGCTTATACCGGTTACCTTGATTTAAAAAATGATACGGGAAAGTTAATAGCTAAAGTTTTTTTTACCTATTATAAAAAGGATGGGGAAGATGCATCAAAGCGATCTATCTGTTTTACGTTTAATGGTGGCCCCGGTTCTTCATCCGTTTGGTTGCACATGGGCGGACTTGGTCCAAAACGAGTTTTGTTAGAAGACGATGGTACGGCAACGCCTCCCCCTTATAAATTTGTAAATAATGAGTACAGTTGGCTGGATAAAACCGATTTGGTGTTTATTGATCCTGTTTCAACAGGCTTTAGCAGAGCTGCGCCAGGTGAAAATCCAAAACAATTTCATGGCTATATAGAAGATATTTCATCCGTAGGATCTTTTATTCGTCATTTTCTTTCCCGGTACGAACGCTGGGGGTCTCCAAAGTATTTAGCAGGGGAAAGTTACGGTACCACCCGTGCGGCAGGTCTTTCTAAATTTTTAGAAGATAATTATCGCATTTATTTAAACGGTATTTTTTTAATTTCAGCAGTATTAAACTTTGGAACTAATGATTATTATGTAGGGAATGATCTGCCAAGAGCATTGTACCTGCCATCTTATACTGCGGCAGCATGGTATCATAAAAAATTAGCCCCAGAACTGCAGGCAGATTTGAAAAAGACATTAAAAGAAAGCGAGGCCTTTGCATTGGGTGATTATGCTTCTGCTTTGATTAAGGGAGGATGGATGAGTGATGCTGAAAAAAATAAAATTGCAGAAAAGATGAGCTACTATACCGGATTATCAAAAGAATATTGCCTTAATGCAAATCTTCGAGTTGATGAAAGCCGTTTTTATAAGGAGTTAAGAAGAAAAGATGGACTAACTATTGGAAGATTGGATGCACGATTCACGGGAAGGGATTTGGATGATGCGGGAGAGTCGGTAAGTTTTGATCCGTCTTTTACAAACATAGATGCTCCCTTTACTGCTGCTATAAATGATTATTTTCAAAAGGAATTAAATTTTAAAGAAGAGAAGGGGTATGATATTTTCGGAGCTGTTAGACCATGGAATTATAATAACGTTCAAAACCAATTTTTGAACGTTGCGGAAAGTTTAAGAGAGGCTATGGCAAAAAACCCTCATTTAAAAGTATATGTTGGTTGCGGTTACTATGATTTTGCCACACCTTATTTTATTGCTCAATATGATGTGGAACACATGTTCCTCAGGAAAGAACAGAGAAATAACGTCAGGTTTCATTTTTACGAAGGTGGCCACATGTATTATATACACAAGCCATCGCTAATTCAATTTAAAAAAGATGTAGATGATTTCTTTGATTGGAGCTCAAATGTGAAATAAAAAATTTATGCTTTAAGAAACTGTCTCTGATTTTGAGACAGTTTCTTAAAATTTTAGTTTTTGTTTTCAGGTGATTCGATATTAAAAAGATTTTCTTTTTCTTCTTTCTTACGGATACCGAAATTATATCGCAAATTTAAGCCAACTCTCCTTGTATCAGCCTGACGGTTACCGTTAGCATTTACAGTTCCTTGCAGTAATTTGAACGTGTTATTATTGGTAAAGAATATATCAGAAACACTTATCGTAACGGTAAGCTTTTTGTTTATAAATTGACGATTAACACTTGCATTTAAAGAGCCAAATGTTCCAAGTTCGTAAAATTGCTGTGTGCCATTAAATCGAACAAATCCATGTAACGTAACCTGGGAAAGCTTGTCCAATTTTAACTGGTGATACGTGAAAAAACTCCAGCTTCCCCTTTTAAAAGAAAGAGGCTTGTTTTCATAAAGTCCCTTATAATAATAGTGATTATAAAGGACTCCTGCCACAAAGAAATATTTCTTCCCCTGGGGTAAAGCGCCCAAAGCACGAAAGTAAATTTCTTTGTTTGTTCCTAAATTATCATAAGTACGATATGCAATACTCCGACTGCTGTCTGACTGGTAAATTACATTCGTAAATATATCTTTTGTATAATTATGGCCAAAGGCCAGTATGGGACGTTCGTCAAAGCTGACGTTAGCCTCATAATTATTAGTGAATTGAGGGCGTAAAGAAGGATTTCCTACCTCATTTAAAAATTGGTCAATAAACTTTGGAAAAGGATTGAGTTGTTCATAAACAGGTCTGTTGATGCTACGGCGATAAATAAGATATCCCCTTAAGCTGTAACCGGCAATTGTGATCAAGGGTTTGCTAAGATAAACGTAGGGGAAAAAATCGGTACGGTTAATTTTAAAAGAAGTATCACCGGGAATTATTTGCCGACCGTTCATTTGCGTATTTTCCAGTCTTATGCCGGTTTTTAATAACGCTTTGCCCAGTCCCTTGGAAGCTTGCAAATAAGCAGCATTGATATTTTCTTTATAATGAAAAGTGTTAGTGCGTATTAAATCCTTATAATTAGCACCATTAACATTTGTTGAATAGTCAGTAATGCTGTTAAATTTTAGGTATGATGATTTTATTCCTCCTTCGATTGTTATTTTTTTAAGTAGTTTCTTTTTCAAATCAGTTTGTGCAACTATTACATAACGACTATTATCAATATCGCCATTACCGGTAATGCTGTTGCCGGCAGGCAGCAAAAAGGTATTTACAAATAACTGGTCGGAAATATTTTTTGAATAAGTATAAGAAATATCAAATGTCCATTCAGATCCTAACGTGTCTATTTTATATTTGGCATTAAAAGCCTGGTTAGCAATAAAAGAAGATCCATCGTTTGTAACATCAGAAACAACATCTCTGACATTTTGTGAAGAACTGATTTTATTTATAATACTTTCATTACGGCTTTTGTTTTTAAAATCATTTAAGCTAATCCTTCCATCAAAAGTGATACTCCATTTTTTACTTACATCTTTTGACCATCCGTAACCGGCAAAATAAACATTAGTGGGAAAAGTAGTGTATGCATCCTGGCCTAACAATGAATCGGGTGAAAATTTTCTGTTGGTATTTATTTCTTCATAAGTATTGCGACGACTAAAATTCAGGTTAACATAAAAATTTCTTTCATCTTTATTGCTATTAAAATTAACTCCGGCAAACTGGTTTCCATAAACACCTTGAGCAAATCCCCCGGTTATACTTCCTGTAATTCCGATTTTAATTCCTTTTTTTAGAATAATATTTATAACACCACCACTTCCGGAAGCATCGTATTTTGCAGAAGGAGTGCGTAAAATTTCAATTTTCTCAATCGCGGTAGGCGGTAAGCTCTTTAACATGCTCGCCAGATCGGCTGCGCTCATTTTTATTTCTCTTCCATTAACATAAATACTGGCAGGGGTGGTATTATTCAAATAAATATTGCCGTCCTGATCTGTAAAAAGTCCTGGAGTTTTTTCAATTATCTCGTAAGCGCTGGTACTGGTGGCGGCAATATTTTCCGGGTCAACAATTATTTTATCATCTTCCTGGCGCAACAAAGGCCGGGAAGATGTTACTGTTACATTTTCCAGCGTTTTGGAAGTTTCTTTCAAGGAAAATGCGAAAAATGTTCTTGTTACGTTAATATTAATAATTTTCTCTATGGGGGTATAATTAACAGCGGTTACTTGTACAATATATTGTTTGTTTTGTAACAGGTTAATAGTTATTACACCATTGCTATCCGATATCTTTTCAATAACTTGTAAACTATCGTCTCTTCTGTTTATTTTAAAAGAGGCAGAAACAATTGCCTCGTTTTTGTTATTTATGGCTTTAAGGGTAACTTTTATTTCCTGTGAAAAGGTGGCTAAGCTGGCAAACGCGAATAAAATAAAGACACAATACCGTGAAAAAAATTTCATAACTTCTTTATAATTAAATAAGTGTTGCAAAAATAGGGGAGGTTATTTGTTAATTGCTGCCGTTATATAAATTTAATAACTTCAATATGAATTTGCCTGTTTATGATACAATATAAAGCACTCATCAAAAAATTTAACAAACAAGGTGAAAAAACCGGGTGGACTTATATTGAAGTTCCGGATGATCTGGCTCAACAACTTTTACCTGGCAATAAAAAATCATTTAGGGTAAAAGGTAAACTTGACAGCTATCCGATTAAAGGAGTGGCTTTGTTACCAATAGGTGGCGGAAATTTTATTATTCCTATTAATGGAGTTATGCGTAAAAATATTGGTAAAAAACAGGGCGCTACTTTGAGTGTACAGTTACAGGTTGATAAAGAACCCTTTAAATTTTCTGATGCGTTAATGGAGTGCCTTAATGATGAACCCAAAGCTATGGCCAGGTTTAAAAAAATGCCCGGCTCACATCAAAAATATTTTAATAATTGGATTGAATCTGCTAAAACTGAAGTTACGAAGGCCAAACGAATAGCTCAAACCATTACGGCCATGCTTAAACAACAAGACTTTGGTGAAATGCTGAGAGAGCAAAAGGAGCTAAGAACTGACAAGTAACAATAGATATTTTTATCTTTATCATTAAGCAAATGCAACCTTTTATTTTTACTCAATTCATATATCCTAAATAAGTCTTTCTGCAAATCCTTTAATTCCGCACTTTTTTGAAGATTTCCCTTTTTAATCGTGTTCTAAAAAAGCACTTTATTTTCAATCATTTCAAAACTTTACAAACATGAAAAAACAATTCACAATTTTATTTGCTACGTTGGTAATTCATTTATTGCTTTTTACGAGTTGTAAAACCCCCAAAAATGAAGATGCCAAAGAAGTAGCGGCCACGCCATCAGAATATGGAGGATACAGTAGTCAGGCTAAATGGGGTGAGCACCTGGTGATGGCTGGGGGCTGCGGCGATTGTCACACGCCTAAAAAGATGAGTCCAATGGGACCGGTTGATGATAGCTCACTATTATTATCCGGACATCCTGCACAAATGCCACCCCCCAATGTAAACAGGTTGGAAATGCAAAAGAACGGGTATGTGGTAACCCAAACATTAACCGCTTGGGTAGGTCCCTGGGGTATTTCTTATGCCGCAAATTTAACACCCGACTCAACTGGTTTAGGTACCTGGAAAGAAGAGCAATTTATTAAGAGCTTGAGGGAGGGCAAATTTAAGGGGTTGGATGGGACAAGACCAGTAATGCCTCCTATGCCATGGATTAGCATTAGAAACTTTACCGACAACGAACTCAAAGCCATTTTTGCTTATCTGAAAACAATTAAACCTGTTAAAAATGCAGTTCCTCCGATTCAACTCCCTGCCACAAAATAATAACACGAGAAACGAAATAAAAGAGGCTCCTGGAAACGGGGCCTTCTTTATTAACTTCAGGATAAGAAAATTTGTTTTATTTGCAAGATGATAAGAAACATTGATGAATTTAATTCTGTTTTTTTCATTGGAATTGCAGGTACAGGTATGAGTGCCATTGCTCAGTATTTGAATGGCATAGGTAAAAAGATTTCCGGTAGTGATCGCTATTTTAAAGAAGGGATGTATAATGAAATAAGAGAAAAACTAGAGGCAGATGGCATAAAATGTTATACTCAAAATGGAGAAGGGATATTAAGGGAGACAGATTTAGTGGTAGTATCTACAGCGGTTGAAGACTCTGTACCAGAAGTGCAAAAGGCGAAGCAACTTAACATACCCATTATCAGGCGTTCAGAACTTTTGGCTGTTATTGCTAGAGATAAAAAAACGATTGCTGTTGGTGGCACCAGTGGTAAAAGTACTACCAGCGCCATGTTATTTGATATTCTTCAATTTGCGGGATTAGAACCTAGTATCATCAGCGGTGCAGGCTTAGTAAGTATTATCAGGGAGGGTAAAATAGGAAACGCAAAAGTTGGAAAAGGTCAGTGGTTGGTAATTGAAGCCGATGAAAGTGATGGTTCTATCGTACAATACGAACCGGAAATTGGCCTGTTGTTAAATGTAGATAAAGACCATAAGGAAGTAGAAAGCCTGGTGGAAATATTTACAACTTTTAAAAAAAATACCAGGGGAATTTTTGTAGTAAACCAATCCCATCCATTAGCTAAACAATTATCAGACAATATAGAGAAAGATTTTTCAATTTCTGAGAATACAAATGCGGGTTATATCGCTACAAACTTTGTACAGGAAGGATTAACGATTCGTTTTAAAATTAATGGTATAAATTTTAGTTTGAATACCGTCGGTCGCCATAATATGGAAAACGCATTGGCAGCATCAACAATAGCCAATCTTGTTGGTGTTAATTTAACTGTTTGTTCGGAAGCATTAAAAAATTATAACGGTATTTACCGCCGCCACCAGGTATTGGGCAATAAGCATGGTGTATGGCTTATAGACGATTATGCACATAACCCGGTAAAATGTGCTGCCTCCATTCAGGCTTGCCAACATATTGCTCCTAAAGTAATTGCCTGGTTTCAACCTCATGGATACGGCCCCACAAGGTTTTTGCGCAATGACTTTGTACAGGAAATAGCTACTATATTGAGACCGACCGATGAAATATGGATGAGTGAAATTTTTTATGCAGGCGGTACGGCTGTTAAAGATATCTCGGCAAACGATTTGATTAATGATATAAAAGCATTAGGAAAAAATGCTTTTTTTGTAGAAGATCGGGATTATTTTTTAGATGAGGTAGCACCGCATTTAACAGATAACTGTGTGTTGTTACTGATGGGTGCAAGAGACCCTTCTCTGGAATATTTTGCTAAGGAAATATGGGAGCATTTATAAAACGGATTTTTTAATCCAAACAATAACCCCTTACCCTCCTTTGGGAGGTCTTCTAAAGTGAGCATCAAGAGATAAGGGGCCGCCACCCTCCAGCAAAAAAATAAATAGTAATAATAGTATCAGGATGGAAAATCCTAATTCACTGTTATTGGCATAAATCCCGTTTTTGAGGTTAATCAGAAAAACAGCGCCTAAAAGTATTGGAATTTGTAACAAGCACATAAACCTTGTAAACAACCCGGCAATAATTGAAATACCTCCCAGTAAGTGCGCAATCATAATATACCATGCTAATATTTTTGTACCGGTGTTTATAGCATTATATTCTAATAACAGTTTTAATTCTTCTGACCGATAAATAAATACAATTCCTTTTTGAAAAAGAAAGAGCCCCAATACAACTCGAAGTACTATAAGCCATTTGGGATTGTGAGTTATGCTCCATTGCTGAATTCGACTTGAAATATTCATAATAAGGAGTAATAGATGACATAAAAGATACGAAAAAAATGAGCTATTCCAAACTTTTTTTTGCTCTAAGAAAACAATTTGCAAAAGTACAGCCGTTACTTTCCCTTTAGGTAAAAATGTATAACTATATAACAAAGAATTACGAGAATAAAAAAGATTAATGCCATCATTGCCCATACAGGCTGATCTTTTAGTTTTCTTCTCAATCTTCTTTTTTTCTTTTGCTTTAACTGCTTTTTCAGATTGGCATTGAGTTCGTAAATCATTCTGGAAAGCCTGTTTTTTTCATTTATCATAGACAGGCCTTCCGCTGCTTCATTTGCAAAGTCAGAATCCAACAACATTTTTTCCACCTCATTTGCATCTGCACCCGAAAGTTTACCAGAGAGATAGTCCATTAACTTCTGGTTGTCTATATCCTTATTGCTATCCGATAATATATTTATCAAATTTTTGTCCATTACCTTAGGTATTACAATACCGTTTTTTATCAATTATTTTAGTTGGCATTAGCTAAAACCTGATTTTTAATATTCATTTATTGTTAAACTCTTTTACAAGTTACAAAATCATCTTAACTTTTTTTCAATCAGCTGTTTTAGATTTCGCTTACCATTTTGTATATAACTTTTTACCTGCATTAAGGTAAATCCGGTGCTATTGGCTATTTGCTGATAGGATTGTTTTTCTAAATAAAATAGTGTGATGCATTTCTTTTGTTCATCGCTTAACTCTTTCATCGCTTCATTCATGGCCGAAAGTGTTTTATCTTTTTCTACAAGCAACGCTTTTTCTGTTTCTTCAGCGGGAGTTATTAAAAGCTTTTCAGTTATTTCTACCGGTTTTTTTCCTTTGTCCCTCAACCTCATAAGGCAGTGATTTTTAGCTACCATATACAACCAGCTTTTAAAATAATCCACCTTATATTTGTGTAACTCAGTAATTGTTTTTAAAAAAATTTGTTGTACGCAATCCTTGGCTTCTTCTTCATTTTTTAAATACTTCATACATACACCCAGTAAAAGCAATGTATATCTTGGTAAAAGGATTCCAAGCCAATTGTTATTTTTACTGGTGTAAAAATTTTCTAACAATTCCTGGTCGCTGATATTTTTGTATTGGTCGGTGGTCACAAATAAAATTGCCTTATGCAAGTTTAGTGATTTTTATTTAGCAGATGCAAAAAGATGATAATTTCCATAATTTCACACTAAATAAATAATTAATTAATGCTGTATGCTGTATGCTGCGTTCCCGTTAGCCCTCTCCGCCAGGAACCTTCACATTTAAGCGAAATTAAATCGCAATTATTATTTGGGGAGTGCTGTAAAGTATTGTTAACAGAGAAAGACTGGTTTTTTATACAAGGTCAATATGATGAGTATGAAGGATGGTGCCAGGCAAGTCATATAACAGAAATATTAATGGATGATTATTTACATGCCCGGCATGATCTGACTGCAGACTGGGTAAATACTATTTTGTATAATGGACATCCTATGAAAATTCCCTTTGGTAGTAGTTTAACAGCCATGATCAATGGCAAAGCCCAATGGAAAAGAAATACCATTCAGTTTGATGGGAAATTCCAAGACCTTACAAAATGCAAAACTGACCCGAAAACGATAAGAGATATAGCGTTTACTTATTTGAATACGCCTTATTTATGGGGGGGTAAGTCGGTTTTTGGAACGGATTGTAGTGGGTACTCTCAAATGGTTTTTAAGTTTTTAGGGATTAAGCTTAAAAGAGATGCCTGGCAACAGGCGGAGCAGGGGAACTCTGTTGATTTTTTGCAGGAAGCTAAACTGGGTGATTTGGCTTTTTTTGATAATGCAGAAGGAAAAATAATACATGTAGGCATCTTACTCAATGAAGGCGAAATTGTACATGCTGCTGGTAAAGTGAGAATAGATAAAGTGGATACACAAGGAATAATAAATACCGATACAGGAATGCGTACGCATAATCTTCGGTTGATTAAAAGATATTTTTAACCCAGGTAACAAATTGTTTATCCCAGTTCATCATTTTTATGGCAAGATAAAATAGAATAATGGCAAATATTTTTTTTAACAAAGCCTGATCAACGTTAACAGCAATTTTCCCTCCTATTAATCCGCCTAATAAAAAGCCTGATGCTATTATAGCAATATAGGTAAAATTTATTGGCGTATTATTTTGCTGACAATATTTATAGTACTGCAAAAAAGCTACAATTGCTACCGGTAACACTAATACGCCTAAACTGGTGCCTTGCGCCTGGTGCTGATTATAATGAAGAAAATATACAAGAGCAGGTACTATAATAATACCCCCTCCAATGCCAACCAGTCCGCTAAGTATGCCGGCTGCTACGCCAATAAACGCAAGTGTAAGAATTATTTGTAGTGTCATTTTATTAATTGGTTGCATGATGGAAATTATTCTTTTCGATAAGTTTCTTTATAGAACTTTAATGCATTTTCTATAATTTTCAAGCCGGTAGCTTTGTCTTGGAAATTGTCTATTTCCACTTTTTTATTTTCTAATACTTTATACTGTTCAAAATAATGTTTTAGCTCAAGGAAAAAATGTTGCGGTAAATCTTCTACATTGTTGATGTGATTTACAGAAGGGTCTTTAGTGGCCACAGCAATTATTTTATCATCTTCCTCCCCGCTATCAATCATTTGCATGTTTCCAATAACAGTTGCATCCACAATACACAAGGGCGTTATAGACTGGGAGCAAAGTACCAGTATATCCAATGGATCGCCATCCTGCCCTAAAGTTTGAGGAATAAAGCCATAATTAACAGGATAATGAAAAGAAGAATAAATTACACGATCCAGTTTCAATAAACCACTGATTTTATCAATTTCGTATTTAGCTCTCGAACCTTGTGGTATTTCAATGATAGCTTTAACCTGTCTGGGGACACCATCGCCGGGTGAAACACCATGCCAGGGATGAAGAATGGTTATCATTTTTCTTTTTTTAACAAGTTACAACTTTTGATTTCCAACTATAATTTTATTTGCCTAATATTATTCCTACCCATGCCGCAGATAAACCCAATACGAGGCTGCTTATAACATAAAAAGCAAATACTGTAAACCGGTGTTGTTGCAATAACGCCACTCCTTCCACGGTAAAGGCTGAAAAAGTAGTAAACCCACCGCAAATTCCGGTGGCAATAAATAATTTCCAGTTCCAATTATACCCGCTTTCTTTTATTGCTACTCCAAAAACCCACCCAATAATAAATGACCCTATAATATTAACTATAAAAGTTGCGATAGGAAATCCGTTGGGTAAGTTCTTTATCAATAAAGAGGTTGCATAACGTAAAATGGATCCTGCCATACCGCCTATTCCCACCAACAAAAAATTTTTTAACATGGATTATTCTATATTAAGATTACCGGTAATACCATAATAAAAATCAACCCAGCACTCGCCTTGTCGGGTATTTACTTTTACTTCAAAATTTTTATTTTTAAATGTGTTAGAGTAGTTAACAATAATGGTGCTGTCGTCTATATTTTCCACTTTGTTGATTACAATGGATGCTTTATGAAATCCCTCTTTTTCTATTGGGGCCAACTTATCATATTTTTCCATGTACATTCTGTAAAAGTTTTGATTATTATCATCCTTTGCCAGGTATAACTTCGCTTTTTTAAAATCGCCATCTAGGCTGGCACGTATAAATTCCCGGGCTGCGTCTATAGGCTCGGTAGATTTGGTATAAGATTTTTTTCCGCAGGAAATAAGCGTAATAACGAGCACTGATGTAAATAAATATTTCATAGCAAAAAGATGATGGTAGTAAAATTAAGTATTCATTGCCATACCTTAAAATGCGTATAAACTTTTTGCAATTGTATAACGGTAGCCGTAAATAAAAAATCCCTGCGGTGGCAGGGATTGATAGACAGGGTAATAATTTCAACGGGAAATAGACGACCTTTTATCAAAAACCAATTCATCATTATCTTAAAAAGAGAATTTCACGGTATTTAGGTAACAACCAGTATTGGTCATCCACCAGTAATTCCAGTTTATCTACATGATAACGAATATTATCGAAAAAGGGAGCTTTAACCTGGCTTTCATATGCAATTGCTTTGGTTCTTGTATTTTCCATTGCATTGCAAATTTTTCTTGCTTCAATCATTTTTTCAACCTCGTCGCTTAATTTGTTAATGTGTTCGGAAATTTTAACCAGGATTTGTTTTTGATTGGCATATGAATCTTCTTTTAATCCAACCTCTTTCAACCCTTTAATGTTATTGATAAGAACATTTTGGTATTTAATAGCTGCAGGTAAAATATGGCTGGTGCAAAGCTCGCCCATAATACGGGCTTCAATCTGAACTTTTTTAATATATTTTTCCAATTCAATTTCATGACGAGCTTCTAATTCAACATGAGTCAATACGTTGTTGCTTTCAAATAAATGTTTAGCCTTGTTTGTAACCATAGCATCCAAGGCCAAAGGAGTAGTTTTTATATTGGGTAAACCTCTTTTTTCAGCTTCTTTAGCCCATCCCTCGCTATAACCATCGCCTTCAAACAACACCTTTTCGCTGGCCACAACGTATTCACGAATTACATGCATAATAGCAACTTCCTTCTTTTCACCTTTTTCAATCAGCGCATCCACATCAATTTTAAATTTTTTCAATGTTTCAGCAATAATCGTATTTAAAACAGACATGGGATTTGCGCAATTAGCCGTAGAACCCACAGCCCGGAATTCGAATTTATTGCCCGTAAAAGCAAAGGGAGAAGTACGGTTACGATCTGTATTATCCAACAATAACTCCGGAATACTTCTGTGCAAATCCAATTTTAAAATAGCTTCATCCTGTTCATCAAATTTATCTCCTACTCTTTGCTTAATATCCTGTAAAACTTTTGTAAGAAATTGCCCGATAAATACAGAAATAATGGCTGGAGGTGCCTCGTTAGCGCCCAAACGGTAATCATTACCTGCAGAAGCAATAGAAGCTCTTAAAACATCGGCGTAATCATGAACCGCTTTGATGGTGTTTACAAAAAAAGTTAGAAACATCAGGTTGGTCTTTGGAGTTTTTCCGGGGGCTAATAAATTAATACCCGTATCAGTTGCCATACTCCAGTTATTGTGTTTGCCGCTTCCGTTAATACCGGCAAAGGGTTTTTCGTGAAGCAATACCCGGAGTTTATGCCGGCGTGCAACCCTGTCCATTATGTCCATCAGTAATGTGTTGTGATCAACAGCCACACTTACTTCTTCAAAAATAGGCGCACACTCAAATTGTGCAGGAGCTACCTCATTATGCCGGGTACGTAAAGGTATTCCCAGCTTGTAGGCTTCCTCTTCAAAATCTCTCATAAACGCATATACTCTTTCAGGGATGGAACCAAAATAATGATCTTCCAACTGCTGACCTTTGGCAGAGGCATGGCCAAATACCGTACGGCCGCATAACACCAAATCCGGTCTCGCATTGGCTAAACCTTCATCTATTACAAAATATTCCTGTTCCCAGCCAAGAGTAGCCGAAACTTTGGTTACATTTTTATCAAAATAATTTGCAACATCTACCGCAGCTTTATTTAAAGCTTCCAGCGATTTTAATAAGGGAGCTTTGTAGTCTAATGTTTCACCGGTGTATGAAACAAAAATGGTGGGAATGCACAAAGTTTTGCCGGCGCCAATTTCCATTATAAAGGCGGGTGAAGAAGGATCCCAGGCTGTATATCCACGAGCCTCAAAAGTTGCACGAATGCCACCGCTTGGGAAAGATGAGGCATCCGGTTCTTGTTGAATCAAGGCAGCTCCATCAAATTCTTCCAAAGCTGATCCATCACTTTTTATGGTAAAAAAGGAATCATGCTTTTCTGCGGTAGAACCTGTTAAAGGTTGAAACCAGTGTGTAAAATGTGTTACACCTTTGCTCTCGGCCCAGTATCGGATACCCGCTGCAATTTGGTTGGCAACAGCACGGTCAATTTTCTTTCCGCCTTTTACAGAAGTAACTAAACTTTTGTAAGCTTCATCGCTTAAAAATTGCCTTGCCGTTTTTAGGGTAAATACGTTTTCACCAAAAATAGAAGTGATTTTAGATGAACCGGCCACTTTGATGTCGCCGTTATCGCTGGATAATCCTTTTAAAGCTTCAAAACGTAGTAGCATGGGTAGTTTTTTATTTGCAAAGGAAATGGAAAACAGCCATAAAAAATTAATTTTTTTTCCATTTCAACAACTATTTTAGCTAAAATGTGAATAAAATATTAATTATTTTGTCAATAAACTAAAAAATTTCATAGAAATGAGCAAATAAATAAATATTATAAAAAATTATAATATGTTTATTCCCGAATTGATTTTCTTAATGTTACAAAGCAGGGGAGTAATGAAAAGGGGAAGTAAAATGCCCCGGTATCGTACTATTGCTCCAATAAAAGGAATGGTATAGCCGATAAGTAAGAGAAGACTAAATGAAAAAAACAAAGAAAATAATACAGATGGCTGGGAAAATACTTTATAATTCCCCCTGGCTGCAAACCATAGTAAAATAAGACAATAGAAAATAACTTCAACTGATGCAAGCAAATAAAAAACGCTTTTTATTTCTGTGGGATAGGGCCGCAGTAATGAATGATTAATTGCCTGGGGTAAATTTTTTACAAAACTCTTAAATCCCGGCAGCAGCTTATTGGTTTTAATGAAAGAACTCCCTTTTAATTTTAGAAACTCATCTTGCCGTATGGATACAGATAAGGGCAGATTTATTTTAGGATGAATGAACCGGGAAGTAAAAAAGAGTACCCCACATATTATATAAACCAAACTAAAAACAAGCCATTTTTTTTGCGGTATTTTTTGTGTTAAAAGCCACGCAGCTATTGGAGGTATTAGTGCCAATGCTACGTAATTTCTTAAAGGGAATATCAACAGGAAACATAAAAATATATAAAAGCCTCTTTTAAAACTATATCCTTCTTCTGATGTTATCTTATCAAGATGAAACATAATGAGGGCAATGCCTGTAAATATCAGACCATCTTTATGAATGCCGGAGCACCAATATAAAAAGGAAGGAAAAAGAAAACAGCCAATTATTAACCATACTTCCTTGCCGGGAAAAACTTTAAGAAACAGCCTGTACAAGGCTATGGGACCTAAAAAACTAATAAAAGAAAACAGGATAACATTAATATAATAATGTTTAAAACTCAGAATATTGAGAAGGGAAACCAGTTTTACCATAAAATTGCTCTTCAGATCGCTCCAATAGGAAGCATGCCCGGAGAAGAAATGCTGATAACCTTTTTCATACGGGTTGTGAAAAATGTTGATGAAGTATTCACCAGGGTTTTGAAATAACAAATCTGTTTCTGTTTTGCTTTCATAAAAAAAACGCCAGGTGTCTGCATATACCTGATGATTGGGTATATACCTGTATATGTACCCGTAAATCGTTCCGGCAAGAACTTTTATTACAAACAGGGATATTAATATTCTTTTAGAAATACCGCTATTGGCAATAAATTTTACTCTTGTTATCAACCAGCAAAAAAAAACCAGGTATGCTATGAATAACAAATAAGACAATTTAGGAGTGGGTTTTCGTGTGGCAAAATAGCTAATAATTTGAGAATAAACATCCCGAACTTTTGGTTGCGTAGTTGTACTTTTGCTTTTTCTTACATTTTATTATGGAAGTAACTGTTTCAACGGCTGAAAAGCTTGGACTTCGTTCTGAAGAATTTGATTTAATAAAAAAGATTCTTGGTCGTACCCCTAATTTTACGGAACTCAGCGCTTACTCCGTTATGTGGAGTGAGCATTGTAGTTATAAAAATTCTATAAAATGGTTAAAAACCCTGCCACGGGAAGGCTCTAAATTACTGGTTAAAGCCGGTGAGGAAAATGCAGGGCTAGTTGATATTGGCGATGGATATGCGGTAGTATTTAAAATTGAAAGCCATAACCATCCTTCTGCTATCGAACCCTTCCAGGGAGCTGCTACCGGGGTAGGTGGCATTCATCGCGATATATTCACTATGGGTGCCAGACCAATTGCCTCACTTAACTCGCTGAGGTTTGGAAATATTGAAGAAGATAAAACACAGCATTTATTAAGCGGCGTAGTACACGGCATTGGGCATTATGGTAATTGCTTTGGTGTGCCTACTGTGGGTGGTGAAATTTATTTTGAGGATTGTTATCATACCAATCCGTTGGTTAATGCAATGAGTGTAGGTATTGTAAAAGTTGGGGAAACCGTTAGTGCAACGGCAAAAGGGGTAGGTAATCCGGTGTTCATTGTAGGTAGCGCTACCGGAAAAGATGGGATAGGAGGCGCAGCCTTTGCCTCTGCCGATATAACTGAGAATAGCATGGAGGATTTACCAGCTGTACAAGTAGGAGATCCGTTTCAGGAAAAAAAGTTATTGGAAGCTTGTTTGGAAGTTATTCCTACAGGCGCTTTAGTTGGTATGCAGGATATGGGGGCGGCTGGAATTATTTGTTCCACTTCCGAAACAAGCGCTAAGGGAGGAGTAGGGATGCGGATTGATTTGGAAAAAGTTCCTACCCGCCAAAAAAACCTGGCTACCGGACAAGCAGGTATGAAGGCTTGGGAGCTATTGCTAAGTGAAAGCCAGGAACGCATGCTGATGATTGTACACAAAGGAAGAGAAAAAGAAGTATTGCAAATTTTTGAGAAATGGGATTTACCCTGTTCGCAAATTGGTGAAGTAACTGGTGATGGTATTCTTCAATTTTATTTGGATGGGAAACTGGAAGCAGAAATTCCTGCAGAAAGTTTGGTATTAGGTGGAGGCGCTCCGGTATATGAAAGAGATTACATAGAACCTAAATATTTTTCAAAAATAAAATCTTTTAATCCGGATGGCATTCCGGTACCGGGTAATTTAAAAGAAGTAGCAGAGAAAATCATCAGCTTTCCTAATATAGCAAGCAAACGATGGGTTTATAATCAATACGATAGTATGGTGGGTACAGGCAATGCCTCTACCAATGCACCAAGCGATGCTGCAATAGTATTGGTTAAAGAAACGGGCAAGGCATTAGCGGTTACAACTGATTGCAATAGCCGTTATGTATTTGCTAATCCATTTCAAGGGGGCATGATAGCCGTGGCTGAAGCTGCGAGAAATATTGTGTGTAGCGGAGGAACTCCTTTGGGTGTAACCAATTGTTTAAATTTTGGAAATCCCTACGACCCAGAAGTGTATTATCAATTTGTTTACGCTTTAAAGGGAATGGGGGAAGCTTGCAAAAAGTTTAATACACCAGTTACCGGAGGGAATGTAAGTTTTTATAATCAATCACCCGATGGGCCCGTTTATCCAACTCCTACAATCGGGATGGTAGGTTTATTAAACAGTATTAAGGAAAGAATGACTCTCGATTTTAAAGACGAAGGAGACGTTATTTTTTTGGTAGGTAAAAGTAGTAATGACTTTAACTCATCTGAATATCTTCATAAAATTTGTGGTGTTGATTTTTCTCCGGCGCCCCATTTTGATTTGGACGAAGAACTTGCATTACAACAAAAGATTCTTGAATTAATTAAGCATAAAGTAATTGTTTCAGCCCATGATGTAAGTGAAGGCGGTTTGTTTATTACAATGATGGAGTCTTCCTTCAACAATAACCTTGGTTTTGCCGTTGCTGCTTCCGATAAGAGACTGCGTAAAGATGCTTATTGGTTTGGTGAAGCACAGAGTAGGGTGGTAGTAAGTGTATCCCGGGAAAATGTAGATACATTTATAAAAATAATAGGCAATCATCCCTGTGAAAAGCTGGGAGTTGTTACAGATGGCTCCATTGAAGTGGACGGTTTACAGTGGGGAAACATTGCGGAATGGAAGGAAAAATATAATTCGGCAATTGAAATTTATATGAACCATTATATGGCTGAGTAATGATAAATCTTGAAAAAAAATTAAAAGCAAACCCCCAAACAACTCATCTTTCAAAAGATGCATTAATTGTGGTTACCGGAGCGGCCGGGTTTATTGGCAGTTGCCTGGTGGGCTATTTAAATGAACAAGGCTATGAAAATTTAATTTTAGTGGATGAGTTTGATGACGAAGAAAAAGAATTAAACCTCCTGCATAAAAAGTATCGAATAAGGGTAGAAAGAGAAGATTTTTTTGATTGGCTTTTAAGAGAAAATTTGCCCGTTAGTTTTGTTTTTCATCTGGGGGCGAGAACCAATACCGCCGAATTTGATTACAGTGTTCATAAAAGACTTAATGTTGAATACACACAAAAAATCTGGCAGTTTTGTACAGAAAAAAATGTCCCCCTGGTTTATGCTTCCTCAGCTGCAACTTATGGAGCTGGTGAGTGGGGGTACGAGGATTCGCATAAAGTGATAGCAAAATTAAAACCCTTAAACCCATACGGAATTTCTAAAAATGAGGTGGACAAATGGATACTTCGTCATGCAAAAGATAACCAAATGCCGCCATTTTGGGCGGGCCTGAAATTTTTTAATGTATATGGCCCCAACGAATATCATAAAGGAAGGATGGCTAGTGTTATTTTCCATTCATTCAATCAAATTCAATCCTCCGGTAAAGTAAAACTGTTTAAATCGCACAAACCCGATTTTAAAGATGGGGAACAACTGCGTGATTTTATTTATGTAAAGGACGTAGTTAAAGTTTGTTACTGGTTGATGCAACACCATGTGCCATCTGGTATTTATAACCTGGGAACGGGTAAGGCACGAACTTTTAATGATTTGGTAAAAGCTACTTTTGGGGGACTTGATTTAAAACCCAACATTGAATATATTGATACGCCGGTTGATATTCGCGATAAATACCAATACTTCACAGAAGCTACCATGAACAAACTGAAAACGGTTGGTTATACAGATGAATTTTATAACCTGGAAAAAGGTGTGGATGATTATGTAAGGAATTATTTAAGAGAAAGAAAATATTATTAACTTCATTCTACTGTATATACTAACCATCATACCCTGGGTGTGATGGTTTTTTAATTAAATAATATGAATAAAAAAGTTGCCATTATAGGTTGTGAAGGGTTTGGTACTTTACTTGCACAAGCTCTTGTTGACAGTGGATTTACCAAGCCACAACATATTATTCTTACAAAAAGAAACATGGCTTCTCTTAAAATATTGGAAAAGAAAGGAGTACTGGTTGCAACCGACAATAACGAAGCAGTGAGGTTTGCTGATTTTATTATTTTGGATGTAAAGCCTATTGATGTTAATGATGTATTGAAAGGACTAAGGGACGAGTTAAAAAATAAAAAACATGTGTTGTGCTCACTGGTAACCGGAATTACTTTTAAACAACTACAAAAAATTATTGTAAAGAAAATTCCTATGGCAAGGGTAATTATTAACCCGGCAGTTTCTTTACAGGAAAGCATGAATTGTATTTGTTTTAAGCAGATAAACGATGAGCAACGTAAATACGTAGAAGATTTATTTAACCAGTTGGGTCGTATCATTATTTTAAATGAAAAATTAATGAATGCAGCCACCATTCTTAGTTCCTGTGGCACGGCTTATGCTATGCGTTATTTAAGTGCTCATATAAAAGCTGGAATAGAAATGGGTTTAAGTAACGACATGGCCTCACTCATTACTGCACAAACAGTAAAAGGAGCTGCGGAATTGGTATTAAAAAATAATTCTCATCCGGAACAGGAGATAAATAAAATTACTGTAACTAAAAAAAGCATAACAACCGGTCTTAAAGAAATGGAAAGCCAGGGCTTCAGTTTATCCCTTATCAGGGGAATTACAGCCAGTTATGAAAAGATAGGAGTTGAATAGCTAACCGATTTTGCTGTTCTGTTAAAAAGAAAAACTGATACAGCCTGTTACCAAAATAAGTTTTGCGGTGAAGAAACTAAGATTTACCCGAAGAATTGGTAGAATAAAAAAGTCGTCATAAAAACGTGACGACTTTTTTATTCCGGATGTTTTATATTATTTGATTCTGGCCTTCAAAAATTCTGTTACATGCTTATAGGCATCTTCTGTGGCAGCTTTATCATAATTGGGATTACTGGGGTTGGCAAAAGCATGAACGGCATTATAACGATAAAAAGTTGCCTTTTTATTTAGTTTTTTTAGCGAAGCCTCAAAATCGTTTACAAGCTGCGGTGTTATCCATTGTTCCTTGTTAGCAAAAATCCCCAATACATCTGCTTTTAAAGATTTTAGTTTTTCTTTGTTTTTTTCCGGCATGCCATAATACATTATACATCCGGCGGCCTGTTTGCCGGCGAGGATACTTGTTTGTAAGCTCCACCCGCCTCCAAAGCACCATCCAATGGTAAAAATCTTTGCTTCGTTGCCGGTATAAGCTATCGCCCCTTTAATAATATTTTGAATGCGTTGGGCACTGGCAGATTGCATGTATTTGGCAGCGTCTTCTTGCTTAAAAGCCACTTTTTTATCGTATAAATCAAGAGCAATAACATTTACGTCAAAATCTTTATTCAGTTTTTCTGCCTCTTTTTTTATATAATCATTTAAGCCCCACCATTCATGTATTACAAAAATGTAAAAATTTGTTTTTTTGGAAGCCTTTATTTCATACCCATAAGCATCGCTACCATCAGCAGCTTTAAACGTAATGTCCGTACCGCCCATCTCGCTTACAAAATGATAAGGAAGTGGTTCATCATGACTCATTTTAAAATTAACATCACTGGCAAAATGTGCGAATTGAGTAGTAGCGCTTATGGCACAACAGTTATCGGGTTGATTTTTTTTGTTTTTTTGAGCCAAAAGCGTTAATGAAACAGTAAAAAGCAGTGCAAACGAAAAAAGTTTTTTCATAATAAATTTTATATAAAAAGTGAAGTGATAATACAGGGATTTAACCCAATCTAAACGGTAAAATACAAAATTCAGTAATTTTTTAAATAATATGCCATGTAATTAGTATAATGTCCTTTTTGGGGCTTTTATTTAATTAAAAATATAGTTAATTAAAGAAAATGTAAGCGTTAAGGGCCCTTTTCTAAAAAAAAATCCATAATCTCTTTTATTTCCAGTTTGTATATTTTTTGTAGTTAAAAAAATGGCGTAGGTTTGCATGACCTCCCTCAATATAAGGTCAACCCCCAATTTCCTGGATCAGATTTTTCTATTGGCAACAAACAGTTGGGGTTTTATTTTTTATAGTTAACAAAATCCGTCATTGGCGGGTTAAGAAAAAACTTTTTATGGCTAAGTACATTTTCGTAACCGGCGGTGTAACCTCTTCTTTGGGTAAGGGAATCATTTCTGCATCACTTGCTAAATTATTACAGTCAAGGGGCTTTAGAGTTACTATCCAAAAATTTGATCCTTATATTAATGTTGATCCCGGTACTTTGAATCCCTATGAACATGGAGAGTGTTACGTAACGGATGATGGCGCAGAAACCGATTTGGATCTTGGGCATTATGAACGGTTTTTAAATATTCCTACTTCGCAATTAAATAATGTTACTACCGGACGTATTTATCAAACAGTAATCAATAAAGAAAGAGAAGGTGCTTATCTCGGTAAAACAGTTCAGGTAATACCGCATATTACCGACGAAATAAAAAGGAGAATGCTATTATTGGGTAATGAGGGTAAATATGATATTGTAATAACAGAAATTGGTGGTACGGTAGGCGACATTGAATCCCTGCCATTTATAGAAGCTGTCAGACAGATACAGTGGGAATTGCCCGATGAGGATTGTGTAGTTGTACATCTTACATTAATACCTTATTTAAAAGCTGCTAAAGAATTAAAAACGAAACCTACGCAGCACAGTGTGAAAATGTTAAGCGAAACAGGGGTACACCCGGATATTATTGTTTGCAGGAGTGAGTATCCTCTGAGCATGGATTTACGCAGGAAGATTGCTTTATTCTGTAATGTTAAACCGGAAGCCGTTATTGAAGCGATGGATGCTTCTACTATTTACGAAGTACCTTTGTTAATGATGAAAGAAAAGCTGGATGTAATATGCTTGCGTAAATTAAATGTAGAAATCTTCCCTGAAACGGACCTTGCTAAATGGAATGAATTTTTAACCAAGTTAAAAAACCCAAAGTCAAAAGTAAATATCGGGCTTATCGGAAAATATGTGGAATTGCAGGACGCGTATAAGTCTATTTTGGAATCCTTTGTACATGCGGGTGCAATTAATGAGGTAAAAGTGCAGATAACCAATGTACACAGTGAGTATATTTCTGGGGAAAATGTAGCAGAAAAATTAGCCGGACTGGACGGATTGTTGGTAGCCCCCGGTTTTGGCAGTAGAGGGGTGGAAGGTAAAATTGAAGCTATTAAATATGCCAGGGAAAACGGATTACCCTTCTTTGGTATTTGTTTGGGTATGCAAATGGCTGTAGTTGAATTTGCCAGAAATATTTTAGGGTTGAAGGATGCTAATTCTACAGAAATGGACCCTGATACAAATTATCCGGTAATTGATTTGATGGAGACTCAGAAAACCGTTACCAGTAAAGGGGGTACTATGAGATTGGGTGCTTACACCTGCGAAATAAAGGAAAATACGCTTGCATACTGCATTTATGGAACAAAATTAATCAGCGAACGTCATCGTCATCGGTGGGAATTTAACAACCGGTTTCTAAAGCAGTTTGAAGAAGCAGGCATGTTTGCATCAGGAAAGAACAACGATAATAATTTGGTGGAAATTATGGAAATACCATCGCATCCCTTTTTTATAGGTGTGCAATACCACCCCGAGTTAAAAAGTACTGTTGAAAGACCGGCTCCTCTATTTGTTCACTTTATAAAGGCAGCAAGAGAGTTTCACGAAAAAAGAAACGCTATTAAAAATCCTTTGCCAGAAAGTGAATTGATATAAGCAGGCTGGGTTATAATAATTTTTTTTTTGACTCATTTTCAAATTATAGTTTGGTGAGGAGAATATCGAATGTTTTTGGCACCACACTTTTAGTAAAAGTATTTCCTATTGTTTTTGTAGGAGCATCTATTCTTTTTGTTGCCGTAGCCATAAAAAACAGACACGGGGTGGCCGTATTGTTTTTCTTTATCCCCTTGTTGATTTTTGTTTTTAGTAATCCATCCCGGTATCTCAATTTAAAAGAAGTATTTCTTGATTATGAATCAGGGAAAATTGCTGTGAGTATGGGTAACATGAAATGGAAAGAGTATGTATTTGATGAATTAATAGACGTTACGTCTGGCAGTTTTGATGGCATTTTAAAACTCCATTTTAAAAATGGAGATATAATAAGTTTCCTGGCAACCAGCCTGTGGGGTAAAGAAAAAGAATTGCAAAATGTAAAAAAAGAGCTAACCCAAATTCTTGATAAAAACCTGTAATTCATCTTATTTCTCAAATATCAACCATCCCCACTCTTCAATTGCATAAACCGAATGACTGTTTAATTGCACGGTTGAGTTAGCAAATACATTTCTATAATTCCCCTCAATAATTGCTTCGTGAATTATGAGGTGATTGATTGGTTCTGCAGAAAGATTAAGTATAACGATGATTTCTTTTTCTTCCCTTTTTCTTAAATAAGCAAATACGTTATGATCATGACTTGTGTGTAATTTGTAAGTAGCTACTTTTACATCGCCTCCGCGAACAGCCGGATGGTTTTTGTGTAAATTGAGTAATGTTTTATAAAATTCGTGTAGCTCAAAATTGCCAGTCCACTCAATAGAGTCTTTATCAAAGAATTTTAGCCTTTTTTTATTAGGCATTTCTTGTCCACTGTATAACATGGGTACGCCATCCCATGTGCAGGCAAAAACACCTAAAACTCCAACGGCATTTTGATATTTTTCATACTCACTTCCGTTCCAACTGTTTTCATCATGGTTAGAAGTAAAATAGACCCGAATGGCATCTTTAGGAAACTCCAGGTTGTATTCTACTAGCGTGGAAAATAATTTTTTAATACTTATTTTATGACGGCAATATTCTTGTGTGGCGTGCATCCATTTCCATGTATAAGTGGCATCAAAAACCTGGTGGTATTCCGGTTCTTCACATTCAGCCATCCAAAATAATGGTTTTAATTTATCTAATGCTTTCCTTGCATTATACCAAAAAGAAAGGGGAACCAGGTGGGCCATGTCGCAACGAAACCCATCAATATTGCATTCTTTTACCCAAAAAGCCATAGCATCAATCATAGCTTCATGTAAAGCATTATTGTGAAAGTTTAAGTGAATCACATCTTCCCAGTTTGGAAAAGGAGGGCGAAAATTCCCATCATGGTCACGACTATAAAATTCAGGGTGTAGATGAGTCCATACATGATCCCACGAAGTATGATTAGCCACCCAATCAATAATAACCTTTTGTCCTATTGCATGCGCTGCATTCACTAATTCTTTAAAATCATTTAGTGTTCCGAATTCTTCATTTACTTCAACGTAATTACGAACCGAATAATAACTGCCCAGTGTTCCTTTTCGGTTAACAATACCAATGGGAGTAATGGGCATAAACCACAAAGTTTCTACTCCCATTTCGTGCAGACGGGGTAATTCTTTTTTAAAAGCATTAAAACTTCCTTCATAAGTGTATTGACGTAAGTTAACCTCATATATATTAGTAGCAGTAGCCCAGTTTACCCTGTTAAATTCTTTCCCCATAGCGTCAAATATAAACAAACATGCTTTATTAACTTTGTATCTTCATTACTTTGTTAGCAGTTAATTATGAAACAATTTGAAGTTCCGCTGATTTACCGAAGTCCTTTAATCAGCATTGTTAAGAAAAAGAGGAAACTGGAAGATAAAATGAAGAAAGATTTTTCTCCCACCTTGCTTGATTTTGGCGTGGTGCAATTCTATTTATCCCGTCATTTTGGATTTTGCTATGGAGTGGAAAATGCTATTGAGATTGCTTTTCGAACAATTGAAGAAAACCCGGATAAAAGGATTTTTCTTTTAAGCGAGATGATTCATAACCCGCATGTAAATGAAGACTTAAAAAGAAGGGGTGTACGGTTTTTACAAGATACTTATGGAAAAGAATTAATTGGACTGGATGAAATTACCAGTAACGACATTGTTTTAATTCCGGCCTTTGGAACTACTTTAGACGTAGAAGAAAAATTGAAAATTAAGGGAATTGAGGTGGAAAAATATAATACTACCTGTCCTTTTGTAGAAAAGGTTTGGAACCGGAGTGAGCAAATTGCCAACAAAGGTTATAGTATTGTAATTCACGGTAAACCCAAACATGAAGAAACAAGGGCTACTTTTTCCCACAGCTCAAGCAAGGCACCCAGTGTGATTGTAAATGATATGAATGAGACAATTGAATTAGGTAAGTACATTACCGGTGAAAAGAAAGCAGATGAATTTTATACTGAATTTGGAGGGAGATATTCTCAGGGTTTTGATATTACCAAAGATTTACAACGTTTGGGCGTAGTGAATCAAACTACACAATTGGCAAGCGATACCCAGGCTATATCAGATTACCTGCGCCAACTGATGATGGACTATTATCATTTGAATGACTTTAACATTGGCGAACGTTTTGCGGATACAAGAGATACTTTGTGCTATGCTACTAATGATAACCAAACAGCTGTAACCAGGATGTTGAACACAGAAGCCGATTTAGCCATAGTAGTTGGAGGGTACAATAGTTCCAACACCACTCATTTAGTTGAGTTGTGCGAGAAAGTATTGCCTACTTATTTTATTAAGGATGAAGAGAAAATATTAAATGCTAATGAAATTCTTCATTTTGATTATCACCATAAACAGGAAGTACATTCAATAAGCTTTTTACCTCAAAAGCAACCTCTTAAAATTTTAATTACCAGCGGCGCTTCCTGTCCGGATGCATTAGTAGAAGGTGTAATAAGAAAGGTTGCCGATTTTTATGGAGTAGGGTGGAAAGTAGATGAATTGATTAAAGAGCTTGCCTTGACTGATTTCGAAAGTTAATTTGCTATTATGCTACAATAAAAAACCATCCCGTTTCTGGCGGGATGGTTTTTTAATATAAAGACTTCATTTGATTAAACTTTAAAGTGTGCAAAAGCCTTATTAGCTTCTGCCATACGGTGGGTATCTTCTTTCTTTTTAAAAGCGGATCCTTCACCTTTGCTTGCTGCCACAATTTCGTTAGCCAATTTATCGGCCATGCTTCTACCATTTCTTTCACGGCTGTAACGAATTAGCCATTTCATACTTAGGGAAATTTTTCTCTCGGCACGAACTTCGGAAGGAATTTGGAAAGTAGCGCCACCGATACGACGGCTACGTACCTCTACGGAGGGGGTAACATTTGCCAAAGCCTTTCTCCAAACTTCATAGCCATTTTCACCTGTTTGTTTAGAAACTTTTTCAAGAGCATCATAAAAAATGTTGTAAGCAATGCTCTTTTTCCCTTCCCACATCAGGTTGTTCACAAAACGGGTAACCAGTTTATCGTTGAATCTTGGGTCTGGCGCTAAAGGGATCTTTTTAGGTTGTGTCTTCCTCATTTATATAAATTTAATTATCCTTTCAGGCAAAAGCTTTACAGGCTTTACCAAAGGGTTATTTTTTGGCTTTTTCTTTCTTTGTTCCGTATTTAGAACGGCTCTTTTTACGGTCTTTTACCCCAGCCGTGTCAAGGCTACCACGTACAATGTGGTAACGAACACCGGGTAAATCTTTTACACGACCTCCGCGAACCAGCACAATAGAGTGTTCCTGCAGGTTGTGCCCTTCACCCGGAATGTAGGCAATAACCTCTACTTTATTTGTAAGACGAACTTTGGCTACTTTACGAAGCGCAGAATTCGGCTTTTTAGGCGTAGTTGTATATACACGGGTACAAACACCTCTGCGGAAAGGGCAGCTGTCTAACGCCCTTGATTTACTTTTAGACTTAATTATTTCTCGTCCTTTTCTAACTAACTGTTGAATAGTAGGCATTATAAACCTTTTATTTTTAGGACGGCAAAGGTAAGCCTCAGACTTTAAATGGCAAAAAACTTTATACCCTTTTTTCAAAGGCGGAAATCAGGTAAAACCAGGGCATAGATGGTTACGTCAAACCCTGTTTCTGTTTGGCGACTGAACTTTTTAAACCCCGGCTTATCGTTAAGTACGATCAACTTATTTTTTTCATTGATTCCGTAAGTATTGTGGTTGCCTCATTACCCATAGTATTATAATACTGCATATTGGCCAATAGGTTAATTTGCTGAGGAGTGTATAGAAGTACCTCCGGTATCCATACCCCATCCACGTTGGCTTTATTTTGAAATACCGTTGCCAGGTTGGGGAAATTCGCCATGTAATTATCCGGTTTGGTACTTTGCAACAACGATTGTACTGTTGTTGGTAGCTGGTTATACCATTCCCTGTTCAAATCGTTATAAACCCAGAGGACTATCACTTCTTCATTATTTGGATAGGCAGGTACTCCAAAGTAGTTATTGGGGTAGATTGTATAGCTGTCCGAATATAATAAAGGCTTACCACTTGCTTTAGCATTAATCAAAGCATTACAAAGGGCATTAAATTTTCCATTATCATTAAACACCTGTATAGGAGGGATAATGCCGGGAGGTGTGGGATATTGTCCAAATAAACGGCTTATTTGTGAATCCACGCCATTTACGTACTCACTGTCCGAATAACCGATATTTTTTAAAGATAAAGATGTGTTAATACAGGCAATAATTAATTTATATTGTCGGCGCAAAAGCGGTATTATTCCTGTGTTTTCCAAATCACCTCCATCTGTAAAACTATACAAAGCCGGTATTTCTTTTCCTGTATAAGCCGGCGACCAATAATTAAACTGGGGAAACCAGGTAGGGTTATTTAAAAAATAGTCAAGATAGCTGCCCGGCGCAGAGCTGCTGCTTCCCATCTGGTCACTTAAAAGAAAAGGCATTTGTTTGTTTGTATAAGGATTAATGTTTAATGATGCCGTGGCCAGTTGATTTGAAAGCGATTTAGGATTTAAAGTATCAAATAAAATATTGTCAACATACCCGTAACCATAGTGCTGTCCCGAAGGACCAATTGGGCCACAAGTTTGCGGAGTGCCTGCGTACATAGCAGTATATTCCATGTGTCGCATAACCAGATTGGCCCCGGTTGGATAGTTTTGTGTGCCTCCGGCGATGTAAAAAGGCCTGCCATCACGTTGCAGGTAAAAATTACTGTGTGTAAGGGAAGGATTTTTACTAAGCAAACTGTTAAGTGTTGTGGTATTAAGAGTGAAAAATGTTTGATCTCCACCCAGCATAAATCCGTCTAACAAAAACGCATTGAGCATACGGCTCCAGAGTTTATTCCAAGGCACATCATTTATTTCGTATTGATAAGTTAATACAGCCGTAATAGCGCTATTACTCATCCAGGTTAGCGGAAGACAAATATTACCCGTATTAATACTTTGCAGTGCCGAAACAGTTAGTTTTGAAGGGGGTGTTTGTATGCCTAACAATTCATCATCAGAAAATAAGGTGGGGGCAAAGCTAAAAGGGGTACCAAACCATGATCCACCCGAAACACAGGATATAGCGCCTATGGAATCGGCAATAAAACTTTTTGTGAGACCACGCATTTGTCCAAGAGCACAACTCATTGCTCTGGGACCTCCGCCCGATAATGCCACACCAACAGGTCTTTTGCTGGAGCTAAATTGAGGAAAAGCGCTTTCCGGAAATTGTGCGTTAGGATTATTGGGATAAATATTTCCAGCTACAGATGCCGGGAAAGCTGCAGGATTTGCCATATTGATAAGGTTTAAATTAGTAATGACTTAAAGGTATAAGATAATAAGAAATATCCAAAGAGGTTCGGGAATATTAATGTAAATATTTTATTGGGGTTTGATTATTTCAAGGATATAACCTGATTTGTATGTGATTAAATTTTTATTTCATATTTAATACTGACAATGGGATTGAATGGTGATGTGAGACGATATTTTATTTTTCTAATGCCACATTCTTCTTAACTTCCTTTTTCAATCTGTATTATTTATGAATTCACGCCGGAAATTTTTACAAGGTCTTGCTACATCGGCAGGTACGTTTGGTTTTTTATCCATTGCCAATAGAGTTTTTGCAAAAGATGCAATTGATAAATTTGAAAAGTTTCAGTTACAGCAGCCTGCAGAGGCTTTGAATGATGAGGATTTTTGGGCATGGGTAAAAGAAGCCTATACTGTTTCTCCTAATATTCTTAACCTTAATAATGGTGGGGTAAGTCCTCAGCCCAAAGTGGTGCAGGACGCTCATATCCGCTACTATCAATTTTGCAATGAAGGCCCTTCTTATTACATGTGGCAAATTTTAGACCAGGGCAGGGAAGCGTTAAGAGCAAAATTGGCAGAGCTTGCCGGCTGTTTGCCAGACGAAATTGCTATTAACCGAAATGCAACGGAAGGTTTAAATACGGTAATATTTGGGCTGAACTTAAAAGCAGGCGACGAAGTAGTATTAACCCGGCAGGATTATCCCAATATGATAAATGCCTGGAAACAGCGGGAAAAAAGGGAGGGCATTAAGCTGGTGTGGCTGAACCTGCCATTACCCATGGAAAATGAAGATGAAATTGTGCAGTATTATGTAAAAGCATTTACCCCCAAAACAAAAATTGTACATGTTACACACCTTATTAACTGGAGCGGGCAAATACTTCCCGTAAAAAAGATAGCACAGGAAGCTCACAAGCGAGGCATAGAGGTAATTGCAGACGGAGCGCATACCTTTGGTCATTTTGATTTTAATATTCCCGATTTGGAATGTGATTATTTTGCTACCTCCCTTCACAAATGGCTTAGCGCACCTTTTGGAAGTGGTATGTTGTATATTAAAAAAGACAAGATTAAAAATGTATGGGCTTTATTAAGTAATAATGAACCTGATGGTACAGACATAAGAAAATTTGAAAGTCTGGGCACCCGATCCTTTGCTTCCGAAATTGCAATAGGGGCCGCTGTGGATTTTCATAACGGGATAGGTAGTAAAAGAAAGGAAGATCGGTTACGGTTTTTAAAGGACTACTGGGTAAATAAAGTTATAGATATGCCTCGTATTTCATTTGTTCAGCCTAAAACTCCCCACATGAGTTGTGCCATTGCCTGTGTGGCAGTAGAGGGTAAAAAACCAACGGATGTATCCGGTGATTTAATGAGTAAATATAAGATTCATACGGTGGGTATTGAATGGGAAAATATAAAAGGAGTGAGGGTAACACCCCATGTGTACACCTCACTCAAAGATTTAGACAGGCTGGTAGCTGCCATTAAGGAAATAGCTAAATAAGCCTCCGGTGATAATTAATTTGCCCTAAATGGTAATTTAAATGCCCGGCCAGGTGAATTAAAAAGTACTCTGTGGTCATTGGCTCATCAAACACATGAATCGGGTATTCTCTTTCCAAATCCTTTTTTGTGATTTGTTCCAGGGTATCCGTTACAATAGATAAAGTAGCATCAATTTCGTCAATCAATTTAGCACGGGCAATATTTTTTAATTTAAACTCAGCTTCTCTGTTGCGGATATAGCCTGAGCCACCAAGTTGCGCACCGATAAAATGCTGCAGGTTGCCGCAAAGGTGCAAGCAAAGGTTACCGGCGCTATTGTTGATGCCCTCTTTTACCAGCCATATTTTTTCCTCGCTGGTATATAAATTAATTTCTTCTTTTAATCTGTTCAAGTCTCTTGAAAAGAGTTTTATTAAAGTTTCTGTAATCATACTGCAAAGATTATTATGAAAGAAGTAGAATTAAAATTTTTACACTAAAATTTTTTAAACAAAAAAGTTTCATAAAAAAATTGCAATCAGGATAAGACATTTTATGACTTTTGAACGTGAGAAATAATCCCTTAACTTTTTGTTTTGGATGAAACAATTAGTATATTAGGCCTTTCTAATATCTTCTATACTTACGTTTTACTTATTATCCACTTATGTAAAAACCGATTACAGGTATAATTGACCAAAACCTTATATAAATGGAAAGTAAAATTGCTTTGGCAAATATAAAGGCCTTATCAATGTATTCTTTAATGCCTCGTTTGTTAAGTCCAAAAAACAAAATAAGGCATATATTTAATTTGCCATTTTATTCTATTGCTTTAAGTGATGAACACAAAAACAGAAGGGTTCTCCTTCAATATTTCCCTGTTTCAAATAGTATAAAAACTGCAAATAGCTTAGATGCCAGGTTGCATAGCATTAGTCTTATTTATAGCGTAAAGCAAAATGAATAAGAGCTCAGTTTGCTTAATATTTATTTACCTGTAAAAAATACCTGCCATAAAAAACGGGAAGCCGAAAACGGATTTAGAGTAGGCAAAAAAACTTATTATATGCCAAGAGAAATCAGATCTGCTACAGACGTTTCTTTAACTGCTGCCACCACTACTAATGAGCCTAACGAGTATAAAGACAGGCTGGTAAAATTAATACCTTCCGAAATCGTAACCGCTTACATAACTCTTCAGGGATTAATTTCCGGACAGCAGGATAACAAGGTGTTATTTATAACTATTGCATTTATAAGCTTGCTGATTTTTACGCCCTTTTATTTAAGTAAAATAAGCGGTGTTAGTAAAATTGGGCAAATTGTTTTTACTACTATAGCTTTTGTTATCTGGGTTATGGCATCGGGGGGATTTCATATTATGTTGCCCAACGTGCAGGTATTTGATAGTAATTTCCTGGGGTCAATGATTTTAATTATTTACACATTAGCTATCCCTTTTGTGTATAAAGGATGATTGCTCATAAACCCGGAAGCCGAAAAGGGGATTACAGAGTAGGCGATAAAAACTTTATTTATGGCAAAAAAGAAAAAAGGAATAACTAAAGCTAATAAAACAAAGCTTGTAAAATCTGTAACGGCTTTAAAAGATTTTGTAACTAAAGACTCATCATTAGGAGGCGTTACGATTACAAATTTATACCAGGTCAATAATTCTGCGAACCAGGTAACTTTTGATTTGGATTTTAGAAATTTTGGCGTTTCAGCCGTTACCAAAGCTGAGCTTCATGATGTTAACGGAACTGATGTTCAATTATTAAATGATGTTCCCGGCTCTCTTTCCAACATACCTGTTGGCAGTAATACATTAATTGATGGCAAATTTTTAAATATTAAGAGTATTGTTACCGCAAGCTCTCAAACCCCCGTACCTCAAAACCTTAATGTATCTTTTTCTATTGATGGAGGGGCGACTACCCAGGCCTACCCTATGCCGCCAGCTGCTTTTAATAACACGGGTGATTCAATCGTCATTGATATTTCGATTTTCTTTTTTCATATATAAAATGCCACAGAATGAGAAGAATAACTATTTTATTTTTTTTTGCATCCATCTTTTTTATCGCAAAACAGCAGCAATCTTTTGCACAGGCACCAATAAAAGATAAAGCAGATTCCATTAACCATAATAAGTTAACGGAAAAAGATTCCGTAAGTCTTGATGTATTAAATGCCCCGGCAAACCCTGCTTTTAATTTGCTTGGCATATCTGTAAATGCTATTGAGAGACCAACTGATCTTAGTGCATTTGCACTTTCAATAAAAAATGCCACAAATAGTTTTACAAAATTACCCAGTAGTTATGCCGTAGAATTATCGCCGGCGGCTCTTTTTAATATAAAAGGGCAAACACTTGATAATTTTAATAAACCTGAAAAATATAGCGACCTTTTTTGGCAAACACTGAGTATCTCTCTCGGTGTTACAAGGTCAGATACCGATGATAAGGAAACAGATGACTCGACATCGTTTACCAAATTAGGATTTGGGTTAAAATTTTCGATTGTCAGACCAAAGTGGACAGACTCTACCCGTTATTATTATGATGAAATAGTAAGATTGCAGAGTGTAGTACTGAACGGGTATGATAGTATTGTTAAGGCGAAGGCAAATAGTAAAACAAAAGTGTTAGAGGCTGCATTAGTAGAAGCAAATCAACTCCCATCGGATAGCCCCGGTAGGCTGGAAAAAATACAAAATATTATTAAGCAACTTAGCGAGGTAAGAGCCGGAGTTCAAAAAGAAGCCTTGTTACTTATGACAGCGGGTGAAGATGTGTCAGCATTAAAACAAACAATAGAAAAGTTAAAAGCAAGCGCTAAAAAATTTAAAATTGAACGGAAGGGTGGGTTTCTTGATTTTACCAGTGGTCTTGCCTTGGATTTCCCCGATAATAAATTTAGTAACTCATTGGTAAGTCGGGCAGGTATGTGGCTTACAGGTGGTTATGAAGGAGGAAATAAAACTTCTGTACTGGGTATTTTAAGATACTTATTTCAACCTGATAAAATTTTTGCTGATGACAATGGTACTTTAAACACTAAAAATATTTCAACCTTTGATGCAGGCGCCCGTATTGTATTTTCTGGTATGCGGGGAAAGTTCTCATTTAGTGCGGAAGGCATTTACAGAAGTGTTTTAAATGAAGACGTTATATCACCTTCCTGGCGATTAGTTTTTAATACAGAATACGATGTGGGATTTAATCAGAAGTTAACGTTATCAATTGGAAGAAATTTCAACGGAACTATTTCAAAAGACGGAACAGTGATAGCGGCACTTAACTTCATTAAAGGGTTTGGAACGACTAAAAAAATTTCGAAATAAATTTTAAAAAAGCAATTGGCATTACAGCGCCACCCTTATTGTCAGCAAATAAAAATAACGTTGTGAAAATAAGAGTAAATTCTGCTTACATTCAATCAATAACGTAAGCAGTAACGGATGCAAGAGATGACATAAAACCAACTTGTTAAATCATCAATGTTAAACGAGCTTGTTATGCGCAAGTTAATAGTATGTTCAATAACAGTTAGTCTTATTATCGCATGTGGAGGTAAAAAAACATCCGATATAGAATATAAAAACGCAGCAATGTTGGATACAGCTTTTGCCGAAGATATCACCCATAAACCTTCTGCTGATACCGTTTATTTTGACGCTGTTCATCAAAATCAAGTATTAACGGGTTCGGATACGCAGGAAGAAAGGAAATTAATTACCTATTCAATGCAAAAATCAGTTGGTACCGTATTTGCAAAGGATGTACTAAGAAAAGAAAAGTCAGCCAATCTTGGCTATTCATATCCGGCTATCATGAGTAGAAATGAAACAAGAGACATTAATGTTTTTGTTTCCATTAATAATCCTGAAAGTTTAGTAGTAAGTAAATTAAGAGAAATTGACTTTCAACAAATACCCCGAGTTCGAAATTCAAAAGATACATCTGTAATTAGAACACAAAATATTTACCGGTATAAAAAATTAACCATTCATCTGATTGATGATGGAGATAATTTTATAGTTGACAATAGAACAGGGGAGTCGCAAGTTATTGATTCAGTTAATGGAAATACATGGCATTGGGTAATTAAAACAAAAAGCAATAATTCTTTGGCAAGGTTAACGTTAAAACTAACTGGTACCGCAGTTGATGGTAAGGAAGAAGAATTGCCGGAAGAATATATTCATATAAAAATAAAATTGGATAGCAATTGGTTTAGAGTAATACTTGATTATTTACATGATAACCCTAAAGTAAGTGTTCCGGCACTTATCGCCCTTGCTGGTTTTATAGGATTTATTATTCGTTATCTGCTTGGCAGAAAAAAGGGGGTTGATGATGAATAGTCTTTTTCTATAGAGATTATCCCTTTTTACAGTCTAAAAAACATTTTCAAATCCTTGCCGGTTCCGGCTTATTGCCCTATCTTTGCACCCCCGAAAATTAAAACCCCTTTCGGGATTTATTTATGTCAGAAAACGAAATTGTTAACTCAAACGCTGATGCACAGGAGAATGCTAACGTAGGTTCTGCTACGGAAGCATCTACAGCGACAACAAATGCACCTGTTGAAACTGCAAAACCATATAGTGGTTTGCAAACAGCTCATGATGATTTTGACTGGAGTGTGGACAAACGGAATGTTACCAGCTACAGCAAAGCAGAGAAAGAAAAATATCATGCCGTTTACGATGGCACCTTTAAACAGGTGACTGATGGAGAAATGGTAGAAGGCATTGTGGTAGGTTCATCCAAAACGGATGTGGTGATCAACATTGGTTTTAAAAGCGACGGATTAATCAGCGCTAACGAATTCCGTGATTTGCCCGGCTTAAAAACCGGCGATATTGTGGAAGTAATGGTAGTAGAAAAAGAAGACCGTGATGGTAATTTGCATTTAAGTCGCAAGCAGGCTCGTATTGCTCGTGCCTGGCAACGTATTATGGAAGTTCATAAATCCGGAGAAGTTGTTACCGGTTTGGTTACCAGCAAAACAAAGGGTGGTCTTATTGTAGAAGTATTTGGAATGGAAACATTCTTACCCGGTTCTCAAATTGATGTTAAACCTGTAACAGATTACGATCAGTTTGTAGGCAAAACAATGGAGTTTAAAGTAGTTAAGATAAACGAAACTATTAAAAACGCAGTGGTATCCCATAAGGCACTTATAGAAAGCGATATCGAAGCACAACGTGCCGAAATTATGGGCAAACTTGAAAGAGGCCAGGTATTGGAAGGAACCATTAAGAACATTACTGATTTTGGTGCCTTTATGGATTTGGGTGGCTTAGACGGTTTATTATACATCACCGACATCAGTTGGGGACGCATTTCTCATCCTTCGGAAGTACTGAAGATGGATCAAAAACTGAAAGTAGTGGTGTTGGATTTTGATGATGATAAAAAGCGTATCAGCCTTGGTTTAAAACAATTAACCCCTCATCCATGGGATACATTGTCTGATTCAATAAAAGAAGGAGAAGTAGTAAAAGGTAAAGTAGTAAATATTGAAGATTACGGTGCATTTTTAGAAATAATGCCAGGCGTGGAAGGATTGGTTCACGTAAGTGAAATTACATGGGCTAACACTCCGATTAATGCTAAAGAATTCTTCAAATTAAATGATGAATACGAAGCAAAAGTTGTTACGCTTGATAAAGAAAGCCGTAAAATGAGTCTGTCTATTAAGCAAATGACTCCCGATCCCTGGAGTGATATAGAAACCAGGTACCCCGTACAAAGCAGGCACAAAGGATTGGTAAAAAATATAACACCCTACGGTGTGTTTGTTGAACTTTCAACCGGCATAGGTGGAATGATTCACATTAGCGATTTGAGTTGGTTAAAACGGTTCAATCACCCCGGTGAATATACCAAAGTCGGCCAGGAAATAGAAGTGATTATTCTGGGTATTGATAAAGAAAACCGCAAGTTGCAACTGGGTCATAAACAATTGGAAGAAGATCCCTGGAATGCTTTACAGGATACATTTGCTATCGGTACCATACACGAAGGAACTGTAACACGTAAAGATGATAAAGGCGCTATTGTACAATTGCCTTATGGGCTCGAAGGTTTTGCTCCCAACCGTCACCTGGCTAAAGAAGATGGCAAAACAGTTACCGCAGACGAAACAGCTCAATTCATGGTAATTGAGTTTGATCGCAATGAAAAGCGTATCGTGTTAAGTCATACCCGTATTTGGGAACAACAGAAGGCTGATGAAAAAGAAGCTGTTAGAAAAGAAAAAACAGCTGAAGTTGTACGTACCAAAAAAGTGGTGAAGGATATTCAGAATAAAGTAGAAAAAACCACACTGGGAGATTTAGGTGTGTTAGCTGAGTTAAAGAAAAAAATGGATGGCAATGCCTCCGGTGCAGGAGAAACAAAAAGCGAATAGCCCTTCAAGTATGGAATACCTTACGATTAAACACGAATTAATATTCTTTGACGAATATTGATTCTTAAAATATAAATTTGGGATGTAAAAACATCCCATTTTTATTTTATAAAACACTCCCTTTAATTTGAATTTTATAGTATGCGTTATTTCTTGGTTGGATTTATGGGTACCGGAAAATCATACTGGGGAAAGCTTTGGGCAAAGGCCAGCGGAATATCTTATTACGACTTAGATGAAGAGATAGAAAAAGCCGAGGGCAAAACAATTACCGACATATTTAAAGAAAACGGGGAAGGGTATTTTAGAAAAAAAGAAAAGCAGGTACTTTCTTCTTTTTTTAAAAAAGATAATTTTATTCTTTCGTGCGGAGGAGGCACACCCTGTTTCTTTAATAACATGAAAAAAATGAATCAAAAAGGAGTGACGATTTATTTAAAAACAGGTATTGACGAATTAGTTAAACGCCTAAGCGCCGAAAAACAAATAAGGCCTTTGATAGGAAATGTAGAAGATGACCTGTTGAAAGATTTTATTTTACAACGGTTAAAGGAGAGAGAACCGTTTTACAGCAAAGCCATTTATCATTTTAACACTGCTTTTTTATCAGAAGAAAATTTCAAAAAAATTGCATCACAGCATGAATAGGTCATTTATTAAAATAGCTGCTTTTTTGGGCGCACTGTCCGTCGCTCTTGGTGCCTTTGGAGCACATACATTAAAGCAATATATAACCCCGGAAGTATTAAACACCTATGAAACAGCGATACGTTACCAGTTTTTTCATGCTTTAGCTTTGCTGGCTGTGGGAATTTTATTTAAAGATTATCCAAATAAATGGGTAAGCTATTCCGGCAAATTATTTATAGGAGGGATTATTCTCTTTAGCGGGAGCTTATATACTCTTGTGTTTTTTAAAATAGCTTCTATTTATCAATTTAATTGGGTTGGGGCATTAACGCCCATTGGAGGAGTAGCGTTTATAACAGGATGGATTTGTTTATTAATCGGAGTAAAGAAGAATTAAGGTTATTGGATTTTTTTATACGAGTGTGCTAATAATAGCTCATTTTTCTTTCACTCCAGGCTTGCCCGCCCGGTAGCTTATGGAAATTTCTTTTTCCTTATCTTCTCCACATTATTTTTATAACAGGTAAGTTGCAAACTATAGTATTGTTGTGTAAACATATTTACTGTTGCCCAATAAAAGCAATTTAGTTATCGTTTTAGGCTTATTATTATCTTTGCTACCATGGCAGCCAACCGCATAAAAAAAAATAAAAAACAAAGCGACACGGAAGAACTAAAGCAGGAAAAACAAGAAACTGTTTCCGTTAAGCAGTTGGCTAATGATGAGCGGACTCATAAAATTGCAGGCACTATTTTATTATTACTTTCTTTTATTCTTTTTGTATCATTTATTTCATATTGTTTTACCTGGAAGGAAGACCAGGATAAAGTGCTTCCGGGGATTAAGGGATTTTTATTTGGGCCGGATGTACCCGTAGCAAACTTATTAGGCAGGTTGGGTGCCTGGGTTTCCTACACCTTTTTCAAAGGATTTGGCGTAGCTTCTTTTCTTTTTTGCACCTTCTTTTTTGTAGCCGGTGCCAACTTACTTTTTGCAAAAAAAATATTTTCTCTGTGGAGGAATTTTAGATATGTATTAACCGGGCTTTTGTTTGTTTCTACCCTTTTTGCATTCGTCTTTAAAGGAAATCTTTTTTCATGGGGTGGAGCAGTGGGCGATAATATCAGTAAATGGTTTTCCGGTTTTATGGGTTCTATTGGCACTGCAATTTTTCTTGCTATTACAGGGTTTATTTACATTATCTGGCGTTTTAATCCTGTATTTAAGTTACCGGAAAGAAAAAAAGAAGCGATAGCAGAAGGTAACGAGGCAGATGAATTAAAAATCGAAAATGCAGCGGAGGGTAATATTGAATCAATGGCTTCAGAAGAAAATGGATTGATAAAAGGGAATTCTTTAAAAGGAGATTCGGGTATTCTTACCGTACCCCCTGTTATTCCTGAAAATAACACGCTCAACAATTTTAAAGTAATTGAGAAAGATTTACCAAAAGAAGAGATAGCGGATAATACATTATTAACACCTCAAAAGCCGGTGGCAGAGCAGGTGCCTGTTGCAGAAAAACCTGTTACCAACCCAAAAGAGGATGATGGGCTTGCTCTTGAAATTAAACAATCGGCTGGTGACCAAGCATCTTCCTTAAAAGAAGATATAACTAAATTAAAAGAAAATCTTCCTCCATACGATCCCGTGCTTGATTTAAAAGATTATAAATATCCTCAGCTTGATTTACTGGAAAATCATGGTAGTGAAAAAATTGTGATGGATAATAATGAACTTGAAAATCACAAAACACAAATTTTAAGTACACTCCGCAATTATGATATAGAGATTCAAAAAATAATGGCTACAGTAGGCCCTACCGTTACTCTGTATGAAATTGTGCCTGCGGCTGGTGTACGGATATCCCGTATTAAAAACCTGGAAGACGATATTGCGTTAAGCCTTGCTGCCTTGGGTATTCGGATAATTGCTCCTATTCCCGGTAAGGGAACTATAGGTATTGAGGTGCCAAATGTAAAAAAGACGGTGGTCAGCATGCGCACCTTGTTATCATCTGATAAATTTCAAAAAAATAATTTTGCTTTGCCCATTGCCATTGGGAAAAGAATTGATAATGAGAATTTTATTGTGGATTTAACCAGTATGCCCCATTTATTAATGGCAGGCGCTACCGGTCAGGGTAAATCCGTTGGTGTAAATGCGGTTCTTGTTTCTTTACTGTACAAAAAGCATCCTTCGCAATTAAAGTTGGTTTTGGTTGACCCCAAAAAAGTGGAATTGAGTTTATACCGCGTAATAGAAAAGCATTTTTTGGCAAAACTTCCGGGTGAGGAGGAAGCTATTATTACTGATACAAAGAAGGTGGTACATACGTTAAATGCGCTTTGTATTGAAATGGATAACCGGTACGATTTACTTAAAGAGGCTGGTTGTAGAAACATACGTGAGTACAATGAGAAATTTGTAGCCCGTAAGTTAAGCCCCGAGAAGGGTCATCAATATCTTCCCTTTATCGTATTGGTGATTGATGAGTTTGCTGATTTAATAATGACAGCGGGTAAGGAAATAGAAATGCCAATTGCGAGACTGGCACAATTAGCCCGTGCCGTGGGTATCCATCTTATTATAGCCACCCAACGCCCATCTGTAAATATCATTACCGGCACCATTAAAGCAAACTTTCCGGCAAGGATTGCTTTCAAAGTTTCTTCCAAGATTGACTCCCGAACAATTTTGGATCTGGGTGGAGCAGAACAATTAATTGGCAAGGGAGATATGCTCATATCTTATAATGGCGAAATAACCCGCCTGCAATGTGCTTTTGTAGATACTCCCGAAGTTCAGGAAATATGCGATTTTATTAACAAACAAAGAGGTTACCCCCATGCTTTTTTACTACCGGAATACGTTGACGAAAAAGAACTGGAGGGAAAAGAGTTTGACATGGGAGAGAGAGATTCTTTATTTGAAGATGCTGCAAGACTTATTGTTCAGAGCCAGGTTGGCTCAACATCACTCTTACAACGCCGGATGAAACTGGGGTATAACCGTGCCGGCCGATTGATGGACCAACTGGAAGCAGCCGGAATTGTTGGCGCTAACCAGGGTAGCAAAGCACGAGATGTACTTATTAAAACCGAGATGGAACTGGAACAGCACTTGACTTCCCTCGGATAACGGATTTGTTAAAAAAATACTCCGGTTTAAACTTCATTTTAGATATCTGTCTAACCTTTATCTTTGCGCCGGCCATAAGGCAGTCTTTAATTTAATAAAATGAAAAAAAGTATTATAATCGTACTCCTGTTAAGCAGTTTTAGTTTTTTTGTTCAATCTCAGCCCAAAAGTTTCGGGCAAAGCGATCCAAATGCTAAAAAAATACTTGATGCGGCGAGCACAAAAGTAAAAAACTACAAAAGCATTAAAATTAATTTCACCTTTAAGTTAGAATCAGCCGACAGTAAAACCAACGAAACGAAAAAAGGTACCATGTTTATGAAAGGTACCAGGTACCGGGTAACCTTTGCAGGCCAGGAAATATTCTGCGATGGCAGCAATATCTGGACTTATGATAAACGTTCCAATGAAGTTCAGATTTCAAAAGTGGATAATTCGGCCACTACAATTACGCCGCAGAAGTTGTTTACTAATTTTTACGACAAGGATTTTTTATATAAGCTCAACAGCGATGTAAAACTAAATGGTAAAGCTACCAAGGAAGTAGAAATGACGCCTTACGATAAAAATAAGCCATTTTTTAAGGTATTATTGTGGGTTGATAAAGCCGGAAAGAATATAAGCGGAACTAAAGTATTTAACAAAGATGGAAACCGTTACAGTATTATGGTTAATACCTTTTCCCCCAATGCAGCGGTTACGGACGATCAATTTGTTTTCGATCAAAAAAAATATCCGGGGGTAGAAGTAATTGATTTACGATAATATTACAAAGTAATTTTTGTTATAGGAAAACGGTCGTGAAAAATATTCATGGCCGTTTTTTATTTTCCCCACCGGAATGTTTTGATGTCAATTCCCGATAAGTCAAGAACCCTGTCAACAACAGTGGCAACTATGTCTTCGACGGTTTTAGGTTTACTATAGAAAGACGGGGTAGCAGGGCAGATAATTCCACCGGCCTGTGTTACTGTTTCCATATTGCGAATATGAATGAGATTGTAAGGGGTTTCTCTTACTACACAAATGAGTTTTCTTTTCTCTTTTAATATCACATCCGCAGCCCGTGTAATTAAATCGTTTGAAACACCGGCAGCAATTCTGCCCAATGTTCCCATAGAACAAGGTATAATTATTAAAACATTGTATTGACCGGAGCCCGATGCAAAGGGAGCTGAAAAATCGGTTTGGTTATAAAATTTTACAGGATAGTTTCTATAATTTTCGGTTTCTAATTCTGTTAACCAAACATTGCGGGCATTTTCAGTCATTACCACCGCTAATTCATTGTACTGGTTGGAAAGAGTAGTTAACTTATCCAATAATACCTTAGCATATATTGCTCCGCTGGCGCCAGTAATACATACGACAATTTTATTCACCCTTATATTTTTAATTTTGTGTTAAGCAACAAATTTAGCATGCAAAAGTTACGATATGTTTTATTTTTAATTCTGGCTCTTTTTTCTGTGTGGGCTTTTAATCGCCCCAATCAAAAGAATAAGTTGCAATGGATTAGTTTAAAAGAAGCCGAAAAAGCGATGAAAGTAAATCCCAAACCGATCCTTATTGATTTATATACAGATTGGTGTGGGTGGTGCAAAGTGATGGATAAAAAAACGTATGGCAACAAAGCTGTGGCAGACTATATACAGGAGAAATTTTACCCGGTTAAATTAAATGCAGAAACAAGAGACACAATTTCCTGGATGGGGAAAATTTATAAGTATAATAAGCAATATCGTATTAATGAATTTGCCCTTTACCTTACGGGGGGACAATTAAGCTTTCCTACTACCATATTTATTTATGAAGCCGGTTCTCCGCCAGAAAATGTTATAGGATACCTAAAACCTTCTGATTTAGAGCCAATTGTGAAATTTGTAGGAGAAAAATATTATAAAAAATTATCATTTGAAGATTTTCAAAAGGATTTTAAATCGCAATGGTAAAATAGCTGTATGAATGGTAAAAAAAATACATAAAAAATGTTTTTTTTATCGAATTTATTGCATTATTTTGCGGTATATGATAAGGTTTAATGGTTAATGGTAACTGATTAGTGGTCCCGCCGTAAGGCGGGATTTTTTTTTGCTTTTTTTTCAAAAAGTTTTTCTTGGGTGTGAAAGAGATTTGTATAGTAACCACTTGTTTAACAATCTTTTATTCCATTAGTATTATACTAATTTATTAAACAATTTTTTTTTTATAACTACTGGCTACTAACGGCAATTACTATTGTTAGAACGTTATTGGAAGTAGGGTATGAATTTTTAAATCTATTTTTTTCTTAAATTCATGTTTGATTAAAAGCATTCTTTCTGTTTTTTGCGTTTTTTTTTGTTTTTGTGCTTCGTTAATTTAAATTGACATAATTAATATTTCTTTTGAATCATTCACCTCATTTACAACGACGTCTCGGCCTGTTTCATGCTTCTGTGTTAAATATGATTGACATGGTGGGCATTGGTCCGTTTATTACCTTATCCATTGTAGTTAGTATAATGAATGGGCCCTGGTTTTTGTATGCCTGGATAGGCGGGGCTGTTCTTTCTTTGGTTGATGCAATGATATGGAGTGAACTGGGGGCGGCATATCCTTTGGCAGGAGGTAGTTATAATTTTTTAAAAGAAGCTTATGGTAAAGATGGTGCAGGTAAAATGATGTCGTTTCTTTATGTATGGCAAACAATGATACAGGCACCTTTGGTAGCGGCCTCAGCTGCCATAGGTTTTTCACAGTACTTCTGCTATCTTTTTCCCTTGGAATTATGGCAACAAAAAATTGTATCCGGGTTAGTTATTCTTTTTGTTATTTTTTTGCTTTACCGAAAAATTGAATCTATCGGTAAAATTGGGGTGCTATTATGGATTGGTGTAATGGCGACCATGGGATGGATAATTTTGGGTGGTATCAGCCATGGAAATTTTTTAGCCCCTGTAAAAGAAATGAATGAAGGTTTTCAGGTAAGTCATTTATTTTTTGTTGTGTTGGGGCAAGCTTCGGTAAAAACGGTATATAGCTATCTTGGTTATTATAACGTTTGTCATTTGGGAGGAGAGATTATTCATCCGGAAAAAAACATCCCCAAAAGCATGTTTATTTCGGTAATATGCATTGCTGTTTTATATCTCGCTATTAACGTAAGTGTAAGCAGCGTAATAAGCTGGCAGGAAATAAAAGTTTTACACGATAGTGGCCAAAAAGATTATGTAGTAAGTACTTTTATTGAGCGTTTATATGGCCATAAAGCCGCCTTGGTTGCCACCGGTTTAATATTATGGGTGGCGCTGGCATCTTTATTCGCAGTAATGCTTGGTTATAGCAGGGTGCCTTATGCGGCTGCTATAGATGGCTCATTTTTTAAAATATTTGGTAAACTGCATCCTACCAGGAATTTCCCTTACGTCTCCCTGCTTATTTTGGGTGGTCTTGCTTTTTTGTTTAGCCAATTATTTAGAATGAGGCATATTATTGATGGCATTCTTGCCATGCGCATTATAGTGCAATTCATTGCCCAGGCAGTAGGGGTGGTGTTATTAAGAAACAGGAGAGGCGCTAAACATCTTCCTTACCGTATGCCTCTTTATCCATTGCCTGTTATAGTAGTAATTATTATATGGCTATATATTTTCTTTTCCACTCAGTGGGGAGTAATACTCTATTTTTTAGGAGTATTTACAACCGGTCTGCTTATTTATCTTATTCAGGCAAAGCTTCAAAAGAAATGGCCTTTTAATTAATCCAGATTTCTTTCTTTTGGAAGTTAATGGTAAATATATATTTGCTGATTATGGCAAAATTTAGAGCCCCGTCATAGATAATATTCGAAGGTAAAGCTGTATTTGTAATATGTTTTTTTCCTAAATAGAAATTCACCGTCAGGGGTTCTTTATTTTGACTTGAGGTATCTTTTATTAATCCCCATTCAAAAGCGGTTTGATTTGAAAGCAGCATTTCACCAATGTTTCCGGAGTCGAAGAGAAACCGGTAAGTATGTGAGCCTTTATTTACTCCTACAAAAATGTTCACTTCCCTGCCATCCAGTCCGTTAGCAAAAAAGCTGTTTACCAGGTTCATTTTTTGTATTCTTTTTTTGTATGAGTTTTTATTTTCTACAATAAGATAATTATCTTTTAAATTAATGGTTAATATATTTTGACTGAATGATTTTAAAGAAATAATTCCGTATAATTTGGGAAAATCTGCCGGCAGGATAGACATTAAATCCCAAACACCTGCACTTTCAAAAAACAGTTTTGTATTATTTAAGGATAGAAAAATGCTGTCTGTTCTTTTATAAGTTATTTTTTCGCCATGCATGCGAAAGCCGGTGTTATTTCCATAAACATCTCTGCCAAAAAGCATCGCTATTTCCGGCGAAACAAAAGTTTCTCCCCCACCGGTATCAAAGAGAAATTTATATTTTTTGTCTTTGATTGTTACTTCCAGCGTTTTTAAATTGCCTGCGTATTTTGAAAGCCTGATGGTATCTTGGGCGAACAGGGCACAATTAATTGATGTTAAAATAACAATGAGCAGGAGGTATCTCATCTTAAATAGAATTTGTTAAGAAAGTAACGTATTGGATGCTTCGCAAATTTACGTTTTTATATAAACACAGATTATGATATCAAAGCTTTATCCTTTCCCCTACCAAAACGAAAAGCGGCTGCCTCGATTTTTTGAGACAGCCGCTTTACACCTGAGGGCTATATCGGGTTAAATTCAAAAAGCAAAACTCTCTTGATAAGTAAATAAAAACGGCAGTTATTATCACGGCAAAAAATATGCGTAACGTGTTCTATGATTTCACCGACTATTTGGTTGCAATTGTTTTTTTATTTATACTAAACTACTTATAATTATGGAATGAATCCATAGCAGTTTTGGGTTTGTAGTTCAGATTAGTAACGGGGGTATGGCCGGCATTTAAAAATTTATGAAAAAGTTCATCAAACTCTTGTTTCCCTATGTTCCCTCGCATTCCATTTACCACCCAATCTACAGATTTAGTAAATTGGAGCTCTCCGGGAAATTTCAAATAGTATTTATGTCGGGCAAACACCAATTGCTCATGTTTTGATTGTCCATTTTGTACCTCTTCTGTATAGTGAGTTACTTTGTGACGAATTTCCACACCTTGAGTTGAAAGATATTTCATTGCGCTTTCATGGGCAATGTCCTCGGTATTAGCGTGACTAGAACCCGGAGTGGCATTTCCTGTAGTTTCATCTCCTCCATGTGAATGAGCAATTGCATGAAGTATTTCAATACGTTTTTTATGAAATTGAGGATCAAAGTTTGTAGGCTTGGATTTTGCGATCTTTTTTTCCAAAAAGGCTGAATCCCCTACTAATTTTGGCGGCCATAGCTTTCTTTTTGATTTATTAATTTGAAGTTTTAAGCCCTGGGTGGCACCTTGTTTCTTGGCGCCTTTCTGTTTTTTTCTACTTGAAGTTTTATCTTTTTTGTTAAATTTAATTTGCTTAACAGGTTTTGCCCCCTTCACCACTCTTGTCGGGCCAAAACCTTTATGAAAATCTTTCATATTTTTGTAATTATCGTTTCTTTGTACTGTTGTTTTTGTTTTTTTTGCTACCACCATCCCCCCCACATCCACCTGCGTCACCGGGTTCCCCCCAACAAACGCATACACATTCAACCCATCAATCGTTCCCGCCGGGTCGGTACAGGTCCAGCGGCCGAGCCAGGGAGCGTAATAGCGCATACCGTAATAGTACAAACCGGTAACATTATCTTTTTCTTTAAAACTGTAATGGTAGTGTTTGCTTTCTACTTCTGTTTGATTTTGTGCGGCAATAATGCTGGTACCTCCGTAAGGATAGTATTCTTCATAAGTAATCAGGTTGGCATTTTCATCCAGTTCGTAAATGCCGGATTGAAGCACGTCTGTTAACTGGTATCTTAATTTTACTTTTTTCTCATATGGGTTTACATTGCCTTTTACCCAGTATTGCCATACGCAAAAGGTTGTGTTATCATCATCCAGTTTTACATCATGCCATTCTTTATTTACCGCAGCCCCTTCCGCATACGATTTTCGTATTTCAATGCCCCCCACATACAGGGTTTCCGTTATGTTCCATCCTGTCTGGGTTTTCTGCCGGTGCACTTTTCGCACTCGTTGCCCTGATCCATTGTACACATAATATTCCGCATCATTATCATCATCAACACTGCTCCTGTCAACTGTTACGGCGCTTTGCATATTGTCTCGGTAATTCCAGGTTACATAAGCGCAACCATCCAAGGTAGTCATATTGCCATTTTCGTCGTAATAATAAAGGATGGCGGGAGTACGACCTACAGAGCTTTCCGTCATTTGATTGGAATCCGGGGCAATGGTGTTGTTACGCGTATAGGCGCTGTTGCCCAGTTGTTGCATCCGGGTAAGATTGCCTCCGGCATCGTAGGTAAATTGTTGCGTGTAATTCTGCAGGGCCTGGGGGTTGGAAACAGGCTGACCATTCGCATTGAAAAGGGTACTGAGAAAACTTTCATTGAATTTATTCTGATTTGCCTGTACGTTTTGCCACAAGCCCTGGTGTTCTCTGCCCGTGGCTGTTATTAACCGGTACAAAGAATCGTAGGTATAGGTTGACAATGCATCCACCTGTTGATTTCCGAAAAATACGGTTGGTATAGCCAGATTTCTGGCCGATGTGATATTCCCTACGGGGTCGTGATGATAGTGCAGGTCTTGTATTATTGTATTGGCGTTCCCTATGGTTTTTATCCGCATCAATTCGTAACTATAGTCATCGTAAGTATAGCTTGTCGTGGTGTTATTGGCGTAGTTTACCGAAGTCCGCTGTCCCTTCTCATTGTACTGTGCATTAAAAAATCCCGGCGCAGGCGCCTGGGGATTGGCTGCCTGTACGAGAGGCCCTGCAATAACTGTCAAACCCTTTATCCATCCGTTGCTGTAATATTGAGGACTACTTATGTTTCCGTCCGCATCGGTTGTTGAAATGGTTTGCTCTGCTGCATTTGTTTCCGTTACGCTAACATAAGCTGGTGCATCTAAAAGAGAAGTTAATCCCGATGGAAGTTTTAAATTGGTGAAATCACTTGGCCGATATTTGCCCTGGAACAACGTTATCAGGCTGCTGATTACAGAATTTGTAATTGTGTTCCAGTTGGCTTCGTTCCGGTAGTCGCTTTTAATCCACTGTGCCGTGAGCAGTGAATGATTATGAATATCAAAGCTGGGATAAAGCGTCAGACCGGCTTCATCCAATACAATCACTGCCTCGCCGCGGAGGTTTAATTGTTGAGGATTAGAAAAATAAGGAACACCGCTATTTTGACTGTCGCCATAAATCGTTATGCGGGTGGTTTGAGCAAGCGGTTGTGGCAGGCTGTTGTTCTCCACATAAAGAGAACTGAAGCGACGCAATAAATCGTACGAGTAATATTGTTGCGTGTTTCTTGAGTCGCAGTTAAAAAGAATATTTCCCATTACATCCTGCAATTGCCATTGAGTTCCGCCATCTGCAGAAATGGTTTTTATGCGCTGTCTGTCCAAATCATAACTATACTGAAAATTGGACAATTGTTGCGGGTGAAGACGTTGGTCAGAACTGGTTAATTCTTCGCCCAGGATATTGAAAGTAAAATAATTATTGTTTTGCTCTGTATCGGGTACATTCAGTTGGCCTTCTTGCACCAAATTGCCCATATTGTCTTCTATACTTTGAAAAGGAGTATTGGCAAATACCTTCGCTTTGTTCCAGGCGTCAATGTCCACATTATTTCCTACAGCAGGCTGATAGGCGCTATCCAGGATAGCGTCGTTCTTATCGTATTGTAAAGCGTTCCAGGCGCAGGGTTGAAATACAACGCCAATACCCGCGTAGAGTTTTGTATTGAGATAACCGGTGTAAGTGGGTATGGGTGATGACGGGCCCGGATACCCGAAAAGCGTCTTGGTAAAAAAATCTTCCGCATCCGGGTCAATACTGTTGCATCTTTTTGTCAGAACCAATCTCCCCGGCGCATCGTAAAACAGCAATTCGCTGATGGCGCTTACTTCTAAATTGTATTGGTCGGTTGCATCGAACCAGGGTTCAAATTGTTCAACCGCCTGCCCTTTGTTGTCGTAGCGCACCGTGCCGTCGGCTTGCCATTGCCTGGTTCCATCATAATATATTTTCTGCTGGGCAATCCTTCCAAATCCATCCTGGTAAATTACTTCAAACTGGTAAAGCGGATTATCCGTTTGTTGTTCTGTGTTGCCGTAGTAGTAGTTCCGTACAACTCTTTTAAAATGAACGGGTATATTATTGTTTTTCCAGGAGTGAAGATCGTACTGAAAAAAACTGGCAACGGTCATCCAGTTGGCCTCATTTAATATGCCCGATGGGTTTGCAAAAGCTTCGTCAATTTCATCATCAGTAAAAGGAGTAAATAAGCTCAGATCTGTAAATCCAATGGGTTGTCCTTGTTGCTTTCCGCTTTCAGAGGTAGCTATTACCACCCCCAGGGCATCCACCAGTACCGATGTAGTATTACCGTTGATATCGGCGATGGTAAGGGCCTGCATGGACTGATAATCAAAAGTTGAAATTTGTATTGTATTGTCCAGCGGGTCGGTTATATTTTGTACAAAGAGATTGTATGGATCGTATTCATAAACAGTCTTCACGGCCTCGTCAGGATCGGTTGCTCCCCAATACACATAGGGATACTGAAAAGGATCATAAAAAGCCGATGGCAAAAAGAACTGTGATGCATCGTTGTAACCCTGACTGCCGCCGGGATTCCAATAATAATTGCCTTCGTCTGACCCGGAATCAAAGGAAATATATCCTCCATGGGCGCCATTTATTCCCGGGTTGGCAGTTAATAATTGGGTAAGCTGCTGCGGATCGAGGCATGATGCGAATGTTGTATTCAAATCAGCAATAGCGAAGGTTGCTGATTCGGAGCGGTGATGAAGCGCCGGGCAAACAATTGTTCCTAAATTATTTTCTTTTTGGTTCACCGCATCGAAATAATAGTCCCTTTCCCATTCCAATAAGTTAATGTTGCTGCCCGATGACAGTGCGTTTGCAACCTGCTCTTTCATGGCAGAAAAGGAAAAATATCCTCCAGGGAGATCCGGCGTCAAATTGGCGATTTCATACATTTTTGCTTCCAAATCTGCCCCGATAAGGTATCCACCGCTGGCAGTCTGACCTTCAGGAGGAGGAATATTCCAGTATTCGTCGGCTTCATTTGAATTAAAAACAGTAGTTATATCGGCGGATACTCTCAGTTGTATTTGCTGCGCTAAAGTTTGCGGATCTGTACCGGGAGGGATAGCTGCCGAGCGTCTTGGATAGTTTACCGTGCACGATTGCAATACATGGTCGTAAAAATCAGTATCCAGGATAAAGGAATGCTCTACCCGCGGGTCTGCGGCATTGCGCTCATAATCATAACTTACGCTCTGCCGGATGTGTAACAGAAAGGAGCTGTAGCGGTTGCCAAATTTTCGCTGCACTTCTCTTGCCTCAAATTCGCTTTCGGTAACGGTGTAGGGTATCTGTTGCCAGGGGCTGGCATCATTGCCATACGTTTCCGATCGGATTACGGAACCATAGAGAGTGCGGTATGCATTGCGCAGCGTTTCCTGATCCGGTTGCGTGGAGAGGTATTTAAAACAGGCGTAGTTTACCGGCAGCGCCTTGTTATCGCCCTGCCAGAATTCTTTTTTATACTGCTCCATCAGCGCATCGTATTCCGAAAAAGCGCCGGTGTGATACCAGGTGCGGGTAAAAGTATCCGGACTGTTATAGGCCGCCAGTGTTCCATCATTTTGCGCAATAAACTGTTTGAATTCTTTAGCGTCAATTGTATCCACCCTGCCAAATCCCCTGAACTCTTTTTCATGACTGTCGTAGTAACCATGACTATATTGATAAGCGGTAGAGACAGAACTTAAAGAAACCTCATCCGACCGGGTAACCGATTCTATAACATTCACGGGATAGGGTAAATGGGTTATCCACGGTATTCCTGCGCTTTTATCTTCCAGGTAAAATTTTGTAGAGCCCGCATACGTGATACTGGTTACCGCTCCCATATTGTTATTAATTCCTGAAAGCAGATACGGTTTTTGCGAGCTGAAGGTATCGTCCGTATTTTGTATCTGATTGAAATCGTAATACCAGATTTTCGGTTGCGGATGCGTTTGGGTAAACACGAGACAATTGGTTCCATTACCCTTAATATCAGCAAAGCTCACCTGGCAATGGTTGTCCCAGTTTTCAGGCAAGGGGATGGACAAAGGCGTAGCAGAAAAGCCATTACCCGACTGATTAAAATAGATATCAATGTGTGTGGATTGGATATAGGCAAGATCGGTGAAACCGGAACCATCCACATCGGCCCACAACAAACGATCGGTGTCGAAATCGGGCCCGAAATCGGGCGCATTGTTCATCGCCACTTTTTCCCCAAAATTGCCATAGCCGAGATTTGGCCAACATTCCACGGTGTTTTTTGTAATGCGAACCCGTTGCGACAAGCCACTGCCGATCATATCGGCATAGAACAAGACCTCGGTGGGGCTATCGCCTTTGCTTGCCGGTACAAGCGCTGTATTGGGCGCTTGTTGCGCCGCATCAAATCCCTGCTCATTGAGCGATGCATTGTATTGAACCCTTGTATCGCTGATCAACACCACATCGGCTACGCCATCGCCGGTAATGTCTGTAAAGTCATTGAGCGGATATTGGTAATTGGTAGGGAAGGACTGAAAGGCAATGAAGTTTTTCCAATGGTGTGAATCGTCCATTTCCCAGAAGCCGGCCTGTTGCGTTGAGGTGAGGGCGAGACCCAATCGGCCGCTTCCGGTAATATCCGCAAGGATATGTTCCGGGGAGATCTTCCCGGCTATGGGAAAGTTAACCGGAACCGGATCTGCATATTCTACGGAGGTCTCGGTTACTTTCAGGGCGCTGCGGTAAAAAACAGACTGCCCATCCTGATACAAAATGCCCGGAATGCCTTCGCCATACAGATCAATGAGTTGATAGTAAGGAGCCTCCTGCGCCTGCCGGATCGCTTGCTGATTTACATCCACTAACAACTCAACGGCATGCGGAACGTAGCCCTGCTGTAAGGGAGGGAATTTAGTGTAGGAAAAACTTAGTTCGGGAATACTTTTTACTTCATAAGGCGGAGAATATGAAGCGCCTTTATAACGATAACCCGTATGCGTAGCGGAGATGAGTTGGGTCAGTATGACGGATGCGCTATAATTAAGCCGGAGCGCAGAAACCAGTATGGCATTTTGCGCCAGCAGATCAAAGCGGTGAAACAATAAAATGTTTTGGCATAAACGATAGGTTCTGATCTCAAAACCGGAACTATAATCGGAAAAAGGGTCTTGTCTGCAAGGCCAGGCGTTTCCGGAAGGAATGGTATGCGGATCCGGGTTTGTGGGATCAATATTATAAACTCCATAGTCAAAGATTATTTGAAAATGCCATTGATCGGGATTGAATGCGGTAGAACTTTCACCGGTAACAATAGAACCATCCGTTACCGGAGTAAAATTGCCATAATAAACCGATGATGGATAGGTTTGGGTTTGCTGATCGCGGCTGGTTTCGGAAATGTCGGGGGGCACATTGTCGCTGTTCTCCTTCTGGTAAACATACACCTGGTGATCGCCTTTATCATTGTAAGTTTCTTCGAGCAGCCACTTGAATATTTGCGAGGGGTTTTCCGGGTCGTATATTTTCGCCGCATCACTTTTCCCAAAGACGCTCACTGTATTTTCAGCAGAAGTTATTTTCCAGAAATCATCGGAAGGGTTTGCGTTGTTTACATAGCGTTCTATTTTGTCAAACTCCGCTTCTTTACAGGGAATAAAAAAATAAACGGTGTACTGATGATTACCAATTTGGGTGGTGGAAGTCATTGGCTCTCCCGTTGGCGTAAGCCGCGGCGCTAAATAGTCTCCGGCGGTGTACAAAAATGTATCCGTACCATCATAGGTGGGAATTTTCAGCGAAGTTCTCCGGACGATCTCCGGTGTGGACAATTCCCATCCCAGACCAAAGGGGGAATTGCCATTGCCGGAAGAATAATTCAATGACAGTTGTGGCTCAAAGTCCCGGCAGGGCGAGGCCGGAACAGGGATGGACATGGCAGAACTGCCGTTGAAGGCATTGGGCGCAAAGGTTTCGCCCATGCCCTGCACAGAACCGCCTCCCTTAGGAAGCGCAGGTTTTTGAACCTGGATGCCCTTTTCAGTTTTTTGCTCGGCTGTTCTCATCGCTAACTATTTAAAACCTGGTATTGCACAACAAGGATAATGTTTTGCAAATCGGAAGGCAGTTGACCGCCGGTAACTGTTAAATTCAAATTCTGCATTCCCAACGATAAATTAAAACCAGTTGCTAAACCTGTTGATTGGTTGTTATTCCATGACCTAAATTCGATATTATTCAATTGACTTATGTTAATAGTTAAACCTGTGGCAGAATTTGCGGACTGAAGGATCATCACTATTTGTTCCACTGTAACCGTTGATGCTCCCGGCACTCTTTTCCACCTGGCAGCGTTAACCGAAAAAGGAAGTCCTTGAGCCGGGTTAGCAATAAAACTATTCCAGGCCGTCATAAATTCCTGCGCCAGCGAAATAGTTTGGTAACCGTTATGAAGAAGGTCCCCGTGCTGTTTCAACTACAGATTTATAGGCGCTGCTTGCCGCCAACGCCGTATAATTGATTTGAACAATTACATCGGTAATGCCGTTGTAGTTAATGTCGTTTTCCGCCATGGGCAATTCCAACGCCCATGATGATACCGCTCCCGTTCCTTCAAATGGCAGATAGCGCGGATCGTTAAAATTGAGTTCAAACATTCCGGTATCGTTCACTCCCTGTGATAATGCAATTTGTTGATTGGGTATCAGGTTTGCCTGGAGGGCCGTATTACCTGAGTTCAGACCGGTTCCCTTTAATAAATATTGAACGGCATTTTGTCCATCGCTTTCATCGGAATTAATGATTTTACTGGCGGTTTGCATTAACGTAGCATGAATGTTCTGATAAGGTCCTACCACCATTGGTATTGAAATGGAAACCGTTTTTATTTTCCGGCAAAAGTGACCCGGATAATCCCAGGCAAAATCCTTTTCGGTAATATCAAACTGGCAACTGCCGGCAGTAATTAAATTTGCCAATGCAATAGGATCAAACTGCGCCAGCGAAATGGTTTTGGTAATTTCAAACCTGCGCACATTCTGGTTCATGTAGGTTTTTTCCATGCGCAGCAGGTCAAGCTGGAGCGATTCTCCGGAAAGCAAGCCTTCATATAAACTGTTCCAATATCCCGACTGAATAAAATTACCCTGTTGGTTGGAGAACGGAAGGCCGATGTGTTCAAACTTCCAGGCATTCTCCGCCTGAAGGGCCAGTTCGTGGGCCAACTGGTAGGTCTGGAAATACAGGGCCGAAAGTTGTCCTATATACCAACTGTATAACTGCTCGTTGGTAAATTTTGATTTATAAAATTCTGCTACTTTCTGTTGCTGTTCCATTTGCTTTTGCAAAACGGTGATATCCTGCTGAGCCATATCAACCTGGTATTGGGCCGCCAGTATCTGGTAATTGATCTGGTTGATGTCGTCCTGGGCCAGTTGCGCCTGCAATTGCCAATCCTGTGCCCGGCGGTTAAACTCTGCATTTATGCCGGCCACGCCCGATTTTTGATTAAAAATACTTCCAACGCCTTCGGCAATGGTTGCTCCCTGATTGATGGCGTCGCCCGGGTGAAAGCCGCCGTCGGAAAATCCGAAAATGGTTGGCGTAGCATATCCAACAATGGCCGCTACGCGAATACCTTCTACTACATCTTGCGCTATAATGGCCTGATTAGCTAAACTTAGCTGGCTTTGTTCAGTGGCAGAAAGACCAGCGGCAATTAATTGCGTATAATAAGTTTCCCTGTTTTGAGCGCTGGTTAATCCTTGCTGCAAGGCGTTGAGGGTTTCTTGCGCATATTGCAGGTTATCCTGCCTGGCTGCCTGGGTTAAGGCTAAAATATCCCGCTCATTTTTGTTGTACAATTCCGCCAGCTTCTGCGCATCCTTAGTTTGAAGGGCAGAAAGAAGCGATTGTCCAAACTGAATAACTGCTTCGGTAAACTCTTTTGCTTTTTCAATCATCACTTCAAAACGATAATAGGGCACTAACGAGTTGTTCAATGAGATGGCCTGTTCCAGGCTTTCTCCGGAACCAATAGCATTAACCAGGTCCATCGGGTTAATGGGCGGAGAAAAGAGCGGCAGATTATCCGTTTGTCCAGTAATAGTTAAACCATGACGGATATTATAAATGCGCTGTTTTACTTCATCCCAATAACTCAGGAATTGCGAGTTGCGGGGGATGCCGAAACGAGGTGGTATTAAGTGTAACTGTGTATTAGTACCAATGAAAGTTCCTGCGCTTGTAAACCGGATACATGATATACTTGCAGTATTAGTTGTTATACTATTTTGAATCCATGAATTTCCGTTGTCATTGGTTGTCCAGACTCCGTTGGCTAGGGTACCAACGTACACGACTTCTCCATCAAACTCAATACTGGTAATAGAGCTTGTGGTTGGAAAACCACTGCCGGTTACCTGCGTCCAATTACTCCCGTTATCAGATGTCCAAAGTCCTGAAGCAGTTGTGCCACTGTAGAACACATTTTTAAAATACCTGATGGAAACAACTTTTGTGTTATTAAAGTCCGAAACCGGTGCCCAAGTTTTTCCATTATCTGAAGATGAGTAAAGACCATTATTGTCAGTGTATCCTGTAAATAAAATTCCCTGGTATGCTTCCAAAAGATTCAGGTCTCCATTAGGCGCATTCGAGAGCGTAGCCCATGTGCTTCCATTGTCTGATGAAACATATATTCCTCCATCAAAACTTAAAAAAATAAATCCGGCTTGGGTAGCAAATTTCCAGGCAAGTCCATTGTTATTTGATGTAAAAGTCTTTCCGCCATCGTTTGAAATATATGTGTGATACCACGAAGCAACAAGCAGGATATTATTAATATACGCTATATCATGGATTATATCCGAATTGGTTATACCGGGTACAGCGCTCCAGGTTTTTCCCACATCAAGAGATTGATATAAACCTGCATCTGCAATTGCATAAAAAGTATCAATAATAAAAATAATTTTAGAGACTCCTTCACCAAACCCCTGAGAAGGAAATGAATAAACGTTGTTCCAGTTTTTCCCGTCAGCCGATCTCCAGAGTGATAAATTCTGGCATCCGGCTAAAATAATTCCTTCCTTTTCATAGATATAAGTTACTTCGCTTATATCAAAGGTTTCGACTGTAGGTTCTTGCGACTCATAGGAAATTGAAGTTTGCAGATTTTCAGGCCCCAAATCCTGCGGCTGCGTACCGAGTAAATTATAGGCGAGCACGTACAACATCTCCGCTTCGTTGATGCTGCTCCGTGTGTTTTCGGTATATAGCCTGTCGCCCCAGTTCAATAAATTGTTGATGTAGTGCATCACAATCGTCTTCTGGTAAGCGATGGGCCGCAACTGCGCAATGGCTTGCGGATCGAAGGGTTTGGATTCGCTGGCATAAAGCTGAACCGCATTATGCAAATCCTTTCTCAATTCGGCTATTTCGCCCTCGGCCAATTCATTGGCAAGCGTTTGATTGGGATTGGTTCCGTCTGTTCGTAAACCAAGGAATCGCCAGTACTTGTTATTTGTCTGATTGTTTGAATCAGCAATAAGCGGATTAAAAACATATTCATACCACTGCTTTGCAAGCGCAAACTGTTGTTGTTTATTCAGTTCGTTGGCCACTAAAAAAGGCAAATGGAAGAACAGTTCCCAATAATAGATGCGCATGGCGTTTTTATTGCTGAAATCAATCACATCCAATGGATAATTAGGCAAGGGAATATATTGGTTAACGGGCAATAAATTTTCAAATGCCGATTCAGGAGTTTGTTGCGCGGAAGTAGTAAGGAGCTTGTTGATTCCGCCTGGCGCATTTAAGAGGGCGCCCAGGGCGGGGATAGCCATGCTGTTCAGGCGGTAGACGTTAATGTTAGTTGGGCTGTTTCCGGGAAGATAGGAGACATTCAGGTACTGATCTTTCTGGCCGTTTACGATAAACCAGTCGGGTTCGTCTTGTATGAGAACTGATGCGCCAATATTGCTATATGCTGATTGAGGTGGAATAACGGGTTGTGCAGAAAAAAATGGTAAAGAAACGACGCTCCAACTGCCAGGAAAATTTGCACTTGTTGTGGTATATAAACCGCTCGAGGTTCCGGCATACCAGTTCGAATTAGTACTGTCATAGTAAACCACCTGAACATTGCAATTAACAGGTATTCCATCAGACACCAGGGTCCAGACTTCGTTTCCAACGGAACTATAAAGGCCATTTGCTGTACCCGCAAGCCAATTATTATTTCCGTCGGTGCATAAACTCAAGACATTGGCGTTAGGCGGTATCCCATTTATTGCGGCCGGAGCAACCCGCCACCAGCCTTGAGACAAATTTATAGTGCCGTAAAGCCCTGAAGAAGTACCCGCTTCATAGGTATAAGGATTAGTACCGCCAAATGAAAGGCATTGAATGTTCAAATTCTGGGGCATGGGGGAATATCCCGCTGCACTGTATCCGGTTACTTGTATCCAATTACTTCCGGGACTAATTCCATAATTTGAATATAGCCCGGAAGATGTTCCGGCAAAAACACGGACAGTTCCATCATTCAATAAGCATTGCACGGGAATAGCAGGTACACCCGGAACAGTTGCCCAACTCGTTAGTAAAAAAGATGAAAAAAATAATCCACTATCCGTACCGGCATACCAGTTTAATAATCCATCATAAAGGACACACAGAACATTCACATTTTCTGGAAGTCCATTAGCTAATGACCAACTACTGCCATTGTTTGTGCTTATATAAAGTCCTTTTGATGTACCGACAAGCCAATGATGGTTATTATCAGTACAAATACTTTGAATAGAGGCATTCAATACTTTTGTGATTTTATTCTGGCTCCATGTATAGAGTCCGGTAGTCGTTCCAAAATAGTATGGAGAAATATTTGGTCCAAAGCAAACAACATCTACATTTGGGTAGCTCTCAGACGCTTGTGTAGTTCCTGATTGGGTCACGTAGAGCCCGAAAGGTGTTCCGATATACACATACCCGGATAAAAATTGAAGACATTGAAAATGTCTTATTTTAGTAATTTCAGGGAGGTTAGAGGGCTGATATAAATAAAGGTTTTGAAATACCCAAATGACTAAATTATTGTCGTTTTCCGCTTGAGTAAATCGAACCTCTGCATCATGCCTGGTGGAAATTTTAAACGAGATGGTTGTGTTACCAGACATGCTACTGGTTGTGGTAGCCGGGGAAATATTTCCACTGTTAAAATCAACTTTAAGAATAGTATGAGGAGGTGTCCAGTTTTTAGTAAAGTCTAAATAAGATAAAACCACGCTGCCCGAATAATACTCATAAGTTGTTTTTGATACAGTTGGACTATTGCTTAAAACGGATTCATTTTGAGTCTTACTTTGTTCTACCCAAAAGATATACCACCTGCCAAAAGCAAAAACCGGTTTGGGGATCCCGTATTGGCCGGGTTGATACTCCACCGTTTTTATAGCTGCCGTTACCTTTTTCCATTGCCCCCAGTCGTAAGGAATGTATTGTGTCTCTGAAACAGATTCCCGGAATTTGGATAAGCGATAGTAATACTGTCCGTGGACTGAAGGACCAACGCCTATCATGCACAATTCCCTGAAGTTTTGCGCTCCTTCCGCGTCTTCATTTGTGTAGGTGCGGGCTGCGCAACTAATTACCTGAAGGTTGCCAATTTCTTCCAGGTCATTCATGTAATCTCTGAAAACGGTTTCTACATTTTCGGGGTTGGTTAAATCGGCTTGTTTCAAAGCGTTTTCGGCTTTGCTGAACAGATCGGTTTTTTCCACCCGCAGTTCCGGCTCTATATAGTTTTCCGGATATAAAAACACTTCCATATTGGCCTGCCACATTCTGTAACTCTGCATCCATTGCCAAAGCGTTGGCAACATAGAGCCAGGCGCTAACGTGGTTCCGGGTTCTAATTGATTTAAACAGCGATAGATGTATAACTGAACGGCAGATATAGCCTCTCGTATTTTTGTTGTTTGGATAGCGCCGGTAATTTCCACATCAATCAGCAGGTAAGCATATAATCCTCTGGCATTATTTCCGTAATTGCCCAATAAATTGGGAGCGCCGGAACTGAGATTATAAATAGCCAGCGGAACTAATTTATCGCGAAGTCTTTCACTTAACTTGTTTTGTATGTTGGTCAATGCGGCAGGCGAATCTTTCAACTGCGCCTGCAGGCCTCCCCAAAGCGCAGATGCGAGCGCCTCAAAGTCTTCTGGAGGAGTATCATCCGCAACAATCTTTCCAAGCTTCCACACCTCAGTTACCTTTATCCCCAACAGCGAAGCCATGGCAAAGTATGTATTTAATAAGTCAATGGCCTTGATGGAAGGATATGCGATATTCAGGCAGGAACTGCCTGTAATATCGGTGAGTTCATCGTTGTTCCAGGCGGTAAGCTGGGCCAGTTTAGATATCCAATCTGCTGTTCCGGGATTTTGCAGGATATTCAACAGGTTGTTTTGCGCATCGTTGAACGTTTTTTTCAATTGTTTAAATTCCCCTATTTCTTTTATGAACTGCATGGAAACAGGGAAGAGTGCGGTGTGGCTATAACCCGTTTTAAAAAAACTTGCTTCAGCGGGCGATAAGGAAAAGCCGGTTATCAGCATAGCTCCCCGCTGCAGGTTCTTTAACAACTGTATGTTCCTTGCCTGCGAAGCGCCTTCCGGTTCACTGGCATTATTAAGTATTGCGCCCAATAAATTCGGCGGACTGGTTTGTAAAGGGTTTTGGGGATCGAGTATTTCAGAAAGATTTAAATCTCCCCATTTCTTAAGCGCTTCCGACAGGGCGGTTGACGTATGATAGAGCGCTGCCAGGTTATGGGAAAGAATTCGTTGTTGCCTGATATAAGCGCTATTCAGATAATCGGATAGATTTCCGGTAGCCAATTTCAGTTGATCATTGATCCAGGACGGAATGATGGATGCTCCGACATATATGTCTCCCACAGACGACACGCTTATGTTGAATATGGAATTGAAGGGCGGCGAGCCATCAACAGACTGTACTTGCGACCAATCTTCTTTATGCATCCAGAGACCATTGGCGGCGGTTCCCGCATAAACGGTTGTTATCCCACTACTTGTTACAATTGCTATAGCGGTAATGTCAGCGGTTGAAAGATCAGAAGGAAGGTCGTTCTGCGACCAGTTTGTTCCATCATATATCCACAGACCATTGGCAGCGGTTCCTGCATAAATGGTTGTTCCATTGAATGCTAACGTAGTAATATAAGCGTTTAAAGGAAAGGGTGCGCCGTTTTGCGACCAGTTTGTTCCATCAAACATCCATAGACCATTGGCAGCAGTTCCCACATAAATGGTTGTTCCATTGAATGCTATAGTAGTAATTTCATAATTTGAAAGGTTGGCGCTCTGCGACCAGTTTGTTCCATTGTAAGTCCATAGACCATTGGCAGCAGTTCCTGCATAAACGGTTGTACCATTGATTGCTAAAGCAGTGATTTCATCATTTGAAAGGGCATTGACTTGCGACCAGCTTGTTCCATCATATATCCATAGACCATTGGCAGCAGTTCCGACATAAATGGTTGTTCCATTTATTGCCAAAGCAGTGATTTCATCATTTGAAAGGGCATTGACTTGCGACCAGCTTGTTCCATCATATATCCATAGACCATTGGCAGCAGTTCCTGCATAAATGGTTGTTCCGTCGAATACTAAAGCAGTAATTTCATAGTTTGAAAGGGGGCTGGTCTGCGACCAGTTTGTTCCATCAAACATCCAGAGACCATCTAACATCGGGGTGTCAACCAGGTTCAATGAATTTAAAGTATGGGTAACTGCCTGAACAATGATTGACCTTAATTGCCCATTCAGAATTTCATGGCCCTTTGGAAGGGAACTAACAATACCATTTTGGGAAATAAGATTGGCGTTCTGCAGTTGGTGATATATGGAGCTACCCGGGTTATTGGGATCGCCGGCTATCATCCATTTACAATACTCCATAGCATGGAGCGAAAGTTGTTTAACAATTTGATCAATGGTCTTCCCAGGGAATGGCGTAACAATCTGCTTGAAAAAATCAGAAAGAACAAGTGATTTAAAAAACGTAGTGATACTCGCATGTATTGCCGCATAGAGCGCTTTTTCCGTTGCAAATTCGTTTTTCAAAGACGACTGAAGCAGCGCTATAAAATTTTGAGCTGCATCGGATGAAATGACGCTATTTTGAACAACCGTATCGTTGCTTTTACCCAGGACGATAAACTCCAGTTGCCCTAAGCTTACCGGGGCCGTTTTAAGCCATGAAAAAAGGTTGGTTAGATGCGACAGCGCATAAAGCGTAGTGGAATCCAGTTCCGAGGTTGAAACCAACAGATTATTGAGTTCCATGAATTCCATGTAAACATACTGATCCACATTTTTTGGGCTAAGCCCTGTTACAGGGTTTGAACCTATTGTAAGACTCGAAAATACTTGTTCGGGCTCACTGAGAACAAGCGTGATATTAGTAGTGCTTCCGGACACAGCGATTGTATAAGTAATAGAACCGGTTGCCGCTTGCGACATGATACTGGTAATGGCTCCCGATACCAAGACTGTATTATCCGCAGGGTTTTCAATATTTAAAATAATGCCATTGAGATCATTATTGGGATTGTTGTTGTACCGCAGATAATGAACCAGGCCTGTCTCCTCGCTAAGAATCTCACTTCCGGAAAAAATATCAACCATTGATCTGTTGAGTATTTTGGGCAGCAGGCTCATTCGGTACAAGAGCGCCAGGTTTGTTGCATTGATGGTTAGCGCATAGTTGTTGTTGTTGACATACCGGATGATTGGCGCAACGGCTTTCAGGAGATCGCTCTGACTCAATTGCAGGGCGGCTGAGAGTGCGCTTTCCGTTTGTTTATCTGCAGAAGAAGTAACCGAACCCGATTGCGGCACATTCCAGGTGAATGGAATTGTATTCAGCGGTGGATTAGCCGGATTTTCGAAGATTGACTTGTAAAAACTTGGCCCGTTCTTTGATCCGAAGTTTTTTATTTGTCCTAAAAATCCGCAGCATTGATTAACAGTGAGTCTTTTTTGTACCATTTCCTGCATCCATGAGAGATAAGGTAGGATGGCGTCCTGTATAGTAGGGGTGGGGGATGTTGGATTAAGAACATTGCCGATGGTCTGTAATGCCCAATCCAAATCGGTAAACGACCAACCAATCGCCTGGGCCAGGCGCACAAAGCGCATGATGCGCCCTACGTTGGCGGCAGTTAGATTTACCAACGTTTGTCCCTGAATTTCTATTGGCGGGACGCTGCCGATATTAATATAAAAATTCTGCTGAAAGGTTCCCGTTGTAATCTCGGCATCGCTGAGATCCTCATAAATCAACTCCTGCAATTGGTCTTGGTATAACCCGGTTTGAGTTAAAAATGTTTGTATATCCGAAAGATAAGTTACAACAGTAGCATCGCTTGTTCCCGATGGATAACCGTAAAACTGCCACAGGCCGTTCGACGCAGGCTCCGTACTGTACTGAGACCATTGTTCGCGGGAAATTCCAATTGTTTCCAGAAAAACGGATTTGGAAATACCCGGATTTCCCTGGTATCCTTTATTCAGGGTTTTCCAGATGTGCGGCAGCGTTATTTTATTTTGCGCCAGGTAATGACGGATCTCGTCTAAAGATTGATCATAAGGCAAATTAAACGGATAGGTAGCGGTAGAGAGATTTGTGTTGCCAATATTCTGTTGTAGTATGTTATTTACAATATCAAGCTTGGGGAGTTCATTTTCAGTATTGATCTGGTTAAGGAGCAAACTGTAGATATCAGGTCTTCTTATTTGCAGATTTTGCCCTTGAATATTATTTTTTACAAGTTTCAGCAACTCTACAAGGTATGCTGCCGGCGAAAGTACAGAACGTGAATCGGGTACGGTATAATAATTATCTGTTCCGAAAAGGTTTTGATAGGTCGGTAGGCTATTGCTCATGACAGGGTAGTTAGATTTGGTTTATTGAACAGTTTGCTTTCGGCGGCTAATGTAGGCTTTTGTTTATATATAAAAAAAATATTTATACTTTTTGAAATCCACACACGAACCCATTCTGTTCTTTCTGTTTAGCGCCAATAATTCTACCGTACTTCGTGGCTTTAGTAAGATGATCTTTGCTATTACCAGGAATTTTCGGACATTTTTTGTAAGCAAAAAGAAGGGGGTAATGAAAAATAAGAAAAGCGTGACTAAAAATTATCGAGCACGAGCGAATTGGTTGATTTTGCAAGACGGTTAGCCTGTAATTTCCCGTTAGCGTGGGCTTCCGGGAAAATAAAAAACCGGTCTTCTTAAATTTGTCAGAAAGACCGGCTTTGTACCCGGGACGGGAGTTGAACCCGTACAGCCATTACTGGCCACAGGATTTTAAGTCCTGCGTGTCTACCAGTTCCACCACCCGGGTAAGAAAAAAAAAGCAGATAACAAAAGCTATCTGCTTAAGCTTTCAGAGCGGAAGACCGGGCTCGAACCGGCCACCCCGACCTTGGCAAGGTCGTGCTCTACCAAATGAGCTACTTCCGCATATTTAATTAAGAACTTTGGGGATGCAAAAATAGGGGGATAGCTTCAAAAAATCAAAAAAACTACTTTCAGTTTTTACCTACTATATTGGTATTCTATCCGTCCCACAATTTTTTTATCCCTGTCAAAACAACCTTCTTTTATTTTTAGCCCCTGATCGTTGTATAAATATTTCCAGCTAAGATAATCGCTCCCGGTACTTTGTACCCGGTAAACAGTCATTTCATATAATCGGTTGTTTTCATCATAATCAAAGCTGTAATCAGGAAGTATTCTTTTATAAAGATTATTATACCGGGCAATATCGCTTAATTGTTTCTTCTCGTTATAATAAAAATAGTAGCGTTCAATTTGTTTTCCTCTTGCAAAGCTTATTTCCTCGCTAATATTTTCATTTTCATCGTAATTAATTCGTACAACCACGGTATCCTTTTCGTTTTTTATTTTAAACATTTTTTCGGGCAGCCCTTTATTGTTATAAAACCAAAAGTGTTTTTCGGTTTGGCTAAAGCTTTTGTCGTCTGAAACAGAATTTGTTTCAATTGCTGTTAATTTACCATCTTCGGCATACTTATATAATGAGGTGTTGTTGCTAATTTCGTTTTCATCCACTGTTTTTACCAGTTCGCCTTTATCATTAAAAAAAGAAGTTAAAACGGAACGTGTTGAAGAAGTGGCGCTGGAAATGGTTTCAATTGTTTTTTGTACTAAGTTTATTTTCTGCTCCAGCAAAAAGCCTTCACCAGGCTGTCCGTCGCTCTCAAAGCTTTTTGCGGTAACACTCGTAATACCATTGGATTGGTACAGTTTCCAGAGCTCACTGGTTTTTTTTGTTCCCAAAATATCGTTATAATAAAATTGGGCATTTAAAACAATCGCAAAAACAAAAAATATAGAAGAAAGAAGTAGTTTTTTCATTTAATTTGGTATGTAATTTTTGTTCAAAGATAGTCAGTGGATATGGTAACGATACGATTCGGATTTTCTTTTATATTTTTAATGAAAATTTTTATAAAATGTCTCATTTTAAAGAGAGATCGGAGAAAGTATGTTTGAATTGTAAGGCGGAGCTCCATGGTCGCTATTGCCATCAATGCGGGCAGGAAAATATTGAGCCAAGAGAAAGCTTTTTGCATCTTTTAAAGCACTTTTTTTATGATATTACTCATTTTGATAGTAAGTTTTTTGGTACAATAAAGATATTGTTGTTAAAGCCGGGGTTTTTGTCGAAGGAATATATTGCAGGTAAAAGAGCGAGCCATCTTAATCCTGTCAGGATGTATGTTTTTACATCAGCTTTTTTCTTTCTTATCTTTTTTTCAATAATAAATCCGGAAAAGTCATTTAAGACATCCCCTTCTGTAAAATATCAGGTGACAGGAAGTGCCAAAGAAATGACGGATTTTTTAACAGATCTGAAAGAGGAAGTTACGGAAGAAATGAGTGTGGGAAAAGATACGGCAGCCAGGAATAAAAGCAGTAAAATACTTGCTGGTATTGAACGTGACTTAGTTAGAATAAAAAAAGACAGCACTATTAAGCGGGATAGTTTGGAATCCGCAGAGTTTTATGTTAAGAAATACTGGAATAAATCTTATAACTATAATCTCAAATACAAAACACTGAGCGAGTATGATTCTGCAATGAATACATTACCTAAAGCTGAAAGAGATTCTAGGATTAGACAATATTTTGCCCGAAAAGAGTTTGCATGGAAAGAGAAATATGGTAATGATGGAAATAAGGTAGCGAAGGTAGTAATTGAGAAATTTATACATTCTATACCCCAGATGTTATTTGTTTCATTACCTTTTTTAGCGTTATTCCTGAAATTATTGTATATAAGACGCCGCAAGCAATTTTACTATGCAGATCATGGTATTTTTTCCATTCATCTTTATTGCGCCATCTTTATAAGTTTGCTTGTCATATTTGGTATTAATAAAATGGAAGCAGTGTTACACTGGGATTGGCTAAGTTGGGTTTCTGGAGTGGCTATTTTTTTAATATTTGTTTATCCTTTTTTGGCTATGAAGAGGTTTTATTCCCAGGGTTTTTTCAAAACATTTCTCAAGTATGGGATATTACTTTTTTTAGTGGTGTTGTTAACATCCATTTTAATGCTTCTATTTCTCCTTTTATCAATTATAAAAATCTGATATAAATAAGATTATGAATGATATTACTGATTCTTTTTTGCGCTTAGTGAAAATAATGGACGAATTAAGGGAGAAATGCCCCTGGGATAAGAAGCAAACCATACATTCTTTGCGGCAGCTTACTATTGAGGAAGTTTATGAATTGGTTGATGCAATTACTGATGATAATTGGAACGGGATTAAAGAAGAATTGGGTGATTTGTTGTTGCATATTATTTTTTATGCAAAGATTGGGAGCGAAAGAAAGGCGTTTCAGTTAAATGAGGTAATAGATGGCATTTGTGAAAAATTAATTTCCCGCCATCCTCATATTTATGGATCGGTAAAGGTTAATAATGAGGAAGAAGTGAAACAGAATTGGGAAAGGTTGAAATTAAAGGAAGGGAAAAAATCGGTTTTAAGTGGCGTACCATCCTCATTGCCAGCTACTGTAAAAGCAATGCGATTACAGGAGAAAGCCAGGCAAGTGGGTTTTGAATGGGACAATAAGGGACAGGTTTGGGAAAAGGTGAAGGAGGAGATGCAAGAACTGACAGAAGCTGTAAATACCAATGAAGCAGCTAAAATAGAGGAAGAATTTGGAGATTTAATTTTTTCATTAATAAATTATGCACGGTTTTTGAATGTTGATGCAGAAAATGCCTTGGAAAAAACAAATAAAAAATTTGTTGCCCGGTTTACTGCCATGGAGGAAGAAGCAAGGGGCAGGGGAATGAGTTTACAGGATATGACTCTGGAAGAGATGGATGCTATATGGAATAAAATAAAAAGACAGACATAAAATACCGTTATTGAAAAAAGAGGAGCATTTTAAGATTTTCTTTTACCGGCAGGTCTATCTCCTGATAGTTGCCGGATGGCTATTTACTATCTCTTTATTTTTTAATAATTATTGGAGCGGTACTTCCACCTTAAAAAATGCGCATCGTTTATTAGAGACGGATATACAGAAAAAAGAAAAGGAAATTAATGCTTTGCTTAGGGATTCAGTTCTTATCCATTCCCTAATAGCAGCTCAATATAATGTTTCTGTGTCGGATGCCATGATTGCAAAACCGTATTATGTTTTTATTTACAGTGGTGCAGACACTTTGGGATTTAAAATGTTGTATTGGAATACTTCCCTTATTCAACCAACAGAAGAGCAACTGAATAGGGATGGTGTGTTTTACGAACGGATGAGTAATGGAGATTATGTAGCGGTAAGCAGGAATTTAGTAAATAATGATAAAGCCTATAAGTTTATTGCATTAATTCCGGTAAGGTGGAATTATTTTATTAACACGGATTATTTGCAAAATAATTTTATTATTAACCCTGCCTTAGAAAAGAAATTTGAAATTACCAGCACCGGTGGTGGACTTTCTGTAACAAGCATTACCGGTACTCCTTTATTTAATTTAAAAAGTAAGACATATACACCAATACCCCATTTGAGTTGGTGGACAATTGCTTTTAAGCTGGCCGGGGCAATGTTTGTTTTGTATTTTATTCAGTTAGTGGCTGTATGGTTGGTAATCAATCGTGCCCGATCAACCGGCGTAATATTTTTATTTTCAATTATTATTTTGTTACGTGTTGTGAGTTATTACCTGCCGTTGCCGTTAAATTTCCGGCAGTTTGAAATGTTTGATCCTGCCATTTATAGTTCTACCTACGTCTTTCGATCTCTTGGTGATTTGGTAATTAATACGCTTCTTTTTTTGTGGCTTATTTTATTTGCGTATAACAATCTTCAATTTACCCGTTTGCCAAAATTTGTTAAAACAGAAAAGGGTAAATGGATTATGGCTGCCCTGTTGGGTTTTGCTATTGTTATTATTACATCGTTTGCGGGAAATATTATGCGGAGCCTGATTACAGATTCAGAGATTTCGTTTAATGTTACTAATTTTTTCAGTTTAACGGTATATAGTTATGTAGGAATTTTAATGCTTTGTGGCATAGCTATGAGTTATTTTATATGCACGCAAATATTGTTTGGGTATTTTAAATTACTTTTTCCCGATGCCTTGCTTAAAATTTTGTTATCAGTTGTATCATGTGGTTTTTTTTATTTAACTATAAAGGCGGAAAGCAATGGTTTTTTTGAAATTTATTTGTTTACCTGGTTGCTCCTGTTCCTGGTAGTATTAAATTTTCCGGTGTTTTCTCTTAATTTTAAAGCATTACAGTCTTCCATACTGCTTATTTGGTATTTCTTTTTTTCAGCATCTATGTCATTGCTACTGATAGCAGCAAATGACAAAAAAGAAATTAATGAGAGAAAAAGGATGGCGGAAAAATTGTCTTTACAAGCAGATCCTTCCAGTGAAAGTTTGATGAGTATCGGGTTGGCTAATTTTAATAATATTTTTTTATACGATAATTTTTACCGGTTTTCTGGTGCTGCCACTGCAAAAAAATTTAAAGATAGTTTGCTTAATGAAAATTTTAGCGGGTATCTTAATAAGTATGATACCCGTTTTTATACTTTCGATAAGCAGGAGAAACCTTTGTTTAATGACGATTCTGTTTCTTTCAATTCGCTCAGTACTATTCTGACAGTGCAGGGAAAGCCTACCAGCGTTTCCGGGTTATATTATTTTGAAACATCTTTTGATAAATACAGTTACATCTGCAGAAGAGATATCATTGATCCGTTAAGCAGCGATTTGGCGGGGTATGCTTTTATCGTATCAAAACCCCGTAAATATAAAAGTGATGCGCTTCAACCTGAATTATTTGCCCGTAACAGTTCATTTGCTTTTATTGAAAAATCCCCTTTATATGCTTACGGTATTTACAGCGGGCTGCAATTGGTTAATAATTTTAATGATTATCCTTTTCCCATTAACCTTACCCGTTCCGAAGTCCCACACGATGAGTTTGAAATTAGGAGAAGAGGTTCTAATGAAGAACTTTGGTACAAAGCCAGTCCCAATAGGTTAGTGGTTGTAGTACGAAAAGGTAATTTTTTATTGGAAGCTATTACCTTGTTTGCCTATCTGTTTTGTGCGTTTTTGGTTGCCGTGGCATTGATTCAATTAGTTAATCTCTTAATACAATCGCAGTTCCGCATAGAAAGATTAAAGCAATATAAACAGTTTACTATACGCAACCAGGTACATAGCACTATTATTTTTATCAGTTTGCTTTCTTTTATAGTTATAGGATTTTCAACCATACAGTTTTTTATAACTCGCTATAATCGCAACAATAAGGAAAAACTTGCCAGGACCATACAAATTGTTGCGTCGGAAGTTAAGAGCGAATTAGACAAGCATAGCACGTTTGATGATGTTTTGAAGGTTTATGATGATATAACAAACATTGGGCTTGACCAGGTTTTTGCTAAGATATCGGAAATACATAATGTGGATGTGAGTTTGTATGATTTGGATGGAAATTTAAAATTGGCTTCTAATAAAATAGTTTATAGCAAAGGATTGTTAAGTGAAAAAATAAATCCAAATGCTTTTTTTCGCCTTACTAAGATGAGGCAGATACAACATGTGCAGAATGAAAAAATAGGAAAACGAAATTTTTTGAGCATATACGTCCCTGTGAGGGATAATAATGGATCTGTATATGCTTATCTTAATATACCTTCCTTCTATTCGTCCGATGAGTTAAACCAGGAAATATCTAATTTTCTTGTTACTATTATAAACTTAAATGCATTTATTTTTTTGATAGCCGGATTAATTGCTTTGTTAATTACGAACCGCATAACACAATCTTTTTCCATTATTGGTGAAAAAATGAAAGTGTTAAGACTGGGTAGAAATGAAGAAATTGTATGGACTCGTAACGATGAGATAGGAGACTTGGTTAAAGAATATAATAAAATGGTGAGGCAATTGGATGAAAGTGCCCGGTTGCTGGCCAAGAGCGAAAGAGAAGGGGCATGGAGAGAGATGGCAAGACAGGTGGCTCATGAGATTAAAAATCCTCTTACACCGATGAAGTTAAGTATTCAGTATTTACAAAAAGCAGTGGATAACAACACTCCGAATGTAAAAGAAATGACGGCGAAGGTTGCCACAACCTTAGTTGAACAAATTGATCATCTTTCTAAAATAGCCGGGGAGTTTTCGCAATTTGCCAATATAGGAAATGTAAATAATGAAGAATTTGATTTATTTGAATTGTTGTATTCTGTCGTTTCTTTGTACAGAACACAGGATAATTTGATGATTAACTGGGAAAAACCCACTGTTAGTCAGATAATTTATGCGGATAAAACACAGGTGAACCGGTTATTTACAAATTTGCTTCAAAATGCTGTTCAGTCAGTTCCGGAAACGAAAAAACCACAAATTAACATTAATCAACAAATATCTGATCACCTCCTAACCATTTCTATTACAGATAATGGTTTAGGAATTCCGAAGGAAGTACAATCTAAAATTTTTACACCGAATTTTACTACCAAAACATCCGGTACCGGATTGGGATTGGCCATGTGTAAAGGAATTGTAGAAAATATAAAAGGTAAAATTTGGTTTGAGACGAGGGAGGGGGTGGGCAGCACTTTCTATATACAGGTGCCGGTACGTTCGTAATATTAATTGGTTATAGTTTATATTGTTTAAATAGAGCTTTCACTTTTTTCTTGAATTGGGATAACTCTGTTTGTTGAGCTTTAATGAAACTGTTTTCTTCCAGTTTTCCTATTACCGTATCCATCTCTTTTGTGCTTTCATAAACCATTTTCCGGAATGGATTAGTATAATCTTTTGCCCGCGAATTATAAATGCCTTTGGTAATCCATTCTTTGGTATCAACAGCTTCCTGCAAAAGTTGCTTGAAATAAGCTTTGTCTAATTTTTTGGGGGGGATGGAAAGAATTTCAAGCAGGCTGGCAAAAGCATGGTTCAGCTTGTTCTTCGGGTAATTGTCACCGTTCTTTTTATAAAAACTATGTATGCCATCCCAGGATTTTATTTTACCATTTTTTATGTTTGTTTTTAATTGCTCTATGGCATCTGCTTCTATTAGTTGCCCGCCTACATTGATCCAATCGGTTCTTTTGGGTCTTGTCGGTAATTGTTTTTTTAATGATTCAAATGAGCTGATTTTATTTTGTTGGATGGCTTTAAAAATCTGTGTAACGCCGTAATAAATAACCAATTCCCGGAAGAGGTGATAGGCCTGTTGTACCTTTATCAACTCTACTTTTCGTTTGCTGTTTTCAAAACCCTCAGCTAATATCTCCAGTTTATCTACTATTTTGTCGGGCGAGAGTAATAATTGTTTTCCCAGTTTAATATATTCTTCTCTTCGTAGAGTTGTTTGTGATTTTTGTTGTTTCAGAAATGCTTTGCCGGTAAAAAATTCCATAAGAGTTAACGAGTGGATTAATTCGTTTACACTATCGGGGGCGAGGAAGTCATATTCTATCAATTGCGTTTTATCCTGTCGTTTATCACGGTCAATGTATTTCCAGGCGTTACGGGCAAGGGCGTACATGTTGTACATAAACCAATAGCCCGGCATTATTACAATTTTATCCTCAGCGCTATCAATTGAAACCAGGGAAAAAGGGACAGGAATATTTAGTTCATGGCTGTAATCGCCTTTGGCGATGAGGGTATAGGTGGCAAATTTTGAGTTGTGTTTTAAGCTTACACAAAGTCCCGGCCAAAAACCCCGCCCGGCAATAATTTCCCCGTCAGCACTTCGGGAGTTGTGATTTGACCCTATCGTTGCACCTGCGGCCATATTGCTTTGCCCCATTACTACGGCGGCGCATAAAAACGAATTATTATGGTGTTGTTCGTGAGCGGGAAAAATAAGTGAATTTAAAACTTCACAACAAGAGATGGTAGCATTATTACCTAAATAAGAGTTGATGAGCCGGGCTCCATATTTTAATTGGGAATTGGAAGCCATAAAAAAACGAACAGCCTTAGCCCCGTAAAAAATACGGCAACCAAAGCCCACAATACCATTTACTAGCTCACAGCCTTCTCCAATTTGTGATTTTTCTTGTGGAGAAGAATTTATAGTAAGATTTTTTAATTTGTTGGCGCCTTTTATATAAGTATCGCTCCCAATCCACACATCTTTAATGATACGAGAGTTTTTTATGACGGTACGGTCTCCAATTTTTCCATAATAACCTCTTTTGTCTGTAAAACTTTTTTGAGTAAACTCTTTAAATTTTTCCTGTAGGTTACCATCATCCCGGTAACGACTCCATAGAAATGCATCGCCTGGCAGCATACCATTGAATGGTATTACACTACGACCGGCATTTTCATTACATATCTCAAGCCAGATTCTTATCTTTTCATCTTCTCCTTCTTTTAAAATGCCGTTCCCGAATTTGGAATAATTGGTAGTGGCCAGTTCATTTACATTGGCAATAATTACTGAGTTACCAACGATGTAATGTGACAGGTAGTTAACATTATCAACAACCACATTGTCACCAAAATCACAACTGATGATAGTGCTGTTGTATAAGCCCACCTGCATTCTTACAGCATGAAATTCAAGAAAGGCCGGCTCTAATTTTCCAATTCTGACCAGGCCAAAGAACTTACAGTTTTTCACCAGTTCGGGATTAAAAGCTTCTGACACCAGTACATTATTCCAGTTATCTGATGAATTACTGTTACGAACAAGCGTCTCAATTTCTAAAGCAGTAAGTTGGCGGTATTTAATGCCACTTCTGTTTTGCATATTACGCAGGTAGTATTCGTTTTTCCCTTCTGGTATGTATTGAGGGGGAATGAAATTGTATCCCAAGGAAGAAATGTGCTGTTTTTTTATTTCGTTCATGCCTGGTAAGATTGCAAATGTAAATATAAGAATAAGGTTATTAAGGTTATATAAATTAAAAAGCCCCGGTAAGCAATTGCCGGAGCTTCTTAAATGAATTATTTTTTACTTATTCATCGTTGTCTGTTTTCTGTATGGTATATTCATACACGCTGTCATTTCCGGGATAAACACCCTCAATAGTAAAGGTTTTATCTGAATTGGCTATGGCTTTGTTCAACTCTTCCACTGATTTTATTTCTTTGCCATTTACTCTTACAATAATAAATCCATCACGCATAAAAGATTGTTCGCCTAACCAACCGCCTTTTTTCAGTTTCTTAACCAAAACGCCCCCGGATATGCCATTGTTTTTGGCTTTATTTTTATCCAATGTTTCCAAATCGGCTCCAAGGTTATCTAATATGTTACTACCATCGTTCTTTACTATTTCAAAATTACCTACTTTGTTTTTTAAGGTAACTACTGTGCTTTTATTTTGCCCATCCCGCTTATAACCAACATTAATCTTATCTCCCGGTTTATAGCGGGCTAATTGTTCTTGTAATTCTGCAGCGGAGGTGATGGTAACATCATTCATTTTTGTTATCACATCTCCCTTTTTTATGCCGGCAAGGGCTGCTGAACCTTCGGTTACCACATCCAGTACATATACGCCTTCTTCATTTATAATTCCCAATTTTTTTCTTTCATCATCACTTAAGCTTTCTCTTGGGTAAGAAATTCCAAGGTATGCTCTTTGTACTGTTCCGAACTGAACTAGATCGCTAATAATTTTTTTAACGATGTTAACGGGTATGGCATAAGAGTATCCTGAATAAAAACCTGTTGGGGAGGCAATGGCGGAGTTAATACCAATCAGAGCCCCATCAGTATTGACTAACGCACCACCACTATTGCCCTGATTTACGGCGGCATCTGTTTGTATAAATGATTCAATTGGAAATTTACTCTGACGGGAATTTATTTCAAGCGTTCTTGCTTTTGCACTTACGATACCTGCAGTAACGGTTGTCTCAAGGTTTAATGGGTAGCCAACAGCCAATACCCATTGGCCCACTCTTACTTCATCAGAATTTCCATACAACATATACGGAAGCCCTTTTCCTTCGATCTTTATTACAGCTAAGTCCGTACTTGGGTCGTTACCAATTAGCTTAGCGGCGTAGGTTTTCTTGTTACTAAGCGTAACGCTTATATCATCGGCATTATCAATAACGTGGTTATTGGTAATAATGTAGCCATCCTCGCTGATTAAAACGCCTGAACCGGATGCCATTTGACCTGGAATGATTCGCTGGCGATTGCCATCACCAAAAAACTGGTCAAAAAAATCATTCTCACCAAAAAGATCTCTAAAAGGATTGTTAGGCTTGTCATTGCTTACCTGCTTGGGATTTGTTTTTGTTTTAATATGCACAACAGCAGGAATGGCTTTTTGTGCCGCCGATTGAAAATCTACAGGCTGCCCGGGAACACCACCACCAAAGCCGGTATAGTTTGCCGGTAAATTATTTTGACTAGCCACTACGGAATATTTACTTGTATTCCATTTGGTGTAAAAATAAATACAGCTGAGAGTTGTGACTGCACTAATGAGGATAGTAGATAAAATTTGTTTGGTTTTCATCGCTAATTCATTTTCTTAAACAAAATATTGTTTCAAATTTTATGCCTTTGTTATGTAAAGTAACGAACTCTGCCACAATGACTAATTACCACAAGACCAGTTTAACAATTCGTTATGAAGAACTTCGTAGTTGCACGTAAAGTTAGAAATTTTATCTGACTACACGGTGGGTAATAAGGTTGTGTTGGGGTTGACAACGGGTAATAATTTAAATTGACAATAAAAATTGGATCGTATCTATCCCATCAGCATAATCCATTAAATCCGGTTGCTGGCTTTGCCCAAAGGAATTAAATTCTTTGCCAACAATAGCCTGGATATGCTGGTTGCCGGCTAAAGTATTATGAAGGTGCTCTTTATCGGCATAAAACTCGTAATGTAGTGTGCCAATAGGAGAAAAAACATTTTTATTTTCCAGCAGTACGATAGAATCATTGGTCATATAATAAAGATTATTCATTATATAAATGGTCAGGTGGTAATCATAATTATTACGGTATTTATGGTGGTCAACAAAATAATGGTATTTTTTCATGGCCTCCAGGAAAGGGACGAAATCATATTTCTCTGGAACGAATATTTTGGTAACGTTCCGGCACCCTAATCCAAAATACTGGTGAATATCATCTGCCAAATTTTCCAGATCCCGGGGAGTTTCGCTCCCATCTAAAATAGCCACAGAGGTCCTGTTTTTGCGAATGATGGCGGGGTATTTACTGAAATAATATTCAAAATAGCGAGCCGAATTATCAGAGCCTGTGGCTATATAAGCATCGCAGCCTTTAAGCTGAGGGGCAATTTTAATTAATTCGGCAATTTCTTCATTTATTTCTGTCATTTTTTCAACAAGGTGTTTTAAAAGCACCTCATCTTTAGTAGAAAGTTTAATAACCTGTTTGTGGCCACAAATAAAGCAGCAAAGAAAGTCATGAAAACCCACGAGCGGGATATTTCCAGCCATAACAACCCCGATTTTTTGAGATTTGACGTTATCATCCAGGTGGTAATGTGCTATCCATTTTTCAAGCTTATCTGCTTGTAGGAATTTGCTGGCGATATTTTTCACCGCTAAGTCTGTAAATTCAGGGGTAAACCATCCATTATGGTACGAAGCATTTTCTTTAGCCTCAATCCATAGGGGATTTTTTGATAAAATATATTGACCAATATCAGTTAATAAATTTATTCTTTGTTGTAAGTTCATATCAAAACAATAATTACATTTGTTACAGCCCCGTAATGGGGAAACTGCAAATGTAAATTCTAATTCAACCACAAAAAATTTTGTACTAATGGCAATTAAGATTACCGAAGAATGTATCAATTGCGGCGCTTGCGAGCCCGAATGTCCAAACAATGCTATTTACGAAGGAGGAGTAGAATGGGCTATTGCTGATGGCACTACTGTAAAAGGTTCCTACACTTTATTGGACGGAACGGTAGTGGATGCCGACCAAAAAAATGCGCCCCTGAGTACGGATACTTATTATATAACACCGAACAAATGCACCGAGTGCCAGGGATTTCATGATGAGCCCCAATGCGCAGCTGTATGCCCGGTTGACTGTTGCGTGCCTGATGAAATGTATAGGGAAACTGTAGATGTACTGATGGCAAAAAAAGAAAAATTACATTCATAAATAACAAATTAAAACCAGTTTTAATAAGGCGTGTTGTAGATAGAAATCAAGCACGTTTTTATGAGGTTTAAACGTAAAGTTTTTAATGGTACCCTTGATGAAAGTGGTACAATTTTCATGAACGCCGGTGATATGTCCCGGTAAAAGAAAAGGTGAAGGTATCTTATTCCTTCACCTTATTTTTTTATCTTGCGTTTCTTGAAAACTTCTATTAAAACCATATTTCTGTTTTGGCTACGGGTAGCTATTTTGCCTGTTGTTGGCATTTCTCTTTTTTCCTGTAGTTATACCGGTACAAAAGAACATGCAGAATCAGGCAGTAACGAAATAGAAAAAAATTGGAAAGCTATTGATGACTTAAAAAATATTAACAGGGAGTTTTCTGCCTGGTGCCGGGATTCGGGAATGAAAAAAGCATATTTAGAATATTTTGATGACAACGGGGTAATATTGCGCCCTCACCATAATCCTTTAGAAGGAGCGGGTGCCCTGGATTTTTTAAGTCAGTTTGATGATAGTAGAGTTCAAATTTCCTGGGAACCGATTAATGGTGATATATCATCATCTGAAGATATTGGTTACACCTACGGTATTTATACGGTTATAAATAAAAAAGAAAAAGATACTACACAAGGCACCTATTTGATGGTATGGAAAAAGCAAAAAAACGGTGACTGGAAATTAGTGATGGAAAGCGGAAATAGCGGTTTGGGTGACAAGACAAACCCTTTGGAAAATGAAATAGACTTTGCAAAATAATTTTTGACATTTCTTTTTACAATAATCAATTTATTTCTTCAATATTTGTAGAAGCAATTCGTTACTTAATATTTCTGTATCATGAACAAGCAACCCAATATTGCCTTTGTAACCGGTGGTTATTCCGGGGAAGCAGAAATTTCTTACAAAAGCGCTATTACCATTGAAAAAAACCTGGACAGGAGTAAATATAAAATCTACAAGATTGATATTACTCCAAAGGGCTGGTTTTATATTTCGGACAATGGCCAGAAATCGCCAGTTGATAAAGGCGACTTTACGATTATGGTTGATGGCAATAAAATAAAATTTGATGCAGTATTTATAGGCATACACGGAACTCCGGGTGAAGATGGAAAACTACAAGGTTATTTTGATATGCTTAAGCTCCCTTACACCAGTTGCGATGCAGCTACCTCGGCTCTTACTTTTAATAAACGATACACGGTGGCGGTAGCAGCTTTTGCTGGAATTAATGTAGCAAAATCCGTACACCTGTTTAAAGATGTTGCGATACAACCGGATGTAATTTATAGTTCCTTGCAATTTCCGGTTTTTGTTAAGCCGAATAACGGGGGTTCCAGTATAGGGATGTCAAAAGTAAATCAGCCGTTGAAGGAGTTAGTTCCGGCAATTGAAAAAGCATTTAAAGAAGATGATCAGGTATTAGTAGAAGAGTACATAAAGGGAAGGGAATTTACTATTGGAGTGTTTAAAACTAAGGGTCAGATTATTGCTTTGCCGATTACAGAAGTGTTGAGTAAAAAAGAATTCTTTGATTTTGAAGCAAAATATCATGGTGCGTCTGAGGAAGTTACCCCCGCTGTGGTTGATGAGGTTGTTGCTGAAAAGATCAGGGCCACCGCCAAAAAAATTTACCGGGTGTTTAACTGCAGGGGAGTTATACGTATTGATTTTATTTATAATGAAGAAAAGGGCGAGCCTTTTATGCTTGAAATAAATACCGTACCGGGGCAAAGTGAAGCCAGTATTGTACCCCAGCAGGTTAAAGCAATGGGCTGGAATTTGAAAGATTTTTATAGCGCTATGATTGATGAAATATTACATGAAAAATAAATTCAACTTTGCTTTTTTAAAACAAAAACTTACCGTGTTTAATTCTATAACCAGTCGTTCATTTTGGTTTAATCTTCTTGTTGCAGCAGTTTTATCGCTTCTGGCCATATTATTCTTTTTATGGGGACTCGATTTTATTACTAATCATGGGGAAGCAAAAAAAGTTCCGGTTGTAAAAGGAAAAGATATTCACGAGGCTATAAAAATACTGGAATCCGAGGGCTTTGAAGCTGAAGTACAGGACTCTGTTTATTACGATAGCATTCCTCATTTACAAGTAACACGGCAGCTACCCGAGCCGGGTGAATTGGTGAAAGTGAACAGGGTTATTTATTTAACAGTAAACAAAGTGGTACCTCCGATAATTGAAATGCCCAATCTTATTGGGCAAAGTGAAGCAGGTGCGAAGGTTATACTGCAGGCTTTGGGACTGAAAATTGGCCATTATATTATGAAGCCCGATTTTGCAAGAGGCTCTGTATTACAACAATTGAAAGATGGAAATGAAATCAAGCCCGGAACCGAATTAAATATGGGTAGCGCTGTTGATTTAGTAATAGGGGCAGGTATAGAGGAGAGAGGAGAAATGTTTGTTCCCGATTTGATAGGCATGACTTATGGCGAAGCGAAATCATTATTAGAGCAAAACGATATTTTTTTTGGCGCCATAGCTTTTGACCCAGATGTTAAGGATACTGCCACTGCTTATATTTACAAGCAAAATCCATCTGCAAAAGATGAGGAGGGTGCTCCTTTAAAGATGAATTCGGGGCAGATAATTGACGTTTACTTAAGCAAAAAAAGACCGATAAGGGATTCGGTACTTACGAATCAAAACGATTACTAAAACACGTTAATATGAATACAATTACTGTTGAGGAAGTAAAAAAAAGGCTGGAAGCCGGTGAAAAATTAAATTTAATAGATGTGAGAGAACCTTATGAAAATGCCGATTTCAATATTGGCGGTATTCTTTGTCCGTTGGGCAAAATACAGACTATGCAGGTGGATGAATTGGAAGATTTGAAAGATAAGGAAGTTATTGTTTATTGCAGAAGCGGTAACCGAAGCGGGCAGGCTTGTATGATTTTAGATACAATGGGATTTAAAAATACTAAAAATCTTACAGGGGGAATGTTAAGCTGGACGGAGAAATTTGGATTAAAAAAATAGACTATATAGCATTGGGCTTACTTTTTATTGAATATAAGGAGGGTGAAGCTAAATTGCCTTCACCCTCTTTTTTATTTTTATCTCAGCTTTATAATTTTATATTTAAAGCAAATAAAAAGTTTGTTCCGGCCATTGGGTAATAAAAGTTCTCTGTTACTAACTCATTGCCATAATAATAACTGTAGGTATAGCCATTGGGTTCATACTTTTCGTTAAACAGATTATTAACCTGCAGAATAAAATTAATTTCTTTAAATACGAGTTTTCTTAAAGTATAACTTGCTTTTACTTCTTGTGTAAAATATGGGTTAAGGCTTCGGCTTTTTTTAGAAGTATTGTCTAAATATTGGCGGCTTACGTATTTGCCCAGCAGGCTGATGTCAAAATCTTTGGCAGGCAAAATGCTGATGGCTGCAGCGCCAACAACATCCGGTGAAAAAGAAATATCGGTTTTTGAATAAGTATTAAGCTTTTGCCCGCCGTTATCATAATCGTCAATATACTCTGTAAATCTCAAAACTTTATTTTTACTTAAAGCAAGATTGCCCGAAGCAATTAGCCAGGAAGATATACTTGTTTTCCCTTGTAACTCCAGCCCGATACGATAACTATTGGGTATGTTTGTTCTGGTATAGGCCCCTACATCATTTATTTTTCCGGTAAGTACTAATTGATTTTTATATTTCATATAATAAGCGGTGGCTCCCCAACTATAAAGACTTGTTTGTTTTTCTATTCCCAATTCAAAATCGTGTAAAGTTTCATGTTTCGGAATTTGATTTATGCCAACTTCAAAATCATCGCGGTTTGGTTCTTTATTTCCCAGGGAATAAGAAGCGTAAACAGACCATTTTTTGTTAGTATAATTGATACCTAATTTGGGGTTTACAAAATGGTAGGAATTCCCGGTTATTATAGTTGGATTATTTCTAAATCCATTGATGACATGTTTTACATACCGGTATTGAACATCTGCAAATAATTCGAAATACCGGCTCCATTTGTATTGAAATTTACTATAAAGATTTGCGTCTTTTTTATAGGCGTCCAAATCATACCATTTAAAATTATCAGGTATATTGGTTTGCGACCATATTATTTTTCCAAAGTGGTTTCCATCATATTTTGTATATCCACCCCCAATCGTAATTTGTGTTTTTTCTTTTTTGTATTGAAGTGAAGAGACATTGCCATAAAAATAATTATCCAGCCAAAGTTGTCTTATCAGATCCGTGGAGGTTATGGTTGTAGTTCCTATGATTATATCCGGTATCCCATAATCTGCCAAAATCTGCTGGGCTTTGTATTCTTCATAATACCCACGGCCTCTTGTTAAAAAAACGGCTGTATTAAGTGAAGTATTTTTATTTATTTGGGTATTGAGGAAAAACTGGTAATGGTCTTGTTGATAATTATCCGTTTGGTTATCGTATGGTTCTCCGGGTTTTTCGGTTCCCGCAGGGTTATCGGTTCTTTTTGTTTTTAATAAATTTTCTGCTACTCCATACCATGCCTGGTATGTTTTTTCTGCTCCCGAAAAAATATTTAAGCGAATGGATGCTTTTTTACTTACGTATGCTCCTGAAAGGTAAAATGATTTTAAATCACTGCCAGCTCTGTCAATAAATCCGTCACTGGCAATTTTTGAAGCACGGGCATCAATGGTAAAATGATTATCCAGCAAGCCGCTTCCCGCTTTTAGTGTATGTTTCCAGGTATTAAAAGAGCCGTAAGAATTACTAAATTCTCCATAGGGTTCTTCAATGAATTCATTTGTACTTAAATTAATAGTGCCTCCAAACGCACCCGTTCCGTTAGAAGATGTACCCACGCCACGTTGTATTTGAATACTGTTAACGGATGAAGAAAAATCGGGCAAATCCACAAAATAAGTTTGCTGACTTTCTGCATCATTATAGGGAATGCCATTAAGCGTAACATTTATGCGGGTGGCATCAGTACCTCGTATGCGAATGCCGGTGTAACCTACCCCATTTCCTGCATCTGAGTTAATAACAACAGAAGGTGTTTGATTTAGTAAAAAAGGAAGATCCTGCCCCAGGTTTTGTTTTTGGATTTCTTTTTTTGATATGTTGGTTTTGGTAAACGGAGCTTTTTCACCAGCCCGAATTGCTTTTAGTTCGATTGGTAGTAAAAAAAGATTTAGCCTTTCTAACTCAAAACGAAAATTATTTTTTTCTTTAATGTTAATTAGGAATTCGGCTTTTTTATAGCCTATACTGCTCAGGCGGAAGAGGAAGGTGCCGTCTCGAAGATTTGAAAAAGTAAATTCACCATTTTCGTTAGTTATGCTTCCCAAATTATTTGTTTCTACACTAACTCCTGGTAAAGGCAGTCCGGTTTCCTTATCTACCACTACGCCATGGAATTTAATTTGTGCCTCAATAGAATTTGCCATAAAAATCAAGCAAATACCCAAAAGCAATTTTTTCATCTTTTTAATTTTTGATGGTTAAAAATTGATTTGGGGTAAAAGCTGCGAATAAGAGGAGGGAGATATTTGCATCACCTTCCCTGCGCAGGCATTACCCTGACAGGTTCAACGGGTTTTATCTCAGCCTTCCGCTATTGGCGAAAAGCACCCCGGGGAATCTGTTGCCGGCAATAATAATCTGTAATCGCCGGCAGATGCAAAGATACGACACTGAAGATTTACTTTTGTTGTAACCTTTAGCCGGCTGATTCGTCTAAAAGATATTCTGTATCCCGGATGCAACGGGTAAGAAGAAATGGTGTCTTTTAATTATAAATGTTTAAATATTATTGGGGTATGAAGAAATTATTGTTTTTTTTATTGTTGTCAGCAACATTGGTAAAAGCGCAGGAAAAAATAATTAATGATGAGAATGCTGTAAAGCGAGAGGTAAAATCTTTTCACGGTATTGCAGTAGGTAGTGGAATTGATTTAATAATTCAGCAAGGTAATGAAGAAGCGGTAGCAGTTAGCGCCAGTGAGCCCAAGTATAGAGAAAAGATTATTACTGTTGTGGAAAATGGGATTTTAAAAATTTATTATGAAAAGGAAGACGGTTGGTTTATTTCCGGGATCAATTCAAAAAAATTAAAAGCTTATGTTTCTTTTAGAGAATTAGACACGCTTAAGGGGGGAAGTGGTTCTGAAATTACGGTGAATGGTTCAATTTCTTCAAAAAAATTAGGTATTCGTTTGTCATCAGGGGCTTCTTTTACAGGTAAGGTTGATGTAGGGGATTTAAGTGTTAGTCAAAGTAGCGGGGCCGGCTCTAATTTTTCGGGTAAGGCTGCTAATCTTACCGTAAAATCCAGCAGTGGTGCTCTGTTTAGAGGTTATGATCTTTCTGTTGAATTTTGTACAGCACGGGTTAGCAGCGGTGGTTTAATAAGAGTTACGGTAAACAAGGAATTATCTGTAAAGGCTACCAGTGGTGGCGCGGTTCGTTATAAAGGCAGTGGTTTAATAAGGAGTATTGATACAGGAAGCGGCGGCAGTGTTTCCCGTGCTGAATAATGTGTTATAAAGACAAATTCGAAATAATTAATAATATTTTAAAATCAACAAGTATGCGTAAATTATTTTTGGTAAGCATGGTAATTGTTTTCTTTACATCGTTGGCAACAGCGCAGAAGAAAGTGTATGATGAAAATGCAGAAGTAAGATTAACCGGTAAAGATTTTCATGGTATAAAGGTTTCAGGAGGGATTGATTTATACCTGAGCCAGGGCGATGAAACAAACGTGGTGGTTAGCGCCAGAGAAACAAAATTCAGGGACAGAATTAAGACGGAAATAGAAGACGGTGTTTTGAAAATTTGGTATGACAGCGATTATGATTTCAAAATTTTTTCAGTTGAAAACAACAGGAAATTGAAAGCCTATGTTTCTTGTAAGATGCTGGATAAATTAATCGCTTCCGGGGCCAGCGATGTTATCATTGAAGGATCGCTTAAAGCAAATAAAATTGAAATAACCCTTTCCGGAGCCAGTGATTTAAAGGGGGCCATAAACGCAACTGCTTTAGCAATAAAACAATCAGGATCTTCTGACGCGGTACTTTCAGGAAGCGCTGATGATTTGGTAATTAGAACATCCGGAGCCAGCGATTTTAAGGGCTACGATTTCTCGGTGCAAACCTGTGAGGCGCATGCATCCGGAGCCAGCGATATTCAAATAACTGTAAATAAAGAATTAAAGGCACATGCATCCGGCACAAGCGATATTCATTATAAAGGAAGCGCATCCATAACCGATTTGAATACCAGCGGTAGTTCCAATGTAAAGAGGAGAAAGGATTAAATAAAATTTTGTTCCCATTGTGTAATAATAGGGATGATTTGTATAAAATTACCGGGCATAATGAAAATTAGATTATTCATTTTTCTTATAGCGCTTAATATTTTAACATCCCAGGCACAAGGATTAACTAAGAATTATCAGGTTGACACATCAAATCTTGAGAATTTAGCTAAGAAAATAATCGGGTCTGAAAAGTCTAATGTTAAGAAGACAGATATGCTGTTAAAATGGGTTTATGGAAACATTGAATGGCTGCCGACAGACTATGCAAAAAGAACCGTAAATCAGATATTGGCAAGAGGCGGCGGAAATTGTTTTGAAATGGCAGAAGTTTATATGGCATTATTAAAAACTTTAAAAATTAAGTATAGGGCAGTTAAAGAAATTAATATCCACCGGCATGATGAGAACAGACAGACTAGGGCTGAGGATAAAGTAAATAAATACGGATATGGGATGTCAATTTTTGGAAGAGGCCACAACGATCATCGTTGGGTAGAAGTATATGACTCCACTTCTTTTGAATGGGTTCCTGTTGATCCCACGATGAATATAATGGGTCTTAAACAATGGCTGCTGAATAGAGTTGGTTTTGAAAAAAGAGTTTCGATAGATACAAGCATATCCAATTCCATGATAGTTCCCTTTGCCATATTTGCCTTAACGGATAATAAAAGCGGGGTTATTGCCGAATGGAGGGTTCAATATTATTTGATAGACGAATTTGATAAACTATACGATGGTAAATTATCGCAATTGCCCTCTTGGGGTAAATGGACTAAAGCCATAACGGAAATTCAGCTATTTGCAAAGCAGGCATTTGAAGGGCAAATAAACTTACATGCGTATTCAGATAATATTTCTGAAATTAAAAACATATATTTTAATCTTAAAAACGAATATAAAAACTACAAACAAAAACACCCTGGTACTAATTTGGCGAAAGGAAACGCAAAGGCTTCCCATTAATTTTCATGCCGATTAGACAATTTTTTCAGCAAAACAACTGCCTGATAGAAAGAAAGTACTTAAAAAATATTCTTCCACATCATGCTTTCAATAGGTTTATCGGGTTGACTATTGTATTTGGCGTTTTTCTTTTGGTTGTATTTAATTTCTATTTCGCCTTCTACAGGAAAATAAATTAATTGCCCGATGGGCATACCTTTATAAACCTTCACCGGTTGTTTTACCGAAATTTCCAATGTCCAGTTACCACAAAAGCCAACATCGCCTTTACCAGCCGTGGCGTGTATATCAATACCCAAACGGCCTGTTGATGATTTCCCTTCCAGGAAAGGAACATGGGAATGGGTCTCCGTATATTCCAACGTTACACCTAAATAAAATATATGAGGATACAAAACAAATCCTTCGTCAGGAATTTCAAAGTATTCTATCTGGTTGTGCTTTTTGGCATCCAATATATGTTCCTTATAGGTAGCTAACCATTTTCCTAAGTGTACATCGTATGAGTTGCTACCCAGGCAACTTCTGTCATAGGGTTCTATTTTTATGGTTCCCTTTTCTATTTCTTCCAATATACGTTTGTCAGATAAAATCATTTCTTCTGGTATTTAATTTATTTTCGGGTTTTAAAACAAGATTTACGCTATCAAATGCCACTTATTTTTCAACACCATATCAGCCAAAATACAAAAATAGGTATTTGGCAAATTGCTGAAACGGAAGATTATTTTCTTGCAAAAGTTCCTTTGAAGAAGAATGTATCACATCCCCATAAGCGATTGCAACATTTAGCGGGTCGTTTTTTGTTACCCACATTATTTGCTGATTTTCCCATTGAAGAAATTTTAATTGCCGATACCCGTAAGCCTTTTCTTGAAAATGAAAAGTATCATTTCTCTATTTCTCATTGTGGCAATTATGCAGCAGCTTTAGCCAGCAATATTAATAGGGTGGGGGTGGATATAGAATTGATTACTCCCAAAATTGAAAAAATAAAACATAAATTTTTATCAGGCAATGAATTGATTTTTATTGATCATCATCAACCTGTGGAAGATAGATTACCAATGCTTACTACGGCATGGAGTATAAAAGAAGCCGTTTTTAAATGGTATGGTAATGGCGAATTGGATTTTATAAAACATATACAGTTGCAGTCATTTTTATATAACCAGGAAGGAGGAACTGTAGATGTAAGGTTTTTGAAAAACGATGACAGATTATTGCATTTGCATTATCGCCATTTTTCTAATCTCATACTTACCTGGGTGATGAGTTAAATTTGCACTTCGGGTAAATTATCTTCTCCGTTTTCCAACAAGTTTAAATCTACATCCATTCCGGAAATACCTTCGATGGAGCCTCGTATGTGGGCGGCATTTAATAATACTTTTTCCAATTGCTTTTCCCTCCATTTCCATAATTTTTCCATAGCGTCTTTTTCTTTTTGTATAGAAAGTTTCATGCTCATAAAGCCCTCACGTATGGCTTTCCACTGCTCGCCAAACTCATTACTCGTCAGGTAATCATAAAGCAGGTGCATTTTATCTCCTTTATTTTGTTGATTTTTTGATGCACTGAATATTTTAATAATGCCATCCCGTAGCAAATAGGCAACGGCTTTTACTTCGATAAAACTACATATCCAAACACCGTCCTTTTCGCCAAAAATTTCCATATCTTTTGGCATAGCCTGTGTTACAATAACAGCTACATCGGCGCCTGTACTGCGCATGTCTGCTTTTAATTTTTCAATCCAATCGTTGGAAAAAGAAGCCGTGCGTTTACTTTCATAAATTATTTTACCACATTCCTGTCCTAATGAATTTCTTACTGTTTGAATACAGTCGGCACCTCTGATGCCTTTGCCAACCTCCGTAATAACATCAAAAGGAAAACTGGTTTTCAGCAATTCTTCCAAAGCCAACTCCTGGGCTTCTCCCTGGCTCTGTGTGGATCCTTGTTCTGCTCTCCGCTTCATTTCATCGGCTAATCTTTTTTGTGCTTCCAGCTTTTCTTCCATTTCTTTTAATCGGAGGTTAAATTCCACCTCTTTAGCAGCAATTCTTTGTTCCTCCAGTTTGCGTATGTTTTCTGCCAGTTTTTCTCTTTCCTCATGTAATTTCTTTTGTACAGCTAATTCAAGCTCGGCTTCTTTGTTTTTAAGTTCCTGCTCTTTTTGTAAAAAATCCAATTGTTGCTTACGGGCTTCTTTTAATTTTTCTTCGTATTCTAAATTATTTTTCTCCAACAGGCGTAATTTATTTTCAAAATCAAACGCAATTGTTTTGCGTAAGTTTTCCTCTGTATTTTTTTCAATTTTGTTTTTTTCCTCAAGCAACATAGCATCAAATTGCTTTTGTTTTTGCATTTGCCATTCCGTCATTTTAATACGAAGTTCCCTTTCTATTTCCTCCCGGATAGTTTCACTGGGTTCAAACGGATGTCCACACTTGGGGCATTTTATATTAGTAGTCATGTATGTTTTTTTGCAAATTAATTAAAATACCTGCTACACATTTATTTATGCTGGCAAAACAGGATTATTTCCCTTCAGAAATTTAAAATGGCATAAATGAAGGTAGATACGGTGGAAATATCCGTCGTCTTTTTTCGGTGTAGTGTGTTTTAAATGCTTGATTATGGTGATGGGATGCTGTGAATATTGACGATTAGCCAATAAATAAAAAGGTGAGAATAAATTACAAACTACAACTTAAACTTGGCCATAGTGGAAATCTAACAGTAAGATTAATAAGTTGTTTTAATTGCATGCAAGCCGGTTGTTATAAATACTTTTGCCTTATTATAATTTTCGTTTGCCGCAATGTTGTAAAAATTAACTTATATCAAATATTGTTTTTTATATATATAAGTTATAGGTTTGCTTTCAAATAGCAGGAGAGCTATTTTAAATAACACCTGTAAAATCATTCAATCCCATAGAGAAATCTAATTCTCATATCCAGGGCAAAGCCCCAATTTCCTTCTGATGTATTGGTACTGATTTAAATTTTCCAGTTATTTTTTGCGATCAAAGTCTAGTCCCTTTAAACTACTTTCCTTATCTCCCTGTTACTGTCATTTTTTGTTGGATGTACTTCCAACATTAAGTGTTTATGTTTTATTAGATAACAATAAATT
>DASSYR010000107.1:0-17503 GCA_035703165.1 Chitinophagaceae bacterium
ATCCGATTAAAAAGAGTACAGCAATAATTTTACTTTTCATAAAGTCTGGTTTGTTTTAAAGGGTTTAGTTTTATAGTGTTACAAATTCTATTTATTTATTTTGTTTGTTTAGCCGCCCATATATCCATTTTCTGTTCAAGCACCAACAAGGGCATACAGCCGTCTTTCAAAACTTCGTCATGAAATGAGGCAATATTAAAGCTATTACCTAATTCTTTTTTATATTTTTCTCTCAAATCACGAATTTTTAACGCCCCAACTTTATAAGATAAGGCCTGACCGGCTATAGCCATATATCTTTCAATTTCCGCAGTAGCTCCTTCTTCACTAATGGCTTCATTTTCAAGCATATATTCAATAGCTTTTTCACGACTCCAGCCCTTAGTATGTATTGCCACATCTACAACTAATCGTATGGCCCGGTGGATTTCGTCTCCTAATGCACCCATATACTGGTAAGGATCGGTATATAATCCCAATTCCTTTCCGAGTGATTCAGCATACAAAGCCCAGCCCTCACCATAAGCTCCGTAACAACTAAAGCGTCGAAATTTTGGCAACGATTCATTTTCCTGCTGCAAAGAAATTTGGTAATGGTGACCGGGTATCGCCTCGTGTAAAAACAAAGATTCCATCCCGGATGTTGTGTTAAATTTTGCAGCGTCTAAAATGGGAATGTAAAAAATTCCCGGACGTGTTCCATCGGCCGTCCCCTGCTGATACTCTGCACTGGAAGATGCTGCACGGAATGCTTCAGTCTGTCTTATTTCAAATCTTGTTTTTGGCACATTGCTAAACATGGTTTTTAGTTTCGGGTCAATGCGATTTTGGATTTGTTTAAATGCTTCAATTACCTCCTCCGGTTTTTTATAGGGCATAAATTGCTTGTCGTTTTTCATAAACTCAAAAAATGCCTTTAAATCTCCTTTAAACCCAACTTCATCTTTTATACGTTCCATTTCGCTTCGTATGCGAGCCACTTCTTTCAAACCAGTTTCATAAATTTCATCAGGTGTTTTATCAGTAGTTGTCCAAAACCTTACTAAATAAGCATATCTTTCTTTTCCATCAGGTAAGCTATCAAAGCCGCTACTCTTACGGCTTGCGGGTAGATATTCTTTCTCAAAAAAATCAGCCAGTTTTTGGTAGGAGGGAACAATTTTTTCTGAAATTGCGTTCTCATATTCACTGGTAATTCTTTTTTTATCCTCATCAGAAAATTCTTTGGGTAACTTGTTAATGGGGCCATAAAAAAGATTCTGCTTTACGTCTTTTTTTGCCAGTTCTTTAGCCTGTGGAATCATTTTTACTACCAATGATTTGGGCCAGACATATCCTTCTTTTATACCTGTACGCATATTAGCAATTGCCGAATCAACCCATATTGCAAATCCGTTTACACGAAGTAACCAGTTGCGATAATCTTCCACTGTTTTAAAAGGCTGATTTCCTTCTCCGGAGCCTAGTTGACCAAAATCAAGTGTAGGACTATAAAACTGGTTAATAGGCATCAATAAATCATTTTTGAACTTGAAATTTTCCAGTTGTATCTCCATTTCCCTTTTAAATATGTCGTAACTAATACGATCATTATCATTTAATTCTTCTCGTTTATATTGATTGACGCTATCCAGATAATTTTGATAAAGAGATTTAATTTGTTCCCGGTAAGATACAGAGGCAAAATTTGGATATTGATCGTTGTAGCGATTATCCCCATTTGTTGTAGCTTCCAAGGGAAAGAGTTTCATTCTGCTTTCCCAATAGTTGTTAAAAAGTTGATTAACTGACACGGACATCTGTTGAGTATCTTTTTTTGTTTTGCAAGCATTTGCAAAAATTATAGCCAGCAGAATTATGGTAAATTTTTTCACGGAAAAATTTTTTACGAATGTAATAAAGAAAATTGCAGTATATAATCGTATTTATAAGAAGTAATTAAAATTATTTGTTAATATAATTAATAGCTCAGTTTCATTTCAACTCTTCTATTTTGTGCTCTGCCCTTTTCAGTTTTGTTATCCGCAATCGGTCGTCTAAATCCATAGCCAATTGCTTTTATTCTTGACCCGGCTACTTTTTTTAGCTGCAAGTACATTCTTATTGCGTCCGCTCTTTCTTGTGAACGTATCCTGTTTCGTTCTAAAGTACCTATGTTATCTGTATGGCCTTCAATAATCAGCCTTAGCTCGGGATTTTCATTCAGGATTTTTGCTACTTCATCAAGCACCTTATAACTTTCCGGCTTAATAATACTGCTGGCAAAATCGAAGTACACTTTTTTCGCAGCTTCCCTGATTTTTTTCCTGATTTCAGTTTTTATACCCGGGCAACCCTTGTGAGCCTTCAATCCGGGAATGGTAGGACATTTATCTTCTTCATCGTTTACTCCATCTCGGTCTGAATCCGGAATAGGACAACCATTATATTGTATCACACCGATAACACCCGGGCATTTATCTTCATTATCGGGAATACCGTCTTTATCTGAGTCAGGAGGGGGGCAGCCATTATATTGTGCCAAGCCACTTATGTTCGGACATTTATCTATTTCATCATTTACTCCATCCTGATCTGAATCCGGAATGGGACAACCATTATATTTTGCTATACCAGCAACGTCCGGACACTTATCATCCTTATCAGCAATACTATCTTTATCCATATCCGGACAACCTTTTATGGTACCGGCAATATCCGGACATTCATCCAATTTATCGTCTATACCATCATTATCCTCATCCTTTATAGCCGGTTTATTCTTTTTATCAGTAATGGTTTTCAGGTTTATTCCTAAAGAAGCTCCCATCACTTCATGTTTGAAGGTACCGCTGTATGATGCGGTAAAGCTATTAACAATACTGCGTGTATATCTTGCTGTTAATGTTATTCCGCCAAAATCAAAACCGGCTGAAGCATTAAGTCCCAGATCAAGCGACTTAAATTTGTCAACGCCATTGCCCGACCCAAATTTTACTTCTTCTTTTATAAAATTGAGATCTTTTGTGGTCGTCTCAGTGATGGATTTCCCGCTGAAAAATAAGCCTGCATAAGTTCCCGTCGCAACAACAAATTTTGTGTTCTTAAACAGGGGAAATTTAAGCCCGATATTAATTGGTATTTCAAAATAATTGACTATTTTATTTATTCTAATACGATAGTTTGCTTCAGTAAGTGTATCGTAAACTTTATCAAATGTTCTTCCTTTACTACTGAAAATAACCCCGGATTGAAAAAATAATTTGGAATTTGTCTTGAAAGGAATGTCTGCCAGAATACCTGCATGAAAAGTATTTCTTTTTTTGTTATATCGGTTAACGGTAGTATCCCAACCCGGTACCGAATTTGTTTCTTTAATAATTGACTGCTGTGGCCCGCCAATTAACCTCACTCTTACTTGTGAATAGCTGCTAAAATGAATACTCCAGAGAGTTAACAGGAAGAGTAAAGATTTTTTCATAGTTCTATTCGATTTTCAACAGCAATCTTTTGCTAAAAAAACTACATACAAAAACTTATAAATCAAATTTTATTCCCTGAGCCAAGGGCAATAAAGTTGAATAATTAATAGTATTTGTCTGACGTCTCATGTATGCTTTCCAGGCATCACTGCCACTTTCTCTTCCGCCTCCGGTTTCTTTTTCCCCTCCAAATGCGCCTCCAATTTCAGCGCCACTGGTTCCTATATTTACATTAGCTATACCACAATCACTTCCTGTAACTGATAAAAATTGTTCTGCTTCACGAACATTTAAGGTCATAACAGATGATGATAACCCTTGCGGAACTCCATTATGGATTGCTATCGCCTCATCAAAAGTTTTATATTTTATGAGGTATAAAATGGGCGCAAAAGTTTCGTGGCAAACAATTTTAAAATCTGGTTTCACTTCTGCAATACAGGGTTTAACATAGCATCCACTTTCATAACCCAATCCACTTAGTACCCCTCCTTCAACAATAAAATTACCACCTTCCTGCTTACATTGCTCAATAGCAGCCAAATATATTGTTACCGCATGTGTATCTATTAGCGGGCCTACATGATTTTGCTCATCCAGGGGATTACCAATTCGCAACTGTTTGTAAGCTGCTATTAATTTATCCTTTACCGTATCATAAACTGATTCATGAATAATTAAACGTCTTGTAGTGGTACAACGCTGTCCGGCAGTACCTACAGCACCAAATAAAGCGCCACGAACAGCAATATCCAAATCTGCATCTTTTGAAATAATAATAGCATTATTACCTCCCAATTCTAATATTGATCTGCCTAACCTGGCCCCTACAGCCGCTCCAACAGCTTTACCCATTTTTGTACTACCGGTAGCCGATATAAGGGGTATTCTTGTATCATTACTCATCCATTCACCCACCTGCCTGTCACCAATAATTAAGCAACTCACTCCTTCAGGCACCTTATTTTTTTCAAATACTTCTGCTATGATATGTTGACAAGCGATCCCGCATAACGGAGTTTTTTCAGATGGCTTCCATACACATACGTCTCCACATATCCATGCTATCATGGAATTCCAACTCCATACAGCTACCGGAAAATTAAAAGCCGAAATAATACCTACAATTCCTAAGGGATGCCATTGCTCGTACATCCGGTGAAAAGGACGTTCGCTATGCATAGTTAAGCCATGGAGCTGGCGGGAAAGGCCAACCGCAAAATCACAAATGTCAATCATTTCCTGTACTTCGCCTAACCCTTCCTGTAAGCTTTTGCCCATTTCGTAAGAAACTAACTGACCAAGATTTCTTTTATGGAACCGTAGTGTTTCGCCAATTTGCCTTACTATTTCCCCACGCCTGGGTGCAGGCCACTGCCGCCATTCTTTAAAAGCAGTAGATGCTTTATTAATAACTGCCTCATAATTTAATTTATCAGCGCTGGTTACAGTGGCAATTACTTTACCGTCAACCGGAGAAGAACTAACAAATTTTTCACCTTTTGTATCAAACCAGTCAATCCCGGTAGATACACCACTATTTTCTTTTTTTATTTTTAACGCTTTTAAAAATTCCATACTTACTTTTTTGTGCCCTGTAAAGGTAGGAAGATTAGTACGATCAGTTATTAATAACCCGCTCGGTCACTGATTAAAAATATGAAACAAGTATTAGTATTGCTCTGATTCGTTTGGAAAATCTTTACTCTTTACATCTTTTATATACTGCCGTACAGCATTGGTTACTTGTTCATGAAGGTTTAAATACTGCCGTAAAAACCTGGGTTTAAATTCTGTATTGATACCCAGCATATCATGCATTACCAGCACCTGTCCATCACAATACATGCCAGCGCCAATACCAATAGTAGGTATAAGTAAACTTTCAGAAACTTCTTTTGCTAGTTGAGCAGGAATTTTTTCCAATACAATTGCAAAACAACCGGCTTCTTCTAATAATTTAGCATCCTGACGAAGTTTATTAGCTTCTTCTTCTTCTTTAGCTCTTACAGTATAGGTACCGAATTTATAAATGGATTGTGGTGTTAATCCCAAATGTCCCATAACGGGAATGCCTGCTGCTACAATCCTTTTTATTGAATCAATAACATCTTCACCGCCCTCCATTTTTACAGAATGAGCACCGGTCTCTTTCATAATCCGGATGGCAGATGCTAAAGCTATATCGGGATTAGATTGATAAGAACCAAAAGGTAAATCCACCACCACCAAACAACGGTTAATACCCCGTATTACCGATGATGCATGATAAATCATGTGTTCTAATGTAATGGGTAAAGTGGTTTCATGTCCGGCCATTACATTCGAGGCTGAATCGCCTACAAGGATAATATCTATTCCTGCTGCATCAATAATTCTTGCAAATGAAAAATCGTATGCCGTAAGCATGGAGATTTTTTCACCCGCTGCTTTCATTTTAAGCAAGGTATTGGTGGTAACTTTTTTAACTTCTTTGTGAACTGACATAGCAATTTTTTTAAAGTAAAAAAGCGAAAGGAGGGAAGTGGCTCTGCATTAGAATAAAACAATTCCTTGCCGGCAAGGTCGCTTTGAGGGAGTAAAAGTAAAAAGAATTAGGGATTGCACAATTTTTTTAAAAATATCTATCCACTAATCAACCTGCAGCTTCATTTCTTCATATAATTTATGTATTAGTCCATCGGCCAAACCAATTTTGGGGACATAAATTTCATCGGCTCCGGCCCAGCGCATCACATTAATATAAATTTGTAACGCCGGAACAATTACATCGGCCCGGTCTTCCCGCAGTTTGTAATGGTGCATCCTTTCGGATAATGCAAAACTGGAAAGCTCTTTATAAAAATCACGCAAAGAGTCTAAGTACAATGGTTTGCCTTCTTTTCGCTTACTCAGTGAAAAAACTTTGTTGATGTTTCCACCTGAACCAATGGCCACTACTTTTTTATAATCCTTAGTGGCTAATTTTACATAATCCTTCATTTCCTGCCATCTGCTTTCTTCCACCTGTTCTTTTAATAACCGGATGGTACCAATGTTGAAGGATTCTTTAAAAATTAATTTCCCTTCGGCAAAAAAAGTAAGTTCGGTACTACCACCACCTACATCAATGTACAAATAGGAGTGGTCTTTATCCATATTCTCAGCTATATGATTTTCGTAAATCAAGGAAGCTTCTTTATCGCCGCTAATAATTTCAATATCAATATCTGTTTCTAATTTTACCCGGCGCAAAATATCATCGCTGTTTTTGGCATCCCGCATAGCTGACGTGGCGGCTGCAATGATATGTTTAACATCATAAATATTAATGAGGTGGCGGTAAGCTTTAATTGTTTCTACCAGTTTTTTTACTTTAGGCTTGGAAATTTCTCCTTTGTCAAACACATCAAACCCTAAACGAAGCGGCACCCGTACCAGGTTGAGTTTTATAAAATCCTTATTCCCATCCGGCGTATCTATTACATCAATTATCAGTAACCGGGCAGCATTACTTCCGATATCAATAGCGGCTAATTTCAATCTTCAAATATTTTACGGGTTAGTGTTTTGGTTCATTGTTCCGCTGTTTAGTGGATTGTTTTCATCAGTCATTTTTACCACCACCGCTTCGGTAACCGGTAATGGATTGGCCTTGCGGTAAAGATAATTGTACACTTCCATTTGACTGCGTATCTTTTTCCCCTTCGTTTTCACATACTCATTACTCAGTTGATTATCCCAAATACGAGCTTTCACATTATCGTTTAGCTGTATCTCCAAAAAATCTTTCAACTCTTGTTTCAACCCTTTTTCAATGATAGGAGCAGCCACTTCAACGCGGTGATCAAGGTTGCGAACCATCCAATCAGCAGATGAGATAAACACTCTTTCCTTGCCATTATTGAAAAATATGATCACCCTCGAATGCTCGAGGTATTCATCTACAATACTAATGGCTTTAATAGGATTTTTAAATTTCTTCCCTTCCGTAAGCATGCAACAGATACCGCGGACAATCAATTTAATTTCAACCCCGGCTTTAGCTGCATCATATAATTTTTCAATCATTTCCTCGTCAGAAAGGGAATTTACTTTAAGCGTTACGGAAGCGGGTTTACCAGATAATGCATTTTTAATTTCTTTATTAATAAACCGGATAAATTCCCTTTTCATGCTTATGGGACAGACCAACAATGTTTTGCATGCTTTAAGTAGCTGGAAATTGTCTTTGGGTTTTTCAAAAAAACTAAATACCCTGTTTACATCAGCCATCACAAAACGATCGGAGGTAAGCAGGCAATGATCGCTGTAAACAGCTGCCGTTTTCTCGTTAAGATTACCCGTGCTTACAAAGCCATAATGAATAGTTTTGTTTTTAGTACGTTTTTTAATAAGGCACAACTTAGCATGCACTTTCATGTTGGGTATTCCCAATAAAACCCTTACTCCTTCTTCTTCCAATCGCTCTTTCCATTCAAGATTAGCTTCCTCCTCAAACCGTGCTCTTAACTCCAGTATAACCGTAACCGCTTTTCCATTACGAACAGCGTTAATTAAAGCATTAATAATTTTTGAATTCCTGGCAAGGCGGTAAGCCGTAACCTTTATTTCTGTTACCTCAGGGTCAAAAGCCGCTTCTCTTAACAAGTCAATTACGCTGTTGTATGAATGATAGGGTAGGTGCAACAATATATCTTTCTCCATCACTACATCGGTAACACGCAAAGTATTTTTTAAAAGGGGGTGTACAAAAGGCTTTCTCCTATCTACTTTTTGCTTAATGATATGAAAAGGGAATTCCATAAAGTGACGGAAGTTGTGAATTCTTCCGCCGGGAATTAAATTGTCTTTGCCGCTTAAGTTAAGCTTACGGATAAGGTATTCCAGCAACACGGGGTCTATTTCTTTATCATAAACAAAACGAACGGGTCGCCCCTTACGACGATTTTTTAATCCTTTTTCGAGTGATTGGATAATACTGGTATTAACTTCATTGTCAATATCAATTTCCGCATCTTTGGTTACTTTAAATATATGTGCTGAAAATTTATCATATTCAAAATAGGAAAAAATGTTTGGCAAACTAAAGCGAATAATATCCTCCAACAGAATGATGTATTGTTCGTCCGGGCGGGGAGAGGGGAGTAATATAAATCTTGAAAGATTTCTCGTTGGTACTTCAATTAAAGCAAATCTCCGGCTTTGGGCATTATCTTTTTTCGACATTACTACACCCAGATAGATTGACTTATCTCTCAAATAGGGAAACTGTGGAATAGCTTCTATCATCAGGGGTATCACTTCACTACGCACCTCTTCATCAAAGTAATTGGCTACATATTTTTGCTGCTCCCGGTTAAGTTGCCGTTCATTAACAATAAATATTTTTTCTTTGCGTAATTCCTCCAGTATGCTATTCCAAATACGGTTAAACTCGTTTTGTTGTTCGAGTACAGTAGTAAGAATTTCTTCCAGGATTTCACCCGGCGAATTTTCCAAATGCATTTTTGCCTTATTCCCCAACTCTATCATTCGCTTCAAAGTAGCTACACGAACCCTGTAAAACTCATCCATATTGTTGGAAAATATTCCAAGAAACCGGATTCGTTGCCCCAGGGGAACTGAGGGATCATTGGCCTCCTGCAACACACGGGCATTAAAAGATAACCAGCTTATATCCCGGGGAATCGTTTTTCTTTTCTTCTCAACCATAAAGTGTTTTCGCTTCTGTAAAAATACGAAACAATAGGCAGGCTGAGATTAAGTATAAATGAAATTTACAATTGTATTATTTTTTTAATTATTCCTGTAGTAGAAAATCCTTCCAGCAACGGAACTATTTTTACTTCACCTCCATTGGCCATAACTTCTTTAGCTCCTGCAATTTGCTCTACGGTATAATCACCACCTTTTACTAATACGTCTGGCATTAAAGTTTTTATTAACTCCAGTGGAGTATCTTCATTAAATAAAACCACGGCATCTACAATGGTTAATGAAGCAAGAATAAGCGAACGGGAATGCTCATTATTCACTGGTCTTGAATCTCCTTTTAATCTTTTTACGGATGCATCACTGTTTACACCAATAATCAATACATCACCTGACGCAGCAGCTTGTGACAAAGAATAAATATGTCCTTCGTGCAAAATATCAAAACAGCCATTGGTAAAAACAATCTTCTTTTGTAAAAACCGAAGTTGGTTAACATACCATACTAAGGCAGGTAAATCAAATATTTTCTTCCGAATGCTGTCAACGTTACGCATGAGAATATTTTTTATTATACAAAGGCAGAATCAATAGGGCCACGAAACCATTTAATAGCGCTATAATAAATTGTGCAAACCATTGTAACGTACCATTCGCAAAGCCAATAGGTTCAGGTATATTATATAATTCCAATATGGCTGCTAAAAAAAAGGCATAAGCACCTATACCTCCCGGAGTTAATATCATGCCGATACTGGCAAAAGCTAAAACAGGAAAAGCCGCATTAAAAGGAACAACGGATGTATCGGCCAAAGCAAAAAAGCCAATATATGTTCCCAATAAATAACAGCCCCAAATAAGTATGCTGTAAAAAGTAAAAAGCCATCTCTTCTTCATATGCTGAACGCTGCTTAATCCGGCCCAAACACCTTTTAAAAGATTGCTGACTTTCTCTACAAAACTTATATGAGCAAATTTGCGGAAAATAAACCTGCCTGTAACAACAACAAGTATAATAACCGAAATTAGTAAGCCAAGCCGCAAAAATGAAAAACTCCCTTCTTTATTCTGATATACCTCTTTTACCATATCAAATGCATATTCACCTACGGTATGATACTCAAGTAATAGCGAAATAAAAAATACCACAATCAGCGTTAAAAAATCTACCGCTCTTTCCAGTACAATAGTTCCGATAAGCTTGTTAGCAGGCACTTTTTCATAACGGCCAAGAATAGTACACTTCAGCACTTCGCCTAAACGGGGAACAGCAAGATTAGCCAGGTACCCTGTTAAAACGGCAAAAAAAGTATTAACCGTTCTTGGCTTATAGCCCATAGGCTCCATAAGCAATTTCCATCTTAATGTCCTGAAATAATGGCTTATAATAAGTATTAAGGCAACAGGTACTACTAACCAATAGCGGGCTTCTTTCAATGCCTGTTTAAACTCTATCCACCCTTTATCGCCTATTTTATGCAAGCTCCACCAAACTAAAAAAATTCCCAGACCCAGAAAAAGCAGGTATTGCAATATGCTGAGAATTTTTTTACGCATGTATGATTGAGAGTTAATTAAAGTTTATTGCCTTCCTTTGGAAATACGACCCAGGGCTTAAATGTTTTTGCTTTTTCAAAATCCATTGTTGCGTAAGAAATAATAACAACAATATCGCCTACAGCGCCATTCCTGGCAGCAGGCCCATTTAAACAACAAACTCCCGAACCCCGCTTACCTTTAATAAGATAAGTTTCAATACGAGATCCGTTGTTTACGTTTACCACCTGTATTTTTTCATTTTCAATCATGTTGGCTGCTTCCATCAGATCTTCATCCAAAGTGAGGCTACCCACATAATGTAAATTAGCTTCCGTTATGGTTGCCCGGTGAATTTTTGATTTCAATACTTCTATTTCCATACAATTAGGGTATCATTTTTCTAAAACGGCTGCAATCTAAATAAGTTTGAGCAATTGTATTTCAGCCATTTGTCAAAATCATGTTATCAATTAATCTTACATCTCCCATAAAAGCAGCTACAACTGCAACAAGCGGGGTCTTTTTATCCCATTTTTCCAATAATTCAAGGTTATCAGCATTAACAATTTCTATGTAATCTATGGCATTAAAGCCGGCCTGGTACAGCAAATTGCCTGCTATTTCTTTTAATTCATTAAAATTTTTATCCTTATATCCTTTTTTAACAAAAACTAACATTTTATAGATAGCCAATGCACTTTCTTTTTGACCCGGGCTGAGCCTCAAATTCCGGCTGCTCATGGCGAGACCGCCAGGCTCTCTGAACGTTGGGCAGATGTGAAGACGAAGGGAAAGGTTTAATAACTCAATTAACTTTTTTACAACCATACATTGCTGGTAATCTTTTTGCCCCATATACAAATTATGAGGTTCCACAATGTTAAGTAAGCGTTTCATCACCTTGCAAACTCCCTGGAAATGACCCGGCCGGAACTTGCCTTCTAAAACAGTTTCCAAATAACCTAATTCAAAGTGCTCCATGTTATCTTCACCCTCAGGATAAATCTCTTCCACAGAAGGTAAAAATAAAACTTCACATTGATTTAATTCCAATTTATAAATATCGCTTTCAATAGTAACGGGATACTTTTTAAAATCTTCCGGATCATTAAACTGGGTAGGGTTTACAAAGATGCTTACAACCGTAATATCGTTTTCTTTCCTGGATGATTGTACCAGGAAAATATGCCCTTCGTGTAGCGCCCCCATCGTTGGCACAAAACCTATTTTTTTCCCGTTAGATTTTTGTTCTTTTAAATAAGTCTTTAAATCATTTCTTTTCTTAAAAATCAGCATCTAAATTGTATTTAACCCGTTATAAAGCCTTTACTCACAGTTTTTAGCTTAAAAATGCTTACCTTTGCCGCCTTGCGATGAACAGGTGAACTTAGGCAAGGTATCATTAAAACTACCTCAGGAATGTCAGCAAAGAAAAGAATTTTATTTATTGCCAGCGAAATGTCTCCGTATTTAGAGGAAACAGAATTTTCAGCCATTATTAACCAACTGGCTATTAAAGCTAACGATGGGGGATTTGAAGTAAGATGTATAATGCCCCGTTTTGGAGTGATAAACGAAAGAAGGCACCGGTTGCACGAAGTGGTAAGATTATCCGGCATCAATGTTTCAATTGACAATGATGATTACCCGCTTCAGATTAAAGTAGCTTCGTTGCCCAATGCCCGTTTACAAGTATATTTTTTAGAAAACGAGGACTTTTTTAAGCGTAAATTTATTTTTCATGATGAGCATGAAAAATGGTTTGATGATAACAATTTGCGTACCATCTTTTTTTGCAAAGGCGCACTGGAAACTGTGAAAAAGTTTGGGTGGCCGCCTGATGTAATTCATTGTAGCGGATGGATGACCGGTTTAATCCCTATGTATTTGAAAACAGCGTACAAAAAAGAACCTGTATTTGGGAATAGTAAAATCCTCTTTACCATTGGTCAAACCACGTTTAAAGAAAAACTGGGCTCCGATTTTATTAAAAAAGCAAACATTCACCCTAATATCAAAGAAAAGGAAGTGGAACCGTTTAAGGAAGCAAACAATGTAGCAATGTTCAGAGGAGGCGCCACTTTTGCGGATGCCATAAGTTTTGGCGCGGAAAAAGTAGATAAAAAATTGCTTGAAGAGTTTACAAAAGTAAAAGGGAAGAAGGTTTTACCTTTTAATGCTGATTCTGATTTAACAGACTATTTACAATTGTATAACGATCTTGCCGGTAAATAATTTAAAACTAATTCAATCTGCTGCATTGTGAAAAGAAAGTTGTTGTTACTTCGCTATCCTCTTTACTTCTTGTTTTTCTTGTTTTATGTTGTAAGTTGTACTAAAATAGATACCACTACAATTGGTGGCGGAATTCTTCCATCAGTAGATAATATTAATACTTTTGAACAGGATTTGGATGTTATTACAAAAAATTATACAGATACTATATCCGACTCTGCCTTTATTTTTTCAAGCGATCCACACATTTTAGGACTACTTAACGATCCTGTGTTTGGTAAAACGCAGGCTAATTTATATTTCCAGGTTACACCGCCTGTTTATCCATTCACCTTTTCGGTTGGGGCAGACAGCCTGTTTTTGGATTCAGCTGTTTTGGTAGTCCGGTATTCTGCTGCATACGGCGATACGCTTGCTAAACAAAGAATAAATGTATATAGAATAACGGATGATTCTTTCAGTGTTACCCGCAAATTATCCGATGCAACAACAGCGTTTAAGTTTTACAGGATTAATGAAGATGTTGTGTATGATAACTCCCAAGTGTTGGGAAGCGCTTATGTTTCTCCCTCCGAGTTAAGACCCCAAAGAATACTTGGCTATAAAAAGGATTCACTGGCGAGTATGCAATTAAGAATCAGGTTGGATGATAATTTCGGTCGTTCTTTTTTAGATCAGGGACCGGATGGCGGATTTGTTAATGATTCTATTTATCGAGCTACTTTTCTCAAGGGCTTTGCCCTGGTACCTGAGGCCTCTGCAGGAGGTAATGCCTTAATGTATTTTCAAACCTCGGCTGATACAAGACTGTTGATATATCACCGTATTAGAAAACGTGATGGCTCTTTGGATACAACCGTACAGCCTTTTTCGTTTAGCAGTTTTTCGGCCGCAGCTAATTATATCAACAGAGACAGATCTTCCGGAGAAATTGCAGGCCATCTGGACAATAACCAGCCGGATGACATGGTGTATTTACAAGGTACTCCCGGTACTTACGCCCGTGTTTGGATTCCCGGCTTAGATACTTTGTCGAACAGGATTATTCATCGTGCCGAGCTTGTTGTAAAGCAAGTATGGGCAGGACCTCAAATGATTGAAGATTATTTATACCCGGCTAATTTAATTTACCCTGAAGTATTTAACACCGAAACAGGAAAAATAGTTACAGACGACAGCTTAATCTTCAATCCATTTTTGCCCAGCATATATACTCCTGACTTTTTTGTTTATGTAGATGGCGCCAGGAGAAATGCACTTGATTTATCAGCCAATTCTGTTGCCAATTATAGAATAAATCTTACTCGTTATATACAAGGAGTTATTACGAGAAAAAATAAAAATTTTCCTCTGCATTTAACCATCCCGTATCGGCCTCTTCGTTTTTACACAAACTCTATCCCTGCTCCATTTAGTCCGTTGGGAGCGGGTAAATTAAGGGCCGGCGGTGGCAGTCACCCTCAATACAAAATGTATTTAAGAATTATTTATTCCAAAATACAGTAGCCCTTATCTTTGCGCTTTAAAAAAAAACAAATGGCATATTTATTTACTTCCGAATCCGTAAGTGAAGGTCATCCTGATAAAGTAGCAGACCAAATCAGTGACGCATTAATTGATAATTTTTTAGCTTTTGATCCTAATTCAAAAGTAGCCTGCGAAACATTGGTTACAACCGGTCAGGTGGTATTGGCAGGTGAAGTAAAATCAAAAGCATATTTAGATGTACAGGAAATTGCACGAGGTGTTATTCGTAAAATTGGATACACCAAAAGCGAGTATATGTTTGAAGCAAGTTCTTGTGGTGTTTTATCTGCCATTCACGAGCAATCAAGCGATATAAACCAGGGCGTAGATAGAAAAAAGAAAGAAGAACAAGGGGCCGGAGACCAGGGTATGATGTTTGGATACGCTACCAATGAAACCGATGACTATATGCCATTGGCCCTGGATCTTGCACATAAACTTTTAATTGAATTAGCTGCATTGAGAAGAGAAAATAAGCAAATAAAATACTTACGTCCCGATGCAAAAAGCCAGGTAACACTGGAATATGACGACAAAAACCGTCCTGTAAGAATTGATACCATTGTTATTTCTACCCAGCATGATGATTTCGATACCGAAAAAAAGATGCAGGAGAAGATTAAAAAAGATGTGATTGAAATTCTAATCCCCAGGGTAAAAGCAAAGTGTAAAGCATCCGTAAAAAAATTATTTACCAATCAAATTAAATATCACGTAAACCCAACAGGAAAATTTGTTATAGGTGGCCCCCATGGTGATACAGGATTAACCGGACGTAAAATTATTGTAGATACCTATGGTGGAAAAGGAGCACACGGTGGCGGCGCTTTTAGTGGAAAGGATCCATCCAAAGTAGATCGTTCTGCCGCTTATGCTACCAGGCATATTGCAAAAAATTTAGTGGCGGCAGGAGTTTGTGATGAAGTATTGGTTCAGGTATCGTATGCCATTGGGGTAGCACAACCGATGGGTATTTACGTTAACACAATGGGCACTGGTAAAGTTAATTTGTCAGACGGGGAAATTGCCAGAAAAGTAGAAGAGGTATTTGATATGCGACCCTACTTTATTGAGCAACGTTTAAAACTGCGTAACCCCATTTACAGCGAAACAGCTGCTTATGGCCACATGGGGCGTAAACCCCAGATAGTAGAAAAAACTTTTACATCTCCCGACGGAAAAACAGTTAGTAGAAAAGTAGAGCTTTTTACCTGGGAGAAACTGGATTATGTTAACAAAGTAAAAAAAGCATTTGGCATAAAGTAAGCGAATGTTTAAAAATAAGTAACCCATAGACTAATCAGCTATGGGTTTTTGTTTTAATTATCTTTTCTTTGTTGAGTGAAACATTTTCGAAATCAACAGGCACGTCCCAAGAAATCGTCACTTATAGTTGGGCGGATGAATGTACTGGAAGCCATCCGTTCGGGAAAGTATTTAGATCGTATATTTATTCAGCAAAATCTTCATGGTGATCTTATTGAAGAAATAAAACAACAGGCATTCCTTCATCAAATACCCGTGAATAGAGTACCGGTTGAAAAACTCAACAATTTTAATGTTGATAAGCATGAAGGTTGTGTGGCTGTTATTGCCAAAGTGCACTACCAGGATCTACAGCAGGTTATTTCTCACGTAGTTGATAAAGGTAAGTCGCCTTTATTACTAATTCTTGATGGCATAACGGATGTGAGAAATATTGGAGGTATTGCCCGTACAGCCTATTGCTGCGGGGTGGATGCTATTGTTATACCCGATAAAGGAGTAGGGGCGTTAAATGAAGATGCCATACTGACTTCTGCCGGCGCATTGGAAAAGATAGCCATTTGCAGGGTAAACAGTTTGATGAAAACAGTTGATGATTTACATTTGAATGGGATAAAAGTTTACGCCAGTGAAATGACGGCAGCAAAAGATATAGCGATTATTGATTTTACCGAACCTTGTGCCATTGTAATAGGTAGCGAAGAAAAAGGAATACACCCTGCTTTAATGAAAATATGCGATGAGAAAATAAGAATTCCAATGGCAAATAATTTTGAATCACTGAATGTTTCCGTTGCCACCGGGATTGTTTTATACGAGGCTATGAAACAGCGAATGAAATGAATAATAAACCAGGCAATCATATAAAGCTAATTGAATGCCCCCGTGATGCTATGCAGGGGTGGAAGCATTTTATACCCACACAAAAAAAAGTTGAATACATTAATGCCTTATTAAAAGTGGGTTTTGATACAATTGACTTTGGAAGTTTTGTTTCACCCAAAGCTATTCCTCAAATGGCAGATACCAGGGATGTGGTGCCAAAGCTCCGGCTTGAGCAAAGCAAATCAAAATTGTTAGCTATTGTAGCCAATTACCGGGGCGCTGAAGAAGCCAGTATATATGATGAAATAACATATTTAGGATTTCCTTTTTCTGTTTCAGAAACTTTTCAATATCGCAACGCCAATTCTTCTATTGCAGAATCCTGGGAAAGGGTGGAGGATATTCAAAATTTATGCGTTAAAACAGGAAAACAATTGGTAATCTATATTTCCATGGGCTTTGGCAATCCATACGGTGATGTGTATAATGAAGAATTGGTTTTTAACTGGGTTAATAAAATGGCGGCGATGGATATAAAAATTATCTCCCTGGCAGATACAGTCGGATTGGCAACTCCTCAACAGGTTTTTTCTATAACAAATTACCTGGTTGCACAACTGCCAAATACCGAAATTGGTGTGCATTTACATTCTACCCCCATCAATTGGAAAGAAAAACTGGATGCTGCAATAAAGGCCGGGTGCAGGCGGTTTGACGGAGCTTTAAAAGGTATCGGGGGCTGCCCAATGGCTAATGATGAACTGGTAGGAAATATGGACACAGAACTTATGATTCCATATTTTAAAGAAAAAGGGCTCTTAACCAATATGAATGAGGAAGCATTAATAGAAAGTAATCATCTCGCATCTACTATATTTATTTAACATCATCATGAATTTTCATTTAGAGCTTGATATAAAGAAATCTACCCAACTTATAAGCTATAAGGATAGCAT
>DASSYR010000011.1:0-14718 GCA_035703165.1 Chitinophagaceae bacterium
CAAATTCTTCTCTGGCGTGCCACTCAGTTGGCGGATTGCAATCGTGAACCACGATAAACCCATCTTCTTTTATATACCTTTCAGCATTCTTGATATCCTTGTCAGCTTGTTCAGCAAGGTGCAAACCATCAACAAAAATCAAATCAAATTTTATATTACCGGAAAGAACTTCTCCTTTCTCCATTTTTTCAAAGAAATCATCGCTTGTCATTTTAAAATCTGCCGGATTGCTTTTAAATTCCAGTCCGGGATCTACGCTATATTTAATATTTGCTTTAATATGATTAAAGTTATCATCGGGGTTGCGAACTCCGATTTCCAGGTAGGTTGTTTCCCGATTTAATAAGGATAGTAAAAAATTTATTATTTCCGTTCTGGCTGGTTTTTTATTTTCTTCCCATTCGCTTTTTTGTTGTCCGTCTATTTGAAGCGGATCTGTAAGCAACATTTTGCCTGCCTTACGAAATTTTTTATTCTCTTTAAATTTTCCGATCATTTCTGTTAAAAATTAGACAATAGATTTAAAAACTTATTAACTTATCATTTAATGTAATCTTACTTTATTAAAAATGCCACCTCACAAAAGCTTCTATCGCCGCATATTTGGTAAGTCCCAACTGGGCATATAAATCAGCAGTGGAGGCATTTCTATCTTCAGCCCGTTGCCAAAACTCTCTTGCATCGCTTCCCTGGAAGGGTACCATATCTTTTTGAGACTGATGTATAAAAATTCCAAATCGTTTTTTTAGTATCTGGTCGGGGCTCATGGGTATAGCCATTTCAATTTCCTCAATATTCCATTCCTGCCAGGCGCCTTTGTATAGCCATAACCAGCAATTGTTTATCCATTCATCACCTGCAGATTTTATTCTTTTCAGTGATTCTAATACTACGTGAAAACAAACAATATGGGTGCCATGGGGATCAGCAAAATCTCCGGCGCAAAAAATCTGGTGTGGTTTTATTCTTCGTAATAAATCCATTGTAACTTTTATATCTTCTTCACCCATTGGTTTTTTTTCAATAGCGCCTGTTTCGTAAAAAGGTAAATTTTGGAAGTGCCAATTTCCTTCCTTTATTCCAACATAACGGCAAGTGGCAGCTGCTTCACATCTTCGTATTAAACCTTTAATAGAGCGTATTTCAGAAATATCTGTCTGATTTGATTTTTTTAAGGATAAAAACTGTCGTGCTTTTTGTAATAAAGCAGAAGATTTTTTACTGTCAATGCCGAACATGTCTTCAAATCCTACTGCAAAATCTAAAAATCTTGTAACAAATTCATCTGTAACGGCGATATTTCCGGAAGTTTGATATACAACATGTACATCATGCCCCTGGTCATGTAATCGTTGAAAAGTGCCCCCCATGGAGATAATATCATCATCGGGATGAGGAGAGAAGATAATAACCTTTTTTGGGTGTGGCATCGAACGCTCCGGGTGATTGGGTATTATTGTGCCGGGTTTACCACCAGGCCAGCCCGTAATACTATCACGCAACATGTAATAAACTTTCAAATTTATATCATACGCATTACCTTCTTCAACCAATAAATCACTTAATCCATATTCGTTGTAGTCACTATTTGTTAAACTTAAAATTGGTTTTTTTAATTTCAGCGCCATATTTACTACGGCCTTTTTAACCATCTTTGGTGTCCAATCGCAGTCGCCGGTAAGCCAGGGCGATTTTATTCTTGTCAATTCCGAAGCTGCTGCTTCATCTACCACAAAAGTTATATCATCATGATTTTGCAGTAACGATGCCGGAACCCTTTCTGTAATATCTAATTCAACAGCTTTTTGTATTACCGGAGCTTTTACAGGTCCCCACGCCATTAGTATTATTTTTTTTGCCTTTAATATACTGCTGATACCCATTGTAATGGCAAGACGTGGAACTTCGGAAATATTTGCAAATTCGTATGAATTTGCTAAACGGGTTGAATTATCTAATGTTATCAATCTTGTTTTTGAGTATATGGACGAGCCGGGTTCATTAAACCCAATATGACCGTTATTACCAATACCGAGTAGCTGCAAATCAATTCCTCCTAATTCATCAATTTGTTTTTCGTAAGCTGAAGTATAAGCTTTTATTTGGTCTTTGGAAATTTCGCCGTTCGGTACATGGCAGTTAGATGGATTAATATCCACTTTATCAAACAAATGCATTTTCATAAAGCGGTTATAGCTTTGCAAAGCATCGTTTTCTATGGGATAATATTCATCCAGATTAAAAGTGATAACATTTTTAAAACTTAATCCTTCTTCTTGATGAAGCCGAACAAGCTCTGCATAAACAGATTTGGGAGAAGAACCTGTTGCCAGTCCCAAAATACATTTTTCTCCTTTGGCTTCTTTTTCTTTAATTAAATCAGCAATTTGCCTGGCAATAAATACAGAACCGCTTTTTATGGAATCAAATATGCTAACGGGAATTTTTTCAAACGAATCAGACATGTTCATATAATTCTTCTTAAAAACATTGATACTGCGAATTTATTACTTATTATTTTAACAGGATATACTGTTAGTTTACTTCAATTTCATCAACAAATAGCCAGGCATTGTGCCCGCCTCCGGGTTTACCAGCAGGGATGACGCCAAAGTTTTTAATTACTACTTTTACAAACCTTGTTTGCACTACTTGAAAGCTAATCCCAGCTTTTTTTACAGGATATACATCAATAAATGTATCCGATTTTCCTTTTGATTTAAAGTGAATCCCGTCATTTGAGACAAAAACTTCTATGGATTTTGGCCGATAAATCCAGCTTGGTGTATCTTCCAAAACGTGGGCTACCACTTCGTTTATTTTTGTTTGTTTACCCAGGTCTATAACGGCTTCGCAATCCTTTCCTTCAAAACCTAAAAATTCGTTGGATTTGGCACGGCCCTTAATATTTTGTACTCCGTTTACTAATGTAAATGCACCGTCACCCGGGTATTTTGCTGATGCCTTTTGCAGTAAAGAAATTTTTTTGCCTGTAGCTTTATTGAAACTGAATTTTTGAATTATTGAACTCGCATTTTTTTTATCATAATTCAAGGTTGCGATATATGTTTTTGCTGAAGTAACTTTTATTGGTGTTTTGTATGGAATAGACCGGGAGGAATTTTCTATAGCATAATTAATAGTTGAATTTTTTACTTTACTTTCTAATTGCCATAAAACGCCATTATGATTAGTAGCAGGCAATACTTTAGCTTTTAGGCCAAAATAAGCCTTGCTGTAGTTGATATTCATAAAATCATAGCGCTTAAACTGCAGTAGTAACTTTTTTTCAAAACTTTGCCAGTTGCGCTTTTCTTTAGGAGTCCACAATACCTCACACAATGCGCTTAGCCTGGGGAATAACATGTATTCTATTTTGCTTTGGCTGGCCATGTATTCGGTCCACATATTAGCCTGTGCTCCTAAAACATGTTTGGCTTGTTGCGCATTTAATTGTTTAGGAATGGGTTCGTAGGCATATACCTTTTCAATAGGATTATAACCGCCAATTGTTACGGAGTCTTCATTTTCGCTTTGCGAATGATCAAAATACACGGGATTTCCCGGTGTCATTATCACATCATGATCCTGCCTGGCTGCGATAATACCGCCTTCTTCACCTCTCCAACTCATTACGGTTGCATTGGGGGCTAATCCTCCTTCCAATATTTCGTCCCAACCTATAATTTTTCTTCCTTTACTATTGATATATTTTTCTATTCGCTGAATAAAATAGCTTTGCAATTCATTCTCATCCTTTAAACCATTTTGCTTCATTAATTGTTGGCAAAACTCACTTTCTTTCCACCATCTTTTGTCACATTCATCTCCTCCAATATGGAGGTAGTTTGAAGGAAAAAGATTCATTACTTCATCTAACACATCTTGTAAAAAGTTAAATGTAAATTCTGATGGATTTAAAACGTTATTAAACTCGCCGTTTATTCCCCAGGTTTGGGAGACTGCATATCCTTTTTCCGGTGTAGTGCCCAATTGGGGATAAGCAGCTAATGCCGCCATGCTATGTCCGGGCATTTCAATTTCAGGAATAATGGTTATGTAACGATCGGCTGCGTATTTAACAATTTCTTTAATTTGATCCTGTGTATAATAGCCGCCATAACGTTTTCCGTCGTTGCCGGTGCCGGGGAATCGTCCTATAATCGTTCCATCTCTCCAGGCGCCTATTTCTGTAAGTTTTGGATATTTTTTTATTTCAATACGCCAACCTTGGTCATCTGTAAGATGCCAGTGGAAATAATTCATTTTATGTAAGGCTATGTAGTCAATGTATTTCTTTATGTATTCAACACCAAAAAAGTGACGACTCACGTCAAGATGTAAACCACGATAGGTAAAACGAGGGTAATCGTTAATGATGAAGCATGGTATTTTTAAGTTTTCTTCATTTTGTAAGGGAAGTAATTGAATAAGAGTTTGAATTCCGTAAAAGGTTCCCGTATGTGTATCGCCGGAAATGTCAATACTTTTATCAGTGATATGCAACGAATATCCATCTTTATCTGGTGGGCGAATAAAAACTTTTGTGTTCAGATAAATGAAATTTGATGTGGCTTGTTTGGCTGTTTTTAATGTAAAGCCGTAATACCTTTTCAGGTAGTTGTTAAAAAATTCAACCGATGGTTTGATCGCCTCGTCACTAGCTATAATAACCGTGGTAGGAGAGAGGATAAAATTACCTTTTTGCAAAATTGATTCAACCGGCTCTGGTATAATGGAAAGATGCTGGCTTTTAGTTATCAGGCTGCTTAAAAAAAGTATAAAAAAGAACGTTTTCTTCATTTCGGATAGATTGATTGTAGTATAAAATCATTTTTGTTTAAAACTGTTCCCATAAGGTTTTAAAACTCATCCAAAGCATCAGGGCAACAACTATCCACCCCATAACCGTGAGTAAAATTGGATGTCTGTAATCAGCAAATATTCTCTTTTTATTTATAACACAAAGCATAATACCTAAGGATAGTGGTAATATAAACCCATTTATTGTTCCCGCCCATATAAGAATAACAATAGGTTTTCCCCACTGAATAAAAATGATAGTGGAGATTAAAATAAATAAAACAATATGCCAGGTACTCCTCTTTTCTAAAGAAGGATGAAGTGTTTTTAGAAAGCTGATAGATGTATAAGATGAGCCTACAACAGATGTTATGGAGGCTGCCCACATGACAATACCAAAAATTTTGTAGCCAATTTTTCCTGCAGCAAATTCATATACAGAAGCGGCAGGATTATCTTTACTTAACTGGTAACCTTTTATTACTACACCCAGTGCTGCTAAAAATAAAAGTGCCCGCATTAAAGAGGCAAGCAGTATGGCTGTTATGGAGCTTTTTGAAACTAATTGCAAAGATTCTTTGCCCCTTATACCGGCATCTAATAAGCGATGTGCACCCGCAAAGGTAATGTAACCCCCAACGGTACCACCTACCAACGTTATAACAGAAAGCCAGCTAAACTTAGTTGGATAAATTGATTTAACAATAACTTCTTTTAAAGGAGGGTCTGTAATAATAGCAATATATAAAGTAAGACCAATCATTAATACTCCCAATATTTTTACAAACCAATCCATAATGTCGCCGGCTTCTTTTAATACAAAAACAAGAATGGCTATGAAAGCACTGATAGCTGCGCCTTGTTGAACGCTTATGTTGAAAAGAACATTCAATCCCAATCCGGCACCGGAAATATTCCCTATGTTAAATGCCAGCCCGCCTAATACAATTATAACGGTAAGAAAATGACCTACGCCCGGTAGTAATTCATTAGCCAATACGGACGCTTTTTTGCCACTTACTGTAATAATACGCCAGATGTTTAATTGAGCAACTACATCTAAAATGACGGAAAGCAAAATTACAGCTCCGCAACTGGCAAGCAGTTGATTGGTAAAAACAGTGGTTTGTGTTAAAAAACCCGGCCCGATGGCGGAAGTGGCCATTAAAAATGCGGCTCCTAAAAATACCTGGCGATTGAGTTTCCTTTTCAAAATGCTTTAATTGAATGATTGAATTGCTATGCCTGACTCTTTTAATTGTTTATATAATGCATTGGTAAGTCCTACTGCATTTTTTCCATCGCTATGGATACAAATTGTTTCCGCTTTTAAAGAAATGATTGTTCCATCACAACAGGTGACTGTTTTATCCTTGATGATTTGCAAAACCTGGTGAACACACTTTTCTTCATCTTCAATTAAAGCATTGGGCTGGGTTCTTGGCGTTAAACTTCCATCAGGCTGATAGGTTCTGTCTGCAAATGCTTCTGCAATAAATTTAATTTGTTGTTCATTAGCGGCTGTATCTAATTTACTTTTGGGCGGTCCAAATAACAATAAATTTTTATCAAAATCTTTTATGGCATTTGCAACAGCCCTGGCTATAGAAATATCTTTTGCCGCCATATTATATAATGCCCCGTGAGGTTTTACATGTTGTAATTTTTTACCATGTGAAAACACGATATCCGCCAGAGTTTTTATTTGATTCAGTACGAGAGAATATATTTCATCGGAAGGTAAATTCATATTAGTTCTTCCAAAGTTTTCCTTATCCGGGAAAGAGGGGTGGGCCCCCATAGCTACTCCGTAACTACTACATAATTCAACTGTTTCTTTCATTGAGGTTTCATTACCTGCATGATAACCACAAGCAATATTAGCCGAACTGATATAAGGCATGATTGCTTTATCGTTTCCCGTACCTTCACCTAAATCGCAATTAAAATCAATGATGGACATTAAGAAAAAATTTGTTGAATAGTTTCCCTTACTTGTACTAAACGTTCTTCCTGTTCCAAATATAATTGTTCTGCTTCCTCCAGCGAAATCATTACAAAAGAAATTTCGTCGCCGGGTTTTAGCTGAGCGCAAATGCAATGATCGGCCTCTATGATGTGGGCAATTTTTGGATAACCTCCTACGGTTTGATAATCGGCCATTAAGGCGATAATTTGTCCGTCTGGTAGTAATTGAATCGTTCCTTTAGTGGTGGCAGACGAAATCATTTCTTTTGGTTGAGAAAGGGAGAGAGGTTCACCCTTTAAACGATAGCCCATCCGGTTATAGTCATTACTAACAGTAAAAATTGAGGAAGTTAATTTTTGTTTAGAACTTTCTGAAAGCTCATTATATTCACTTCCTTTTATAATGCGTATTGTTTTAGAAAAGATTTTGGGCAGCCTGGTTTTGTCTAAATTAAAGTATAAGTTTCTTTTTATTAACTCCTGAATATTTTGCGAGAGAAAGGATGGTTTAGTTTGCACAGAGAGGCAATCGTTTTTTCTGATAATTCTTCCACTATAGCCGCCACTGCCAGAAATTAGATGGGTGCTATAACTTCCCAAAAATAATTCTGCTTTAAAACCACCCGCAATACTCATGTATAATCTAAATCCTGCTTGTGGTTTATGTAATTTTATAATTGAGCCTGCTTCAATCAATATCGGCTCATATACCGGAAGTTCTTTTTCATTTAATTCAGGTATTAATCCACCTCCGCAAAAACTTACTAATGCATCTTCTTCAAAGAAGAAGCTATGGGGAGATTGAACGATTTCCAGTATAGGCAACGTGAGCTCATTGCCTACTAAAATATTAGCTAATCTGCTGGAATATGTTGACATGGCCCCTCCAACACTGATGCCAAAAGATTGATAACCTGTTCTTCCCTGGTCTTGAATAGTAGTTTGTATGCCTGATTGTATAACTTTAATCATACTGATTATGTTCCAAAAAATATTCTTTGTTTACAGGGAAGAACTTTATACAATCACCCATTGAAAACATAAATGGATTTATTTTCTCTTTATTAAATATTTTTAGTGGCGTTCTGCCAATAATATTCCATCCACCCGGAGTTTCTGAAGGATAGATACCGGTTTGATTACCGGCAATAGCCACCGATCCTGCAGGAATTTTTAAGCGGGGATTATTTTTTCTGGGCGTTGCTATACTGTCAGGTAAAATACCCAGGTAAGGAAACCCCGGTGAAAACCCAATCATGAAAACATTATAAATAATTGATGTATGTGTATGAATGATTTCTTCCTTCGTTGTATTGTGATAATTGGCTACTTCGGTTAAATCGGGTGCAAATTCTTCTTCATAACAAACAGGTATTTCGGTAATTTTACTTTGTTGCGATAAATGGTTATCCGGCTTCCAACAGGATAACTCAGTGTGTAAATAATTTTTTATCCATTTGCTAATTCCTTGTTTACTTTCAGGTACATTAGCTGCCACTACCACAGGATCATAATAAATGGTAAGGGAACAATAAGCAGGTACCATTTCTGTTAATCCGGGGACAAAAAGCTGTTTTATAAATTGCTGAAGGGATAAAATATTTCTGTGGTTTTCGAGAGAGATAATATTACCCAATTGAATAGTCAGGGCTTTTTCGCTTAATGCATAGATATTAATTGGAGCACTCATGTTTATTTTATATTCTGGATAATCTGCTCTTCCGAACTTGAAATTTTTTGTTTTCTGCACATGAACAGTTAAAATTTTAGTTATTGTTCTTTATTTAGTTTAGCGTCTCGGTATTTTGTGACAGAAGTGTATACCCATTTTTTTTAACCGGATTGGCTACCGACATTAATTTGTCAAATAAGCTATCCGCTTTTGGAGAAATAATAATAGCCTGAGCCTTGGATTGACTTGTGGTGCAAATAAAAAAGCCTACTAATAATAAAGAGGTAAACTTCATACTGACCTATTAAGTTATATAAAGTTACAAAAAGCTCACCATACCCAAGTTCGCAATAATTCTTTTTGATTATTACTCAACTTTTGTAATCTTTAACATGTTAGTTGGTAAATGTAAATGCACCGGCGTACTTCCTGTATTTACCACAGTATTGCCACTTGTAATGAATCCTCTTTCTTTTAATATAGCTATCTGATCAAAAATAATGTCATCAAGGCTATTCTCTTCATCATAGAAAAAAGCTCTGACTCCCCAGCTCAGACTTAATTGGTTTACTAATGTTTTTTCTTTTGTAAAAATATACAAAGGTGCTTTTGGTCTGTAACTGCTAAGCATAAATGCAGTATAACCACTCTGTGTCATACCGATTAGTGCATCGGCATTAATATCCTGGGCAATTTTACAAGCGTTATAACAAATAGCATCACTTAAAAAAGAGGGGGAATGTGGTTGGGGTTCTAAATCGTCTTCCCTATCGTATCGGTACTCTTTTTTCTCTACTTCCTGAATAATTTTTACCATAGTCTTTACTACCAGAGCGGGATGTATTCCTGTTGCTGTTTCTCCACTTAGCATTACGGCATCAGCTCCTTCCAGTACAGCATTTGCCACGTCTGTTGTTTCACTACGATTGGGTTTTGCTCTTTCAATCATACTTTCCATCATTTGTGTAGCTACAATTACAGGTTTTGCTCTATGTAAGCATTTACTAATAACGTCTTTTTGTATAAGGGGAACTTGTTCTACAGGAAGTTCAACACCCAAATCACCACGGGCAATCATGATACCATCACTTTCTACTATAATATCTCTTATATTAATAAGAGCCTCAGGTTTTTCTATTTTAGCAATAATTTTCGTTTTACTTTTTTTCTCATCCAGTTTGCTACGGAGGATAACGATATCTTTAACACTCCTTACAAAAGAAAGGGCAACCCAATCAAGTTGTTCCTGGATAATAAACTCAAGATCTGTTAAATCTTTTTGGGTAAGAGCAGGTAAGGATATCTTTGTGTCAGGCAAATTAATTCCTTTTTTAGAGGATAGCACACCACCGAGGGTTACTTCAACTTTTACATCACCATTTTTTTCAATACTCTTTACTATTACTTCCAGCTTGCCATCATCAATCAATATTATATTACCAATTTTTACATCTTCGTGAAGATTGGGATACGATACATAAATTCTTTCTTTCGTGCCTACTAGTTTTTCATTGGTAAAGGTGAGTATATCGCCTTCTGTAATTATAATACCCCCGTTTTCTATTTCCCCAACTCGTAATTTGGGCCCTTGTAAATCTCCAAGAATAGCAATATTGAAAGGTTCTGTTTTATTTATCTGACGAATGTGTTTGATAATTTTTGCTTTATCTTCATGAGATCCGTGGGAGAAATTTAAACGGAAAACATTTACTCCGGCTTTTGCCAATTCAAGTAATTTATCATAGGTATCGCATGCCGGACCAACGGTGGCCACAATCTTGGTTCTGTGTGCTGAATGTTCAATTCCCGCCTGTTTGTCCATTTGTTTATGGGTGTATTTGTGAATGTTCTTGCTCATAGTCCTATTCTTAAGAAATTTGTCCAAAAATTATTTTTTAATAGTTTGGCTAAAATAAAATTATAAAATATCCAATATAGCGGCAGAAGATACAGACATAAATTCTACTTTCGGCTATCTAAGAGAATTAGCTTGCCAATATTTTTATAATCTTCAGCCATTCCTCGCTTATTTTCTGTTTGGCTTTAATAGCCTTATCTAAAGGTGTATAATGTATTTTATTATTTAATATACCAATCATGTTGTTGTGTAATTTACCGGTCTCATCTACTAATGCCTCTACAGCTGCATATCCCATACGGCTTGCTATTAATCGGTCTAAGCAACTGGGTGCACCGCCTCTTTGAATATGTCCAAGAATACATACCCTTGTTTCAATAGCAGGTAAAGATTCTTTAACAGCTTTGGCAACCTCATTAGCGCCGCCAAAGTCGTCGCCTTCGGCTACTACAATCATGTTCACTAATTTTTTTCTCCTTTCCTTTTCCTGAAGAGAACCAAGCACATCTTCAATAATTGTTTTTCTTTCCGGAATAAAAATATGCTCTGCACCCGTAGCAATACCACTGTGCAGTGCAATATACCCGGCATCACGTCCCATAACTTCAATTATAAACAAGCGATCATGAGCGTCAGCCGTGTCGCGTATTTTATCAATACATTCAACAGCTGTATTAACCGCTGTGTCAAAACCAATTGTAAAATCGGTGCCGGCTATGTCTTTATCAATAGTTCCCGGCAAACCTATGCAGGGTATATCAAATTCCTTTGCAAATTTTTGCGCTCCGCGAAAAGAGCCATCACCTCCAATAATAACCAATCCGTCAATACCATGTTTTTTTAAATTATCATATGCCTTTTTACGACCTTCATATTCATAAAACTCTTTGCAACGGGCGGTTTTTAAAATAGTTCCACCACGCTGAATAATATTAGCTACACTTCTTGAATGCATAGGCACAATGTCATTATCAATCATTCCCTGGTATCCCCGCATTATTCCATACACTTCCAGGCCATGGTACAATCCTGTACGAACAACCGCCCTTATACATGCGTTCATTCCCGGAGAATCGCCGCCCGAAGTAAGCACACCGATAGTAGTAACTTTTTTGCTCATGACTTAAATTGATCTTGAATTTATTTGTACAATCTTCAAATAGCGGCAGCAATCACTAAATTTATTATCGTTTTAATCTATTGAGACTCAAAAGTAAGAAATACAAATGAAAAAAGGATGTATTAAAGCTTCTTATAAAGCAAACATCTGTTAGGAAAAGCATCTTTTTATTTTTTACCAAATAGAAATAACTTTCAACATCTCTTTGTTATTACGTACAGTCATTAAAGTAACGTAATTCCTGCATTAGAATTGTTTCATTTAAATCTCTTAAAATATGTCATACTTATGTAAAAAAATGTAATGAAATTAAAAGAAAACATTTTTGTGCATAGTAGTGAAACTCAATATTCATTTATAATGTATATTGAGTATAAGGGTAAGAATTTTTTTACGATTAAATTTTTTTATAATTTCTGTATTCAAGTGGTCTGATTCCGGTGATTTTTTCAAAGTAATATAATAAACGATATCTAAAATTCTTAAATCGTTTTTGTTTTAAATCAAACTCAAATTCCCAATTTTCATTTTCTACTTTTTGTTTCATCACAAGCGGATGCGTACCTGTAAATAAACTAAGACTGTCAATATTTTCTTCATAGCGAAATTGGTCTCCTTGTTTTTCTTTAAGCTCCTGCCATTTTTTAAGCCATTTGTCGTCATTCCACCATTTCCCAAATTCTTTTTGTTTTGCTTGTTGAAATTTCGGATTTTTTACCCATCCATAATGATAAATGCAAGCATCAATTAGTTTTACTGATAATTTTTTTCCTTTTTTACGAAACCCTTGAGCATCTTTCCAGCTTTGAATGTTTTTGTCATTGCGTATTACCCGTATTTCTTTGCTGTACCAACTTCTGCCGTCTCCTGTGTATTGATAACTCCCGTAAAAGTGGGTATAATGAAAAAGCAATCCTTCTATTTTTTTGTCATCTTTATAAGTAAGCATTGCTTTTTTAATAGTATCTAAATACTGTTCATGCACTACTTCATCTCCCTGTAAGTAGAATAGCCAGTCGGCATCGGGGGAAACAGCCGCCAGGGCTTTGTCGGTTTCAGCTGCTAAAACTCTACCACCCTCTCTTAATGATTCATCCCAGACAGAATGCATGATTTTAATCTTGGGCGAATTAATATTTTCAATTAGTGTTAAAGTATCGTCCTCACTTCTGCCTACACAAACAATATATTCATCAACAATTGGCAGAATAGATAAGATGGATTCTTTTATTGGGTAATCATATTTAATAGCATTGCGGATAAAGGTAAATGCACTCACTTTCATTGCGTAAATATATCAATGTATTACTAAATCGCATAACAGTTAGTTAATATCTTTAATTCATCATTAATATATTAACACTTCGTTGAAGAATGTTAAAAGCAATTTCTGCCATTAGATTTTCTTTATCAAGAGTAGGATTAACTTCAGATATTTCGAAGCAACATATTTTTCGGTTCTGCATAAACTTACTGATTAGATCTTCAGCTTCTCTTTCTTTTAAGCCGTTACTTACCGGCGTACCCGTTCCTTTTGAAATAGAAGAATCAAGGCTATCTACGTCAAATGACAGGTAAATATCTGTACAATCACCAAGATATCGAATTACGGATCGAACAATATTTTCAAGGCCTTTACTTCTCACTTCTTTAGTAGTAATTACTCGCATTCCATACTTTTCTATTAAGTGCTTCTCTTCTTTTTCATAATCCCTGAGTGAGATGAATACAATATTTTCCGGTAAAACTTTTGGGTGAATTTTTCCAATACGTTTTAATGCTTCCCATGATTTTATTGTCTTTTCATCTAATTCGTGCACACTACAGTCTTTATTATCTTCATTTATTGATACAGACAGGGGCATGCCGTGCATATTACCTGACGGTGTTGTGTAGGGTGTATGCAAATCAGCATGAGCGTCAATCCAAATAATGCCAAGCTTGCTCTTTGGCTTGGCCATTTTAATACCTGCAATTGTTCCACCGCTGCTGCTATGGTCTCCGCTAATAACAATGGGGAAAAAATTAGCTTTAATGCTCTCACTCACAGCTTTGCTTACCCGATCGTATATGGTATATACACCATTTATACGTTTAGCATATGGGGAGTGGATGGGTTCGTATAACAAATGATTTTCTGTTTCAACTTTTTCGGTTGGGAAATGAATAAAAAAGTTACTCATAAAATCGAGCGCAGCAATTTTAATAGCTTCAATACCCAGGCTGGCACCCCGGGTACCAGCGCCAATTTCCGATGGAACTTCAATAATTTTTATATTCTTCATAAAAATCAACAATTAATAATATATCCTAAATAGTAGTAAACCAAAACGGTATGAGAAATTATATCAACCGGGTATGTAAAAATTATCTAGTAGTAACATGCTAACAATATTAGATAATTTACTAATGTTCTTTAGTAAATTGATACATAACAAAGCTACTGTATTTATTTGTGGACTGCAACAATAACAGCAGGAAATAGATAAAAGTAAAAAAAGCGCAACAAAGAATTGCTGCGCCGGGAAAATGGGTCTAAATCACCTACGATTAGTACCAGGATATTGAATTTTGTGATTTAGCGGTTTTCATTAAGGATATTGGTCTGGATTTGGATTTTAAAAACGTGGTTGAATGCAAACGTGTTTTATATTTATTCGGATAACGGTCTAATAATTTAATCTATCAGCAAATTGGATTTTATCCTGTTTTTTCTTTTTTCTTATTCAAGCTGCCTACCGGTCTGCCAACATTATAATGTTGTTTTAACAATTGATGTAAAGACTCAGCACCCGTTATGCCAGACGCTTTTGCCTGTTGAACGCTATTGTAAAACAAACGACTGGCTTGCATCGCCTGATGACCAGCCTGAACACGTGTATCATTTACTTTATTCAATAACTCTTCAATTTGAATTTCAATTGCCTTAAGCTGCTGAAATAATTTTAAATCATCTTTTGCAGACTGGGCATCAAGAAATCCCGGAAGAATCAGGCTGTTCTTTTCCATTTCTCTACAAGCATTTTCCACAAAGCTTAATCTTCTTTCATCAACCTTGTACAACTGCTTTTTTTCTCCCGTAGTTAGGTTTATTGTAAAAGAAAGTTTTTCCTTGAGCCTTTGCAATAGGGTTAGGATTTCTGTTAGCTCGTTCTTAGCTATAGGCTTAATATTCCTCCTGTACATCAATTAATATTTAAATTTAAATATATAATTTTTAAATTTAAATATACTTAAATTTTTGTAAAAATAACTAAATTTTAATAATAAAAAAATTTTTTTTATTATTTTTTATAT
>DASSYR010000025.1:0-164754 GCA_035703165.1 Chitinophagaceae bacterium
TACATTAAAGATTTCCCGGGTTGCCAGGATGTATTGCGCTATGTGTTATGCGCTAATGCACCGGAAACAAAAGACAATGATTTTACGTGGAAAGATTTCCAGGACAGAAACAATAATGAGCTTGTTGCCATCTTTGGCAATTTTGTAAACAGAACTTTTGTGCTGATGCACAAACTATGCGGAGGTAAAGTACCAAAACTGCATGAAGATGTTTTGGATAATGAAGACAAGTGGATTATGGAAGAAATTCAAAATTCAAAATTAAAAATTGAAAATTTACTCGAGGAGTATAAGTTCCGTGATGCATTGTATGAAGTAATTGATTTAAGCCGTAAGGGTAATCAATACATGCAAAAGAAAGAGCCTTGGATTGTGGCAAAGGGTTTGGCAGAAAAACCGGAAATGCAAAAAATAATTGATAACAGTTTGCATTTGTGTTTGCAGTTAACGGCCAATCTTGCAATTTTCGTCAATCCCTTCCTTCCAAACACAGCAAAGAAAATGCTGAACATGATGAAAGTGGTGGACAAGATACTGGATTGGGAAAATGCGGGCAAGCTGAAGTTACTAAGCGTGGGCTATTCATTAAGAGCTCCTGAATTACTATTTAGAAAAATTGAGGATGAAGAAGTGACGGCGCAGGTGGAAAAATTAAAAACTGGAAGTAAAATGCAAAATACCGGGGGTGAAATACAAAAACAGGAAGCTGTTAAGTCTGCAATTCAATTTGATGATTTTGCTAAGATTGATTTAAAAGTAGGAACGATTTTGTCAGCAGAAAAAGTAGAAAAAGCAGATAAGTTATTAAAGCTTGAAATTGATTTGGGATTTGAAAGAAGAACGATCGTATCAGGCATAGCCCTGCATTATAAATCGGAGGAAATTGTTGGTAAGCAGGTAGTGGTGGTAGCAAATCTGGCTCCCCGAAAAATGAAAGGTATTGAAAGCAATGGCATGATTTTAATGGCAGAGGATGCATCGGGTAAATTATATTTTGTTAAGCCCGAGCATGTAATAAATCCAGGATCCGGGGTTTCTTAGTTAGTATTATACCTTAACTTTTAATTTTATTTTCCCAAGCTTGTCTGTTATTAATATTTCTTCGGCAAGAAGGTGGTTAATAATTTTCCAGATTTTTTCTTTATTAATGCCGTTTAATTGCAGTAATAATTCGTTTATTTCAACTTCGCCTTTGTTTAGAAAGGCAGTTATTTTTTTTGATATACTTTGTATTTCTTCTGATGAAATGAATATCTCTTTTTGGCGTAGGCAATTATCACAAATGCCGCAGTTTTTACTTTCTAAATCATTGAAATAATTGGCAATAAATTTACTTCTGCATATAGAATATTCTTTTACAAACTGAATCATAACTTTTGTTCTGTTAACGTATTGACTTTTTCTTTTTTTGTAAAGTAGTTCATTAACAGTTAAGTACTCTACTTTTACTCTTGGCCTTAAAAATTGAATTTGTGGTGTGTCTTTTTGCGGTATATAATCAATTACACCTAATTGGTGCAGTAATTGTAAATCTTTTTTTACCTGTTCCTCTGTTTGATTGATGAATCGGGCCAGGTTTTTTTCTGAAACACTAACCGAATTGTCAAATATTCCTTCATAAGAACGGAGAAGACCTTTAATGGTGCTATCTAATGCAGGATTGCTTTTTTCTATTTGTGCCAGGTAATCTTTGTCACAAGTAAATTGTATTCTCCCGGGAAGAAATATTTGTTCGTTAAAAGCTACAATTTCATCCTGTTCCATTGCTTTTAACGAATGAATAGCGGTATGAACATTTAACTTGAATTTTTTTACAAAATCATTCAAATCAAAGTCAAGGTAAATGCCGTCACCTCCGTTTTCCGGAACTTGAAGATAATTTACAAGACTCTGATATACCTTTCTGATTTCCTCAATGCCCGGGAAATGAATATCTGCCTGTTGCTCTAATTCATTTAAATCGTCATTATTATATAATAAAACTGCGTAGGCCTTTTTTTCATCCCTTCCGGCACGCCCTGCTTCCTGGTAATAATTTTCCAGGCAATCGGGAATGTCAAAATGAATGACGGTTCTTACATCCGGTTTATCAATACCCATTCCAAATGCATTGGTGCAAACCATCACACGGGTTTCATTGTGGATCCATGCTTTTTGCTTATCGTTTCTTATATCATTACTTAACCCTGCATGATAATAATCGGCGTTAATTGAATAAGATTTTAATGCCTCAGCTACTTGCTGAGTTCTTTTCCGACTTTTACAGTAAACAATACTACTACCGGCAACTTTTTGCAATATTTCCACTGCCTTATTGATGCGGGAAGGCACTTGAAACGCACTATACGAAAGGTTAGGTCTTGCAAATGTTTTTTGAAAACGTTGATGAGTATTGTTAAACTGCAATTTTTCGCAAATATCATCTTGCACTTCTTTTGTTGCCGAAGCTGTTAAAGCCAGAACAGGTACATCAGGCATTTCCTCTCTTAGCGCAGCAATTCGTAAATAGGGGGGACGAAAATCATACCCCCATTGCGAGATGCAGTGGGCTTCATCTACAGCAATTAAATTAATACTTAAGGCGGGGAGATATTCTTTAAAAAGAGCTGTTTCTAATCTTTCCGGCGAAACATATAAAAACTTGCAATTACTGTTAGTAGCAGTTTTCAAGGTATTTATTACTTCTTTTCTACTCATTCCGGAATAAATAGCAAAAGCCGTAATACCCTTTTTGCGCAAGTTTTCTACCTGGTCTTTCATGAGTGCAATTAAAGGGCTGATAACTAAACAAAGACCATTTTTGGTGAGGGCTGGTATTTGAAAGCAAATAGATTTTCCCCCACCGGTAGGCAGTAATGCCAATGTGTCTCTTTTGTTTAGCACAGATTGGATGATTTCTTCCTGCATTAAACGAAAAGAATCATAACCCCAATATTGTTTTAATATAGCGTGAATGGAAGTACTCATATTCTCTTTTCATCTTTTTTTCCCTTCTGTTTCCCGATGAAAATATGCCAAGTCATAAATTCATAACTCATCCTTTATAACTGAAGTTATGGATAGAAGATGTAATAATAAAGTTGTTTTTAACAGCTAAATTAAATCACCTTTTTATAATTAAGACGTACTGAATTTATGGCAAGTACTACATCACTAAAACCCATAGCCAGGGCGGCAATGCCGGGAGACAGGAAGCCAATTGCTGCAATTGGTATAGCAATAATATTGTAAAAGAATGCCCAAAATAAATTCTGTTTAATGGTTATAAAAGTATGCCTGCCCAACCCCAGAGATAAAGGAAGGTGTTGAATACCCTTATTCATTAACACTACCTGGGCGGTTTGCATAGCAAGCTGAGTTGCCTCACTCATAGAAATACCAATTGTTGCCTTAGCAAGAGCAGGAGCGTCATTAATGCCATCACCCACCATTGCAGTGGGCTTTTCTTTGGTAAGTTGTTCAATTATTTCAAGTTTTTGTTCAGGGCTTTGTTCACCTAAAACTGTATCAATTCCCAAAGCATCAGCAACTTTCTTAGAACGTTCCATACTATCGCCACTTAGCAAATAGGTTTTAATGCCTTTGCTGTGTAAATAATCTATAACCAATTTAGCTTCCGTTCTTATTTCGTCAGTCACATCAATCCATCCTGCTAAAATTCCATTTTTAAGTAGGTAAGTGGTTCGGGATGCATCGGTGGTTACCTTAGCGGCAAATTTGTAGGAGCCTAATTGAAAAACATTGCCTTCTTTATCTGTAGCCTCAATGCCCAGCCCTTTTAATTCTTCCACTTTTATCCAGCTTAAATCATCACTGGTTTTCCATTCGTTAACAATGCATTTGGCAATGGGATGATTGGAGAATTTTTCCATTGAGAAAACAATTTTTTTAAAATCAGCTTCCCCGATGCTATTATCAACCAATCGCCAGTCATTAATTTTTAATTCCCCTTTTGTTAAGGTACCGGTTTTATCAAAAACCACATTTCGTATGTTTTTAAACAATTCTAAGCTTTTTGCATCCCGAAAAAGAATACCATTTTTAGTGGCTCTGCCTAAACCTACGGCAATGGCAGCGGGGGTTGCCAGTCCCATTGCACAGGGGCAGGATATTACTAATACGGCGATACTTCGCATAAGGGAATGAGTAAAATTTATATCAAATGCATAATGATTAAGTAAAAAAGTTATTATGGACAGGCCCACAACCGTTGGCACAAATACAGCGCTTATTTTATCTGCCAATTGTTGGATAGGAGGTTTTTCTCCTTGGGCCTGTTTTACCAGGTTTACAATATTGGATAATATGGTATCTTTTCCAACAGCCGTAACCTGTGCTTTTACTGTTCCTGTAATTACCAGGCTGCCACCAATCAACAAGTCTTTTGCTTTTTTGTGAACGGGTTTGCTTTCACCGGTAAGCAGCGCTTCGTTTACATGCACATCGCCCCATAATATTTTACAATCCATTGGCACCTGTTCACCACTTTTTATTAAAATCAAATCTCCTGTGTGAAGGTTTTTGTTTTCAACAGGAAATATGAGTTCTTTATGTTCGTTATCAAAAGCAATCATATTTGCCATTACTACCTGGCTTTTGTTTAATTCCTTCAAAGCTTTTTGGGTAGTTTGCACAGATTTATCTTCCAGCCATTCCCCTAAAAAAACAAGAGTAATAATAGTAGCTGTTGTTTCATAAAAAAGATATTCATGGCCTAATTGAAGTAATGTTCCGGTTAAACTGTAAATGAAAGCGGCTGTAGCACCTATTGTAATTAATACGTGCATATTGGGCATTCCGTTTCTGATGCTTTTTACAGCCCTGGTTCCAAAAAAACTCATACCTAAAAAAAATACGGGCAAACAAATAGCTAATTGCGTCCAGGGATTCATAAGCCAGTGAAGAGGCCACCATTTTTCCATCATGTGCAGCATGAGTACAGCGGTAAACGGAAGACAAAACAAAAACCGTTGCAAATGATTACTAAAAACCTTTTTTGATGTTGGCTTTCTTATAACATCATACGTAATAACTTTATAGCCAAGTCCTTCAATTCCTTTTATAATTTTTTCAGAAGAAAAGCCACCGTTGGGTTCAAAAGATACGTCCCCCCCGATAAGATTTACTTTTACATTTTGTAATCCCTCTTTTTTAAGATAATTATTTATGGTGAGTGCGCAATTGCTGCAAGTCATTCCTTCTACGGTCCAGTTCACTGTTTCTTTTGTGTTCATAAGTATTGCATATTATACTCATCTCTTTGCGGAGAGAGGGGTTTGAGATAGGGTATAAAGTTACAAATCATAAAAATGACGATTTTACTAAATACGGAACAATATCTTTGCAACTTTCAATATGCAGTTAACTTATACTTTACAAACCATAGATCAAATTGCAGCGCAATTCTGGCAAAAAATGCAAAATTCCAGGATTTTCGCCCTTCACGGCGAAATGGGGGCAGGAAAAACTACCCTGGTACAAGCTTTGTGCAAAGCAAAAGGGGTAAACGATGGGGTACATAGTCCTACTTTTTCCATTATAAATGAGTACAGGGATGCAGAAGGTAAAATAATTTATCATCTTGATTTATACAGGATTGATTCGGAAGAGGAAGCTGTTCGTGCAGGGGTGGAAGATTGCTTATATAGTGGCGAAATTTGCTTTGTAGAATGGCCGGAGAAGCTGCCTCGTATATTACCGTCTGATGCAACACATGTGTATATATATTGGATAGATGAAACGACGAGGAAGTTAAACGTAATGGATAAGTAAAATTTTAATTAAATCTTTTTGCGATCACACTTCTATACTTACTTTTTCTTTCGATAGTATTATATATAAAACTTTATTTTTTAGTATTAAGGGTAGTAGTTAGTTTAATAGGTAAAAAGAAATATTGTTTTATATTTTTCAGATAGTTGCCTCCGGATTAATGATTTTAAAACAGAACTTGATAATTATTAACCGGGTTTCAATTTTTTTCCTGTTTTATTTGTAATTTGACGTTTTAAATATCAGTCAACTTCTCTTTTAAAAGGGATTATTTACGATTCCATATGGCATCATCAAAACCTATTATTTCCCCCGGATTCAGCTACGAAACTTTAGAGGAAACGCTGGATATAAAACCCAAAGGGACACAATTACTTATTGGTATTCCCAAAGAAACCTCTTTTAATGAAAACAGGGTTACGTTAACACCAGAGGCTGTTGGCGTATTGGTGAATAATGGTCACAGGGTAGTAGTGGAATACAAAGCCGGAGACGGAGCTAATTACCAGGATAAAGAATACAGCGATGCAGGAGCTAAAATTGCTTATTCAAAAAAAGAGGTGTTTGAATGTGATATCATCATCAAATCGGCTCCGATAACTGAAGAGGAGCTGGAGTTTTTAAAACCCAACCAGATTATTATTTCTCCCATTCACTTAGCTGTTATGAAATCGGAGATATTACAGAAGATGATGGAGAAGAGAATTACGGCATTATCTTTTGAGAATTTAAAAGATGATTCAGGACATAACCCGATAGTAAGAAGTATGAGTGAGATTGCGGGTAGCGCAGTAATGTTGATTGCCGGCCAATATTTGAGCAATGCAAACAATGGTAAGGGAGTACTACTGGGCGGTATATCAGGTATCCCGCCAACAAAAGTTATCATCATTGGCGCCGGAATAGTGGGTGAGTATGCGGCGAGAACTGCATTGGCTATGGGAGCCAGTGTTAAAATGTTTGATAATAATATTTATCGCTTAAAAAGGGTGCAAAATAATATTGGGGTGCGGATGTGGACCTCCGTAATTGAACCTAAAATATTAGCAAAGCAATTAAAAACCTGTGATGTGGCCGTTGGCGCTTTATCCTCTGCAGGCGGCAGAACTCCCATAGTGGTAACGGATGAAATGGTGGCTGCAATGAGACCTGGCTCCGTAATTGTGGATGTAAGTATTGATCGGGGAGGTTGTTTTGAAACCTCCGAGCTTACTTCGCATGAACAACCCATTTTTTTAAAGTATGGCGTGGTGCATTACTGTGTACCCAATATTCCTTCCGGTTTTGCCCGTACAGCTTCCCAGGCAATTAGTAATGTATTAATGCCGCTATTGTTAGAAATAGCAGAAGAGGGCGGGTTGGAAAATTTGCTCTGGCATAAAATTAATATCCGCAATGGTATTTATTTGTTTAAAGGGGCTCTTACTAATTTCCATCTCAGTCAGCGCTTTGATTTGAAATATACCGATTTGAATTTGCTCATTGCAAGCAGGCGGTAAGAAATTTTATCATTTCCCTTTAAACTTTTTTATAAAGGCTGTTATTATTACTGATAAAGCAATAGATAAGCATAAGACAAGTGCTTCCAGTAAAAAAATACTTGCATGCCCAAACTCCATGTAGATGTTATGCCTTTTTAGCAACAGGTGTAACTGGTTAATAATTTCAAAGTAAAACCATGTAAAAATTATGTATAAAATACTGATTAATATAAATACATTCTTTGAGCTTTTTAACAATGATCTATAAACAAATAAGGACAAGAGAACGTATAAGATTATAATTGTTGATATGGTTATCAATTCTTTCATTTACGGGACAGAAACAGGTATTTATTTGTAGTCACCAATTTTTAGTATCTCTTTACAAAACCCATATTCCTGTTTATCATTGCTGCTTACAATTACCAGCCGATTGCTGCAATAATTGGAAATAAGTTGCTGGTATTGAGCAATACCACTTTCATCTAAATTTGTGCAGGGTTCATCTAATAACACAACAGGAACATCAGCAAAAATAGCCTGAGCCAATTTTACTCTTTGCTTCATGCCGCTGCTGAAATAGCGGATTTGTTTATAAGCAGCTTGCTCTAATCCCAGTACCTCAACAATTTTTTTTATTTCAAAACCGGCTAATAGAGCTTTAAATTGAAAATGAAATTGTAAAAACTCAATCAATGTCATTTCTTCAATCAACTCAAAATACGGACCGCAAAAACTTAAATGTTTATAATGCGTATCATTTGGAGTTTGGGTATTGGGCATGATATATTGAACATCGCCTTCCGATAAATCAATAGCACCGGCTATTACTTGTAACAACGTTGATTTGCCGGAACCGTTGGGACCGGTAATAGCATATTGAACTCCACTTTCAAAGCTGTAGTTTACATGCCGGAAAATCCATTCCCGGTTAAAGCGTTTACCCACATCAGAAAGCGTAATCTTCATTCAATCCATCTTTGGTGAAACGGCGGATAATACCTGCCTGTGACGTTTTTACAAACGAAAGAATATCATTTTTTATCGCACCGTCTGGAATTTGTTTTTCAATAATTTCAAGTGCGGCTGTTGTAGTATGCCCCTGTACAAAAAGTATGTGATAGATTTTGGAAATTTCCTCAATGGCTTCTTTGGCAAAATTGCGACGTTGTAAACCTACTACATTAATACCAATATAACTTAACGGCTCACGGGCAGCCCTTACATACGGAGGTACATCCTTGCGAATAGCACTTTGTCCTGCAATGTATGTATGTGCTCCTATTTTTGTAAACTGGTGGGCACCTGTCATTCCTCCTATAATTGCATAATCTCCCACATCAATATGGCCGGCAAGATTTACACCGTTGGCCAAAATAACATTGTTTCCGATAACGCAATCGTGTGCCACATGTGCGTAGGCCATTAAAAGGCAATTGCTTCCAACAACCGTTTTCCATTTATCTGTTGTGCCAATATTTACCGTTACACATTCTCTGATAACCGTATTATCTCCGATTTCTGCAGTAGTGTTTTCTCCGCGGTATTTTAAATCCTGGGGTTTGCCCCCAATAACTGCTCCCGGGTAAACTTTACAATTTTTCCCAATTTTGGCGCCGGGCATAATAACAGCATGACTCATAATATGCGTTCCATCACAAATTACCGTGTCATTATGTATTACAGCAAATGGGTCTATCGTTACATTGTTTCCTATCTGTGCATTAGATTCAATATGTGCCAGTTTGCTTATCATTCTTTCCTATTTGGGGCGTTTTACAATTTGGGCTACCATTTCAGCTTCCGTTACTAATTTATCTCCCACATAAATAGTTCCCCTCATTTCACAAATTCCCCTCCGTATGGGGTTTATTAACTCCATTTTTAAAATTAAAGTATCACCGGGAACAACTTTCTGTTTGAATTTACAGTTATCAATTTTCAGGAAATAAGTATCATATTTAACATCCGGGTCGTCTTTAGGAATAGCTAATATACCACCTGCCTGTGCCAAAGCTTCTACTTGCAGTACACCCGGCATTACACTGTTACCGGGGAAATGTCCCATAAAAAACGGTTCATTATAAGTTACATTTTTAATAGCCACTACATGTTTATCCGTTAATTCAATTATTTTATCTATCATTAAAAAAGGATAACGATGCGGTAGAATTTTTTCTATTGACTGTATATCAAAAACCGGCGGCCTGGCGGGATCGTAAGCAGGTATTTCCAGTTTGTGTTTATTCTTTTTTATATGTTCTTTAATCTTTCTGGCAAAGGCAATATTAGAAGCATGTCCCGGGCGGTTAGCAATAATGTGTGCTTTAAACGGATACCCAACCAAAGCTAAATCGCCAATCATATCTAACAACTTGTGTCTTGCTGGCTCGTTGGGAAAACGTAATTCCAGGTTGTTTAAAATCCCTTCATCACTCACCTTCACATCTTTTTTATTAAAAAGTTTGGATAAACGTTTTATCTGATCTTCAGTAACCGGTTTATCCACTACCACAATGGCGTTGTTAATATCACCACCTTTTATCAAATTGTTTTCTACCAGGTATTCCAATTCGTGGAAAAAACTAAAAGTGCGGCAAGGAGCAATTTCTGTATTAAACTCGCCAATGTTATGCAGGGTAGCATGTTGCGTACCCAAAACGGGTGAGTTAAAATCAATTAATGTGTTTACCCTGTAGTCATGGTACGGCAGGGCTACCATCTCCACATTCTTTTTTTCATCTGTAAACGTAATATTGCGGTCAACGGTGTAATACACTTTTTTAGCTTCCTGTTGTTGTGTGCCTGCCTTAGTTAGCGCCTCTACAAAAGGAGCAGCGCTACCATCCAAAATGGGCACTTCATCCCCATCTAATTCAATAAGGGCATTGTCTATACCCGTGCCTACTAAAGAAGCCAGGAGATGTTCAATGGTGCTTACCTTGGCGCCATTAGCCTCCAGGGTTGTACTTCGCATGGTTTCCGTTACATTATCCACATCCGCCTTTACTTTTGGATGCCCCGGAAGGTCTATGCGTTGAAATACAAATCCAGAGTTCGGTTCAGCCGGTTTGATGGTCATTGTTACCGACTGGCCTGTATGAATACCTACGCCGGAAATAGTTATTGGCTTTTTAACCGTGTGTTGAAATGAATACGCGTTTCCGTTCATGTTCTCCATAGCCACGAAAGTATGAAATATCAGCGATTTATGTGGCAAGAAAGGAGGGGGGTTATGTTATTGAATTGTAAGTGTCAGGAGTTTACAAGAAGAGGGAAATGGGGTGAGATATAAGTGGCTTGTCCGGGTTCCTTCTAAGCCCGGTCCCGATTGATGTAACCTTTTTATTTGCCCGGTAAGCAATTTTTATAATTTTTTTTAGGTATTTTAAAGCGCTTCGGTTTTCCCTTTTCTACAGGGAGGTTCTCTCGTCTTATTATGAGATAGGTAAATGGAATTTTTAAAATGGATAATCTCCTGTGCTTAGGCATGCACGATTTTCATTACAAAAAATATTTCTTCTCTAAGAGGTTAAAAGGGGTTTCCCTATCTTTGCACATGGCAACAAGAATTATTTCCTCCTCTACAGACAAAATTTCCAAACGTTTTTTTGGCGAAGGTTTAACATTCGATGACGTGTTATTAATGCCCGCATATTCGCAGGTATTACCCCGGGAAGTGGACATCCGCACACGCCTCACCAAAGAAATTCCGCTCAACCTACCCATGCTCTCTGCGGCTATGGATACCGTAACAGAGGCTACGCTGGCTATTGCCCTGGCCAGAGAAGGCGGTCTTGGTATCCTGCATAAAAACATGACAATTGAACGACAGGCCGAGCAGGTACGCAAAGTAAAACGAAGTGAAAGCGGATTAATTATTGACCCGATTACTTTGCACGAAGAGGCAACCATTGGTGACGCATTGCGACTGATGGCTGAAAATAAAATTGGCGGAATTCCCATTGTTGACCACAACAATAAACTGGTGGGCATCCTCACTAACCGCGACCTTCGTTTTGAAGATAATAAAAAACGCAAAGTGAGTGAAGTGATGACAAGTCAAAACCTCATCACCGCCCCCGAAGGAACCGATTTAAAAAAAGCAGAAAAAATTCTTCGTCAAACCAAGGTAGAAAAACTGCCCGTAGTGAAAAAGGACAGAACACTGGTTGGTTTGATTACTTACAGGGATATATTAAAAGTACAAAGTCATCCCAATGCGGTGAAAGATTCTTATGGTCGCTTACGGGTGGGTGCAGCGCTGGGTATTACGGATGATATGCTCGATCGGGCATCTGCACTTCAACAAATAGGAGTGGATGTGGTGGCGCTTGATAGTGCACACGGGCATAGCAAAGGTGTTATTAATGCATTAAAAGATTTAAAAAAGAATTTTAAAAAATTACAGGTTATTGCCGGTAATGTGGGAACTGCCAAAGGCGCTAAAGCCTTGGCTGAAGCAGGCGCCGATTGTATAAAAGTAGGTATTGGGCCCGGCTCTATTTGTACTACCCGTATTGTAGCCGGCAGTGGTGTACCACAGCTTACTGCAATTATGGAAGCTGCTAGTGTATTAAAGCCCAAGGGCATTCCTTTAATTGCGGATGGAGGTATCCGTTATACCGGCGATATGGTGAAGGCGTTAGCTGCCGGCGCCGATACCGTGATGATGGGGAGTGTATTTGCCGGAACAGAAGAAAGTCCCGGGGAAACGATTATTTACGAAGGAAGAAAATTCAAGCAATACCGGGGTATGGGTTCTATTGGCGCTATGCAGGTGGGTAGCAGCGACCGTTATTTCCAGGATGTGGAAGATGGTATAAAAAAATTAGTACCTGAAGGTATTGAAGGCCGTGTGGCTTTTAAAGGAAACATAAGTGAAATCGTGCACCAGTATAGCGGTGGTTTAAGAGCCGGTATGGGTTATTGCGGAGCAAAAGATATTGCTGAATTACAACAAGCCACTTTTGTTAAAATTTCTCATGCAGGTATGAAAGAAAGCCATGCACACGATGTGGAGATCACCAAAGAATCTCCGAATTATAGCAGGTAACCCTTCGACAGGCTCAGGGTAACAATCACACTGAGCAATGTTATGCTGAGTTTGTCGAAGCATTGTATTGTCATCCTGAGCTTGTCAAAGCATTGTATTGTCATCCTGAGTTTATCAAAGCATTGTATTGTCATCCTGAGCTTGTCAAAGTATTGTATTGTCATCCTGAGTTTATCAAGGTATTGTATTGTCATCCTGAGTTTATCGAAGGATGTACTTAGCCGAAGTGTTGCTATTGGGCTGTGGTTGCGTCACACACTTGTACGGTTAGGTATTCTAATTAGCTATTTAAATCGGGAAAATATGAAAAAAATCTTATTATGATGAATATGCTAAGTATGGAACAAAATTTTTCTTCAAAAATATATAACTCTCTTTAATGCAGGAATCAAACATCTTAATGCTAACAGTACCTAACCATCAAATAAAATTTTAAATTGCATGAAAATCTTATTTATGGAATTTAATTATGCAAAAGGGTATGAAAATTATCCTGAGCATTATCAGAAATTTTCTCAATTCCATATTTTTTTGAAAAAACTTTCAGAAGAATTTTCAAAAGAACTTTATAATTCTGGAAAGTTTTTAGCCGTTGGGATTGGCAAAAATGATATCATTTATAATCCAGATCCTCAAATGCCTCCACACATAGAGAAAAAAAATAAAAGCGGAATTAAAACGCCTATACCCTTAGTCTGTCCATAGGTTGCACATTCAACTTTACCGCATCAAAGAACCTAAGCCCTTCACCACAGCAGCACAATAGCCCAACAAACACATAATAAAACCCCATTTCCGACAAGCTGAAAATGGGGTTTAAAAATTATAAAAAAAGATTTACTCTTTCTTCTCTTCTTTCTCATCGTGGTCTGACAGCAGTTTAAAATAAGTAGCCTTAAAACGCCCTTTCACGATTTTTCCTTGTACTTCCGCTTTTCTTACAGCATTACAAAAACCATCATCCGCATGTGCATCACCATGGTCATCAATACCTGTGCCATCTACATAATAAGCTTTATCGTTAATTCGTATTGCCAGGTCGCAGCCTTTTCCCTTCAGACCAAACTGGCATTTACCACAAGAAGTTTCTACAACCATAATTTTCTTAGTCGTATCCGGTTGATGAATATCCTTTTTTCCTGTTTGCGCATGGGCAGCAACAGTAATAAATAGTACGGCAGATAAAAAAAACATTCCTTTCATATCGAGTGAGATTTAAACAAACTTAAGAAATTTTGAATAAATAAGTAAAATCCTGTTTTTCGCATCATGGTCAATACTTTTGTTTGTAGATTCGTGAATAATCTAAAATATTCAATTATGAATTTACCCGCTCAAATTGCCAAGCATTTCAAAGACGTTCATTTTGGAGGTAACTGGACTGCTGTAAATTTAAAGACCACGCTGGCGGATGTTAGCTGGCAACAGGCTTGCGCCAAAATAGATTCATTCAACACTATTGCCATTCTTGTCTATCACATGAATTATTATGTAAACGCTATAACAAGAGTAATACAGGGTGGCCCACTGGATGCCCGTGATAAGTATAGTTTTGATTGTCCGCCTATCCAGTCTCAGCAGGATTGGGAAAACTTGTTACATAAAATCTGGACAGATGCCGAAGTTTTTGCCCGTTTAGTGGAACAATTCCCTGAAGAGAAACTAGCAGAAAATTTTAATGATGGAAAATACGGTACCATTTACCGTAATCTTGCCGGAGTTATTGAACATATTCATTATCATTTGGGGCAAATTGTTTTTATAAAGAAAATGTTGCAGACTGGTAAAGTCTGAAAAAAATAAGTACGAGATTTAGTGAAACCACTTGTTTGAGCATTTTTACTTGTTGAATTCATTCAAAACAGTATCTTCATATCAAGGTGTCAAAAACTTTTTTTAAAACAGATCGCAAGGAAAATTTTCAATCCAGGTTAAAACGCATTGCTTTTAATTTTTTCCCGGCCTACCGTCGCACAGGCGGAAGAATTTGCTTCTTGTCGCACGACTTTAGGGAGGTACATGTAAAACTGGGGTTGAACTGGCGAACGAAAAATTATGTAGGCACTATATTTGGTGGCAGCATTTACGGGGCGCTCGATCCGGTGTATATGGTACAGTTGATTAATATTTTAAAAAACGAGTATATAGTGTGGGATAAATCGGCTGTTGTAAAATTTTTAAAACCTATTCGTAAAACGGTATATGCCCGTTTTGTTATTACAGACGAACTTTTAAGCGAAATAAAAACGGTGGTAGCCCGGGAGAAAAAATATACTATTCAACTTACTGCATACTTCCAGGACGAAGAAGAAACGATTTATGCCGAGGTAACCAAAACACTTTATATAGCCGAAAAGGAACACTATAAAATTTCCCGCAGAGATTAATAAGTTGGTAACGGTAAATTTAGAATTTCACTTTTATAACAGAAGTAGAAATTTCTTATTTTCAATAATTAAAATAATATATGCAGCGTAAAAAAGCGGATGTAGATGTAATACTGGATTTATTGAGGGCCACCGGAAATGCTTACCCAGACTCAGAGTTTATCAAAAGTCTGACTTTTCAGTACCATGAAAGAGGTGGGCTTAGTAAGAAACAACTACAAGGCTTGTATGGGAAAGCCAGTAAAGTAAAAACCATTCCGGCACATAAGTTGGCTACTTTGGAAGCTGTAATTTTAAAAAAACCAATGAAATATAAATCTGAGTTGCCGGAAAGTACGCCCTTGTACAGTAAAAATGAAACGGCCGGAAAACTTATTGACAGCATTTTGGCAAAATACCCCCAGCATAAAAGAGTTTTGTTTCTAAAAGCAAAATATGATAATAATGAAACAATTACCGCACCCGAAATCATGGAGTTAGAAAAATTTATCAAACTGCTTAAGCTGTAGTGTAAGAACTAATTTTTAAAAAATATTCAGGCTTATTAATAATGGTAAATGTTTGTTCTTTCTTATTTTTAGTTTATGCAATGGCTTAGTACCACAATAGCACCTTTACAAAATCTTATCGGTTTCCTGTACAAAAAAGCAAAAACAAACGATGTACAAAAGAAGCAACTCCTGGTAGAGTTGCGTGATAACCTGAATGTTTTTAAAAATGCTTATATGGATAATATTCCCCACGAAAATGTAATTGACTTATTATCCAATACCGCTATCCGGAATGCTGTAAAAGAAAATTTTCAGTTTAGCAAGCTTAAAGATGGAAAGATAACAGCTAAAATCATCAAAGACGATCGTAACAAACGTTACCTGGGATGGACTGCAGAAAAACTGGTTGATAAAATAGATGAAAAAATACAGGAGCTGAAAAATATTAAACAGCTAAATGGTGGACACATAAAAAATACAGAACAAAAAGTTTCTGTTAAGCTTAATAACTTGTATTTCCGTATGAAATTGCTGGCGGATTTTATTCAGTCAGAATCCTGAGATAAGTTTTCCTAGCGGTAAATGTCCAACAACCCGTCTGGAAGATTTACCAATACCTGTTTATTTTTTTTGTTAATTTTTTGAAGGGTAGCCTCATGTACAGGTATTAAAGCCTCGTTGTTATTAATTATTATTTTGCATAACACCTGCATTGGCTGTTCAATTACCTCTATCACCTCACCTAAATCTTCTCCATTATTAATAATATGAAAACCGAGCAGTGAAACAGGAGACGATTTGGCCACGTGTTTTGCAAAATCATCTTCGGTTAGCCATACTTCTTTTTGAGTGAGCTTATGAGCAGTTTCTTTGGTATTAATCCCTTCTAACTTTATATACACTTCATCCTCATTTTTAATAGCTGTGCTTTCAACAAAATAGGGGATAAAAGCTTCCTTCTTTTCTTCGATAAAAACTTTTTCCAATCCTTTTAATGCAGTTTTTTTTCCCAGTCCGTGCTTAAGCACCAGTTTACCATCCAATCCAAAAGTGGTTACCAATTTTCCTATAGTAAAATATCGGGTCATTGTATAATCCCTTTTTTCGATATTGTTTATTTACGGAGTAAGGAAATAATAAAAACAGGAAGTTTCCGACATATTTCTGTTAAGCCATCACTTTCTGTTAAATACCCTTAACCTCGCGGTCATTTTGCAAAATGATACTAAAAAAAGCCTTTCCGAAAATTTTGGAAAGGCTTTTTCAATTCGATTAAATATAGTGTTATTCCTCTGCCGCTTCGCCTTCGTTACTTTTAGCTTTTTTAGCTACCGGTTGTGTTTTGCGAACAGTTCTTACCCGCTTGTGTTCGCTGGAACGGCGGGTTACATTTGAATCGTGCTCCTGACTCCATTTCATAAATTTATCCATGGCGGTAGCTTCATCAAACAAACCTAATTTAACACCTCGTAACAAATGTTTTAGGTAGAGTACTCCTTTAAAAGACAGAATTCTTCTTACAGTATCGGTAGGTTGTGCACCTTTTTGCAACCAATCCAAAGCTTTCTGGCGATCAATGTTAATAGAAGCCGGAACGGTTAAGGGGTTGTAAGTACCAATTTTTTGAATAAACTTTCCATCTCTGGGAGCACGGGCATCAGCCACTACGATAAAATAAAAAGGGCGCTTTTTTGAGCCGTGACGTTGTAGTCTTAATTTAACTGGCATCTTAAATAAAAATTTAAATGCGTGAAAAAATAGGGTTTTAAGGGTGGCAAAGATAAGTACCTGTGTTAAAATAACAAACTAAATATACTAAATTTTAACTGACTTTCCTACCGTCTTCCAAAGCCCGGAATTCTTCCTCCCATGGGCATTTTATTCATCATTTTCATCATTCCCTTCATTTGTTCAAATTGCTTGATAAACTGGTTGATGTCGCTAATATCTTTTCCACTTCCCTTTGCAATTCGAAGTCTTCTTTTTTGATCTATAGAATCAGGATTTGCTCTTTCAAAAGGAGTCATTGAATTAATAATAGCTTCTATTCCTTTAAAAGAATCATCATTAACATCCAAATCTTTTACAGCCTTACCCATTCCCGGAATCATGCCCATCAGATCTTTGAGGTTGCCCATTTTCTTTATTTGCTCCAATTGCGTTTTAAAATCTGAAAAATCGAATTGATTCTTCCGGATTTTTTTCTCCAGTTTTTTTGCTTCTTCCTCGTTAAATTGTTCCTGGGCCTTTTCCACCAGCGTGGTAATATCGCCCATTCCAAGGATACGCTGTGCCATCCTTTCCGGATAAAAAACATCCAGTGCCTCCATCTTTTCGCCACTGCTGGCAAACTTAATTGGTTTATTAACCGTGTATTTAACCGATAATGCGGCACCACCCCTTGTGTCACCATCTAATTTGGTTAAAACAACACCGGTAAAATTAAGTTTGTCATTAAAAGCCTTAGCTGTATTTACGGCATCCTGCCCCGTCATGGAATCAACTACAAAAAGAATTTCGTTTGGGTTAACTGCCGATTTAATATTGGCCACTTCGGTCATCATTGCTTCATCAATAGCCAGTCGCCCCGCAGTGTCAATAATAACTATGTTTTTATTTTTTGCCTTAGCTTCTTTAATGGCATTTTGGGCAATGGCTACTGCATCTTTATTTTCGGGCTCATTATAAACCTCTACGTTAACTTGTTCTCCCAGTACTTTTAGTTGATCAATAGCAGCAGGTCTGTAAATATCAGCAGCAACCAGCAAAGGCGATTTTCCTTTTTTTGTTTTTAGATAATTAGCCAGCTTGCCACTAAAGGTTGTTTTACCCGAACCTTGTAAACCAGCAATCAAAATCACGGCGGGATTTCCTTTCAGGTCAAGTTCACTTTCGATGCCGCCCATTAAATCCGTCAACTCGTCTTTTACAATTTTCACCATTAATTGCCCGGGAGAAATAGCATTAATTACCTTTTCGCCAATTGCTTTATCTTTTACTTTGTCTGTAAATTCTTTGGCTATTTTGTAGTTAACATCCGCATCCACCAATGCGCGGCGAATTTCTTTTACTGTAGCGGCAATATTTAATTCAGTAATTCTTTGCTGACCTTTAAGCTGCTTAAAAGCGGTTTCTAATTTTTCTGATAAACTATTGAACATAATTTTTATATCACGTTTTACGAATCACGCCAAACAAAAAAGTGAATATGACTTACGCTATATTCACTTTAGGGTTTGCAAAGATAAGACTTCGCAAAAATATATTTACCCAAGATAGGTACGTAATAACTGGCTTCGGTTGTTTGTGCGCAGCTTAGTAATGGCCTTGTCCTTAATTTGCCTCACCCTTTCCCTGGTAAGATTAAATTTTTCACCTATGTCTTCCAGGCTCATGGGGTGGTCAACACCGATGCCAAAAAAGAAACAGATAACATCCTGCTGGCGATCGGTTAGTGTTTTAAGTGAGCGGGTTATTTCGGTTTTTAAAGATTCGGTATGATCCAATTCACCATCAGCTGAAGTTGCATTTGGGTTTTCCATTACATCCATCAGGGTACTTTCCTCTCCGTCAGCAAGAGGTTGGTCCATGCTCACATGCCTGGTTCCCACTCCCAGCGTAGCTGCAACTTCGTCGGTTTCTATTTCAAGTAAATCGGCCAGTTCTTCCGGAGTTGGCTCTCTTTCAAACTCTTGCTCCAGGGTTGTATAAGCCTTATTAATACGGTTAGCCAGCCCAACTTTATTTAAAGGTAGCCTTACAATACGAGCTTGTTCTGCCAGCGCTTGCAAAATGCTTTGGCGTATCCACCAAACGGCGTAGGAGATGAACTTAAAACCCCGGGTTTCGTCAAAACGTTGGGCTGCTTTTATGAGGCCCAGGTTGCCTTCGTTAATCAGATCGGGCAGAGATAAGCCCTGATTTTGATATTGTTTGGCGACAGAAACTACAAATCGGAGATTGGCCTTGGTTAAGCGATCCAAAGCCTTTTGATTTCCTTGCCTGATAAGAGAAGCTAGTTTTACTTCCTCTTCAGCAGTAATTAATTCAACCTTACCAATTTCCTGGAGATATTTCTCAAGACTTTGAGACTCTCGATTAGTTATAGATTTGGCAATTTTTAGTTGACGCATGCTCATAAGGCTGTGGTTTTTGGTTATTGGATAGTTTAGATAAGGCTATTTCTTGTTAAAAACGCTATTTTAAATACTTAAGTATCAGTGTAATTTAATTTTTTTTATAATACGAGCCAAAGGGAATGTTAAAAAACTCATATAGAATTGAAAATGAGCTATTTTGTTTAATATAATGACTTATTTTTTTAAACAAAATTGTATAAAAAATATTTTCATAACTCAAATTATTTGCTATACTTGCACGAACGAGTACTTAAAAAGATTAATTGATTAAATTTTATAAATGAAGGGATGAGTAAAAAAGTTATGTACACTTTAGAGTATCCTGTGAGATGTTCACCAGCAATACTGTATGAATTTTTATACACTCCTGCCGGCTTGCAGGAATGGTTTGCCGACAGGGTAGATGAAAAAGATGGTATTTATAGTTTTAACTGGAATGGTAGTGAAGACAAAGCCGAACTGTTAGAAACTGAAGAAGAAAAATTTGTGCGTTATCGTTGGCTAAATGCACCTAAGGAAGAGTATTTTGAATTTCGTATTGAAAAATCGGAAGTCACAAATCAAACCATAATGGTGATAAAAGATTTTGCTGAAAAAAAAGACATAAAAGACCAAAGCCAATTGTGGGATTACCAGGTTAAAGATTTATTTCATCGTTTGGGAAATTAGCCAATACACCAAGCATATTTATCTTGAAATAATTCAGTAAAAATTTATCAGCCTGGTTCCATTGCACTAAAGGAATTTTGGACGATAGTTTTATAAATTCTTTTTCGGTAATTGTTTCCATCCATTTATGCATGTTCAAACCCCCAAGGGGGGTTAGATTTTTTTTGTTAAAACGAAAATCCCACTCATCGCTTCCGGTGCTTATGTAATAATTATTTTTTTTAAATAAGGAATAATTACTTGCAATTATTGGCATGGTTTGATTTTTATATTTTCCTTTTAGCTGCAGGGTACTACTAAAAAAATTTCCCCACCAGAAAAAGGTACGTACAGCAAAAATATTTTTTTTATCAAAATACCTGGGGTAATCAAGCACAACATAAGGGAGGCCTTGGTAATTTTCTCCTTTAGAAATTTTTGGAGGAATAACTAAAACTTCAGATGGTAAACTGTCTGACTGATTTATTTTTTTAGTTAAAAACAGATCGTATTCATCTGCAAGCATACCAAACATGAGGCATACTTTATCCACAATTCTTCGTTTTGTTAAAATCCAATTGCTGTTTTGCACCAATTCCATTTCCATATCGGAAAGCCGTATTTTTGCTTTGCTCATAAAAAATAATTTCTTCGCTAAAGTACACAGGTGTGATTAAAAAGTTAGATAAACTCATTATTAAAGCATTTATTGGACCTTTTATTGCTACTTTTTTTATTACACTTTTTGTATTAGTAATGCAGTTTTTTTGGCTGTATATAGATGACCTTGTTGGGAAGGGACTTGACTTTTTTACAATTTCCAAACTAATCGCCTATGTTTCTGCTACCCTGGTACCGCTTGCATTTCCATTGGGTATGCTTTTATCATCTATAATGACGTTTGGTAACCTGGGCGAAACATTTGAATTGGTTGCCATTAAATCGGCGGGTGTTCCGTTATTACGATTTATGAGACCACTTTTTATTGTAGCCGTACTTATTTGCGGTATTGCTTTTCTTTTTAATAATTATATTATTCCGGTTGCCAACCTGCGTATGAGAACGCAATTAACCAATATTCGTTTTAGCAAACCGGCATTTGATTTAAAGGAAGGTGTTTTTTATGATGGCATTCCGGGCTATACACTTAAGGTGGGTAAAAAAGATAAGGAAGGGAAAAACCTGGAAAACATTATTATTTATGAAGACAATTACGAATTGCAGGACAATTTTATCATAGCCGAAAAAGGAAACATGTCTGTTTCAGACGATAAAAAGAAACTGTTATTTAACCTGCAAAATGGTTGGCGTTACCAGGAAAGAGGAAATAGTAGCAATAATGCCGGTACAGAATACATTCGCCTCGGATTTAAACAATATCAAAAAGTGTTTGACCTTAGTGCCTTGACGGCGCTAAACTATGACGATTCCACTTTCAGAAACTTTTATCAAATGTTAAGCATAAGGCAGTTGAGCAAAATAGCCGATTCGTTAAAAAAAACGGATAGTTATTTTAAGCTAAAAGGAGAAAGAGAAATAAATCCTTATTTAAAATTTTCCAAATTAACAAAAAGCGATTGGGATAGCGCAGTTGGTGTAAAAACAACTTTGAAGAGTTTTAATGAAGCGATACCCGATTCATTGGAATTTGTTATAAACGATCGGGCGCAGGCTCAAATTAACAGTATTAAAACACTGTTGGAGATTACTGCTACGGAATATACTAATACAAGAAAACTTTTGCAGCTACATCTAATTGAGTGGCATAAAAAATTTGCATTATCTATCGCCTGTTTGGTTTTGTTTTTAATTGGAGCTCCCCTGGGTTCAATAATCCGAAGGGGGGGAGTAGGCTTGCCTTTTGTTTTTGCCCTTTTGTTTTTTATTATTTTTCATTTAGTAAACACGTTTGGTGAAAAACTGGCAAAGCAGCAGGTATTAAATGCCTTATCCGGCATGTGGTTGTCGTCATTTGTTTTGCTGCCTATGGGACTTTTTTTGACTTACAAAGCCATGCACGATTCGCAATTATTTAATAAAGAGTATTATTACAGGGTTAGTAAAAAAATAAGGCCTCTTTTGTCAAAAATCAGATATACTTTAAGAAAACAAACAGTAATGAATTAGTTTGGTTTTAATTTGTTGTATCTTTTGAGTAAAATTTTTACAAGGTTATGAGTAAAAAACCATCCCGGAGGCAATTTATATCTCAATCTGCTAAAGCAGGGGTTGCCGCTGTAATAACGGCTTCACCCGCTAAATCAATTATAAATTCATATACAGATTTTAAGAATACTCCTTCTTATCCTTTAGTTCATACAGGGTTTGAGCAAACCCCGCTTCCTTATTCTTACAAAGATTTAGAGCCTGTAATAGATGCCGTGACTATGGAAATTCACTATACAAAGCATGCTGCAGCGTACAGTAAAAATTTAAAAGACGCCGCACAGGCTGAAGGAATAGCTGCTAATATGCCGTTGGAAGAAGTATTGGCCAATATTTCAAAATATTCAGCCAAAATGCGAAATAATGGTGGAGGTCATTACAATCACGAACTCTTTTGGAAATGTATGAAAGCTAACGGTGGGGGTAATGCTTCCGGAAAGCTGTTAACAGCCATTAACGAAAGTTTTAATTCATTCGATTCGTTTAAAAATCAATTCAGCGATGCTGCTAAAAATCGCTTTGGTAGCGGTTGGGCGTGGCTCGTTGTAACATCTGATAAAAAACTGAAAATCGGTTCCAGCCCCAACCAGGATAATCCTTTAATGGATATTTCGGATCTAAAAGGTTTTCCGGTACTTGCCCTCGATGTATGGGAACATGCTTATTATTTAAAATACCAAAACAAAAGGGCAGATTATATTGAACAGTGGTGGAAAATAGTAAACTGGGATTTTGTTCAAACACGATTTGAAAATTTCCTGTAATACCCCCCTTTTTCTTATCACGAAATTTTACTACGTTTACTTCTTTTCTAAACATTATTTTATGAGGTATCCCTGGAGAATATTGGCCCCCTTATTGGCTGGCACTATTGTAATGATTATTGTACTGCAGTTGCAGGGCCAAAAATTAAGAACAATTGCTACCCCATTGGGAATTTTAAACCTGGAATTTGCCAAAACTACCGAAGAAGCTGAGATGGTTATTACGGCCTGGCAATCGGATACCTCTGTTGATTTAATAGCTACAGCCAAATGGGCTATCTGGCTTGATTTTATTTTTATTTTCTTTTACAGCTTTTTTTTATTCGGTGCTTGCAAAAGAATTTACCATCACGGACATAAGTGGCAAAGAAAAGCCGGAAGAGAATTTGCATACGGCTCGTTGATTGCAGGGGTACTGGATGTTATTGAAAATATTTTGATGCTTCAAGCGCTTGATGGGCACTATGGGCTTTTTTCTACATTGCTTACTTTCATTTGTGCTATTATAAAATTTACTTTGGTCGGGTTAGCCGTGCTATACATTTTATTGGGAATAAAACGGTTGTTTCATCATAACCATTCTCACCACCATACAAAGGCCTCTTAAAATTGGCTCAGCCTTTGCCGGAACTATTCTAATAAAATCGGAATAAGACCAACAAAGGCTGATATAGCTACACAATCGTTGTGCAGCATTTAAACGAAACAAAACGATGGGAATTGTAAAACGGATAAAAAAAATTTTATAAAAAAGCATGATGTGAAAACATCATGCTTACTTAACCCTAAAACCGAAATGGTTCTACTAACTCATGAAAGTAAAACTTAAAATTCCACAATATTTTTTTACAATACTGTCTGGTTTCTGACAAATTTGCTTTTCATTATATGTTTAAAAATAAGTATCCTTTAAAGTTGTGATGCGCAATAATAAAATGCGCTAAATTCGTAACCCATTTCAATTACAAACATTTAATTTTTAAAATATGCAGGCTTGGAAAGATTACCAGGAAAAAAATAAGGAACGTTTTCTTAACGAAATGATTGATTTATTGCGAATTCCGTCAGTGAGTGCAAAAAGTGAACACAAAACAGACATGCTGAAATGTGCGGAGGCGGTTAAGACGGGTTTACTGAAAGCCGGAGCTGATAAAGCAGAAGTGATGAGTACAGATGGGCATCCGGTTGTTTACGCTGAAAAAATTGTGGATGCTTCCAAACCTACGGTTCTTATTTACGGTCATTACGATGTACAACCCCCTGAACCCCTGGAGCTTTGGAACAGTGGTCCTTTTGACCCTGTGATTAAGGATGGAAAAGTTTTTGCCCGTGGTTCGGCAGATGATAAAGGGCAATTCTATATGCACGTAAAGGCATTGGAGACTTTAGTGCAGACCAATAGCCTGAGTACTAATATTAAATTTTTGATTGAGGGAGAAGAAGAAATTGGTTCACCAAATCTTGGCAAATTTGTAGCAGCGCATAAAAATTTGTTAAAAGCCGATGTGATATTAATCAGCGATAGTTCAATGTTGGGAATGGATAAGCCATCCCTGGACATAGGTGTTCGCGGGTTAAGTTATATTGAGGTAGAAGTAACCGGGGCTAACAGAGATTTGCATAGCGGTACGTACGGCGGCGCGGTGGCTAACCCCATTACTATCCTGTCTAAAATGATTGCCTCCTGTCATGATGAAAACAACCATATTACGATTCCCGGTTTTTATGATGATGTGGTAGAAGCCACTCCGGCGGAACGGGCATTAATGGCTAAAGCGCCTTATGATGAACAACAGTATAAAAATGAATTGGGAGTAAAAGAACTTTGGGGAGAAAAAGGTTATTCCACAAACGAAAGAACAGGTATCCGTCCTACTATTGAAGTAAACGGAATTTGGGGAGGTTATACAGGCGAGGGAGCCAAAACGGTTCTTCCTTCAAAGGCAACGGCTAAAATTTCTGCAAGATTGGTTCCCAATCAATCTTCAACAAAAATTACGGAGAAACTCCTGAATTACTTTAAATCTATTGCCCCATCTTCAGTTACTGTAAGAGCATTTGAGCATCATGGAGGAGAGCCTTACATGACCCCGATTGATAGTAAAGGGTATAGAGCTGCAGCCAAAGCCATTGAAACAACTTTTGGCAAACAACCCATTCCTGTACGTGGTGGAGGAAGTATTCCTATTTGTTCAATTTTAGAAAGGGAGTTGGGTATAAAAATTATTTTTATGGGATTTGGATTGGACAATGACAATCTTCATTCTCCTAACGAAAAATATAACATTGAAAATTACTATAAAGGAATTGAGACCATTCCGTATTTCCACAAGTTTTTTGCGGAAATGTAATTTAACCCGGAAGCTGAATTTCGACGTTTAAAAAATGCGTTGACTTTTTACTTTATAATTTAGACTTTTTACTTTTTCATGGTAGAAAAACTTCGCCTTGATAAATACCTCTGGGCTATACGGCTTTTTAAAACCAGAACTCTTGCCGCCGCAGCTTGCGATACAGGTAAAGTAAAATATGAAGGTGCTGCTGCAAAAGCATCCAAACACGTTCATGTGGGAGATGAATATGAAGTAAAAACAGAAGCCAGGCGTTGGAAAATTAAAGTGGCCGGTTTATTGAATAACCGTGTTCAATACAGCGAGGCCGTTAAATTTTACATTGATATTAATCCAGCCGAAGAAATTCAACGAATACAATACCAGGCAGCTGTATTTCATACAGGTAAAAGAAAAAGCAAGATTGGGCGTCCAACGAAAAAACAACGGCGGGAATTGGATGATTTTTTAGATGAATAATTTAAAATCAATTTTATATGAATGAATTAATGGAAAGATTAAAAACCAATGCCGGGCTTACGGATGAACAAGCTGAAAAAGTGTTAGAAACGATTAAGGATTTTGTAAAGGAAAAATTTCCCATGCTGGCCGGGGCAGTTGATAATTTATTGTCTGCTTCGCAAAAGAATGATACCGATTTTATGGGATAAAAATCCCCCACTTCTCGGCAGGGGACTGTTTGCAAACAATCGCAGAGGCGACTATTATTGTTTTAATACTGCCCTGGAAATTACAATCTTCTGTATTTCAGAAGTTCCTTCACCAATAGTACATAGTTTCGCGTCCCTGTAAAATTTTTCTACCGGAAAATCTTTAGTATAGCCATACCCTCCAAATATTTGTACTGCATCGTTAGCTACTTTCACGGCTACTTCACTTGCATAGTATTTTGCCATTGCAGCTTCTTTTGTTACAGGTAATTTGTTGTTTTTTTTATCAGCTGCCTGTAGGGTTAATAACTCAGCAGCCATAATTTCCGTTGCCATATCAGCCAGTTTAAATGAGATGCCTTGGAAATTTGATATAGGCTGGTCAAACTGGTATCTTTCTTTTGAATATTTAATCGCTGCTTCATAAGCTCCTTTGGCAATGCCCAATGACAAAGCCGCAATTGATATTCTACCTCCATCCAGTACTTTTAATGATTGGCGAAAGCCGTCTCCCACTTCTCCGAGTCGGTTGGAATCAGGAATACGACACTCATCAAAAATCATTTCGGCTGTTTCACTGGCACGCATGCCTAATTTATTTTCTTTTTTGCCCCCACTAAAACCGGGTGTTCCTTTTTCAACAATAAACGCAGTAGCATTACTACTTGTTCTAGGTTCTCCGGTACGGCAGACCACTACAGCCACATCGCAGCTTTTTCCATGTGTAATCCAGTTTTTAGTGCCATTAATAATCCAGCCATCTCCATCCTTCACAGCAGTTGTTTTCATATTGCCGGCATCGCTTCCGGTATTTGCTTCGGTTAAGCCCCAGGCGCCAATCCATTCAGCGGTGGCTAGTTTAGGCAAAAATTTCTTTTTCTGCTCTTCATTTGCAAAACTTAAAATATGGCCGCAGCACAATGAATTATGTGCTGCCAAACTCAAACCTATAGAGCCACAAACTTTTGCAATTTCTTGTATTACTGCTACATACTCAGTATATCCCAATCCGGAGCCACCATATTTTTCAGGTATCAAAACTCCCATTAAGCCCAATTTGCCCATTTCTTTAAAAAGATCAATGGGAAATTGCTGACTTTCATCCCAACTCATAAAGTGTGGCTTAATGTGGACATTTGCAAAATCTCTTGCGGTGGCAGCTACCTGTTGTGTTATTTCGCTTGTTTGAAAGTCCATATTAAATCCAATTGGGACGCAATATTATCAAATCTAAACAATACTAACAAATGTTAGTATTACATTTTTGAAATTATTGAATGGTAAGATAGGGGAGGATTTTTTCAAAAATTTCGTCTTTCATTAAGGCAATTTTTCTTACATCATCAATGGATTTATAATTTCCATGCTCGTTTCGATATTGAATAATAACATTAGCGAGGGTGTAGTTAATATAGGGATGGCTTTTAAGTATGTTAATATCGGCTGTGTTGATGTCTATTTTTTTAATGAGGGAATTATTACAAATAAGTTTAGGCTTTATGTTTTGAAAAGTTGAATAAGGAAGACCAGATGTTTGTGCGAGTTGATCAACGGAATAGAAACCACCCAACTTTTCCCGATAAGAGAGGATACGTTGTGAAAGTTTTGAACCTATACCGGGCAAAGAAATAAAAGCAGTTGAATCAGCAGCGTTAATTTCAATTTGTTTATTAAAAGATTTTATTTTCTTGTTTTCAAGTACAACTGATGATTCATTGTTAAATGAAGTATCGAACAAGTTGTTTTTGATAGAAATATAGGGCATCATTCTCGCCACTTCCTCTTTTTTAAAACCATATATTTTGTATAAATCTTCCGGGTGTCTGAATCTTCCCCCTTTGCCTATATAGTTTTGAATAGTTTGAATGGTTCTATTTGAAACCCCCAATCGTTCCCAGTCTTCCGTGGTAGCCGTATTAGGATCGAAAACAAATAACTCCCCCTTTCCTTTTTCCTCATAGTACTTTTTGGCATCTGGATAACGATCTTCTTCCTCCTCTTTATAAGTTTGTTGTGTATATCGTTGTCTTTGTATTGTGTCAATTTTTAATTGGTTTAACATAGCAACTTCTTTTTCAAACTCAGCCTTGTTAAGTTTAGGTGCCTTTTTTAAGTAAGGAAATAAATAGGGACTGAAAAGTAAAATAAAAATAAGCAACACAAACGTTAATATACCAATCCGTTCTTTTTTGGTAAAAGTGAAGTAATCTTTAATCCATTCTTTTTTTTTCATGACAAAGTTTTAATTGGGCGGGAAAGTTATAACATATAATAAAAAGATTTCTGGTAGATTTATTTGCTAACAAACATATTTATTTATGTAATAAGATGAGCAATCGTTGCAATTTCGGAAATACGTGGGTGTATTTTGTTATTAAGTATAAAAAATTATAATTCCACTACCAGTCCATCGTAGGCCAGTTCAATACCCTGTGGTAGTTCTGCATTAATATCGTCGTGTTTACCTAATTGGTGAGAGATATGAGTAAAATAAGCATGAGGTATTTTTAATTCCTGCACCATTTTCACCGCTTCGTCCAGTGTAAAATGCGAAATATGCTTTTTCTTTCGCAGGGCATTTAATACGATGTATTTGCTTCCCTTAATTTTTTCTTTTTCATCTTCGTCAATGCGATTAGCATCGGTGATGTAGGTAAAATTGCCAAAACGAAAGCCCATAACTGGCATTTTTAAATGCCAAACTAAAATTGGTACAACGGGAATATCGCCAACAACAAAAGGAGTTAAGTCAATTTCATTCATTTTCATTTCAGGTACGCCGGGATATTTAAAATCGGCAAATGCATAATAAAAATCTCTTCGTAGCGCCTCTTCAGTTAAGGAATTTGCATAAATTTCTATTGGCTTTCTGCTAAAAAAATTAAAAGCCCGAATATCATCCAATCCGGCAATATGGTCTTTGTGTGGGTGCGTAAACACTACGGCGTCTAGATGTTTCAAGCCGGTTCGCAGCATTTGGTAACGAAAATCAGGCCCGGTATCTACTACAAGGGATGTAGTGGAAGATTGAACTAATAGGCTGGAGCGTAGCCGCTTGTCTTTTGGATTAGTAGAACTGCAAACCAAACAATCGCAGCCAATCATAGGTACGCCACTGCTGGTACCGGTACCGAGAAAAGTGATTTTTAATGGAGGTATTGACACAGGTCAAATTTATGAAGAAAGGTTTAAGTAGTATCGGGTGCTTTAAAGAGAATAAATTTTATATGGTTTAAAAAGTTTCTTTTTAACTGTTTTGAGAAGTTTTTAGAATATTGTTAATCTTTTTGAATCAGTAAAGTTATTTCTCTTCATGTTGTGTCATAATTTCTTCATACATCTTTTGCGATTCATGCGTAAGGGCGTCAAAGTTCACTTCTAACTGGGGCATTAAATCAATAAGCGTATTGATGCGGCCTTCTGTTTGAAGAAATTTGTTCAATACCACCACCTTTTTTTGCTGTAGTATGCAATAACCGCTTTGAAAGTTTCCTCTTTCGTAGCGAATAACATATCCGGCTTCTTCTGCAATTTTTTCTATTCTGTCTAAGGTGCTTTGTACGTATTTCATGAAACGCTGCCATCCCCTAAAGGGGGGTTATGGATTGTAGCAAAATTATCAAAGCATTTTTATCTAACTGATGGGCAAGTTCAATTTATTATCCACAAAATGTCAATGAATATAAGGTGATACTTTGCTGAGAAAGATAAAAAAGATTGTATTTAGCAAACCTCAATTATTTATTTGTCATCCTGATGATGGGCACAATCATTTCTTCCAGGCTTACCCCTCCGTGCTGAAAAGTATTGCGATAATAATTTACATAGTAATTGTAATTATTGGGGTAGCATAAAAAAATATCTTCTTTTGCAAAAACATAAGATGAATTAATGTTAGGAACCGGTAATCCTGCTTCCCTGGGATCGCGAAAGGCCAGCACATCTTTAGGCTCGTAGTTCAGGTTTTTGCCGTGTTTATAGCGAAGGTTTGTGGTAGTTTGTTTATCGCCAATTATTTTACTCGGGTTTTTAACTCTTACACTACCGTGATCTGTACCTATAATTAATGTTATTTGTTTATCGGCTATTTTTTTTAATGCCTGGTGAAGAGGAGAATGTTCAAACCAACTGGCGGTTATGGAACGATAGCTCATTTCGTCATTTGTTAACTCTTTTAATACTTCCATCTCAGTTCTTACATGGCTTAGCATATCTACAAAGTTGTACACAATAATATTTAAATCATTTTGCAAAAGATTGTGCATATTGTCCACCAATCGCTGACCATCCTGGTGGTTTACAACTTTAGTATAGCTGAGTTTGATATTGTCTTTTCGTAACCTTCGTAATTGAGATTTAAAAAATTCTTCTTCAAATAAATTCTTACCGCCTTCTTCGTCATCGTTTTTCCATTGAATGGGATTTTGCTTTTCTATATCAACCGGCATCATGCCGGCAAATATGGAATTGCGACTATATTGGGTGGCTGTGGGTAAAATCGAGTAAAAGGTTTCCTCTTCGAGGAGGCGGAAGCTCTCTGTCAATATAGGTTGAATTGCTTTCCATTGATCGTAGCGAAGATTATCAATTAAAATAAAAAACAAGGGAACACTTTTTTCCAAATGAGGTAATACTTTAAACTGCATTAAAGTATGGCTCATTACGGGAGCTTCATCACTTTTAGGGCTTACCCACCTGGCGTAATTTTTAGAAACAAATTTGAAAAACTCTGTATTAGCTTCTCCTTTTTGTGTTTGAAAAATTTCCTGCATTTCAGGGCTATTACTTTTTTCTATTTCCAATTCCCAAAAAATCAGCTTTTTGTAAATTTCCATCCATTCGTTGTAATTAGGATTACTATTAAGCGCTACAAATAAATTACGAAATTGTTGTTGGTAAGCAGAGGTTGTTTTTTCAGCAACCAGCCGTTTATTATCAATAATTTTTTTTAAGCTCAACAACACCTGGTTCGGATTAACCGGCTTAATCAAATAGTCACTTATTTGTGAGCCGATGGCTTCATCCATAAGGTTTTCTGTTTCATTTTTGGTTATAAGTACAATAGGAATTTGCTGGTTTACTTCTTTTATTTTGGCCAATGTTTCCAGCCCCGTAAGACCGGGCATGGTTTCATCCATTAATACTACATCAACCGGATTTTCTTTTACAAAATCAATCGCATCAAACCCGTTGGTAAGGGTATATACTTCATAGCCTTTGTTTTCTAAAAAAAGCTTTTGAGATTGTAAATTTTCCATTTCATCATCTACCCAAAGTATTTTAGCTAAAGCCATGTTTTATTTACAGTTTATTGTGTGTAATTCTTTATTATTTTTTGTCTTGTATTTTCAGTTAAAACTACGATAGATATTTTTTTTACCTGTAAAAAAGTATGAATTAAAAATAGTTATAGCAAGGTTGTTAAGTTACGGCCAATTTTTAACAGGTTATTAAAATTATTTAATCCGGTTGGGCTTTGTACATTTGTTCCCCTTCAAAGAAGATTTTTAACAAATTAATACATGGTATGAACAAGGTTTCACGCAAAATCATTAATGACCCTGTTTATGGATTTGTTACACTTGATAATGAGTTGATATTGCAGGTTATATCTCATCCGTGGTATCAACGTCTCCGTCGTATCCATCAGATGGCGTTGGCGCATCTTGTTTATCCAGGCGCTGTTCATACACGATTTCATCATGCTTTGGGTGCTTATCATTTAATGGGTAATGCAATAAATGAGTTAAAGAGTAAAGGCGTGGCTATTACTGAACAAGAGGCAATAGCGTCTAAAATTGCCATTTTGCTACATGATATTGGTCATGGTCCGTTTTCTCATGCTTTAGAAAGCGTGGTGGTAGAAGATGTGCACCACGAAGTCATTTCTTTGTTAATTATGCAAAAATTAAATGAAGAGTTTAATGGTCAACTTCAAATGGCTATTGACATTTTTACGGGTAGTCATTCTAAAAAATTTCTCAATCAGCTTATCTCAGGGCAATTAGATGTAGATAGAATGGATTATTTAACCCGGGATAGTTTTTTTTCCGGTGTAGCGGAGGGAACAATTGGGTACGACCGGATTTTAAAAATGCTTGTGGTGCATAATGGTGAATTAATGATTGAGGAGAAAGGAATTTATTCTATTGAAAAGTTTTTGGTAGCCCGACGGCTTATGTACTGGCAGGTTTATTTACACAAAACGGTGCTTAGTGCGGAAGAGATGCTGGTGAAAATATTATCCCGGGCAAAGTGGTTGAGCAAACAAGGGGAAAAAAATATTTCCAATTCCACCGTATTGAATTTTTTCTTGGAATCTAATGGCGGGCAGGTTATTGAAAGTAATCTGGATAAGTTTTGTATGTTGGATGATTACGATGTGTTAAGTGCTATAAAAAGCTGGATTAATCATCCTGATAAAATATTATCTACACTTTGTCGTTGGTTAACAGAGCGAAGATTGCTGAAATTAAGGTTTTTGACAGATACTGTAGATTCAACTGAAAAGCGAAATAAAAGAAAACAAGTAAGCAAACAATTGGGTATTAGCGAGGTTGAGGCTGAATATTTTGTTTTTGATGGAATTGCAGAAAATCGTACCTATACGGTGGAGCATGAAAACATTAATATTCTTTACAAAAACGGAGCGGTTAGAGACATTTCTAAAGTGGACGATGCATTGATTGAAGGAGGTATAACTGGCCCCGTTAAAAAGCACTATTTTTGCTTTCCGGATTAAAAAGCTTTAATCTGATGGTTAGTAAAAGGAAGATTTTCGTATTTTCATGCATTTATAGACTTTAATTTAAGTCCAATAATAATTATTCAACGAAAGAACAGATGCAATTTACGGCCACACAAATAGCTATTTTGGTAAAAGGTAAGATAGTGGGTAATCCGGATGTAGTTGTGAATTCATTCGGAAAAATTGAGGAGGCTAAGGCCGGGCAATTGGCTTTTTTGGCTAATCCCAAGTATGAGGAATACTTATACACTACAAAAGCTTCTGTTTTATTAATTAACGAGGCTCAGGAACTTCGTGAGGAAATTGCTCTTACTTTAATTAAGGTTCCTGATGCTTATTCAGCTTTTGCTACTTTATTAAGCAAGTACCAAGAGTTAATGACTCAGCAATTAAGTGGCATTCAGGATCCAAGTTATGTTGCTAAAACAGCTAAGTTGGGCCAAAATGTTTTTATCGGGGCCTTTTCCTATATTAACGAAAATGCGGTACTTGGTAATAATGTTAAAATTTTCCCGCATGTATATATCGGTAAGAACGTTACCATTGCCGATAATTCAATCCTACATCCGGGTGTAAAAATTTATCATGATTGCATTATTGGTAAAAGTGTAATTATTCATGCGGGGAGTGTTATTGGTGGAGATGGTTTTGGTTTTGCTCCACAGGCTGATGGAAGTTATAAAAAGGTTCCACAAATTGGTAATGTTGTTATTGAAGACAATGTAGAAATAGGTTCTAATGCTACTATAGACCGTGCTACAATGGGATCAACCATTATTCGTTCCGGAGCTAAGTTGGATAATCTCATACAAATAGCGCATAATGTAGAAGTGGGTAATAATACAGTAATAGCAGCACAAGCAGGAATTAGTGGAAGTACCAAAGTAGGCAATAATGTAATGATTGGCGGGCAAGCGGGTGTGGTGGGACATATTCAAATTGCTGATGGTACTAAGATTAATGCTCAAAGCGGTGTATCAAAATCAGTAAAAAATCCCAATACTGCTTTAACCGGAAGCCCGGCATACGATTATACATCTATGTTACGTAGCCAGGCCATTTTCAGAAACCTTCCCGAATTGGAAAAAAGAATTATGGAACTGGAAAACCTGGTAAAACAATTGATAGCTGAAAAAGCCAGTCTTTAGTTTTTTTTCATTTACACTTTTATATTTTCAAGCCAATTTATATCACATCAACTTATACAATTTTCCCGGTAACTGGGTAATGATTCCCTGTAATTCCAGGTTTAATATGGCTGCAGCTACATGGCTGCTGCTTAACCCGCTTTTTAAATACAATTCATCAATGTGAATCGGGGAATGTTCTTTAATAATTTTGTAGATGATTTCTTCATCAGGAGTTAATTGAATAAAAAGTTCTCTTTGTGGTTTGGGCTTTATTTTTTTCTTATCCTGCCATTGCATTTGTTCTATTACATCTTGTCCATGGGTAATGAGCATAGCTTTATTATTTTTAATTAAAAAGTTACAACCCTCGCTTTTGCCATCCGTTATTTTGCCCGGAATCGCAAAAACATCTTTGTTATAACTGTTGGCAAGTTCAGCAGTAATCATACTACCTCCCTTGATATTGGTTTCAATAACAATGGTAGCATCAGCCATACCTGCAACAATGCGGTTTCGTTTGGGAAAGTTTTGTTTATCAGGTTTGGTGTTGCTAATAAATTCCGTCAATAATCCCCCCTGCTCCACCATTTCTTTTGCCATAGAGGTGTGTGATGAAGGATAGATTCTATCCAGGCTATGTGCTAAAACCCCTACTGTTTTTAAGTGGCTCTTCATGGCTAATTTATGGGCAATGGAATCCACACCATAAGCTAATCCGCTAACAATAAGAATATCATGATTCGCAAATTCGTCAATCAGTTTTTCAGTTACTAATTTGCCATACTCAGTATTGTTTCTGGTACCAACAATACTAACAATTTTCTCAGCATTTAAGTTGGCATTACCACGATAGTAAAGAAGCGTTGGGGCATCGTAACAGTTTAACAGGCGTTTAGGATATTTTTCTTCACCAATAATAAGTGTTTCAATTTTATATTTCTCAATAAAAATTAATTCTTCCTCCGCTCGTTTAAAATTGGAAAACTCCTTAATACTTTTTGCCCTGACCGATCCAATTCCCGGAATTTTATCTAGTTCGCCCTTCCTTGCTTCAAATATTTTTTGTGCATCATTGCCGTAGGCCTGCAGCAATAATTTAGCATGTACGTCTCCTATGTTAGGAACAAGTGTAAGGGCTATATGGTATAACAGGTTCAAATGGTTTAGATGATTTGATGGTTTAAAATTTGTATTCACTACTGAATACCAATGTTAAAAGTTGAGTACTTATTGATGATTAAGTAAAGTCATCAGTCAATAATCAACACTTGCTTTAAAGTTCGGAAAAACTTATGACTTGCAATTTATGGTGCGAACTTATTATTACAAGTCAATAACTGTCAGCTCGGTTCTTCTATTTTGTGCTCTTCCCGCTTCTGTTTTATTATCAGCAACCGGTACGGTGGAGCCCTTACCTTCCCACTTTAGTCTTTCAATACGAATGCCTTTATAGAGCAGGTAATTGATCACAGCTTTCGCTCTTTTATCAGACAAAGTGAGATTGTCTTGTGGTTTTCCAATACTATCTGTATGTCCGCCAATAAGAATTTTAAGGTTGGGATTGTCTTTCATTAATTGCACCACTTTGTCTAACTCAACTAAGGACTCTGGTTTTAAATCAAATTGCTTCGTATCAAAGAAAATGTTTTTTAAAACAATGCTTGCGTTAAGCTCAATTGGTTGTAAAGCAATATTTTTAGTGTAAACAGAATCAACCGAATTGTTACTCAGTGAAAAATTATCTGAATAAAACAGATAGCCTCTGTGGTTAACATTAAAAGCATAATCTTTTCCTACAGGAAGAGTAATTAAATAATTCCCGTTTTCATCCGTTTGCAGTTTAGAAATTGTTTGCCCGCTTTTTAGATCCAGTAATTCAACAGTAGAAGGTAAGCTTTGTTTTGTTTTTTTATCAAATACATTTCCTTTAACCCAAAAGGTTTTGTTAGGACGAATATCTTTTCTGAGTTCAAATGAATAAATATCAAGATTGCCTTTTGTATCCGGTAAATCTCCGCTGTAGTAAGCAGTCTTACCGTCGGATGTAATTACTAATGTTCCTTCGTCGCCAATGGTATTAATCGGATAACCTAAGTTTTCCGGCTTTCCCCAGTGACCGGAGGAGTCTTTTCTAACTACAAATAGATCACTACCACCATAGCCGGGTAATTCATCCGAAGTAAAATACAATGTTTGATTGTCTGCGTGGATAAACGGGCAGCTTTCATTACCTACAGTATTTATACCCGGACCAAGGTTAACAGGATTTCTCCAATTACCATCGGGTAATCGTTCACTCACCCAAATATCACTTCCACCCAAGCCGCTGGGATCGCGGGCCGTAAAATAAAGAAATCGTTTATCGGGTGACAAACAAGGTTGGGATTCCCAAAATTCAGTATTTATGGGTTCATCAAAATTCAAGGGTTCGCTCCAGCCTTTTGGGGTTTGTGTTGAATAATACAAATCGCAACTTCCATTACCTCCGGGGAAATTACATCCTGTAAATACCAGCATCTTTCCGTCTTGCGAAATATTTTGAGCGCCTTCGTTTAAGTTGGTGTTAATGTTACCCGATAACGGAATCGCCTTGCTCCATTGATTATTTTTTTTAGTCGAAACAAAAAAGTCTTCATTTATTCCTTTAACCCGTCTCGTAAAAATTAATTCATTAGCATCAATTGTGAGAGACGGGAAATATTCTGATTCAGAGGTATTAATGCTATCCCCTAAATTTTGAAGTTGAAAAACATAATCGTTATTAGAGTGTGTTTTGCTATAATCAATAGCAAATTCATAACAACGTTTGCGATAGGAAGCAGCTCTGCGGGAACGATCATTTATTTGTGCGTTATTTAAAAAGGTATTAACAGCATTTAATGCCTTTTGAAAAGCGCCGGTGCCGGCTAACGAAATGGAATAGGGTAAAAAGAAATCGGAAAAATAAACCGAATCAATTTTTAAAGCTGTTTCAAAAGATGTTACGGAAGAAGTATAATTTTTTAAATCTGCATAAGCCCCTGCTTTAGATAACCACGCATCCAAAAACGAAGGATCTATGGCAATAGCTTCGTCAAATAATTGAATGGCATATTTATAATTACCATTTTGTGATAATTCGTTTAGTGCCTTGGAGTAAAGGGAGGAGGCTTTTGGACTTATCTTGGCAGGATTATAACCTTGTGAGTAGGCAGTGGAAAATAAAAAACAAAAAATAAAAATGCGAAAAAGTATTTGCATTGGTTTGGCTTATGAAATATAAAACGAATCTAATGGAAATTTATTCCTTTAAAAGTTAAAATCTTTAACTATGGCACATGAATATATTTGTGTATTTGCAAGCTTAATTCCCATTGCGGGTGAGTTTTGATATAGTCAATGATAAGAGGAGTCATTTCGGTTGCCTTGTCCCATTCCGGCTGAAGATATAATTTGCAGTCGGGAGAAACTTTACCTTCGTATTCTTCAGCCCAAATAAAGTCGTGTTTATTAAAGATGACTACTTTCAACTCATTGGCTTTAAGACAAATTTCATCAAGTGGCTTTTTAAATTTTTTTGGGGATAAACAAATCCAATCCCATTCCCCGCTTATTGGGTAAGAGCCAGACGTTTCAATGTTCGTTTTAAAACCTTCGGCACGCAGAGCCTGGGTTAAAGTATCTAAATCATGCATGAGCGGTTCTCCACCGGTGATAACAACAATGGGGGAAGTGGCCAATAACCGATAACTGTTGGTTAAAACTTCGTTATTCGATTTTTTTTGTTTAATATTCTTTGTTTCTTCTTTTGCCTTATTAACAATTTCCTCAACACTAAACTTTGGATGTTTACCTGCGTCCCAACTTTCTTTTACGTCACACCATACACACCCTACATCACACCCACCCAGCCGAATAAAATATGCAGCTTTACCCTGGTGATATCCTTCACCTTGTATTGTATAAAAAGATTCCATCACGGGAAGTGATTGGGTAATTGTATTTTTCATCATTTGCAAAGGTAAAAATTTGCAAGGGTAGTGCCCTGTTGAGCAGTTATCAAAAAGCTTAAACAAATTCCTGTCAGTTCCATTTTTTTTGTCGCATCATGTAAGCATTATAGGTATTCATCATTAATCCCGCAATGGTCATAAGTCCCACACCTCCGGGCACGGGCGTTATAAAGCTGCATTTAGGAGCCACTTCATCAAAAGCAACATCTCCTTTAAGGGAGAATCCGCTTTTCTTTGTCGCATCCGGCACACGGGTAATACCCACATCAATTATTATTGCCCCTTCTTTTACCATGTCAGCTTTTACAAACTCCGGTTTGCCAAGTGCCGCAACAAGCAAATCGGCCTGTAAGCAAATTTCCTTTAGGTTTTTTGTTGCCGAATGGCAAGTGGTAACAGTACAATTGCCGGGGTAGCTGTTACGGCTTAATAGAATACTCATGGGCTTGCCCACAATATTACTCCTTCCAATTACCACTGCGTGCAAGCCCTTGGTTTCAATTTTGTAATGCTCAAGCATTAATAGAATTCCATAAGGAGTTGCTGGTATAAAGGAAGGAAGACCCGCCACCATTCTACCCACCGTTACCGGATGAAATCCATCTACATCCTTATCAGGACTTATCGTTTCAATTACCTTATCTTCGGAGATGTGTTTGGGTAAGGGCAACTGTACCAATATACCATCAATTGAATCGTCATTATTCAAGTCGGTAATAGTGTTCAATAATTCTTTTTCTGTAATTGTATCCGGAAATCTTTTTAAGGTAGATTCAAAACCAATTTCAGCACAGGTTTTTACTTTGCTGGCTACATATGTTTCGCTGGCACCATTGTTACCAACTAAAATTGCGGCTAAATGAGGAGTTCGTTTTCCCGAAGCCGTTAAAGCTGTTACCTTTTTCTTAATAGAATCTTTGATTGCCTGGGAAGTGAATTTACCATCTAAAATTTGCATAATGCAAAATTAAATGTGCAATTCCTTTTTTTGTAATAAATTTTAACCCTTATCTTTCCATTAAAACGAACTGATTGAGAGAATACTTGTCATTTGCCTTGTTCATTATTTTTTTTAACGCAGAAGCTCAAAAAATCCGTCAACCCGTAGCCGCCGGTTATATAGGATTGGGAGCTTATAGCAAAAATTTTTCAGACGGATATTCCTTTACACAAAACCAGGCCGCATTAGCAAATGTTAAATCTGCCTCGGCTACGGTATATACTGAAAAAAGATTCTTAATTCAGGAACTCAGTTTGTACTCTGCATCAATTGTATTACCAACTACAAGCGGAAATTTTGGAGTACAGGCAGATTATTTTGGGTTTAAAAATTTTAACGAAACTCAGTTCGGTCTGGCTTATGGCAGAGATTTAGGTAGCAAGGTGGATGTTGGTGTTAAATTTAATTATTATGGGGTACACATTCCAACTTATGGAAGCGCTTCAACCTTTACCGCGGAGGCAGGTATTTTGCTACATCTTACTGAAAAAATTCATGCAGGCATACACATTTTTAACCCCGCTGGGGGTAAACTTGGTAAAAACCAGGAAGAAAAAATTGCTTCAGTTTATAAATTTGGATTGGGGTATGAAGTATCCGATATCTTTTTTATTAGTAGTGAAATAAGCAAGCAGGAAGATCAACCCGTAAATGTAACCGTAGGATTTCAATACAATTTAATCAAACAGTTTTTAATAAGGGGAGGCATTGTTTCGGCTACGAACAGCAGTTTTGCCGGAGTAGGAGTGGGCGTCAAACAATTACGGATAGATGTTGTTGCCAGTTACCATCCTCAATTGGGTTTTACACCCGGGTTACTGGTATTGTTTGAATTTGGAAAAAGAAAAGAAAGTCTTCCTGGGGAATGAGGTGTTATCTTATCATATCGCTTTTTTTAGTTTCTTCGCTGGCATTAGCCCAATCAGTAGCTACCAATTCGGAACAACAGCTGGAAAATCAAACGGAAGTAAATGAGGTGGAAACAGAAGATGATTCTTACTCACAGGTATTAAGTGAGTTTAGAAAATACCCTCTTAATCTTAATACAGCAAGTGAGGATGAATTAAAAGAATTACATCTGTTAAGTACCTTGCAAATTCAAAACCTTATTCGTTATCGTAAGATATTAGGTCTTTTCCTCAATATTTACGAGTTACAGGCCATACCTACCTGGGATGTAGGAACAATTCAAAAAATATTACCGTACGTAACCGTAAAACAATCTGTAAATTTTGTACAACAAATAGGTAAACGTTTTCGAAACGGCAACCGGACTTTATTAGCAAGAATAACCTATGTGCCGGAAAAGGCGAAAGGATTTAATAATAAAAATTCAGATAGTTCTGCCAGCTTTTATTCAGGAGGAAGAGAAAAGCTACTTGTGCGGTATAAATATCATTACAAAAATTTATTACAATATGGTTTACTGGGCGAAAAAGATGCGGGAGAACAATTTTTTAAGGGTAATCAAAAGCAAGGATTTGATTTTTATTCTATACATCTGTTCGCAAGGAATCTGGGTGTTATTAAAACATTGGCACTGGGTGATTTTACTGTAAATCTCGGACAGGGTTTGATTCAATGGCAAAGTTTGGCATTTAAAAAAAGCGCTGATGTACTAAATATAAAAAGGCAGGCAGTTATTCTAAATCCCTATAATTCATCAGGCGAAAATAATTTTCATCGTGGAATAGGCGCTACATTTCAAAAAAATAAATGGGAAGCAACTTTTTTTATTTCATATAGAAAATTAGATGCCAACATAATTTTAGACACTACGCTAGGCAAGAATTTTGTTACTTTTTTTCTTACCTCAGGCTATCATCGCACTGTTAGTGAGATAGCAGATAAAGGCGCTCTGAAACAATGGGCATCAGGAGGCAATATTACTTATAAAGATAGCAAATGGCGTGTAAGCGCTAATGCTATTCAGTATAATTTTGATGTGCCTGTTAAAAAAGGAAATCAGCCATATCAGAATTTTAATATAACAGGCAAAAACCTGGCAAACGTTAGTGTTGATTATAGTTATACCTGGCGTAATGTTCATTTTTTTGGCGAAACTGCACAGGATAATAAATATCATGTTGCAACAGTTAATGGGCTGTTGGTGAGCATAGATCCGAAAGCTGATTTGGCGCTTTTGTACAGAAACATTTCAAAAAAATATCAGTCCTTAAATGCCAATGCTTTTACAGAGAATGTATTTCCTGAAAATGAGAAAGGTTTGTATGCCGGCTTTGCGCTTCGGCCTACCCCTGCAATAAGAATAGATGCTTATACGGACCTGTTTTCTTTTCCGTTTTTAAAATTTAGAGTAGATGCCCCTTCATCAGGAAAGGATTATCTTATTCAGTTATTATATAAACCCAATAAACAGGTAGAAATTTATACCCGTTACCGGAATGAGTCCAAGCAGGAGAATTACAATTCGGATAATATGGTAACTTCAGCCATTAGTTTTACATCCAGGCAAAGTTGGCGTACACAGTTTTTTTATCAACTTGATTTAAACTTCAGTTTACGCAGCCGTTTTGAAACTGTTCGGTACAATAAAAAGGACTTGCAAAAAGAGCAGGGCTTTCTTACTTTTTTTGATTTAATTTATAATTCCTTCAGCTCGCCTTTTTCCATAACAACCCGACTACAATATTTTGAAAATGAAGGCTATAATTCAAGGATTTATGCTTACGAAAATGATGTACTATACAGTTTTAGCATACCCGCTTTTGTTGATAAAGGCTGGAGAACTTATTTTATTGTACAATATAATTTCACTAAAAAGTTACAGGCATGGCTACGGGTAGCTCAAACAACTTATCGAGACAAACTATTGATTGGTAGTGGTTTAGACGAGATAAAGGGCAATAGAAGAACAGAAATAAAAACCCAGATATTATATAGTTTTTAATTTAAAGTTGCCAGATAACCAAATAATTACTTATGTTTGTTATGAATCAATGCAGCAAATTGAAAGGTTAAAATGTCTTACATGAGTTTTAACATTATTTTAATTTCGAGTAATCACTCCCTATCAAAGCTTTTAATATCGTCCTTACTAATATCCTTGTTAAAACTTTATATTATTTCCTATTAAAAGCAGAATTACAACTTAGTTGTTTTGAAGAACTATACTACTGAAATTCATTTTTAAGAGTTTGAAGTCCGCCCTGTTAAAGCCAGTTAGCATCTTACCCCTTTGAAAGTAACAAATTAATTAATTCCTAAAAGCTTTAACATGAGAAAATTTCTTACACTTTTGACGGTGTTACTACTGTCATATCCACTGCTGTTTGCACAAAACCGCACGGTGTCTGGTAAAGTAACAGATGAGAAAGGAGAGCCGGTTGCATTTGCCAGCGTAAAAATTAAAGGCACCAAAAAAGGAACTGCCGCTGATGCGGGTGGCTTGTTTTCTATCAGTGTTGATAACGCAAGCGAGGCGGTACTTGTGATTTCTTCTCAGGGATTTGAAACTAAAGAAGTACTTGTTGGCTCTTTAGATTTTTTAAATGTATCTCTTAAACAAATTGTGGGTCAATTACAGGAAGTGGTGGTAACAACCGGGTTGGGCATTAAAAGGCAATCACGTGAGGTGGGATATTCAACAGCTTCAATCGGGAGCAATGAATTAAACCAGGCTAAAGTGCTTAATGCTGCAACAGGTTTAACCGGTAAGGTTTCCGGTTTGCAGATTCAAACAGGAGACAATAGTGTTAACCCCCAGGTTAGAGTTACTTTAAGAGGTAACAGATCTATTCTGGGAAATAACCAGGCATTAATTGTAGTGGACGGAATCCTCGTTGACAATAATTTTCTTGCGAGAATGAACCCCAATGACATTGAAAATATTAATATACTCAAAGGTGCGTCTGCTTCGGCAATTTATGGTTCAGAAGCATCTAATGGTGTATTTGTAATAACTACAAGAAAAGGTACGAGAGCTAAACCAAGAATACAATTTAGCAGCACGGCACAATTAGAAACGGTATCTTATTTGCCTAAATTACAAGATCGTTTTGGTAGTTATGGAGGCGAAAGTTTTAACCAACTCCTCGGTATAATATTTCCGGAGGATCCTTTTAAAATTTATTTTCCCTACGAAAATCAGAGTTATGGGCCCGAATACAATGGACAATTAGTGCCTTTAGGTGGGCCTGTTACCATTTTTAGACCTGATGGAACAAGCTTTGATTCCACACGCTATGTTCCTTACTCAGCGGTTAAAAATGGCAAACGCAAATTTTTTGATAAGGGGCTGACTTTACAAAACAACGTGTCATTTTCATCAGGCGATGCCAACAGTAGTTTTTACTTTAGTTTTCAAAATGTGAGAGTAGAGGGTGTGGTTCCTGGTGATAAATCAAACAGAAATACCCTTCGTTTAAACGGCAGCCGTGAATACGGACGTTTCAAAATTGATTTTAATACAAGTTATTCCTTAGAAAAAATTGATCAGGCGGGTGGCTCTTACTTCCAAAACAGACCGGTTTATTGGACCGTTATTAACGCCCCTCAGCACGTAAACCTGCGTGATTTTAAGAACTGGAAAACAGACCCATTTGCCAGTCCCGACGGATATTTTAATGCCTACTATGGAAACCCATGGTGGCAGATAAGTGAAGCAAGAAACGTAGATAAAAGTAATTTTTTTGTGGGTAATGTAAAATTTACCCTGGATATTACCGACTGGTTGAGTGCTTCTTATAACGTGGGCTACACCCGAAGAGATCGTTCTTTTAAAGGAACACAAAACGGATATGATTTTGCAGACTGGGCTGAACACGATCCATGGGAAGCCGGTGCAATTCCCTCCTCAGTTAAAATACTCTATCCAAGCTTAAATGAATTTTTATCCCAGGAGGATAGAATTAACGGTGATGCCTTCATTACAGCGAATAAGAATTTTGGCGACTTTTCAACAAAACTTGTGCTGGGTAACACTATATGGAAAAGAAAGATAACTTCCATAAGCGATGCCACCTCTACACTGGTATTTCCGGGTTTATTTAATATTAATTATAGACAAGGCGAGCCCACAGTCGGGCAGTTTATTCAGGAGCAGGGTTTGATAGGAGCATTTGCCGATGCAACTATTGGATATAAGGATTTTCTATTTCTTCATGCTTCAGGAAGAAATGACTGGACATCAAAACTTGCCGAATCCAACCGGTCTTTCTTTTATCCGGGAGTAGATGCTGCCTTTGTATTTACTGATGGTATTAATGCATTAAAAAATAATAAAATTTTAAATTATGGTAAAGTAAGAATAGGTTATGCAAAAGTGGGACAAGTTAGTGTAGATCCCTATTCGCTTGAAAATGTAGCGGTATCTGGTGCAGGATTTCCTTTTGGTGCACAGGCAGGTTTTACATTGTCTAACCAGTTTAACAATCCCGGCCTTGAGCCTGAGTTTACAAAAGAGGCAGAAGTTGGTATAGAACTGGGGTTTTTAAAAAACCGGATTAATTTTAGCGCAACTTATTACGACGCAAAAACAACAAATCAAACCATACCAGCACAAATATCTTCGGCAACGGGTTATACTTCTTCTGTAATTAACCTGGGTTCAATGACTAACAAAGGGGTAGAATTGGATCTTAAATTAACACCGTTTTTAAATCTCGGCCCGGTAAAATGGAATGTTGGTGCAAATTACGCTTACAACAAAAATAAAGTGGGTGATGATTTAGGAGGTGAGATTAGTTTAGGTAATTCTGTTTTTGCTATACCTGGTAAGGCTTATCCGTATATTAAAGAGTCAGATTGGAATCGTTCTCCCGATGGAAGAATTATTGTTGATAGAAATACCGGATTTCCCAGTAAAGCCAGCGCTTTGGTTGGGTTTGGTACTACCATACCTCCCCACAGGATAGGAATTACTACATCTTTTGTATATAAATCTCTTACGCTTAATGCAGTATTTGATGCACGTTTAGGAGCTGTAATTTATAATAATATTGGTACCTCGCTTGATTTTACAGGTATTTCCTGGTATTCCGCACAAACTGGCCGTCAGCCGTTTGTTATTCCGAATTCAGTAGTAGATGATGGTACCGGTAAGTATGTAACAAATACAGATATAGCTACTATAGATGCTAACTGGCGTTTTTGGGCCAATACCTGGAACGCAGTAGGCTCCAATTATGTAAACAGCTCTGATTTTTGGAAAGTGAGAGAAATATCATTGACGTATGATTTTTCAAAAAAATTATTAAGCAAGCTAAAAATAGTTCAGGCCGCTTCTTTTACGCTGTCTGGCAGAAATCTTTTTATGATCAGGGCTAAAGATAACGTATGGACCGACCCCGAGTTTTCAAATGCGGGAACCGGAAACGCAGTTGGGTTAACCAACATATTCCAAACTCCGCCAACACGTTTATTTGGAGCCACACTAAATGTTACCTTTTAACTTAACAACTAAAGAGTAAAATATGAAACTGTTAATTAAAAATATTCTATCAATAAGCTTGTTTACGGTAGTAATTACTTCCTGCAAAAAACAAGTACTTGATATCAATACAGACCCCAATAACCCCACAACAAGCTCTGCAACGCCGGGACTTGTTTTGCCAAGCGCATTGAGAAATTTGGCTATAACATACAATGCTCCTACTATCGGTAACAATCAGTTTGCATTTGCCGGAATTTGGTTAGGACATATTGGTTATAGTGGCAACTATGCTATTTCAACAGAAAACCTCAGCTATGCGCTTACCAATAATTTTGCAGCAGGTTTATGGGCCAATTTATATGATAATAATAATGATTTTGATTTTATATATCAAAAAGGCAAAACACAGGGAAATCCTTTTTTTGAAGGAATAGGGTTATTAATGAAAGTTTATAACTTCCAAACCTTGGTTGATAATTATAATAATGTTCCTTATTCCACAGCTTTGCAGGGAACCGTTTACAGTAAACCCACTTACGATAATGGTAAAGCGGTGTATGATGATTTAGCCAAGCAAATAGATGCAGCTGTTGCGTTATTTAAAACGTCTGTTGCAGGCACAATTACCGGCGATATTATGTTTGGTGGCGATCCTTCCAAGTGGATAAAATTTGCTAATACCGTTAAGTTAAGATTGTTACTCAGGCAGAGTGAATTGCCTGACAGGCAGGCTTATATTGCTACCGAGATTGCAAAAATTGAAGGAGGATATGTAGATGCAGATGTAAAGATTAACCCCGGCTATCTAAACTCAGATGGTAAACAAAACCCCTTATGGGCCTCTAACTTTAACACAGCTGGAACTTATACACAAGATTTCTTTCGGGCAGCTCAGTATAGTATAGATTTCTTTATAGCGCATAATGATACTATCCGGATGAAACGGATTTATACCGGAGTAGGCAAGGATAATAAAGACGCTATGAAATCGTATTATCCTAACAGTATGTATCAGGGTAACTACTTTGGCGATCAGGGGTTAACCAATTCCAAAACGTCCGGATTTGGATATGGGGTCTTAAGATCTTTTGACCAGGGATCAATAATAATGACTGCAGCCGAAAGCTATTTCTTACAGGCGGAAGCCGTAGTAAGAGGTTGGATTCCCGGTGATGCTAAGGCACTGTACGAAAGTGGAGTAACAGCCTCACACGTTACGTTAGATGCGGGATTATTAATTCGTAATGTTGCCAATACCGCCGATTCAGTTAAACTTACTCCGGCTCAAACAGCGGCTCTTTATTACAGCCAACCCGGGGATAAAGAAGTTAACTGGGATGCAACAACATCAACCGCTGAAGAAATAGCCATTATAATCAGGCAAAAATGGGTGGCGCTTGCACTTACAAATGAAGCCGAAGCGTTTAATGATTATCGCCGTTTAAAATTACCGGCAGATATTCCATTATCACTAAGTCCTTTTTCAACAGGAAAATTTCCTCAGCGCTTGTTATACCCTCAAAGAGAGTATGAAGTAAATTCTGAAAATGTACTTCAGCAAGGTACTATTAAGCCAGAGGATAAAGTGTGGTGGATTAAATAATTGAATTCGTTCAAAATTTTAAATAAAAGATATTTAACATGAAAAATAAAATATTCAAATACATTTCCCATTCTGCCGTGGCTTTTACAGTATTGTTTTTTGCAAGCTGTGTAAAGAAAAATGAAAAAACTTTTACCGATTTTTCGGATCTGACCGATATGGTAATTTTGCAGAATTCCGGGTTGGCTAATTTTAGCGGTTACGCCAATGTTGTTATTACCCCAAGCTCGCCAGACACAATTCGCCTGGATATTTATGCAGGGTTGGCCTCTGTTTACACAGGTTCTTCTGATATTACTGTAACCCTTGCTATAGATGATGCCAAGCGTACAGCGTATAATACCGCTAATAATACTAATTACAATGCTTTTACATCCAATATGTTTAAGCTTTTAAGTAATTCGGTTGTAATAAAGGCAGGACAACGTTATGCTAAAACAACGTTAGAAATTTATAAAGATAGTGTGGATCTGTCAGAAAGCTGGATGGTGCCCATTTCTATTACAGATGCTTCAGGAAAGAAACTATCGTCTAATCAAAATACATTGTATTTCCACGTTATTGGTAATCCACTAGCCGGTGACTACACATGGGATTTTTATCGCTGGAATAACGGTACCGGAACGGGCACACAAACCGGGTCATTTTCCGGGGAAGTGGCATCCTTCCTTCCGGTATCGGCTACTACAATTGAGGTACAAAGCGGTTATTTTATCGGACCAAGTTACCAGTTATCATTTGATTTCAACGGAGGAGTTTACAGTAACTTTAAAGTTATTATGAAGCCAGAGGATGTGCAAGCATTATTAGCTAATGATGTTAGTATAGTTGACGGACCTAATATTTTATTGGCCGATCCCATTGCCGGGCATTTTACATTCCAATATATAGTATGGAATGGCTCAGCAAACCGATACCTGATAGATGATTATTACAAATAACATTTCGTTTAAATTCTTTAAAGCTATCCCGGTAAAAGGGATAGCTTTTTTTTAATCATTTGCTATGAAAAAAAATATTTTCATCGTTTTTATAATTATTTATCTTACCACAAAAGCACAGGAACAGAACGTTAATCTCCTGTCAGTTCAAAACGATATTCAAAACTATTTTGCGGCAGGCACTCAAAAAACAATTGCTGTATCTGCTCTCACTATTTTTTCTACCAAAGAAAATACCGTAGGTAGCCGATATTTTTTTAATAAATGGGTTACCGGTAAATTAATAAATACAAAAAATGGTGCGGTTAATTGTAATGGTTATTTTTTTGATTACGATAAAATAGCACACAAAATTGTAGCCACGCTGGACAAAAATATTGTTATAGAGTTAGAAGACAGCAGCATACAAGTGCTTGAATTATTTCCTGATTCTTTAAACCAGCCAATTGTTTTTGAAAAGGTTCCGTTAATTGGCAATCATTTTTTAATACGGATAGCTAAACCAGGCAATAAATATACACTGTACAAATCTGTAAACACTAAATTTAAAAAAGCAGATTACCAGACAAATGGTTTAATAGCAACAGGTAAAAACTACGACGAATTTGTAGATAAAGCGGAATATTTTGTTGTAATGCCCGGAAAAAATACTTTTGAAAAAGTAAGTCTCAGCTATAAGAGCATTAAAAAAGTTTTTAAAGAGGATAAGGAGAGTTGCGAGAGATTTACTTCTTTACACGGTAATGATAATTTAAATGAAGCTTATTTGATAAAATTGGTTAATTACTTGAATTCATAACGATACCTATCGGGTTTACGACTGATTGTAAAATTCGGCAATCTTTTTAATAATTTGTTTTATAAGATACTACATATTGATATTCATATTCTTTACAATTAATCAGTCTCTTTAATTGCACAATAGCTTATACGTAGGTTATTTTTTTGATAGAAGAGGTAAGAAGACTTAAGTTATGTTTTATCTTTTCCGGCGGTTATATATTAATAATAATTTATATATATTTAAATTAAACTTAGGCTGTAGATTTCAGTTATATTAATATTTTTTTTAATTTATTTTTTATTAAAAAACAAAATATTAATTGCAAATTCAGTATGCAAATGTGTGGCGGTCCTGAGTTATCTTCTTTTTTACGACACTTGTTCATTTTAGCATAAATTTTTTTTTGTTGGTGCACGCAGCAATTTAAGTGACTACTGTGTCTAAAAGTGAACTTTAACTTTTTTTTAAAAAAATTAATAGTTAGCCTATATTTGGCGACAAATCACTTTGTTGTATTAATAAATACCGTAATATGAAAAAACTACTAATGCTTATGACAGTGCTACTACTGTCGCTCACGGTTTTGTTTGCGCAAAACCGAACTATTTCCGGGAAAATAGTAAGTGAAAAAGGGGACCCGGTGCCTTTTGCAACTGTAAAGGTTAAGGGCTCAAAAAAAGGAGTTGCCGCTGATGCCGGTGGTTTGTTTACGATTGCAGTAAACAAAGCCGGAGAAATTATTTTGAGTTTTTCCTCTCAAGGTTTTGAGGAAAAAGAAGTATCTGTTGGCAACGATGCTTTTCTTGAAGTTTCGCTAAAATCAACCGGTGAGTTGCAAGAGGTTGTGGTTACAACAGCTTTGGGTATCAAGAGGAGTAAAAACAAACTCCCTTTTGCTGCACAAGTCGTTGGTGGCGATGATGTAAGTAAAGCCAGAACTTCAAATTTCATTAATAATTTGTCCGGTAAAGTAGCAGGTTTAAGCATCACTGCTCCTAATACCTTGGGTGGTTCTACAAACGTAACGTTAAGGGGTAATAGAACACTAAATACCAGCAATCAGGCTCTATTTGTTGTGGACGGTGTTCCTTATGATAATACGGCTGTTGCTTCAAATAATCAAAGAAGGGGCCGCGGTGGTTACGATTACGGTAACGCTGCTGCTGACATTAACCCCGATGACATCGAGTCAATTACTGTGTTAAAGGGACCTGCCGCCAGCGCCCTTTATGGTTCTAGAGGTTTTAACGGTGTAATCGTTGTTACAACCAAAAAGGGTACAACCCGTAAAGGTTTAGGAGTAACTATCAACACTGGTGTTTCGTTATTGTCTGCTGACAAGAAAACCCTGCCTAAATACCAAAAGCAATATGGCGGTGGTTACGGTTCTTACTATGAAGATCCAGATTACTTTTTTCTTTATAGGGATCCTAATAATGGCTTCATGAAAGCTTTTCAAACCGACCCTCAGGGAAATATTATAAGCTGGGATCCTGAGGGGAGATTAGTTGTCCCCACCAGTGAAGACGCTTCTTATGGGGCTCCTTTTGATCCCAGTAAACTAGTTTATTTTTGGGATGCTTTTGATCCTACTTCTCCCAATTACCTTAAACCAAGACCTTGGGTTGCCGCAGCACACGACCCTACGGATTTCTTGGAATCTCCTATTAACTTTAATAATAGTGTTTTTATTGAAGGTGGAAGTGATAAAGCAAATTTCAAATTAGGTTATACCAGGAACGATGATAAAGGGATTTTACCAAACAGCAAGATTACTAAAGATAATTTAGCTTTTTCGGCCAATCATAAATTAACTGACAGGCTTTCTGCGGGCGCATCATTAAACTATACAAAAACTACAGGATTGGGACGCTATGGTACGGGTTATGATGATAAGAACCCGTTCTCCAGTTTCCGTCAATGGTGGCAGGTGAATAACGATGTGTTCGAGTTAAGGGATGCTTATTTACGCACAAAACAAAATATTACCTGGAACTGGGCGGATCCTACAGATTTGGCGCCAATCTATTGGGATAATGTTTATTTTACCCGTTACGAGAATTACGAAACTGATAGCCGTAACCGTTATTTTGGAAACATCAACGTAAACTATAAAATCAATGACTGGTTGAATGCGATGGTACGTGTCAATATCGACCAGTATGATGAAGTACAGGAAGAACGTGTTGCTATTGGTAGTGTAGCAGTTTCTGGTTATTCCCGTGCTAACAGAAATAGAAAAGAAGTTAACTATGATGGCTTACTAAATTTTGATAAAGACATTGCAAAAAATCTTAACCTGAAAGCGCTTGCAGGGATTAATATCAGAACTGAGCGGTTGTCAACTGTTTTTGCAGCAACTAATGGTGGATTGGTATTGCCCAAATTATATTCCTTATCTAATTCAGCGAATCCAATTAACCCACCAACTGAGTTCTTAGCCAATAAAAGAGTTGAGGGCATTTTTGCAGGGGTGACATTAACTTATAAAGACTTTTTAACTCTTGATCTCACCGAAAGAAGAGATAAATCTTCTACTTTGCCCTCAGATAAAAATTCTTACTTATACCCATCAGTTTCAGGAGGCTTTATTTTCTCAAACTTATTGAAGAATGTTGGGTGGCTTTCTTATGGTAAATTAAGAAGTAACTATGCGGAGGTTAGAAACGACGCTCCTTTCTACCAAGTTAGGAATTCTTATACATTTGTTCCGGCTTTTGGTACAGAAATCCTTTATGCAGCGCCTGCTTCAGCCGCAAACCCTAAATTGAAACCAGAAAATAATAAATCATGGGAAATCGGTCTGGAAGCAAGCTTCTTAAAAAACAGAATAGGATTTGATATTACTTATTATGAGTCAAAAATTGAAGATCAAATCGTGCCTGTAACAGTTTCCAGGGCTACTGGTTATAACAGCACTATCAGAAATGCTGGTTTGATTCAGAATAAGGGTATTGAATTATCAATTAATGCTACACCAGTTAAAATTAAAAACTTTAGTTGGGATTTTACTTTAAACTGGACGAGAAACAGGAACAAAGTAGTTGAGCTCTTTAAAGATGAAACTGGAAATGAAATTCTGGAATATATAATAGCCGATTATCAGGGTGGTGTAACCACTACGGCAACCGTTGGTCAACCATACGGTGTAATAAAGGGTAAAGACTTTGTTTACTTCGGAGACCCTAATTATGAAAAGAGGGATCCTGCCATGCGTATTGTGGGAACTAACGGAAGATATTTACAAACAACTGCTTCTAACTTTATTATTGGCGATCCCAATCCTGATTGGATTGGTGGTATTTCAAACACTTTAAAATATAAAAATTTCAGCCTAAGCTTCTTAATTGACGTTAAGCAGGGTGGCGACGTATTCTCCTTAGATATGTACTACGGGTTGGCTACAGGTTTATACCCTGAAACTGCTGGGCTAAACGATTTGGGTAATCCATTACGTAATTCTAATGCTCAGGGAGGTGGTATCATTCGTCCCGGTGTTGATGCAAACGGTAAACCCAATACTGTTAGAGCAAGTGCTAATAACTTTGGCGCTTACGGATATCTTTTTTCTCCTGCAGCAGGATTTGTATATGATGCGAGTTATGTAAAACTGAGGGAATTAGCTATTAATTATTCAGTTCCTCAAAGTATTATAGCTAAACTAGCTCCATTTAAAGGGATAGATTTCTCTTTGGTGGGACGTAACCTATGGATTATTCATAAAAATCTTCCATATAGCGATCCTGAAGATAGCTATGGTTCGGGTAATTTTCTCGGCTACCAGGGTAATGCTTATCCTGCTACCCGCAATATTGCCTTCAACATTAAATTAAGATTCTAAAACAAAATCATTTCTTAATATGAAAAAAATACTCATAATTAGTGGTCTGTTACTGGCTTTGGGTTCTTGCAGAAAGAACATCGAAGAACTTAACATTGATCCTAAATCTGCGAGCTCTGTGCCTTCGAAAACTCTGTTTTCTAACGCACAGCGTAACCTGGCGAGAAATTTTGCAACCCCCAGTGTCAACGTTAATATTTGGAGGTTAATAGCCCAGCATTGGACCGAGACAACTTATACCGACGAAAGTAATTATAATTTGGGTACAAGAGATATTCCTCAAAACTGGTGGTTTAACCTATATCGTGATGTGCTTAATAATTTTGAAGAATGTAAAAAGGTTATTTCAACCGAGGCCTTGGATGCTAATGTTAGAAAAAATCAATTAGCAATTATAGATATTATGCAGGTTTTTAGTTATCATTATATCCTAACTACTTTTGGTAATGCTCCGTATTCAGAAGCTTTGAATATTAATAATTTGCTACCTAAATATGATGATGCAAAAACTGCCTATGATGCACTAATAACTAAGCTTGATGCAGCTATTGCGAATCTTAATACCTCTGCAGGAAGCTTTGGTTCCGCTGATCTTTTATACGGCGGCGATGTTGCCTCATGGGAAAAGTTTGCTAACTCATTCAAATTAAAAATGGGAATGATGCTGGCTGATTATGATGCAACAAAATCCAAGTCGGTAGTTGAAGCGGCTGCTGCTGGTGTTTTTGCCTCAAATGACGACAATGCAGTATTTCATTTTCTTACTAATCCCCCAAGTACTAATCCTGTTTGGGAAAGTCTGGTACAAAGCGGACGTAAAGATTTTGTTGCTGCTAATACAATCGTAAATGCAATGAAAGCCTTAAATGATCCACGAGTTCCTCTTTATTTTACTAAGGATGCATCTAATGATTATTCTGGCGGGATTTATGGTGCAAGTAATAACTATGCTACTTACTCTAAGCCTGGTGATGATATACAGGCTCCCAATTTTCCAACTTGGTTCATGGATTATGCAGAAGTGGAATTTTTACTGGCCGAGGCAATAGAAAGAGGCTTCAGTATAAGTGGCACCGCAGAAAGTCATTATAATGCTGCAATCGAAGCTTCTATCGAATTTTGGGGTGGAAGTGCGGCAGATGCTGCTACTTATCTGGCACAGCCAAGCGTAGCCTATTCTACAGCTACCGGTACTTATAAGCAAAAAATTGGCACTCAAAAATGGATTGCTCTGTATGAAAGGGGGCATGATGCATGGACTGAATGGAGAAGATTAGATTATCCGGTATTAGTTGCGCCACCTAATGCTTTATCAGTTATCCCTCTCAGGTTCACTTATCCTACCAGTGAACAAACATTAAATAGAGTAAATTACAATAGTGCCTCTGCCGCTATTGGAGGAGATAAAGTAGATACAAAACTTTGGTTTGATAAAAACTAATCGAATGTTCTTTCTTGAAAGAGGCCGCTTATCAAGCGGCCTTTTCTTTTATCTTTATCCTCTCAAATCAATAATATGGACAATCAAACTCAGCCATCCCCCAACCAGCTCAATATTGAAATTTCGGAAGAAATAGCAGAAGGCATTTATGCTAACCTGGCTATTATTACTCATAGCCATGCAGAATTTGTAATTGATTTTGTTAACGTAATGCCCGGTACTCCCAAAAGCAAAGTAAAATCTCGCTTAATATTAACTCCGCAGCATGCCAAGCGCTTTATGAAGGCTTTGACAGACAATATTAAACGCTTTGAGGCCGCAAACGGCCCCATACAGGATATTGAAGAAATTCAGCTGCCACTAAATTTTGGCGGGCCTACAGCACAGGCATAAATGTTTTAAAAAAAGCTCAAACGCTTAATGGATTTAACGTTAAATTACCCCATAACTACTTACCAGCCCTATGGAGAAAGTTTTTTCTTATGAGGATTTACATTCCTTCGTAAAAAAAATATTTTTGAGTATTGGATGTAATGAAACTGATGCTGCAACTGCTACCAAAGTACTTTTGTCGGCAGATTTACGTGGAATAGATTCACATGGTATAGCAAGATTAAGCGGCTATGTTCGGCTATGGGAATCTCAAAGAATAAAAGCAAATCCTCAAATAAAAATCATCCATGAAACCGCCTCAACTGCGGTAATAGACGGAGATGGAGGCTTGGGATTAGTAGTGGCGCCTTTTGCCATGCAGGTAGCGATAGATAAAGCAAAAATTGCAGGTACAGGATGGATAAGTGTGCAAAACAGCAATCACTTTGGTATTGCCGGTTACCATGCCATGATGGCGTTAGAACATGATATGATTGGTATGGCCATGACCAATGCCAGCGCTTTGGTAGCGCCTACCTTTTCAACAGAACGATTATTAGGCACAAATCCTATTTGCGTAGCCATTCCCGCAGGTTCGGAACCACCGTTTGTTGCCGATATGGCTACAACTACAGCAGCAAACGGGAAATTAGAAATATTGCAAAGAAAAAATTTATCTGCACCTGATGGTTGGATACAAGATGAGGAAGGAAACGCTACAACAAATGCCCATATTTTAAAAAAAGGAGGCGCCCTGTTGCCTTTGGGGAGCGATAGAGAACATGGAAGCCACAAAGGATATGCCCTGGGTGCCATGGTAGATATTTTTTCTGCCGTGTTAAGCGGGGCAAACTACGGCCCCTGGGTTCCTCCATTTCCAGCTTATGTGCCGATGCCGGAGAATCAGCCGGGTAAGGGCATTGGCCATTTTTTGGGCGCAATGCGAATTGATGCTTTTCGTCCCACTTATGAATTTAAACAACACATGGACAACTGGATTTGTCGTTTTCGGTCTGCAAAAACCATTGAAGGAAAAGAAAAAGTAATAATACCTGGAGACCCGGAAAGAGAAACAGAATGCGTACGGATAAAGGAAGGAATTCCCTTACTAAAGCCGGTTATTGATGATTTAACTGATTTAGGAAATAAATTTCACATCCCCTTTCCCTAACAGTTGTTATACGCTTCAACTATTATCTTTGCCACTCAAATTTTAAGACCAATGAAAGTAATGAAGTTTGGCGGCACCTCTGTAGGTAAGCCGGAAAGAATGCAGCAGGTAGCGCAACTGATTACCCGTGATGACGAACCAACCATTGTTGTTTTATCAGCCTTATCCGGTACCACAAATGCTTTGGTTGAAATAGGAGATAATCTTGCCAAAGGCGATAGAGTTAAGGCGAAACAGTATATTGATAATCTGCACGCCCATTATGAATCTTTTATTAAAGAACTGACACCCACCAAAGAATTTTATAATAAGGCAAAGAACATTATAGAGGAGCACTTTGAGTTTTTACAAATTATACTCAAAATATCTTATAGTGAAGCGTTGAGCAAAGACGTTTTAGCACAAGGGGAATTACTGAGCACCAAATTATTCTCTGTTTATCTTGAGCAGAATGGGATTGACCATGTTTTGTTACCGGCGCTTGATTTTATGAGTATAGATGTGAACGATGAACCGCAAATTGAAAACATTAAAGTAAAACTTATTCAACTTTTAGAAAATCATAAAAGCAAAAAAATATTTGTAACACAAGGGTATATTTGTCGTAACGCAAAAGCAGAAATTGATAATTTAAAAAGAGGTGGAAGTGATTACAGCGCTTCTTTAATAGCCGCAGCTGTTAGCGCTTCAGTTTGTGAAATATGGACAGACATTGACGGGATGCACAATAATGACCCGAGAGTGGTTGATAAAACCTTTCCAATTGAGCAATTGAGTTTTGATGAAGCAGCAGAATTAGCCTATTTCGGAGCAAAAATTTTACATCCTGCTTCTATATGGCCTGCACAGTATTACAAAGTTCCTGTTAAGTTGCTTAATACTATGCAACCGGACGCAAAAGGAACTTTAATTACAGAGGAAGCCGGAAGTATTGGCGTAAAGGCTGTAGCGGCAAAAGATGGCATTTATGCAATAAAAATAAAAAGCAGCCGTATGCTGCTGGCTTATGGGTTTTTAAGAAAAATTTTTGAAATATTTGAAAAATATCGCACTTCTATTGACATGATTACCACTTCAGAAGTAGCAGTATCGTTAACAATTGATCATGCCGCAAACCTGGAAGATATATTAAAAGAGTTAAAGGCCTTTGGCACCGTTGAAGTAGAGGAAAATCATTCAATCGTTTCAGTTGTGGGAAATAAAATTGCTGAGGAAAAAAATGTGCTTACCAAATTGTTCCAATCCATCTCCACGATCCCCGTTCGTATGGTATCTTATGGGGGAAGCCCTCATAATGTTTCGTTGCTGGTTCCGTACGCTTATAAGATTGAAACATTGAAATTGCTTAACAAAGGATTATTTGAATTATAAAATTGAAAAAATTTTGTTTTGACCTTTTTTTGGCAATTCATCTGTCAGTCGCGAATTTTGAAGATTAATTGCTTGTTATTATGGATCAACGCCCTACTATTTCTTTCGACAATACAGAATGTGCTTTTGCTTATAAATCTGATAAAGAGCTAAAAAAAGCACATTTTCTTTTTTCATCTATGGGTAAACCATGGCTTGTTAATATAGGTTTGGTGCTTACCCCGATGGTGATAAAGTTAAAGATACCTTTTACCGGGAAAATTATAAGAAATACTATTTTTTCTCAATTTGTAGGTGGAGAAACATTATCTGAAACAGCGAAAGTTGCCAATAAGTTGGAAGAATTTGGTGTGCAGGTAATTTTAGATTACGGAGTAGAGGGAAATGATGATGGAGATGCCTCTTATGAGCATTCCATGAAAGAATTTATTAATGTAATTAACTATGCCGCTACCCAGCAAAACATTCCGTTTATGAGCATTAAAGTTACCGGGATGTGCCGCTTTGGATTGCTGGAAAAATTAGACAAATCGGCCGATAACACCCAGGGACCTTTAATGAAACGTTTTACCAAAGCAATGGAGTCTCTGACAGATAGTGAAAGAGATGAATGGCAACGTTTGCAAAAAAGAATGGTAACCATTTGTGCTACGGCTGCGGCCAAAGGAATCGGTGTATTAATTGACGCCGAACAAACATGGATACAAGACCCGGTAGATGTACTTACAATGCTTATGATGGAGCAGTTTAATAAAGAAAGAGCTGTTGTTTATAATACGTTACAGCTTTACCGTCATGACAGACTTGCTTTTTTAAAGGATTCTTATGAAGCTGCATCGCAACGTAATTTTATATTGGGTGCTAAGTTGGTGCGAGGTGCATATATGGGAAGAGAAAGAAAAAGAGCGGCTGATATGAATTATCCTTCACCCATTCAGCCCGATAAGGAAAGTACCGACAGGGATTTTAATGCTGCTATTGATTTTTGTATTGAACATCTGGATAAAATTGCAGTTATGGTAGCATCCCATAACGCTTACAGCAATTTGCATACTGCACAATTACTGGAAAAAAAAGGATTGCCACACAATCATCCACACGTTCATTTTTCCCAACTATATGGAATGAGTGATGATATAACTTTTAATTTAGCCAAAAGCGGGTATGGTGTAACTAAATATCTTCCGTTTGGTCCTATAAAAGACGTAATTCCTTACCTGATGCGACGGGCACAGGAAAATAGCTCCGTAAGTGGGCAAACGGGTAGGGAGCTTGGACTAATTAAAAAGGAAATGAAACGGAGAGGATTATAGTTTAAGTATTAGTACCCATTCTATTAAAAATAACCGGCTATTTGTTTAGCATTTATTTAGCTCAAGACCTCTTATTTCCAATAATTTTTTAAGGCATAATTGGAGGTTTGATTTTACAATCTTTATTTCCATGTAACAGAATAGCTCCAATTGTTGCTTTACAATCGTACAGTTGAATTTTTTGATAACAGTCATAACCTCATTCATGTTTGTATAATCAAACTGCAGTTGATAATTTATCTCAACTGATTTTTGAATAATAGAAGCTGCCCCAAGAGCCAGGGCTGATGAAGTTTTATAAGCATTAATTAAGCCTGGAACGCCTAGTAGGGTTCCCCCAAAATATCTAACAACAACAATTGCTACATTAGTTAACATTTTGCTGTCTATTTGGCCCAGAATTGGTTTTCCCGCAGTTCCGGAAGGTTCGCCGTCATCACTTACGCGGAATATATTTTTGTCAAGACCGATGCGATAAGCAAAACAATGATGTGCTGCTTTTGGATGTTCTTTTTTAAGTTCATCAAGACGGGGTTTAAAATCGGCAATTTTTTCGATAGGAAAAGCATAGGCAATAAACTTGCTGCCGCGATCTTTAAATTCCGCAGTCACTGCTTTTTCAATTGTATAATAAAAGTCCGGTTCGTTCATTATAATTTATCTCCGTATGCAATTAGAGCAATGGCAATAATAGATAGTGCAATGCCCAGCCAGTTAATTTTATGTAGTCGTTCCCTGAATAAAATAAAAGCGGCAACGGAACTAAATAAAACGATACCCATGTTATTTACCGGTATAATGGCGGAACTTTGCATATTATAAGGAGGTGTTTTTAATACTTTAACGAGGCACCAGATGGAAAAGTAATTGGGAATACCAATACATATACCCATAAGAACAGCACTGCCTTGTAATTTTTGTTTTCCTGTAATTATTTGAAGAGATAAAAGAATAATCCCTATAACGGCAGCGAAGAAAAAGGCAGATACGAGGTAATCGTTTTTATTATTTTCGTTTAAAAAATTATGTTCAACATATTTAATAGCGGTATCAAGTAGCCCCGAGCTTATAAACAAGCTTCCTACCAGGATGGGTATAATCCAATCAAAAGTTTTGTGTTCGTTTTTATTTTCCTGGATACTCGTTAATACAACGGATATGAGGGCAAGAATTATACCTGCAATTTTTACAATACCCATCGTTTCATTATATAACCACACAGAAAAAAAAGCAGGAATTACCATAGAAAGTTTATTAGCTACGGAACTTACCGCTACGCCTGCTTTATGGGTAGTATAAGCTACCAGGTTAAAGATGGAGATAAACATGGCTCCCATTAGCATAGCCCATTTAAACCATCCTGTATTAAGATTAGTTGTGGTAACCGGAAAATATCCGTTTACAAAGCTACCGGTAATAACACAAGTAATATAGTTGAAAATAATAGCCTGGTAAGTGCTTATTCCAAACCGTTGACAAACCTTAAAAGATAAAGTTAGATACGAGGTTAGCACAATGCTGCCGATTAAAAAAAGTAACATTTAATACTGGTTATTTATAGTTTATAATTTTTTGTGAAGCATTACCAGGAACAGGCTTGTAATAATTTACCAAATCAGATACAACAGTTTCGCAACGGTGCAAATAGTTTTTAATAAATGAGGGAGCCTCAATGCCGTGATTGATTTTTAATTCCTGGTTAGTTATAATTCTTGCCTCATCCCACAGGTTTTCCTCTATAAAGGATTGAATCAATTTACCACCTCCTTCAACAATAACAGATAGAATATTTAATTGGTAGAGTGCTTCTGTTAACTGGGGAATAATTTTTTCGTTTTTATTTAACTGATGATATGCCAGGTTTCCCTTTTGCTCGTTTTTAATACCGTTAAAAATAATTGTTTTTGATTTTTTATTAAAAACATTATGTGAATCTGGTAATTGTAAATTCATATCAATTACCAAGCGCATGGGGCTATTGCCAGGTACCAATCTGGTTGTTAATTCGGGATTATCATGCATGGCCGTGTTAGTGCCAACAAGTATGGATGCCTCTTCACTTCGCCATCTATGTACCAACCGATTGGTATAATGGTTACTTATTGATACTCTTGAATAATTAGAGTGTGCAATAAAACCGTCTGCTGTTTCGGCCCATTTTAAAATAATATAAGGTCTGTGCTTGGTATGAAAAGTAAAGAATCGTTTATTTAAATCTTTGCATGCTTCCCCTAATATTCCGGTTTCTACTTCAATACCTGAAGCTTTTAATTTTTGAATTCCCTTCCCATTTACTTTTTCAGATGAATCCGGACAGCCGATTATAACTTTGGGTATTTTATTTTCGATGATCAGATCTGTACAAGGTGGTGTTTTGCCGTAATGGGCACAAGGTTCCAATGAAACATATAAGGTGCTTTTAGCCAGCAAATCGGCACGGTTGCCGCTGATTGTATTATTAATTGCATTTACTTCTGCATGCGGGCCTCCATATTGTTGATGATAACCTTCGCCAATGATTAAATTATCATGCACGATTACGGCACCCACCATAGGATTGGGAGCTACCTTTCCTGCACCCAATTTTGCCAGTTCAATACAACGGTACATATATGTTTCATCAATAGTCAATAGTTACAGTTTAACAGGCAAATATAAGAAGTTGAAAATTGAACGTATCGGCGTAAATTTTTGAACAATGTTAAAGAACCAGGAAAAGTTTTACTACTTATGAAGTAAGTTTGTTTTATGACTATTTTCCAGGCATATCAACAACTGGTAATACGGTTGACTGAAATTTATGATAACAGTGAGGCTGCAAATATTGCAGACCTGGTGATGGAGCATATTACCGGATGTAATCGGATTGACCGCATTGTTAACAAAGATTTTTCTTTATCAGTTCAAAAGGAAGAACGACTTAAAGAAATTACCACTCAATTGCTTGCTCACCGTCCCGTACAATATGTGTTGGGCGAGGCTTGGTTTGCCGGAATGAAATTTTATGTAAATGAGAAAGTATTAATACCAAGACCAGAAACAGAAGAATTAATGGAATGGATTGTGTCCGACCATCGGTTATCAGTTGGAAATACTAATCTTCGCATACTTGATATTGGTACAGGTAGTGGCTGCATACCGGTTGCGTTGAAAAAGAAGCTACCAAATGCTGAAGTAACAGCAATAGATGTTTGTACGGAAGCCTTACATATAGCTATTCAGAATGCAGGGATTAATGAAGTAGAAATTGATTTTCGAATTTTGGATTTTTTAAATAAAAGCAATTGGAATGGATTAGGCCAATTTAATGTTATTGTAAGTAATCCCCCTTACGTAAAAAAAAGTGAAGCCAAAGAAATGCGTAAAAGTGTATTAGACTACGAGCCTTCCCTGGCATTATTTGTTCCAGACAATGATGCTTTAATTTTTTACCGGTATATAGCAGAATTTGCGAAGTTACATCTTAGGGATGGTGGCTCTGTATATCTTGAAATTAATGAGTCATTAGGTCTTGAAGTAGCAAATCTCTTAACGGAGAAAGGCTTTAGTCATATTGAATTAAAAAAGGATATGCAAGGAAAGGAAAGGATGATAAAAGCCGGATTTAATTAGGGGTTACATTAGCAGTAACTTTGGCTCCGGCCTTTTTTGCTGCGTTTAACACTCTAAAAAATTCTCCATACATCGCAGCCGTATCAGCATTAATGGTAATAACAGGAGTATCTAGTCCCAGACGTTTTGTTTCATTTTTTATGAGGGAGTCAATGGCAAACAAGGGAACTGGTTTCTGACCTATATAAACGGTATGTTTATTGTCAATTGAAATGACAATGCTTTGCTTTGCTTTACTATCGCTTTTTCCTTTTGGTGTGTTTACTTTTACAATATTAGGATTAGCTAGTGTAGAAACAATTAAAAAGAACAGAAGCAGAATAAATAAAATATCATTCAGCGCACTGGTATGCAATTGTGGCTTCTCTTTTAATCGTTTTCTAAAGTTCATTAGTGATTACTGATTGTTAAGTTTAATAAGTTAAAAGAATTATTAGTTAAAAAAGGTTGAATTGCCGATTGTTTATTACTTGTTTAAGACTATTAACGGTATTTATCGCCCATCAATGTGTAGGTTGATACAACACATCAATAAATTCGGCACTTGCACTTTCCATTTTATTTACCGTTTTATTTATTTGTGAATTAAGATAATTATAAGCTACATACGCCATCAAACCGATTATCAGACCTACTGCACTTGTTACCATTTTAGTATAAATACCGCCAGATATAACAGCCAGGTTATATTCATTCGTAATATTAATTCGCATAAATAACTGCACCATCCCTACGATGGTTCCTAAAAATCCGAACATAGGCGCAATGCCGGATATTACAGATAAAACGCCTGTATTTTTTTCCAATTTATATACTTCCAGTTTGCCAACATTCTCCATGCTTTTTTCAATTGCTTCTATAGGCTTACCAATGCGTTGAATGCCTTTGTCAATAATTCGGGCCACAGGATTGTTTGTGTTTTTTGCCAGGGAACGAGCTGCTGTAACATTTCCACTCATAATGTGGTCTCGGATAATATTCATAAAATTATCGTCAATTTTTGCAGCTTTGCTGATAGCAATCCATCTTTCCACAAAAACAAAAACTGCTATTACACTAAGTAATAACAGGGGAATCATAATCCACCCTCCTTTCATCAGTAATTCAAACATATTAATCTCCTTACCGGTGCCCGAAATACTATTGGCCGTAGATTGGAGAGAGTCGGCAGCTTGTAAAAGAAAAAACTTCATGAGTGTAAGTTTATTAACAAATGTAAACCAAACAGCTTTTAAACGGTTTTGTTTATAAAATATTATTTCCGGCCAAAAACCTGACCATTTTAATAAGTTGCCTCTAAAATAATATGTTAAAAAAGTAAAAAAGCGGTGCCTGAAACAGGCAACCGCTTTGCACAGTATTTTTTATTATTTACCCGTTGTACCAAGTGGTTTCATCATTAATGCCTGTATCTGCTTCATTGTTTTTTCCATGCCATCGCTGCTACCATCCAGGAATATTACATTACCCTTCCCGTATTCAGCAAAATTTTTAATAGCTTCCGTCCACATGCTGAAAAGGATTACATTGGTGTCCAAATTAGCCTGTTTCATTTGCTCTGCGGCCTCAGTCATACCTTTTGCAACTTCCTGGCGGAACAATGCTACCCCCTGTCCCCGTAATCTTGCGGCTTCTCTTTCGGCTTCTGCGGCAATTTTTATTGCATTACCTTCGGCTTCTGCGGATTTGGTTTTAGTAATAAGCAATGCCTGACCTTCATTTTCTGCAGCAGCTTTTAAATTATTACTTGCCACAACCTTGCTCATGCTGTCCATAATTACCTGGTCAAACGTAATATCATTTATTTGCAAGTCTTGCAGATGGTAGCCCCAGTTTTCGAGGGTTTGATCAATCTGATCTTTTACATATTCCACAATTTCTTTTCTCAATCCTAAAATTTCTGCTTGTCTTTTTGTAGCCACAAATGCCCGGATAGAGCCTTCAATGGTTCTGGTTAATGCCTGCATTAAATCTCTGTCTGCAATAAATTTAAAGGCCACCTTTTTAATCGTTTCTTCTGCCTGATCTAAAACAGAATACAACAACATGCTTTTAAAATAAACATTAGCCTGGTCTATAGTAACGGCCTGAAATTCCAATTCAACAGACCGGTTTTGAATAGAAATTCTTTTAGTTACGTTTTCCAGAAGAGGAATTTTAAAATTTAATCCGGGGCCCGCAAGTCTGCGATATTTACCAAACATAGTTATTACCCCAATAAATCCTTGATTAATAGTAAAAAAACCACTCAGGGCAATAACAAAAGCTAAAAATACCCACCAATATTGAAGGAATTGTTCCATAGTTATCAAGTTTAATTTCAGCTAAAGTAATTAAAAAATGGGGAATGTTTTTAATCAACATTTTTTATAATATAAATAATAGTAGTAGCTTTAAAAAAACAAATAAATATGTCAAAGACATCAAAAATACTAATAGGTTTTTTAAGTTTTGTGCCATTGATATTATCAGGAGTAATAATTACCCAGGTTTTTTTAATTTTTCCTAAAATAATACAGTGGGAAGATTATGACCCCGATTTATATACTGTTTTTACCACTTTTACCTCTGTTTTTGTTACAGGTCTTATCGCAGGACTGCTTACACTGGCATTATTGGTATTTTTTATTATTAATATGATGAATAATAGAAAGATTGAATCAGGGGAGAGATTAATTTGGGTAATTATTTTTTTATTAGCCGGCGCAATTGGGTATCCTATTTACTGGTATTTAAGAATTTGGAAAGATGAGATTTAAGAGATAGGTCAAAAAATTTGAATCACTCAAAAGGGTATATCAACTAAACTTATTTGCATTTTATTAATTTGAAGCTGGTCATCCTTTCTCTTGCCAGATCATGCTTAAATGTATAAGGGTTTCAACGGCTTTTATCATATCATTCACTCCAATCCATTCTAATTTAGAATGGATAGCCTGTTCTCCGGCAAATAAATTAGGGCAAGGTAATCCCATAAAGCTTAGCCTGCTTCCATCCGTACCGCCTCTTATACTTACGGTTTTAAATTGTAAACCCGTTCTGCCAATTGCTTCCTCAGCATATCGTATTACATGTGGGTGTTTGTTTAATATCTCTTTCATATTTCGGTATTGTTCCTGCACATGAAATTCTACACTGCAGTTTGGGTAGTTACGTAGTACCTGCTCGGCAATTGATTTTAATTTTGCTTCATGTTCATGTAGTTTAGGAGTATCAAAATCCCGGATAATAAATTCAATAGTTGCCTTTTCTGCAATTCCGTCTATCCTTGTAGGATGAACAAACCCCTCTTTTTTCTCTGTTGTTTCCGGGCTCCATTCATGTTTGGGTAACGCTGTTAAAATTTCACCGGCAATTTTTAAAGCATTTACCATTTTACCTTTTGCATATCCCGGGTGAGAAATAACACCATGTACCGTAATCTGGACTAAATCTGCACTAAATGTTTCATCTTCCAAATCACCCGCTTCCCCTCCATCTAAAGTATAGCCATAATGAGCACCCAGTTTTTTTAAATTAACATTTGCTGTTCCTTTTCCTACCTCCTCATCGGGGGTAAATAATAATTTTATTTCTCCATGTTTTATTTCAGGGTGTGTAGTTATGTAATAAGCAAACTCCATTATTTCTGCCACACCCGCTTTATCATCGCTGCCGAGTAAAGTTTTTCCGCTGGCAGTGATAATATCGGCCCCGATGTGATTTTTTAAATAAGGATAATCATTTATCCGTAATACCTGCAAAGGATCGTCTGGCAATACTATATCACTGCCATCATAATTTTTGTGTAGCAGGGGCTTTACATCAGTTCCGCTACAATCAGGAGCCGTATCCACGTGGGCACAGTAGCAAATTACCGGTACATTTTTTTTTGAGGTATTAGCAGGAATAGTAGCATACACATAGCCAAATTCATCTAAGTGAGCATCGTTAATCCCCATATCTTGCAATTCTTTTACAAGGAGTGAGGATAAATTTTTTTGTTTTTCTGTTGTTGGAAACTGTTTGCTCAAAGGATCACTTTGTGTATCTATTTTTACATACTCCATAAAACGATTGGCTAGTTGAGTTGCGTTTACATGTATGTGCATGATGTTGTAAATTGAGCTTGCAAACTTTTGTAAAGTTTGGCAACTTACCAAAAGATAATTTAAATTGGTTTTTATGAACAAAGGCAAGCCATTAATAGAACAAGGCTGGTTGCGGGTAACTGCATTTTTTATTTGTTTTATTGTTTTTCAAGTAATTGCTACCCTGCTGATTGGTTTATGGAAAATGTTAGCTGATAATACCAGTGCGGTAAATGTAATAACAATAACCATAATATTTAATTTTTGTACATCTCTGGTACTTGTTTTTTTGTGCAGAAGATTAATAGATAAGGATACGGTATATAGTTTAGGATTGAACTTTTTAAGTTATAAACTAAATGGTCTGTTGGGATTGTTGATGGGGATAGCCGGCCTGGGTGTAGGTACCTTTTTGTTAATTGCATTTAAAAATCTGAAGTTTACCGGATGGTTTTTTGATTGGGGCAACATTGGTTGGGCTTTTGTATTGATGTTATTAGTGGCAATTGCAGAAGAAATCATGTTTCGGGGATATATTTTAAATAACCTTATGCGGTCATTAAATAAATATACTGCATTAGTTATTTCATCTTTAATTTTTGCCTTAGCGCATAGTACGAATCCTGAATTTAACTTGCTGGCATTTGTAAATGTTTTTTTAGCTGGGATTTTTTTGGGAATTGATTATATACATACAAAAAATTTATTCTATGCGGTAGTGTTGCATTTTACCTGGAATTTCTTTCAGGGGCCGGTATTGGGTTTTGAAGTGAGTGGTATTGAATTTCCAAGTATATTTCAAATTCAATTGAGTGGGAATGAGCTAATAACAGGCGGAAAATTTGGTTTTGAAGGAAGTTTACCGGCTACGGTGGTATTAATTCTTTCTATTATTTTACTCTTTATATCGTTCCGTATAAAAACAAGGGCTACCACTGCAAAACCTGTTAATTAATAAAGCATATAAATATTGCTTTTATGCGATACAGTTTTTATATTTCCTACACTAAAACTAACATACTATGAGCAAAAAAATCATTGGCGCCCTTGTTGGCGGTATTATTATTTTTCTTATTCAGTTCATTAGCTGGGCTCCCGGGGAGTTTCACAAATCTGCTTTGCAATACACTCCACGCCAGGATAGTATATTGTCATATTTAGGCAACCAGTTGACTACAGAGGGGGGATATTATCTTCCTACCAGTTCTCCAAATGCTACCAGCGATGAAAAAGAAGCTCTTTTGAAAGCCTCTGAGGGTAAACCCTGGGTACAAATTTTTTATCATAAAGAGTTTAAATCGAATATGCTAATGAATATGTTGCGGGGCTTGCTAACAGATATTATTGTAGTTTGGCTTTTTATCTGGCTCATTTCTAAAATGAGCAATATCTCTTTTACCGGCGTTTTTATGTCTTCGTTAGCTGTCGGTTTGATAGTTTTTCTAAATTCAGCTTATACGGGATATATCTGGTTCCAGATTTTTGATATGTATGCATATTTAACAGATGCTATACTTGGGTGGGGGCTTACCGGTGTCTGGCTGGGCTGGTGGATGAATAGAAAAAAATAAGTTTAGTTAGCTTCCGGATTTTAGAAAAATTTTGAAAAATAAAACAGAGGTCGCATTTAAATGCGACCTCTGTTTATAGACGTACACCTAATTTTTTTTACAATGTAATTATTAATGGACTACCACCTTTAACCTCAACAACCTCAATATCAAAAACTAAGTCTTTACCGGCAAGGAAATGATTGGCATCAATAACTACGCTATCTTCTTTTACTTCAATAATAGTTACCGGGAAATTTTGCCCATGGCCATTGCCCATGTTGAGTTGCATGCCAATTTCAGGTGTCATATCCGGCGGAAATTTATCCTTAGGGAAATCAAAAATCATATCTTCCCTTGACTCGCCATAACCTTCGTGTGGCAAAATGGTAATTGTTTTTGTATCGCCAGCTGACATGCCTACTACGGCATCATCAAAACCTTTTATCATCATGCCTGCACCTACTTCAAACTCTAATGGTTCACGTCCCACAGATGAATCAAATTGTTCACCACTAATTAAACGGCCAGTATAATGTACTTTTACGGTGCTTCCTTTTGTTGCCTTCATATTTATTATTTAAGGCGCACAAGGTAATCCATATTAGTGAAGCAGCCGCTTTTTTAACTATTTATTAATAGGGAATAATTATTGAAATTTGAATAAAATACTGTCCATGAACAACTTTCGATTATTAATTTTTTTGTGTTTTATCTTTTTTGCAGTTACCGCCCAGCAAAGGGTAAGTGATTTGAGTAATAAAAAAAATGTATTACGGGTAGGGGCGGAAAGAACAGACCAATATTTATCATTACTCAAAGGGAAAACGGTAGCTGTTTTTGCTAATCAAACTTCTGTGGCAGGCAAAACTCATGTTGTAGATTTATTATTAAAAAATAAAATAAAAGTGGTGAAAATATTTTCTCCGGAACATGGCTTCAGAGGAGATGCCGATGCCGGAGAGAAAGTAAATAGTGGTAAAGACGCAAAAACCGGGTTACCTATCATATCTCTTTATGGTGATCATAAAAGACCATCATTCGAAGATTTAAAAAATGTGGATGTAATGATTTTTGATATACAGGATGTAGGTGTGAGATTTTATACATACATATCTTCCCTTGAATATTATATCGAAGCAGCTATTGAGTTTAATAAACATTTAATAATATTTGACAGGCCTAATCCCAATGGTTATTATGTTGATGGTCCGGTATTGGAAAGAGAGTTTAGTTCTTTTGTTGGTATGCAACCTGTGCCGGTGGTATATGGAATGACCATAGCAGAATACGCACAAATGCTTTTGGGCGAAGGTTGGTTGCATCAACAAGCCGAAGCGATTAATAAAAACAAGGGATTTAAATTTACCGTTATACCTTGTTATAAATACAACCATACTACAAGGTATGAATTGCCAATTAATCCATCTCCCAATTTAAACTCAATGCAAAGTATTTACTGGTATCCTTCTACTTGTTTTTTTGAAGGTACAGTTTTAAGCGAAGGAAGAGGTACAGAAAGACCTTTTCAAATTTTTGGTCATCCGTCTTTACCAGATACTCTTTTCTCTTTTGTTCCTAAATCTACTCAGGGAGCGAGGGAACCTAAATTAAAGGATAGACTTTGTTACGGATGGAATTTATCGGGCACAAAAGAAGAAGTGGTAAATAGAATAGATAATCGTATTCAACTAAAATGGCTTATAAATGCTTATGAACTTTTCCCGGATAAGGGAAACTTTTTTATTAAACCGTTGGCAAAAAACCCAAAATCCTCCGACTATTTTTTTAATAAGCTGGCAGGTAATTCACTTCTTATGCAACAAATAATAGAAGGTAAGAACGAGGTGGATATTCGCAAAAGCTGGGAACCTTCTTTACATAAGTTTAAAGAAATCAGGAAAAAGTATTTGTTGTATAAAGATTTTGAATAAATCTTTCTAATGAATGTTGGAACAAATTGTTCGCTTATTTTTGTTGCATGAGCAAATCAGAACATTCAGGCTTTGGCAACAAGGCAGCTATGTTACGAATAGTTTTTATGGGAACTCCTGAATTTGCTGTTGCTTCTTTAGACGCTTTGGTAAAAGCAGGGTATAATATTGTTGGGGTGATTACTGCTCCCGATAAACCGTCGGGTCGAGGAATGAAATTAAATGAAAGTGCAGTGAAAAGATATGCCGTTGAACATGGGTTAAAAGTATTGCAACCGGAAAAATTAAAAAACCCTGATTTTTTAGCTGAATTAAAGTCATTAAATGCTGATTTACAAGTTGTGGTTGCTTTTAGAATGCTTCCGGAAGTTGTGTGGAATATGCCCCCCATGGGTACTATTAATTTACACGGGAGTTTATTACCACAATACCGCGGAGCAGCTCCTATCAATTGGGCTGTGATAAATGGAGAAAAAGAGACAGGCGTAACTACGTTTAAACTTAAACATGAGATAGATACCGGTGATATTTTATTACAGCAAAGCTTTCCGGTTAATGAAGAAGAAACAGCAGGCGAAGTGCATGATAAAATGAAAGAAATTGGGGCTGCCTTGCTGATAAAGACGGTAGAAGGAATTGCTACAGGAACTTTAAAAGAGCAATCTCAGGAAAATTTGCTAAAAGATAAATATAAAGTACCTGTAACCCTGAAACATGCACCTAAAATTTTCACTGAAACGTGTAAAATAGATTTTACTAAAACAACCAGTGAAGTACATAATCTTATTCGGGGTCTTTCGCCGTTTCCTGCAGCTTTTACATACTTAGATGGTAAAATGCTGAAAGTATTTAAGAGTAAAAAAGAGTTTATCGCTCCCAAAGTTACCCCGGGAGATTATGAGACGGATGGAAAAACGTTTTTAAAATTTGCATGTAAAGACGGGTATGTTCACTTTTTAGAACTACAATTAGAAGGGAAGAAAAAAATGCTTATAGAAGATTTTTTACGTGGATTTAGAGTGAAAAAATGAAAAGACAGTCAGGCAAAAGAATTTTATGTATTTTATTTTGAATATTTTACCGTAGCAGTAAATTTTTGTTCATTTATGTACAGTTGAGCGGCAGCAGCATTGCTTATTAAAACATCTATCCCTTTATTTTCCTTAATATCAGGCACTGCGTCCAATACCTTCGCATAAATTACTTTTTCTCCGATTGTAATTTTTACAATCGTTCCTCTTGCTACGTTATTCATTAGTACATAATATTTTCCATTCCGCCACCCACTGGTGCTTTTAAAAACCCCGCATACTGGCTCTATCGATTGTACATTTTTCCCATTATTTGTCTGGCTTAAATATTCGTTTTTAAAAACCCCTTCCTTAAAGTCTTCCTTGGAAAGATTGATTGTATTTTTTTCTTCATTAGATTTTGGTATTTCCTGCTTTACAACTGGTTTTTCTTCTCTTGTGGGAGTAGCCTCCGGTTTTTTTGTTTCAGGTTTTGCCTGAGATGCTAAAGGGGATTGGTCTTTTAACACTTTTAAATATCCAAGTAGTAGCTTATCGCCAATATTAATGGATTCTGTTTTGAGTTTATTTAGTTTTTTTAATTCATCAGCACTAATACCCACGTACTTACCAATTCTGTATAGCCCCTCACTTTGCTGCACCACATAATATAGGGGAATAAATACTTCGTTTTTGTTATTTGTTTTTTGTGTAGAGAAATTTTCCTCAACCAGGGGGATACGAATTGCCTTGCCTTGTTGGATAGGAGTTTCCAGTTTCAGGTTGTTATAAGGCACAAATATCTGTGGGCTGATATTGTAAATACGGCCGATACGATAATAATTTTCCTGTGGACCTACAATATGAGAAAGATAGGCTTTATTTCCATCGGTTTTTACTATTAAGTCCTTTTGTGCAAAGGATACGCTGGCGCTCAACAAACAAATTAATAGAGTTTTAATTGGTTTAACAGGCATGGAAATACAAATTTATTAGTGGGCAAAGATGCAGAATAATTTTGTTTTTACTAAACTTGTGCCAAAGATGGCCAAAGAAAAAAAATATTATACTGTTTGGAAAGGAAAACAGCCCGGAGTTTACAGTGATTGGGATACATGTAAGGAGCAGATACATGGTTTTACCGGTGCTTTATACCGGTCGTTTAAAACAGAGCAAGAGGCTCTGGAAGCATTTCAAAAAGGATTAAAGGGTTACCAGGAATCTTTAGCTGATAATTCTGATATAAATAAGAAAGATGTATTAACAATTAATGGTCCGGTACACAATAGCATAATTGTGGACGCGGCATGCAGCGGTGTGCCCGGCCCAATGGAATATCAGGGTATATTTTATAAAACCAATAAGTTAATTTTTAAGCAGGGCCCCTTTGCCGATGGCACTAACAATATTGGTGAGTTTTTAGCCATTGTTCATGCATTAGGTTATTGTAAGAAGAATAATTTAACGGTGCCTGTTTATTCTGATAGTAAAAATGCCATTTTATGGGTGAAAGGGAAAAAGGCCAAAACCAAATTGGAAAAAACTCAAAAAAACAGAATTGTTTTTGAGTTGATAGAACGAGCGGAAAAGTGGCTGCAACAAAACGATTATCCCAATAAGATACTAAAATGGGAAACAAAAGCCTGGGGGGAAAACCCTGCTGATTTTGGAAGAAAATAGGAAACAGGTATTTTTTTCTAAAAGCGTAAAGCGTTGTAATCGTAAAATTAAAGATTCACAACCAGAACCGGTATCTTCAACTCATGTCGTACTGTATTTACCGTTTGCCCGTAAATAAAATCTTTTAAGCCACTATGCCCGTGAGCTCCAATCACCAGCATATCTGCATTATTCTCCTTAACAAGCCGAACAATTTCCTTAGTGCGATTACGAAAACCGATATGGCTGCTGGCTTTTATCCCCTTAGCATTTAATTGTTGTACATAAAATTCTAATCGCTCTTTATCCTTACGTGTTTCCAGGTCGTCCGACTCATTGCCCAATAACTTGGCAGAAGCGCTTTCTACAATGTGAATTAATTGATAAACAGTTTGTTTGTTTCCCTGACCAATGGCGTGAGCTAATAGTTTTTCATCGTTTTCACTAAAGTCAAGCGCCACGGCAATCCTGTTATATACAGGAACAGAAAGTTCTTTTAATTGCATAACATCCGGGTGTATTTGTATGGATAATGACGGTTTTGCTTTTTTGATGAAGGGGAAAAAAGTGGTATAAAACAGGAGCAAGCTGAAAATTAATCCGCCTGAAACGATTATTACTTTACCCAACAGGTTTCCAGGGCTTGCAAAAAAACTAACAGATTCATTTACCAACAATCGTATGTTAAGATAAATGAGTATAATGGCAATCAGCCAGGCAAAAATTTTTGTACCGGTTTTAATGGCGTAAATGCCCATAGTATTTTTGTCGCTTACAAAATGAATAAGAGGGATAATAGCAAATCCCAATTGCATGCTTAATATAACCTGGCTCAATACCAACAAAGCATCCACTTTTTTTTCGCCAAAAATGGAAATTACAATTATGGCTGGTATAATGGCCAGCAAACGAGTTAATAAACGCCGCATCAAGGGATTAATACGCAAACGCAAATAGCCTTCCATAACAATTTGTCCGGCAAGCGTACCTGTAATGGTGGAGCTTTGTCCTGCCGCTATCAACGCTATTGCAAAAAGTATTGGAGCGACTTTTGAGCCAAGCAAGGGCGCCAGTAATTGATGTGCCTGTTTTATTTCAGCCACATCTGTTCTGCCGGTTTTGAAAAAAGCGGTAGCAGCCAAAATTAAAATTGCGGCATTTACAAAAAAAGCAATGTTTAAAGCTATAGCACTATCAATAAAACTCCATTTTAGTGCCTGCTTAATTCCCTCATTACTTCTATGTATTTTTCTTGTTTGTACCAATGCAGAATGTAAATACAAATTATGCGGCATAACGGTAGCGCCTATTATACCAATTGCTATGTATAACGCTACTTCGTTTGGGAAAGAAGGTACAAAACCGCTAACAACCTCTGTAAGATGTGGCTTGACCAATACAATTTCTATGAAAAAAGAAATACCTACAATGGCGACAAGGGCGATAATGAAAGCCTCCATCTTTCGTATGCCAAGACGTTGTAAAAAAAGAAGCAAAAAGGTATCCAATACCGTTATGCTTACGCCCCATATTAGTGGCAACCCGGTTAAAAGATGAATACCAATGGCCATGCCTAATACTTCTGCAAGATCCGTTGCTGCAATAGCAATTTCGGCAAGTCCATATAATAAAAAATTTATGTATTTAGGATATGTTTCTCTGTTAGCTTGCGCTAGATCTCTCCCTCTTACTATTCCCAGCCTGGCACTCAAACTTTGCAGAACCAATGCCATGATGTTACTCATTAACAATACCCATATCAATGCATAGCCAAACTTACTACCTCCGGCCAAATCTGTTGCCCAGTTTCCGGGATCCATGTACCCTACACTAACTAAGTATGCCGGTCCAAAAAAGGCTAATATTTTTCTCAATCCTTTCCTGGAAGCATTAACATCCACAGAAGCATGCACCTCACTTAACGATACATCATCAGATAATTTATTTACCATACTTTACTAATAAATTTTTTGCGAGTTGTTCACTTATCGTAAATGCGGGGATATTTCGGATTTTGATTTCAAGTGAATTATCAAAATCAAATCTTTTTTTTATCTCCACTCTGGTGCCAATTTGTATATTTTTATGCTTAAGTAGCTCCAGTAAATTAGTTGACTGATTGCCAACCCCTGCTATTTCAACTACTTTATTATTCACTATTTCGGTGAGAGGAAGTAGCTCTTGTATTTCTATTTTACCCTGGTTATCCGGTATGGGGTCGCCGTGAGGATCTATTTTCGGAAACCCAAGATATTCGTCTAATTTATCAATTAACTTTTTGTTGCTTACATGTTCCAGTTCTTCTGCAACTTCATGCACTTCATCCCAGCCAAATTTTAATTTTTCCGACAAAAAGAATTCCCAAAGACGGTGACGCCGGATAATGCCTAACGCCACTTTTTTTCCTTCCGTGGTTAAAGAGAAACCATGATATTTTTCATAATGCACAATTTTTTTGGTTTTTAACTTTTTAAGCATATCCGTTACGGATGCCGGGCGGGTTTGGAGCTCTTTGGCCAATGAGTTGGTATTTACCTCCGTTTGAAAGCGTTGAAGACTCCAGATAGCTTTTATATAATTTTCTTCCGAGGTAGTAAAGTTCATTGAAGCTAAAATTAAATTTAGACAAATCTAAAAATATTTATTTTCATATCCAAAAGGGTTTGTAAATAACTTTATTGTATGAGGAAAACTGCTTATTTTGGTTGTCCGAATTTATTTTGTATGCGGATTAATACAGCAATTTCTTTTTTTATATTATGTTTTTTGCTATCCTGTGAAACAGATAAAAAACTAAAAACCCAATATGACGATGATATTACCGTTCAAGAATTTGTTTCTTTCTTTCCCCAGGTTAATTTTCCCTTTATAATCAGCGACCCCCTTTTAAATAAGAAAGAGAATGATTCTTTACGAATTTCATTGGTGGCCTTTCGGTCTTTTATAAGTAAAACAGTTTTTATAAAATATTTTGGTACTAAGGGTAAACCAAAGCTATTTCCTTTGGCAAAAGGTAAGGATAGTGACGGGAATACTTTCTTGTTTATTAAATCTATTTGGACGGGAAAAAAAGGATATGTGTTTTGTTTTAATAAAGAATTGCGATATGTTAATTCAATGGTAATTGCTGAAACGGATAAGGATCCTGATTACAGGAAATATTGTGAAGTAAATAAGAGCATGAACCTGAAAATTGTGGAAGAGAGAAAGAAGGGGGATGGGGTAGATATAAAGGAGAACAATTTTTTCCTTGATAATAGCGGTCAGTTTAGAACAGCTGTTATTTTAACTAATAAAGATTTAAGTGATGAGGTACCGGTAAATCCTATAGATACATTACCAAGAAAGAATAAATATTCGGCTGATTATGTTTTGGATAAAAAAAATATTGTTTCTGTCAGAGATGGAACAGGCTCAAGGCAATACCTTTTTTTTATTCATTTTAGCAAACAAAAAGGTGAATGTACCGGGGAACTAAAAGGGAAAGCAGAAATATTTGCTACTAATAAAGCGGTATTTAATGATAAAACCGGGCCGTGTAGGATTGAATTTACATTTACCAACAATAACGTAACTATTAAGGAGGTGGGTGGCTGTGGTTCTTATCGCGGTATTACTTGTTTTTTTGAGGGCACTTATCTAAAGAAAAAAGTAAGGATAAAATCAAAAGTTGGACGTAAAACATAGAATAAGAGCGGATAAACGTACTTCGAAGAGGAAATGTAGAAATAGAAATATACAGTAAATAGCAAATCAAACATGTCGTTAAAAAAGAGTATAAGTTCAGGTTCCCCATGGGAAGATATTGTTGGCTATTCCAGGGCCGTTAAGATAGGTAATGTAATAGAAGTAGCTGGTACTACTGCTATGGATGGGGATAAACTTGTTGGTAAAGGAGATGTGTATGCACAAACAAAATTTATATTTCAAAAAATAGAAAAGGCGTTAAAAGAGGCCGACGCTTCTTTAAAAGATGTAATACGAACCAGGATGTATGTAACGGATATTTCAAAATGGGAGGAGGTAGGGAAAGCTCACGGTGAAATTTTTAAAGCAATAAAACCTGCTTCTACCATGGTAGAGGTAAGCAGGCTTATTAATGATGATTTACTCATTGAAATTGAGGTTACCGCAATTATTGGCGAGGGGTAAAAGCCTTTTTTTCAAATGGTTGCATTTTTTTAATGTTAATAATGAGATAGTTTTATCCTCAAGGTTTTCAAATTTTACTATTATATTGCGCCCCGTTAAGCAAACATGTACAACCACTTATGAGTTTTAAAAATTTTGAAGTTCCCTATGTCGTAGATGAGAAATACAGTAAAAAAGTTGCCTATTTTTCAATGGAGTTCGCTGTTCATCAACCATTAAAAATTTACAGCGGAGGGTTAGGATTTTTAGCAGGGTCGCATTTACGAAGTGCTTATGAATTAAGGCAAAACATGATAGCTATTGGTATCCTTTGGAAATATGGATACTACGACCAGGCCCGTAACCAGGATCAAACATTACAGGTTCAATGGAATGAAAAGATTTATAGTTTTTTGGAAGATACTCAGATCAAATTTCAAATTACCATTCATGATCATCCTGTGTGGGTAAAAGTGTGGTATGTTAATCCGGAAACCTTTAAATCGGCTCCTTTATTTTTATTAAGTACAGACTTGCCGGAGAATGATTATGTATCTCAAACCATCACACACCGCTTGTACGATGCTAATGTGGCTACTAAAGTAGCTCAGTTTATTTTACTGGGTGTTGGAGGAGCAAAACTTATAGATGAATTAAATTATAATCCCGAGGTATATCATTTAAATGAGGCGCACGCCGTATCAGCTGCATTTTATTTATACAAAAAATACGGTAATTTGGAGGAAGTTAAAAGAAGATTGGTTTTTACAACCCACACACCGGAGGAAGCAGGTAACGAGAAACATGATATTTTTTTATGTGAAAAAATGAGTTATTTCTGTGGCATTCCCCTTGATGAGGTAAGAAGGATTGCCGGAATGGAGGGCGACTTATTTAATCATTCTCTGGCGGCATTACGTTTTGCAAGAGTAAGTAACGGCGTGTCTCAGTTGCATGGAGAAGTGTCAAAGAATATGTGGTATAAATACGAAAGTGTTGCTCCTATTAAAGCCATAACCAATGCACAAAATTGGCGTTACTGGGCAGACAAGCAATTGTATTTTTCCATGGATGAGCATAATGATGAACGGTTTGATGATCGTAAGCGATATTTAAAGCGGAGAGCTTTTGAAGTTGTGGCTGATCAAACCGGAAAATTATTTGATCCCAATATTTTAACCATTGTTTGGGCACGTCGCTTTGCGGGGTATAAAAGAGCCGATCTTATTACAAGAGATGAAAAAAGATTTAAAGCTTTGATGCATGATAAGAAATATCCCGTGCAAATAATCTGGGCGGGTAAACCTTATCCTGTTGATTACCCGGCTATTAGCGATTTTAATAATTTGGTGCATTTAAGCAAGCAATATAAAAATATGGCCGTTTGTATTGGCTATGAACTGACGCTTAGTAAAAGATTAAAGCAAGCCTCTGATATTTGGTTAAATACTCCTCGTGTTCCCCGGGAGGCCAGTGGAACTAGCGGCATGACGGCTGCTATGAATGGATCAATAAATTTTAGCACATTTGATGGCTGGATTTGTGAATTTATTAATCATGGTAATAATGGTTTTTTAATTCCCAATACAGATTATGATAAAATGTATGTAGAAGAACAGGATCAATATGATTTAGACCAGCTATATGATATTCTTGAAAACCAAATATTACCCATGTATTATGAAAGATATGATATATGGCGACAGATAATAAAAAATGGTATGCGAGATGTAAGATTCCGTTTTGACTCTGGCCGTATGGCGAATGAATATTATGAGTTGCTTTATAATGAGTAATTTTTTAAAAAAACAAAGCCGCGTTAGCTAAAGTGGTTTTTTCTTATTATAGTTAAGATAAAAGTGTATTGAAATTTAGTAAATGGGCAGGCAAACTATAACTTGATGCTGCCCTTTTTTAAAACAGGTGATATCTAAACGAACCAATACATTCTGTCGGTTATTATATTCTCCTGGCACATTTTGTTTTCCCCATCATTTGTATAAATTGTCTTTTGACTCTTTAGTAAAAACTCTGTTTTCTTAACGCTTAAAACATTACGTTAATTTAATAATTAAATCATCTTTGCATCATCAATTATGTTAAGGAAAACATTTTTTTTGTATAAGGATGCTTATTCAGGATTATCCCGCAATACCTGGTATTTGGCCATTACGCTTTTTATTAACAGGAGTGGTACAATGGTTATACCGTTTATGTTGCCATACATGATTGATGGGCTAGGTTTTGATGCAGGTACTGCTGGTTTAATTATGGCTGTGTATGGCATGGGAGCGGTTTTAGGGGCTTTTTGGGGTGGTCAGTTGTCTGATAAAGTAGGGTTTTATCACATACAATTTATCAGCCTCGTACTGAATGGTATTATGTTTATTTTAATAGGGTATGTAAGAACACCTTTATTATTAGGCGTTGCTGTTTTTATGTTGAGCCTGGCCGGGGAAGCATTTAGACCGGCTAATTCAAGCGCAATTGCATATTATAGCACCGAAGAAAAGCGGACCCGTTCTTATGCTTTACACAGGCTTGCCGTAAACTTGGGCTGGGGTATTGGCCCGGCAATTGGAGGTATTTTAGCTGATATTCATTACCAGCTTTTGTTTTGGGTAGATGGAATTACCTGTATCCTTGCGGCGGTAACTATGCGGATATTATTACCTGTGGTGGAGAAATTGCAAAAAGAAAAAGATGTATCTGTGTTGTCGGATAAAATAAAATCAGCATACCGTGATGGGCAATTTCTTTTTTTTATAGTATTAACGGTTTGTTTTGCTTTTTGTTTTTTTCAAATGAACTCAACCGTTACTATTTTTTATATAAAAGAACTGGGGTTAAGTAAAACCCAAAGTGGATTAGTATTAGCTTTAAATGGAATTATTATTGCTCTTTTTGAAATGGTATTGGTATATAAACTTGAAGGCAAAAGGAGTAATACGTTTTATATAGGGATGGGTATTTTGTTAACTGGGTTATCTTTTTTATTTTTTAATTTTTTCACTTATTCCATTTGGTTGGCTATTGCAGCCATATCCGTTATTACGTTGGGCGAAATGCTGTCAATTCCTTTTATGAATACTTATTGGCTGTCCTTAAGCACTTCTCAAAACAGGGGGCAGTATGCGGGGTTATATACAATGGCTTTTTCTTTTGCACAAATATTTTCTCCTTTACTGGGCACGCAAATAATGAAGAATCTGGGGTTCACTATTCTTTGGTATATTATAGCCTTAATTTGTTTGCTAACTTACTTTGGGGTGCTCATTTTAAACAAACTGCCCCAAAAAAGATAATGTGAAGAAGAAATTTATTATTGGGTTGGTTTATTTTCTTTAGATACAATACTCCTTTTAGATGGATGAAGCATCTAACTCACAGACTCGTTATTTCTGTGCTAAACTTATTTTCCCCACGTCATGTAAACAACAACACCAAGAACTGCAAAAAACAGTACAAGAAACAGTGTGGCTTTAACTGTGTCGCTGTTTAAAATTGTGTAAATTTTTTTCATAACACCTGTTTTTAGAACGTAGTTACAGGATTGGATCATCTTGTTTTCAAAGGATACCCCTAAAAAAGGATTAAAAAGACAGAAGTCAATAAGTAGATAAGCAAGTTGTTTAGAAGAGTCTAATTACTTCTGTACCACTAAATTACAATTTTTGGTTTTATTTTCTCCAAGATTTTTATCAACTACCTAACTGATTGATAACAAATTAATTATCAAGTATTTATTTTTTTTAAATTGTTGCCTTTACACAGTAAGCGCTTTATCTAGTTAAGGAGTTTGGCTTCTTTAATTAAATCCAAACGAGGGAATTTTTTTAATAAATGCTCATTGCCTTTAAAATAAACTGAGTCAACAAATGGCAGCGGGTCGTTTCCGTACTCGGAAAAAAGCTGTTTTACCACATCCATACCCGTAATTACTTTTCCAAAAGGAACAAAGCCAATTACACCACTAATAGTTAAAGTGTCGTAATGGGTATTATTTTTTAAGTTGATAAAAACAGATGTCTTCCTGGTACCGGGGCCGCCCCTGGCAAAGCAAATCGTACTGTCTGTGTTAGATGCTTTAACTGGTTCATCGTGCAAATAATGTTTTTGCCAAAAGATATTCTTTGTTTTATCGGGAGATACACCAAATTGTACCAGGTTATTTTTAATAGAACGGAATACAAGGCAATTGTTATAATATCCCGTTTTTACCAGTTGGTAAAACCTGTCTGCAGCTAAGGGTGCCCAGTTTCTATAAACTTCGATAGTAAAATTACCGGCTGAAGAAATGAATGCGGCTTTAAAAGTATCCGGAGCTTTTGTTTTCAGCAGCGTTATATCCAGCTTATTTTGGGCAAATAAAGCAGAAGAGAAAAGCAATTCGATAACAAAAGAGAAAAATATTTTGTACATAGTACAAATATAATTTTAATCTTTTACTGCTTGTAATGGCAGATTTATTGCAAACAAAAAGAGGCTGAAGAATAAACTCCAGCCTCTTTTTTCAGTTTTTTGTTTAAATCTTTTTAACATTTACGGCATTCAGTCCTTTTTTGCCTTCTTGCAATTCAAACTGAACTTTATCTCCTTCTTTTATTTCATCAATCAAACCACTGGCATGGACAAAAGTTTCTTTATTGTCATTGTCATGCTTAATAAAGCCAAATCTTTTTTCAGTGTTGTAAAATTTTACGGTTCCCGTTAATTTGTCACTCATTGTAGGTTACTTTTAATCCCACAAGATAAGGTTTTTTTTGAGGTTACATAGCTGAAATGTTTAATTTATTCTATACTTCCTGTTCAGCATAGCTGCTTACCGGTTCGCAGGTACAAATTAAGTTCCTATCCCCGTATGTGTTATTTACTCTTGCTACCGAAGGCCAGAACTTATTATGCTTTACATAATCAAGAGGAAAAGCCGCTGTTTCCCGGGAATAAGTTTTTTTCCAATCATTAGCGGCAATAACAAATTGAGTATGGGGTGCATTTTTTAATACATTATCTTTTTTATCGTATTTGCCTTCTTCAATCGCTTTTATTTCATTTTTAATTTCGAGCAAAGCATCACAAAAACGGTCAAGCTCTGCTTTATCCTCGCTTTCTGTTGGTTCAATCATAATTGTGCCGGGAACAGGAAAACTCATAGTAGGTGCATGAAAACCATAATCCATCAGTCGTTTAGCCACATCCTCGGCTTCTATTTCCGCAGATTTTTTAAAAGGTCTTAAATCAACGATAAATTCATGAGCACATTGTCCATTATTATTTGTGTATAAAATTTCGAAGTCTTTTGCGAGCCTTGCTCTCATATAATTGGCGTTCAAAATAGCGTATTCCGTGGCTAGTTTAATTCCTTCTTGTCCTAACATTCTTATGTAAGCGTAGCTGATTAATAAAATGGAAGCGCTTCCGTATGGAGCCGCTGAAACGGCATGGGTTGCTTTTTGTAAATGTGTATTTGTGTGCCCCGGTAAATATGGCTGCAAATGTTTCTTAACGCATATAGGCCCCATACCCGGACCACCACCACCGTGTGGGATAGCAAATGTTTTATGCAAATTCAGATGACATACATCAGCGCCAATTAAACCCGGGGCAGTAAGTCCTACTTGTGCATTCATGTTGGCCCCATCCATATATACCTGACCGCCGTATTGATGAATAATATCTGTAATTTCTTTTATTGTTTCTTCATACACGCCATAAGTACTTGGGTAAGTAATCATAATTCCTGCCAGCTCATTTTGATATTGTGCTGCTTTTGTTTTTAAGTCAAGCATATCAATATAACCGTTTTCCAAAGCTTTTACTACCACCACTTTCATTCCGGCCATTACAGCGCTGGCCGGGTTGGTTCCGTGAGCAGAAATTGGAATTAGCATTATATTGCGATGTCCTTCACCGTTAGCTTTATGAAAGCCGCGAATAGTTAATAAACCGGCATATTCACCCTGGGCACCGCTATTAGGTTGCAAACTGCATGCATCAAGCGCAGTTATTTCGCATAAATAGTCTGAAAGCTCATCTATAATATGTTGGTATCCTTCTGTTTGCTCTGCCGGTGCAAACGGATGAATTTTACTCCAGTGAGTCCAACTCAAAGGAATCATTTCGGTGGCAGCATTTAACTTCATGGTACAGCTACCCAGCGAAATCATGGAGGTATTTAGTGATAGGTCTTTATTTTCCAGCATTTTTATATACCGCATCATCTGGGTTTCGCTGTGGTGTGAATTAAAGTTGGGATGTTCTAAATAGGCAGAGGTTCGGGTTAGTGAAGAAGGAATGTGATTTAGCTCCGCAGCTTCATCAATGGCAAAAGCCACTGGGTTTGTATCATTTTCAAAACAGTTGATTAAATCAAACAAATCGGAAGGTACTGTCGTTTCGTCAATAGAAATGCCTATCAGGTCGTTGTTAGAATAACGCAGATTGATTTTTTGCTTTAATGCTTTTTCATAGATGGATTTGGCTTTATTGGTTTTAATGGTTATTGTATCAAAGTAATTCTCAGATACCAATTTAAACCCTCTTTCTTCTATTGCTTCGGCTACTGTTTGCGTTAGCAGGGCAATCCGTTTGGCAATATTTTTCAAACCCGTTGGGCCATGATATATGGCATACATGGCAGCCATATTTGCCAATAAGGCTTGTGCTGTGCAAATATTTGAAGTAGCTTTTTCTCTTTTAATATGTTGTTCTCTTGTTTGCAAAGCCATTCTTAAGGCACGGTTGCCTTGTGCATCAATGCTTACCCCAATAATTCTTCCGGGAAGGTTTCTTTTAAAATCGTCTTTTGCTGAAAAGAAAGCTGCATGTGGGCCGCCGAATCCCAAGGGAACACCGAAGCGCTGGGCAGAGCCACAGGCAACGTCGGCGCCTAATTCGCCCGGAGGTGTTAACAAGGTAAGGGCTAACAAATCGGTTGTCATTACCACAAAACCGCCAACCGCATGAACTTTATTAATAAAATCGCGATAATCTTCAATGGAACCTTTATCGTTAGGATACTGAACCAATGCTCCAAAGTAAGAATCATTTATTGCAAAGGACTTATAGCTTCCAAATACCACTTCAATACCGAGGGGTAAAGCTCTTGTAATAAGTACGTCTTTTGTTTGAGGAAAAGTTTCTTCATCAACAAAAAATTTTGCCCGGCTGATATGGTCTGCATCTTTATTGAGGGTGTTAAAAAACATGGTCATTGCTTCGGCAGCGGCAGTTGCTTCATCAAGAAGGGATGCATTAGCAATGGGCAAACCGGTTAAATCACTAACCATGGTTTGGAAATTGAGTAAACTTTCTAAGCGGCCTTGTGATATTTCCGCCTGGTAAGGTGTGTATTGGGTGTACCAACCGGGATTTTCAAAAATATTTCGGGCAATAACGCTGGGAGTAATCGTGTCGTAATAGCCCTGGCCAATATAGGTTTTAAAAAGTTTATTTTTTAAACCAATTTCTTTAAGATGCCGGAGATATTCATTTTCGCTTATGGCAGCCGGTATCTTTAAAGATTTTTGTAAACGAATGGATGTAGGAACAGTTTTATTAACTAATGTTTCTAAAGAAGACTCGCCAATCGTCCTGAGCATTTGCTGCGTATCGTGTTCATTAGGGCCGATATGTCTTTGTCTAAACTCATTTTGCTGTGCTTCAAAGAAGTTCATAGATGTGATGGGTTGACCGTTTAAAATAAGTGAGCAAATTTACGGGAGATGCTGTATAAAAAAAGGCACATTCGGTATATGGGGAAACAATGTGGTTTATGCCATTCATTCCGGTTAAAAAGAAGGCTTTCTGTATATTGCAAAGTAAATTAATACCATGACTAACCATCAATGTCTCAACTGTGCAGGAGCAATTTTTTTAACATGAGGTATAAATGGGAAATCATAAAAACATGGAGTGTTTATGTAGTAGCTGGTTTTAGCTGGAGTATATTAACCAGTTTTCTGGCTTTCTGGTACATTACCGGCAGTAATTTCTCAAAGATTGTGGGGAGTATGATTAAAAAACTTTTTCAGTAAGAATGGATAAAATTTTACATAATTGGGAAAAGAAGAGTGCCGATCACCAGAAACAGTATAAACAAATGCTGCAAAGGGCTGATAAAAACAAGGTGTTAAAACTGCTGCCGGCTTTGCATGAAGAAGCTTTTGAAAAAATTGATTGCCTGCAATGTGCCAACTGTTGCAAAAATTATTCGCCCCGATTTAAAACTCCTGATATAAAAAGAGTTTCCAGGCATCTTAAAATGAAAGAAAGCGAGTTTATCGAAACTTATCTAACATTAGATGAGGATGGCGATTATGTAGTGAATGCTAAACCATGTCCCTTTCTGGGAGAGAATAATTACTGCGCTATTTACGAAATCCGACCTTCTGATTGCATACGTTTTCCTTACACCAATGAGGATGTAATTATAAAGCGCCAGGCATTAACGCTAAAAAATTCCACTTTTTGCCCCATTACGTTTTATGTACTGGAAAAACTTATGCAGGCTATTGCGAAGTAATTTCTTCATAAGCGGCGCTCAGGGGGCTGTCAATTCCATTACCCTTCCAATCAGGTGCTCCGGGGATAGCTGTGGCTTTTAATATTTCTTCCTTTGGTTTACCTGCCTTTATTTCACTTTCTACAAACTGTAAAACTTTACCAAGATAATCGCCGAAAGATTTCAGGTCATCAGCAGTTCCCACGATATCATAACCGGTTCCTGAGTGCCCGTATATATACTTTGTTTTATTGTCAAACGTATTTGTTGCCTTATTTAAAATTTCAATCCAGTTTTTGACGCTTGCGCCAGCGCTTTTATCAATAAAGGGGTGGCGATGATTAAAAACCAAATCGCCCATGTGTACAATATTGGCGTGTTGAAAATGTACTAAGCTATCGCCATTGGTATGACCGGGACCAAAATAATGAAGGCAGATTTTTTCTTTTCCAATGCTTTGGCACCAGGTATTTGTATATGTTAAATCCGGGTATAATTGTTTGTCTTCCGTTTTTCTATTTTTTGCGGCTTTTTCCTGGTTGATTTTTGAATTTGCGTGTGCTAAAACATGTTTAACTAACCCCTTAAAGGCGATATTGCCACTGGTGTGATCGCCATGATGATGTGTGTTTATTAAAACTTCAAAAGGCTTGTCGCTTTTCTTTTTTAACTCTTCAATTAAATGAGGAGCCGTATCGGGAAACTGGGCATCCACTACAGCTATTCCTTTTTTAGTAAGCAAAAAAGCAATGGTACCACCTTTTTCGTTAAAGATGCCAATACTGTCTGTAAGCATTTTAATGTTCCAGGGGTTATCTAAAAAAGAGGCTAAAATTTTATGTTGAGCCAGCGTTAAAGCCCCCATTGTAAGTGTTGCGGATTGTAAAAATTTTCTTCTTTCCATGTATAAATGTTTTTTTTAAAGAATATTTAATATTCGAATTTACGAAGATTGGGTGCTTTAAACCACGTAATTATTACCACAAGCAAAGTCATACAGCCCCCAAAAATTACAGAGGGTACTGTGCCCATTATCCTGGCCATAAAACCGCTTTCAAATTGACCAAGCTCGTTTGATGAATTGATGAACATGGAGTTTACGGAAGAAACCCTGCCTCTCATTTTATCTGGTGTTGTAAGTTGTAAAACGGTTCCTCTGACGATGACACTAATTCCATCCAGCATTCCTGCCAACAATAAGGCAAAAAACGAAAGCCAGTAGAACCTGGATAATCCAAAAATGATGATGCAGATACCAAAGCCGGCAACTGCGATAAAGAGTTTTTTGCCTTGTTTCTTTTTCATGGGGAGTAAGGTGATGGTAACAATGGTAATGACCGAACCAATATCAATAGCTGCATTTAGCCAACCAAAACCAATTGGCCCGACTTTTAAGATTTTTTCTGCAAATTCAGGTATTAATGCTACCGCCCCTCCAAATAATACAGCAAACAAATCGAGGGAGATGGCGCCTAATAAAATTTTATTTGTTTCCACAAATTTTAATCCTTCTTTTACACTTTCCCATGCGCCTAAATCCGTTGTATTTGCAATTACAGGTTTTGCCGAAATATTGGATAGTATAAAAGTAGCTAATAAGATATAAGCAGTAATAATATAGAAAGTAGTGTTTACACCGAACCATGCAATAAAGAAGCCAGCTGAAGCATGACCCAGGATTGAAGCTGTCAGCCATGTGGAAGAACTAATGTTGGCTGCAAAAGGTAATAAATGACGTGGAACCAACTGCGATATGATAGCATTAGTGGTAGGGCCTACAAATGCTCTTATAATACCCGTAAAAAAAATAACGGTATAGAAGGAATACTCTAATAGCTTTTTGCCAAACTGTTTTTCTATAGATGGTGATGTTACTATTACGAGTATAATTGCACACAGCATATAACAAAACAAGCCTCGTATCATGATTTTTCTTTTGTCGGATTTATCAATTACATGCCCGGCGTATAGCGCTAAGGAAAAAACGGGGATAAATTCCGATAACCCCACAATGCCAATGGAAAAAGAACTTTTGGTTAGTTGAAAAAGTTGGTACGCAACTACAGTGCCCACCATTCGTAAGGCCATTATATAAAAAAAGCGGGAAAAGATGAATAAGCGGTATTCATTTTCGTGAAGTGGAGATAAACTTTGCGGTAGGTTGAGTTTTGTTTTCATGCAACAGGAAACAAATCTATGAACTTAAATTATTGCTATTGTTTTGGATTTATGGTAGCGTAAGGTAATATTGCCCGGTTTCGTATTCTTTATCTAAGGCATCGGTAATAACTTTAAGATGCGCCTCATTACCCAGAAAATCTGCATTGCTGGCATCCACAAACAGTGTTTTTATATTATGTTGCTTAATGTAATGGGTATATGTTTGTTGAATATTAAACAGATATTCGTCTGGTATATTTTGTTCATAAGATCGGTTGCGTTTTCTTATGTTTTCTTGTAAGCGGGACACCGGTGCATGCAAATAAATTAAAATATCCGGATGTAATAATTGCTGATGGATAATGTCGAAAAGACGCTGGTATAAACGAAATTCTTCTTCAGACAAATTTACTTTGGCAAATAACAAGCATTTGGTAAAAAGATAATCGGATACGGTTACTTGCTGGAATAATTCTTTGGTATGAACAAGATCTTTTAACTGTTTATATCGTTCGGCCATGAAAAAAAGTTCGAGGGGAAAAGCATATTGGGCCGGATTTTCGTAAAACTTAGACAAAAAAGGGTTATCTGCAAATTGTTCCAGTATCAATCTTGCATTGTAGTGCTTGGATAATAAATGTGCCAGGGTTGTTTTACCTGCGCCAATATTTCCCTCTATTGTAATAAAATGATAATCCATTTATAAATAGCTGCTGTTGCATGCTTTAAACAAAATAAAGCAATGAATGTCAAATAATAATTTTGTTTTGTTAGTTGTGGAAAAAAAGCCTTGCAATCAGTATAACTTTTTTACTTCCAGTTTGTCTTTACAATTTAGCAAAAGCTGGTTAATCGTTTTATTTAGAACAGGATGCTTAAATTGGGGCATCAGTTCATTAAGGGGTATTAATACAAATCGCCTGTTTTGTATTTGGGGATGGGGTACGGCAAGTTCAGGTTGGTTATAAATTTCTTTATCGTAAAACAAAATATCAATGTCAATTAATCTGGGAGCATTTTTTATTTTATGCCTTTTTCGCCCCATATCTTTTTCAATAGAAAGAATTTGTTTCATTACTTCAATAGCCGTTTTTTTTGTTTCTACTACCAGTACCTGGTTTAAAAAGTCGGGCTGATGAGTATTACCCCAGGCAGCTGTTTCATATAATGCGGATATTCGTAAAATTTTGCCTGTTTTTTTCTCAATATTTTTTCTGGCTGCAGCAAAATTGCGCTGCCTGTTGCCTATATTCCCCCCAATTATTAAAATTAGCTTTGCCATAATTGTTAATCGGATAGCAAGATGCATAAAAATTTTCTTAGTGGAATATTTGTTTTTATAACAAGCGAATTACTAATAGATTTGCTTTTTATTTACGTTTATGGGTAAAAAGTATAGTCAATGGATAGCGATGTGGGCAATAGTAAGAGCAAGTACCAAGTCAATTTTTAAAAGTCCGCAAGCCGTTTTCTTTAGTTTATTTTTCCCGATAGTATTAATTATGATTTTTGGGGCACTGAGCGGGAATAGGGGTATTAGTTTAGATGTGGCTTTTGATAAGCAATCGGATACTGCCAATCAGCTATATAGGGTTATTAGAAGTGTGAATGCTTTGAAAATTATTGAGAGTGATGATGCAGATATACAAGACAGGCTGAGAAAGGGAAGAATAACAGCGCTTATTAATATTAAAAAAGGCGAAGACAGCCTTAACAATTATATACTTCATTTAAAAACCAGTTCGGCGGTACAAAAGCAGGATTTAGTGATATTAAATACGATATTAAATAGTGTGATTGCTAAAATTGATGAGGCTGCATTTCCGACAACAAAGAGTATCGCAAAACTGACATCTGAAGAAATACCGGGTCGTAAGTATAAGCTTATTGATTTTTATTTACCAGGCATGCTTGGTTTTTCTTTAATCGGAGCAGCAGTATTTGGTGTGGCTTTTGTTTTCTTTTCATTACGGGAGACGTTGGTGTTAAAAAGGATGTATGCTACTCCTATTAAAAGAGGTTATATAGTAGCGGGAGAAAGTATTGCCCGTATCATTTTTCAATTAGCAACCGCTGTAGTATTGATTTTGTTTGGTAAGTATTTTTATGGATTTACTTTGTCAAACGGGTGGAGCACTTTTTTTGAGTTGCTTGTATTAAGTTTTCTCGGACTGGTGGTATTTATGGGTTTTGGTTTTTTTATCAGCAGCGTTGCTAAAAACCAAAACGTTATACCTATTTATGCTAATCTTTTTATGTTCCCTCAGTATTTTTTATCAGGAACTTTTTTTCCAAAAACCGCGTTACCTGCGGGTATTCAACCCATTATTAAATATCTTCCTTTAACGGCTTTGAATGATTCTATGCGTAAAATTTCATTTGAAGGGTTACATATATGGCAAACGGGTAATGAAATTGGCATATTGGTAGTCTGGAGTATTCTTATGTTTTTTATTGCTGCTAAAGTTTTTCGTTGGGATTGATAATTTATCAGTACAATTTTTTTTCATGCGAAATATAAAAATATTTTTTTTTGGCTTACTTGTTTTAGCAATTTTATTTACATTATTTTCCCTGTTTATACCCTCAACTGTAAGGGTTTCGAGGGTAGTGGAAATAGATGCCCCGGCAGAGAAAATTTATACTGCTGTTAGCAATGTAAATACCTGGAATAACTGGATGCCTTGGTCTGCCGCAGACAGTTTGTTTAAGATAAACGTAAATATTACGGGTGAAAAAATAAAATCTTCTTATTCCTGGCAGGTTAAGAAAGATGATTCAAAAAAAGGGAAAATTACAGTAGTAGAGTTACATAATGATGAAATAGTTATGTTAAATGAATTAAGTGGTTATAAAGCTTCACCCGGCTCTTTTAAATTATACACCAACCCACACGCAGCTTATGTACTTGTTGAATGGAAAATAAAAATTGGAATTAAATGGTATCCGTGGGCTAAACTGAAAGGTATTTTGCTTGATAAAATTTATGGCCCTGTATTGGAAGATGGACTTAAAAGATTAAAAGCGTATTGTGAGGGGACAAAATAGCTGACTAAAATAAAATGTCAATAATAGTTTGCTGTACTGTATTGAGTTGTTTTCGGGTAATACAATAAGGTGGCATTATATAAACGGTATTTCCCAAAGGGCGAATGTAAACTCCTTTTTTCATTGATTTTTGTGTTATAATGGTTGAGTTATTATTAAGATACTCATTTTTTCCCTGGTCAATTTCAAAAGCGATAATGGTTCCAAGACAGCGAATGTTCCTGATAGAAGAAGAGTAGCGGGAGATAAGTAATTCAGAGAACTTTTTATTTTCCTCACAAATCCAACTTATTTTTTCAAAACTGTTTTCGGTTTTAAATAGATCAAGACTGGCAATGGCTGCTATGCAGGCAATTGGATTGGCTGTAAATGAATGACCATGAAAAAAGGTTTTCAATTTATCATCGCTTATAAATGCTTCGTAAATTTTTTTTGTACAAGCAGTAACGCCCAGGGCCATTGTGCCTCCGGTTAACCCTTTACTTAAACAAATAATATCCGGTTTTTCTTCACAATATTCACTGGCAAATAATTTTCCGGTTCTGCCAAAACCCGTCATTACTTCATCTGCGATACAAATAATTTCATGCTTTTTACAGAGTGTAAGTAGTTTATTTAATAAGTTGGGTTCAAACATTTTCATTCCCCCGGCACCTTGCACCAATGGTTCATAAATAAAAGCTGCTATTTCTGTTGATGATTGGTGAATGATTGTTGATAATTGTTCAATATTTTCATGGGTTGGTATATCTATAAAAATAACTTCAAATAATTTGTCCTGAAAAGCCAACGTAAATACGCTACGATCGCTCACACTCATTGCCCCGAAAGTATCTCCGTGATAAGAGTTGTTGAAAGCAACAATTTTGTTTCGAGTGGCCTGTTTGGGGATTCTGGCTTTATCGTCAGCTTTTTGAGTTTGATAATTAATATCTTTTTTATTCCACCAATATTGTAACGCCATTTTTATGGCTACTTCTGTAGAAGTAGAACCATTGTCGCTATAAAATATTTTATCAAAGTTGCCGGGAAGGAGAGGTAATAACCGTTCAGCAAGTTCTACAGCCGGTTTGTGTGTGAAGCCTGCAAAAATTACATGCTCCAATGTTTTTGCTTGTTCATAAATTTTTTTAGCAATATAGGGATGTGCATGACCATGAATATTAACCCACCAGCTACTTATGGCATCAATGTATTCTTTTCCGTTTTCATCAAATAATAGTGCACCCTTTCCATGTGTAATAGGAACAGGTAAATCCATATTTTTTTGATGGGTAAAAGGATGCCAGATAAATTTTTCATCTTTTTCTACAAGATTCATATTACCAAAGATAATATGGTAAACTTTATTGTGTAAGAATATAGCTATGTGTTATGTAAATTATATGTTATACCTGCACAAGGAGATAAATGAAAATAAAATAATAAAGGGGATTTAAGCAATTTCTCAGACTTATGCACCTATTGAGTCGTCAAAAAGATTACTGCTTAGGTAACGATCGCCCCGGTCGCAAACAATAAATACAATTACACCGGCAGTTAATTCTTTTGCCAGTTTACATGCTGCTGAAGCAGCGCCACCGCTACTCATTCCTGCAAAAACTGCTTCCTGCCTGGCAAGTTCTCTTGCCATATAAGTAGCTTCTGCCTGAGAAACATCCATAATTCTATCTACTCTTTGTGGTTCAAAAATTTTAGGCAAATATTCTTTCGGCCATCTTCTTATCCCGGGAATTGATGAATCCTCTGTTGGCTGGCAACCTACTATTTGTACAGAGGGATTTTTTTCTTTAAAAAAACGGGAGCAGCCCATAATGGTGCCAGTAGTACCCATAGAACTGACGAAGTGAGTAATGGATTGATGAGTATCTCTCCATATTTCTGGCCCCGTTGTTTTATAATGTGCTATATAATTATCGGGATTAGAAAATTGGTTTAAAATATGAAATTCGCCACTGGCTGCTTTTTCTTCAGCATAGTCGCGGCATATCTCTATATTATCTAGTAAGGTAACTTTTGCTCCGTACGCCTCCAATGTTAAGGTTCTTTCTTTTGTGGAGGAGGAAGGCATTACCAGTTCTATTTCCAAATTATATAAACGGGCAATCATGGCCAGGGCGATGCCGGTATTACCGCTGGTGGCTTCTATTAGTTTCATTCCTGGTTTTATATCTCCTCTTTCTAATGCCGACCGAATCATGTTTAAAGCAGGCCTGTCTTTTACACTTCCACCAGGATTGTTGCCTTCTAATTTTGCGTAGATAGTTACATGGGGATTAGGATTTAGTTTTTTTATTTCCACCATCGGTGTATTCCCTACCAGGTCTAAGATCGTTGCCATTCTTAAAGTTTTATTATATAGCCGCAAAGTTACACATTTCTGATTACCAGATTGTTAGCAGTATGTAAAAGATGGAATAATGAACATTGCATTATGAGTAAGAAAAGAAATTGTGAATTAATTTCAATAGAACATATTAAATGCCCATAAAAGAAACCTGGTAATAATTAAAACTTCACAGGGCAATTATGCATCTGTATCATAAAAATTTAAAACTTGCTTAATTTGAATAATAAGGGCTATAACAACCCCCTTAGTTGTTGTACCTTGCATTACGAATGAGTAGCCACTTACAACGTATTATTGCGCATTTTGATCTTGATTCATTTTTTGTTTCAGTAGAAATGCTGAACGACCCTTCTCTTAAGGGAAAGCCGGTGGCAGTAGGGGGGCGTGAAAGGGGTGTGGTGGCAGCTTGTAGTTACGAAGCAAGGAAATTTGGGATTCATTCGGCTATGCCAATGAAAACAGCTTTAAGACTATGCCCACAATTAGTAGTGGTAAATGCTATGCGTGGTGAGTACAGTAAATTTTCACGCTGGGTTACGAATATTATTGAAGCCAAAGCTCCTCTGTTTGAAAAAGCATCTATTGATGAATTTTATCTTGACCTTACGGGAATGAACAGGTTTTTTAATGCCTATCAATGGACTATTGATTTAAGGCAGGAAATTATTGATGCTACCCGATTACCTATTTCCTTTGGATTGGCAGCTAATAAAATGGTTGCAAAAATGGCTACTAACGAAGCTAAACCTAACGGCTATCTGCATGTACCTTTTGGAAAGGAAAAAGAATTTTTAGCTCCGTTAAAAGTAAATAAAATTCCGGGTGTGGGAGAGTCAACTTATTCAAACCTGCTTCAGTTAGGAATTGAAACAATTAAAGACTTAAGCGAACGAAATCCTGATGAGTTGGGAAAGCACTTTGGTAAATACGGGCTTGATTTGTGGAATAAATCGCATGGTTTACATTATAGTGAAGTAGCTCCTTACCATGAAGCAAAATCTGTTTCCACAGAAAATACTTTTGATCAAAATAAAGCGGATCCGGAGTTTTTGTTGAAAGAAGTGGTGAGGATGACAGAAAAAATTGCTTTTGAATTGCGACAGGATGATAAGATGTGTGGATGTGTAGCAGTAAAAATCCGGTATCCTGATTTTGAAACTACTTCAAGACAAACAACAATACCCTATACATTTTGCGACGATGAATTAATTCCTGTTGCAAAAGATCTGTTTCATAAGTTGTGGCGAAAAGGTCAGCCTGTGCGGCTGTTGGGTGTTCGCTTAAGCGAATTGACAGATGGGGCTATGCAGACCAATTTATTTGAAAGTCTGGAGAAAAAGACCCAACTATACAAGGCCATTGATGAAGTAAAGAACCGCTTTGGCAGAAATTCGTTGACAAAAGCTACTACTAAGTAAAAATATGTTCTGATAGTCTATGGATAACATTACTTAATTCAAATTTTTTATTATCACTTTTAAAACTTTTTTTATGAGTTTACGATTAGGAGATGTTGCTCCAAATTTTGAAGCTGAAACAACCGAGGGGAAAATTGATTTTTATAAATACCTCGGTAACAATTGGGGAGTTTTATTCTCTCACCCGGCCGATTTTACTCCTGTATGCACTACGGAGTTGGGTAAAACCGCTTTGTTAAAAGAAGAATTTGCTAAACGTAACGTAAAAGTATTGGCCGTAAGCGTTGATCCGATTGATAAGCATTTAAGCTGGAGAAACGACATCAATGAGACGCAACATTGCACGGTTGATTTTCCCATTATAGCTGACCCGGATAGAAAAGTGGCTGATTTGTACGATATGATTCACCCCAATGCATCTGAAACTTTTACGGTACGATCCCTGTTTATCATTGGCCCGGATAAAAAAATTAAGCTTATGATTACCTATCCCGCCAGTACAGGACGTAATTTTTATGAAGTGCTTAGAGTAATTGATTCTTTACAACTCACAGCAGGATACAGTGTAGCTACCCCCGCCGATTGGCAACAAGGTGAAGATGTAATTGTGGCCTTAACTGTAGAAACTGGCGATGCTATTAAGAAATTTCCTAAAGGAGTAGAAATTGTAAAACCCTATTTGCGTTATACTCCGCAGCCAAATTTAAACTAAGGCAAAAAATTGTAATACTAGGGGGATGAAAGAAGAGTGTCTTTCACCCCTTTTTATGTGTGCGCCTTTTTAAGACACGGAGTTATTTTTTCCACTTTCTTAATTGATTGAGCAAGGCTCTTAAATCTTTTGGTGGCTCCGCAGTAATGCTGATTTCATTCCCATTTGCATCTTTAAAAATTAATTGATGCGAATGCAAAGCCAACCGGTTAAGTATCGGTCTTTCCTCTTCCTCTTTTTGTGACAAGTGAAATTTCTTTTTAAATGAAGAAAGTAGAACAGGGTTTCCATCGCCGTATATTTCATCGCAAACAATAGCATGACCTATGTATTGAATATGTACTCTTATTTGGTGCGTACGACCTGTATGAATTTGAAATTTTACCCAACTGAATAATCCAAAATCCTCCAACACTTCATAATCGGTTACGGATTGTTTGCCTTTACGGTGAACAACCATTTTACCTTTTATGTAACTATGTTCCGTAATGGAAGCATCAATGGTTCCTGATTTGTTTGGAATAGAACCATTTACCAATCCCAGATAAAATTTTTGTACTTCTCTTCCCTCAAATAATTGAGATAAATATTTATGCGCAGCTTCATTTTTTGCAAACACAATTACGCCACTGGTATCTCTGTCAAGACGGTGAACGGTAAAGATTTTTCCGTATTTATTGTTTAATATCTCTTTAAGTGAAATTTCCTTTTGCTCACGGTCGGGCACAGTCAGTAGTCCGGCGGGTTTATTAATGGCAACAAAGTCTTCATTTTCAAAAAGAATCTCACATACCGACCCTGACTGTTTTTTAGTTGGAGTTTGTAATCCTAAAGAAGTGTTATGTTTTATTTCACGGTTCATTTTAAATTTTCTTCTTTGATTCTTTTTGAGTGAAAGAGGCATTCATAAATTTTAGTAAACGTATTTCTTTCTCATTTAAAAATCGCCACCTCCCGCGGTCAACATTTTTTTTAGTAAGGTTTGCATACATTACCCTGTCCAGGTTACGAACATCATAGCCCAAATGCTCAAAAATTCTCCTTACGATGCGGTTGCGGCCACTATGTATTTCAACACCAATGATGCTTTTATCTTTGGGATTTCCATAAGCCAGTGAGTCCGGCGCAATAAACCCATCTTCAAGATTAATACCTGACAGTATTTTATCAAAGTCTTTTCTTTGCAGGGGTTTATCCAATCTCACTTCGTAAATTTTCTTTACCTGAAAACTGGGATGTGATAATTTTTGTGCCAATTCGCCATCATTCGTTAATAGCAACACACCGGTTGTATTTCTATCAAGTCTTCCAACCGGGTACACTCTTTCAGGAGTAGCATTTTTTACAATATCAATCACAGTTTTCCTTCCCTGCGGATCAGATGTGGATGTAATATAGTCTTTCGGTTTATTGAGTAATATGTAAACTAAATTTTTTTGTAAATGAATCTTTTTCCCGTTTACTTTAATTTCTTCGTTACCGGTTATTTTAAATCCCGGTTCGTTAATTACTTTATTATTAACGGTAACCTTCCCTGTTTTTACTAACGCTGCAGCTTCCCGCCTGGCACATACTCCACAATGCGCAATGTATTTATTCAAGGGCATTTGTTCATTGATGGCTGCACGAATTATTTGGGGCTGTTTAATATTTCTTGCTTTGTAGCTCTGATTATTATCAGTTACAGGCTTTGGGTTGCTGATTATTTGTTTCTTTTGTTCAAGCACACGTTTTCTCGATTCCGCCTTTTTTTTCTCAAAATATTCTTCCCGTTTTTTTTTAATTTTTCTTTTTTCCTGCTTAAGCAGTTCTTTCTTTTTGGCCCCGGATAGTTTGGGGTTCATAAATTTTTGAAAGCCTTTAGTGCCCATGTAAAAGTAATTTGCTGTTTTACAACAGTAGTGATAAAAGACGAAGGTAAACGAAAAAGAGGAATCGCCTGATTTGCCCCTCTATGCAAAATGTAGTATTATTTCCAATTGCCTTTTTGTCTCCTGTTTTTTTCAGCTTTTCTTGTAGTTTGAAGTAGATACTTTTTTGAATTGTTCTTTATTTTGAACATTATTAAGACCAGGTTGTTTTGTTATCGTTTTCTACTACTCTGCTATTGGCTATGTGTTTAGAAATGGAAAGGCAAGGGTAATTATTAATACATCTAAATTTTTTTCATATCTTAATTTTTTCACTCTACAAACCAAAAAACGGTGGTGTTTAGTCGCAGCTTTAGTGTATCTTTGATACAGATAAATTAAGTATTTGTCAGGTGAATTGATAATTTAGTATATTTTTTTATGAAGTACCTTATTTATTGTCCTTTGGTATTCTTATTATGCTTAAATGCACTTTATTCACAAGTTAATGAAGCAATTCAGTTTATAGAAAATAAAGGTCAGTGGGATGAATCTATTCTTTTTAAGGGCGATATGGGGGGTAACAGTTTTTATATCCGATCAGATGGTTTTTCGGTGTTAATGCGAAATGCAGATGATTATTTAGCATTAAGTCAATTACCTCATAATTCTACAAAGAAAAATCAGCGGTTATTGAAACTTCGTTCTCATTTATACAAAGTTTCATTTGTAAACACCCTTGGAAAGATAAAGATTACAGGAGAAAAGATGCAGCCTTATTATACTAATTATTTTTATGGGAGCGATCAAAGTAAATGGGCGGGAGGATGCCGTGTTTATCTTGGCTTGACGGTTAAAAACATTTACCCTGGAATTGATGCGAGGTATTATTCAGAAAAAGGTCAGTTGAAATATGATTTGCTAATAACCCCGGGTGCAGACCATAGACAAATCAAACTGCGATATGAAGGAGCCGAGGAGCTTTCTATTATTAACAATCAACTTGTAATTAAAACTTCTGTTGGTGAAGTAAAAGAGCTTTATCCTTATTCTTACCAACTTATCAATAATCAGAAGCGAAGTGTTACCTGTCGTTACCAGGTTAATCAACATGAAGTAAGTTTTGATTTAGCAAATTATTCTAAATCTGAACAATTAGTGATAGACCCTTCACTAGTTTTCTCCACACTCACCGGAAGTACTGCGGACAACTGGGGTTTTTGTTCAACGTATGGTAAGAATGGAGAGTTTTATTCCGGAAGTACATCATTGAATATGGGTTTTCCGGTTTCACCGGGGGCTTATGATGAAACCTTTAACGGGGGTAATCCCAGCATCCCCTCTGATATTTCTATTTTTAAATTCACCGCTGATGGTACAAACCGCATATATGCAACTTATATCGGAGGTTCCGGCAGTGAACAACCTGCCAGTTTAATAGAAGATGCGCAGGGTAACCTGATAATTTATGGCAACACTAATAGCGGATTCGGTAATAGCGGATTCGGTAATAGCGGATTCGGTAGCTACCCGGCTATAAATACCTATGGGTCACTAGGTGCAACGGACATCATAGTAACAAAACTAAATAGCACTGGTACTGCTTTAGTTGGTTCTATGCGGATAGGAGGGTCCGGGTCGGATGGTGTAAATATTGAAGAAAGAAAGCAGTTTGCCAGTCTCTTAAAACAAAATTATGGTGACGATGCAAAAGGAGAAGTGATTTTAGATGATAATGGGAACATTTTGATTGCGACCTGCACGCAGTCAGCCAATTTTCCTGTTTCGGGAAATTTTCAAAGTAATTTGTCCGGCACTCAGGATGGAGCTATTATAAAGTTAAATGGAGATGCCACGGCTGTAACATGGAGCACATATATTGGGGAAAGCGGATACGATGTTCTTTACGGTTTAACAATCGATCCAATAACTAAAAAAATTTACCTCTGCGGGGGCACTACCAGTGCTGTTTTCCCCGGAGTTGGTGCAGGAGTTTTACAAACAACAAATGCAGGAGGTACATGCGACGGATTTGTTTCAATAGTTACTGACAACGGGAATTCAGTTTCACTTAATCGTTCAACGTTTATCGGAACAAGCGGAAATGACCAGGCATATTTAATAAAAACAGATGGATTAGGTTTTCCCTACATAACCGGGCAAACTACCGGTGTATGGGGGATTGTAAATGCACCGTATAACGTACCTAATTCAAGACAATTTATAGCAAAACTAAAACCGGACTTATCTGCCTTTATTTATTCAACTTGTTTTGGTGTCAGTGAGTCTGCTTATCCTAATTTTATTCCCACTGCTTTTTATATTGATAATGTTGAAAATGTTTACCTGGCAGGTTGGGGAAGTTCTCATGTTGCACAGGCGGAAGGATTTTATTCCAGTGGGGTAGTGGGTTTGCCGGTTACAGCCGATGCAATAAAAAATACTACAAATGGCTCTGATTTTTATTTATTTGTTATGGAGGCAAATGCTGCTTCGTTATTATACGGAAGCTTTTTTGGGGAAGATGAAAATCAAAATAGTTTTGGCGATCATACCGATGGAGGAATGTGTCGTTTTGATAATGATGGAGTATTATATCTTACTATATGTGCCAATTGTGGGGTAAGGCCCAAGGCGACTTTTCCAGTTACTAATGGTGTATGGTCTTCTGTAAACGGGGCGGGAGATGGCTGTAATACCGCAGCAGTGAAAATCAATTTGAAAGTTACTGGTACAACTACAGGTATTAGGGATTTTATAAACGATAAACGTATTACAGTTTTACCGAACCCGGTAAAAGATCGTTTACAGATAGTGAATGCAATAAATGATAAAAAGTTATCTCTGGTGATAAGAGATATTTCTGGTAAAGTGCTTTACAAAAAAGAAGCATTCAAAAATAACCTTGAAATAAATGTTAGCAATTTGGGCAAAGCAATTTATCTCGTTGAAATAAGGGATGCTTCTCAACAATTATTGTTCCGGAAGAAGATAATAAAGCAATAGTTTTAAAGCTTCTCCTTATTCGCTAACTGACCACAAGCTGCGTCAATATCTTTACCCCGGCTATGACGTAGTCTTGCATTTACCCGGTTTTTCTCCAGGTGCTTCATAAAAGCATCAATAGTATCTTCATCCGGTTTGGAAAAACTGGCCGAGTCAATTGGATTGTATTCAATAATATTTACCAAATCCGCCGGAACCTGGCGGTAGATTTTAATCAGTTCATCAGCATCTTTAATAGAGTCGTTAAAATTCTTAAAGAGTATGTATTCTAAGGTAATTTCATTACCGGTTTGCTTATAAAAATAATTCAGCGCCTCAATTAAAGATTTGATATTGTTGGTATCATTAATCGGCATTATTTCATGCCTTTTTTTGTCATTAGCAGCATGCAGTGATAAAGCTAATTTAAATCGTACTTTATCATCACCCAGTTGTTTAATCATTTTTGCAACCCCGGCCGTAGAAACAGTAATTCGTTTTGGACTCATACCCAATCCTTCCGGCGAAGTGATTTTTTCAATGGCTTTCAAAACATTTTTATAATTCAGCAAGGGCTCACCCATTCCCATAAAAACGATGTTGGTCAGCTTCTTTTCATATACTTTTTCACATTGCTGGTTTATGAGCACTACTTCATCATAGATTTCATCAAAATCTAAATTGCGTTTGCGATCCATATAACCGGTGGCACAGAATTTACAACTCAGTGAGCAGCCGATTTGAGAAGATACACAAGCTGTTTTTCTTTCATCAGTAGGAATTAAGACACCTTCCACCAAATAACCATCAACTGTTTTGAATCTTGATTTGATAGTGCCATCAGATGAGTATTGTGTAGCATCCATCTTTAAAGCAGGAAAAGAAAATTCTTCTGCCAGCCTGGCCCGCAGGTCTTTACTAATATTAGTCATATCGTCAAAACCGAAAGCATGTTTTTGCCAGAGCCATTCATATACCTGTTTACTCCGGAACTTTTTTTCACCAATACTTTCAAAATATTGTTCCAATTCAGCCAGGCTTAGTTCACGGATATTTTTCTTCTCGGTTTTCAGCATGGCGCAAAGTTACCTCTAACACCCAAAAGGGGGGAATAATTTTTTGGATAAAATGGTTCTATTAACTTGCGGGAATTATTAATTAAAAGACCTCTTTTCAGGGGAATTCAGGAGGGTAAATGAAAACAGTTTATATAATAGATGCAGTACGCACACCCATTGGTCGTTATGGCGGCGCCTTGTGTTCAGTTCGTCCCGATGATATGCTGGCACATGTGATAAAGGCATTGATTCACCGAAATAATTCCATTGATGTAAATGCTATTGAAGATGTAATTGCGGGTGATGCTAATCAGGCAGGGGAAGATAACCGTAATGTGGCAAGAATGGCAGCATTGTTAGCTGGACTACCTGTAACTGTTGCAGGCAACACGGTTAATCGTTTATGTGCAAGCGGATTGCAAGCGATAATGGATGCTGCAAGAGCAATTATGTGCAATGAAGGAGAAATCTATATTGCCGGGGGTGTGGAAAGTATGACAAGAGCACCATTTGTAATGCCAAAATCAATAGTGCCATTTCAAAGAGTAAACGAATTATTTGATACAACCATTGGTTGGAGAATGGTTAATAAAAGGCTTACTGATAAATATTACCCTTATTCCATGGGAGAAACGGCTGAGAATGTAGCGAGGCAGTGGAATATTTCAAGAGAAGAACAGGATGTGTTTGCCTTAACTTCCCAACAAAGGTATTTTGCTGCATTAAAATCAGGAAAATGGGAAGACGAAATTATTCCGATAGAAATAACCCCCAATAAAGACGAACAGGTACTATTTACTGTAGATGAGCATCCTCGTCAAACATCCATGGAAAAATTAGCCGGTTTAAAACCTGCTTTTGCCAAAGACGGAACAGTAACAGCAGGTAACTCCTCCGGAATTAATGATGGCGCTGCTGCAATGTTGTTGGCCAGTGAAGAAGCGGTGAAGAGGTACGATTTAAAACCCATGGCTAAGATTATTTCCGTGGGGGTAGCCGGCGTGGATCCTTCCATTATGGGTATTGGCCCCGTACCGGCATCAAAGAAAGCTCTGCAAAGAGCCGGACTTACAGTAGCAGATTTGGATTTAGTGGAACTGAATGAAGCATTTGCCTCCCAATCGTTGGCCTGTATAAGAGATTTTGGATTGGATGCTAATAAGGTAAATGTAAATGGAGGCGCTATTGCAATCGGTCACCCCTTAGGGTGTAGTGGTGTGAGAATTTCTACAACACTTTTGTATGAAATGAAAAGACGTAAGGCAAAATATGGATTAGCTACTATGTGTGTAGGTGTGGGGCAGGGAGCAGCGATTATTTATGAAGGAATTAATTAATTACCATCCTAATATATCTATCATACCAGTCATCACAAATACAATTCCAATACTGGTGAGCCCATACAAGGCAAGATTGTGATTTACTCCCAGGTTTATTAAAATCATGGTTAGTAAAAAACCTAAAGTGAGAAAGGTAACACCAATGCCAGTGAAAATAAATCCACGGTTTCTTTTTTTACGAATGCGGAAACCTTTAACATAATTGATAATTTCATTGAGAGAGTTATCGTTTATATTTTGTTTTTGGAGTTCGGCTCTTATTTGTTCAAAGCTGCAATTCTTTTTTAAAAAAGATTGAGCAATACTCATTTGTTGTGGAGAAAGCGCCGCATTCATACAGTATATGCTTTAATAAAGCAAACTAAAAATATTTTGCTTTTTTTCCAAACAAAATGTGCTTTTGTAGTCTTTATTTGAAATTGAACGTCAGGAGGTGCTCAAAGAGAATTGACTGTTGATGACCAGATTGCAGATTTTTTAAGTTGCAATTTCCTGATTCCAATTCTTTTGTGCCAATAATAACTACATAAGGAATACCTTTTTTTTCCGCATACTTAAACTGCTTATCAAACCTGGTATTTTCATGATACAGTTCACAACGCACATTCTTATTACGTAATTGTTGCATCAACTCAAAAGCTTTTTTACTTTCGGCCTCGCCCAGGTTAAAGAATAAAACCTGTGTACCGATATGTACATCTGCAGGAAATAATTTTAATTCTTCCATTACATCATAAATTCGATCCACACCAAACGAAATACCTACCCCGGGAATATCGGGTACACCAAACAAGCCCGTTAAATCATCATATCTTCCACCACCACCAATACTACCCATTTGCACATTCAAAGCTTTTACTTCGTAAATAACGCCGGTGTAATAATTCAATCCCCTGGCCAACGTAAAATCGAGTTGACAATTGGCTATGGATGGATCAGTCATATTGATTAAATAGCTTAACTCTTCAATTCCTTTTTTGCCGGCATCAATATGACCAAGCAAATTGGTAATGTGCGTTAGTTTTTCAGCATTTGTACCATTAATGCTTAAATAATCTTCAATAATCTTAACCTGCCATTCATTTAATCCTCTTTGTGTTAATTCTTCTTTTACTTTATCTAAACCGATCTTATCCAATTTATCAATGGCAATAGTAATATCAATCATTTTTTCAGCACCCCCACATACTTCGGCGAGTGCCGTTAATAATTTACGACTATTGAGTTTTATTTCAACAGCTACCCCCAGTCGTTTAAAAACTTCGGCATAAATATTGGCCAGTTCCACTTCGTTGATAAGTGAATAACTTCCCACCACATCCGCATCACACTGGTAAAACTCACGGTATCTGCCTTTCTGTGGCCGATCCGCCCTCCACACGGGTTGCATCTGGTAGCGTTTGAAAGGAAACGTGAGTTTGCCGTGATTCATCGCCACATATCTGGCAAAAGGAATGGTTAAATCATAACGCAAAGCTCTTTCTGTTAAGTTAGAGTCATTCTTTCCGTTCAATACATTGTCAAAAGCAGCTTTGGATTTGTCAAAATTTTTTGGATCGTTTAATCCATTATTGAGAATTTTAAAAATCAGCTTATCACCTTCCTCACCATACTTGCCCATCAAGGTTTCTAAGTTTTCCATGGCAGGTGTTTCCAATGGCTCATAGCCATACAGCTCAAATACATTTTTAACGGTTTGAAAAATGTATTGTCTTTTTCTCACTACTTCTGCAGAAAAATCTCTGGTGCCCTGTGGAATGCTTGGTTTCATATTATGTCAAAAGTAAAAAGTTAAAAGTCAAAAAATAAGTTTTAAATGCTGACTTTTGATTTTTGAATTATATTATCACAGGCTTCATCAATCATTTTAAATACTTCGTGATAACCTTCTTCTGTTCCATACCATGGGTCGGGCACAGCACGGTTTTGCCCGGGATGAATTTCATTCAATAATAAATCTATTTTGTTTTCATTCCAGTATTTTCCACTCATTCTTTTTACATCGTTGTAATTACTGCTATCCATCACATATATAAAATCAAACCGGTCAAAATCTTCTTTTACAAATTGTCTGGCTCTTTGTTTGCTTATATCTATACCATTCAGTCTGGCAACTTTTTGACTTAACCGATGTGGTGGTTCTCCTGCATGATAAGCCCCGGTACCCGCACTCTCTACACTCCAGGGCAAACCATTAATCCATGCCTTTTGTTGTAAAATACCTTCTGCTAACGGGCTACGGCAGATATTACCCAGGCATACCATCAATATCTTCATAATGGCAAAGATAGTTTGCCGTTAGCAGTTGACGATTGGTAACCCTGGTTTATTTTTCAAATTAAGCAGGGTGGCATAGTTAAAAACAATTTAAAAAGTAACCGCCTGCTATCAGATCCTCACTACTCACTTATGGAATTGGGCAACAAATTGCATCTGTATAAGAAACAAGTAACTATGATAACGCAAGACATTTTAACCATTGATGCATTGGATATTCTATTTGAAAATAGAAACAAAGCTTATGGAGCTTATGCACTTCGTAAACATTACGACAAACGATTACTGAATTCGCTTGCTATTACCTTGTTTATTGCAGCAGCAATTTGTTTACTCTCATTTAAACTTGGAAAGAAAAGTGAAGTAAATGATAATAAAATTGGAAAGGAAATTGTTACAATTATTGATATAAAGCCCCCGCCAATTGAAGAAAAAAGGAATGAAGAAAAAGGTGCCGAAAAACCTGTAAAACAAACTCAGAAAATTGAATCGGTAAAGGCAACTGATAAAATTAATATTGTGCCCGATAACCAGGTAACTCCTAATGACACGGTTCCGGATCAAATGACCATGGAAAATAAATTAGTAAGCACAGAAAATTCGGAAGGAGATCCTTTTACAAGCCAGGTAGTTAATCCTAAAGAAGAAAACAAAGGCAATAATGGTCATGTAGATGACAATTTAGATGTTCCAAACACACCCTTTGATGTTGTAGATATTCCCCCAACTTATCCTGGTGGCATAGAAGCCTTACAAAATTTTTTGCGCAGAAATCTTAGGACTCCGGATGAGTTGGAAAGTGGGCAGATTGCTTCTGTTAAAATAAAATTTGTAATAAACGCTAATGGTGAATTGCATGATTACCAGGTAACCCAAAGCGCTGGTGGTAATTTTGATAATGAAGTAATACGAGTACTTAAAAAAATGCCCAGGTGGACTCCTGGTAAATACAAGGGCGTACCCGTTTCTGTATATTATGTAATTCCTGTTAAGTTTGAGGCGTTTGAAGAATAATTTTTCCTAACTTGCCCACCCAGCTTAAAATTTTATGGATACTTTAGATAAAAACAGGGAGCGAAGGCATCAGCAATACAACAAAATGCGTTCATGGCTTGATTATGCTATGGGTAGCATTATTTTAGCAGTGGGGCTCTTAATTTTTCTGGGTAATTATATCGGTATAGTGGTTGGATTTCCTGACCCGATTATGACAAAAATTTTTGGAGGATTGTGTTTACTATACGGTGGTTGGAGAATTTATAGGGGGGCTAAGCAACCTAAAGCGTAATTAATTTTTTTGGCATGGGTGTTTTAACGAAATTTTTAGGAATCAGGCCGTACTTATATCAACTGCTAACAGTCTTTGTTGTAGTAACAGTAGGGTGTACTACGAAAAGAATAAAAGTAAGTGATATACCTACCGATACAGACAGAAAAGGAGTTATATCAATTAGCGTGGATGAAACATTTAAGCCGGTAATAGATGAGCAAATTAAGATCTTTGAAAATGAAAATCCGGAAGCCAAAATAAAAGTTGAATATAAGCCGGAAGCAAATTGCTTTAAGGATTTGGATAGTGCTTCCACCCGTATGATTATTGTAACAAGAGAGCCAGATTCTGCCGAAAGGGAATATTACCTGGATAAATTGAAATACAATCTTACTTACGGGCTGCTTGCAAAGGATGCTATTGCAGTAATAGTTAACCGAAATAATCCTGACTCAACTTTTACAAAAGATGAATTAAAACAATTACTGGATGGAACATCTCCTAAGCCTTACCGGGTGATATTTGATGGGTTAAGAGCCACAAGCACAGTGAGGTATGCTATTGATTCTTTATTAAAAGGCAAAAAATTTGATACAAGTCGTGTCAGGGCCGTAGAATCCAGTTGGGAGGTAATTAATTATATTGCCCAAAATACTAATGCTATCGGTTTAGTAGGTGTAAGTTGGATTGGCAATCCGGAAGATGTGGAGCAAGTAAAAATGTTGCAAAAAGTAAATATCGCTTTAGTAAAATGTGAGAATTGCTTGGAAGAAGAGAAGAATTATTATTTAAAGCCTACACAGCGGTACATTCTTTCGCAGCAATATCCTCTAACAAGGGGTTTATACTACATTGCAAAAGAAAATTATCCGGGTCTTGGCAGAGGATTTGCAGAGTTTATGTGGCAGGAAAGAGGACAGTTGATTTTTAAAAGAGCTTATCTTGCTCCGGCGCATCTACCCTTTATCATTAGAAAAACAAAAATTAATAAATAAATTTACGATTCTTAATTTTTTGTAAACAATAAATAAACATGAAAAGAAAAGCAGGTTTAGTTACCGCTATATTATTATTAACAGGAAAATTGCTTTTATCACAAACGATTGAAGAAGCCAAAAGATTTATTTATTACGAACGTTTTAAAAGCGCTAAAGATATTCTGGAAAAAATAGTAAATGCTAACCCCGCAAATGCAGAGGCAGCCTATTATCTGGGGCAGGCTTATATAGGCTTGGAAGAAATTGCTAATGCCAGGGCAACCTATACCAAAGCATTATCTGTTAATCCCGGTTCAGCCTTATTACATGTGGGGTCGGGGCATGTATATTATTATGAAAATAAACCTGCTGAAGCTAAAACCGAGTTTGAAGGCGCCATTAGCATAACAAAAGGGAAAGATCCGGTAGTTCTTAATGCCATAGCCCATGCAACAGCCGATACCAAAAATGGTGATTTTAATTATGGTGTGGAAAAGGCAAAAATGGCAATTGAATTATCAAAGAAAAAAGTTGACCCCGATTATTATGTAAACCTGGGTGATAACTATCGTGGATTAATTCAGGGAGGAGATGCAAAACTTGCATTTGATGCAGCTTTGGCTATAAACCCAAAGCTGGCCGAGGCAAAATACAAAACAGGTAAGATTTTTGAAACACAAAACAATAGGGATGTGTTTATTCCTTTATACGAAGAAGCCACTGTGATAGACCCCAACTATGGCCCCGCCTGGCGTGCTTTGTACGTTTATTATTATTTTCGTGATGTTTCAAAAGCAGGAATTTATTTTGACAAATATTTTCAAACGGCAGACCATGACGAACGGTTAGAATACGATCGTATAGATTTAAAATATGCACAGGAAAAATATGATGAAGCAATTAGCAGCGCTAATGCATTAGCTATTAAACTTGGCAAAGACGTAAAGCCAAGATTGTATCGTTTATTGGGATACAGTTACATGAAAAAAAATGACTTCGCTTCTGCAAAAAGCAATTTCACCATTTTTGTGCAAAAAGCGGCTTCTGATGAAATCACCTCCAGAAACTATGCAGATATTGCCAAAGTACTTACCAACCTGACAGGAAGTGAAAAAGAAGCTTTTGTTTATTATCAGAAAGCCATAGAAACAGATAGTTTACCCAAAAATAAAAGTGATTTGGCAAAAACTGCGGCTGATTTAGCAAAAAAATTAAATGATTTGCCTTTACAAATTGAATGGATGACCAAATCTTACTCGCTTGCTAAGAGTCCATCGAATGTAGATCTGTATAATTTAGGGAGGGCTTATTATGATGCCGGCTTTTATACTGTTTGTGATAGTATAGGAAATTTATATTCGCAAAAATATCCTAATCATACATATGGTTATTATCTAAGAGCTCTTGCTAATTCAAAGATCGATTCTACAATGGAACTTGGGATGGCAAACGTTCATTTCCAAAAGATAATTGATATAGGCTCACTTGACAGCTTAAATAATAAGTCGCAGTTAAAACTGGCGTATCGTTATTTTGTCGGGTATTACACTTTTGTAAAAAAGGATTATCAGACAGCGGTAACTTTTTGTGATAAGATATTAAGCCTGTTTCCTGGTGATGCAGAGGCACAAAGTTGGAAAGATGCTTTAAGTAAACCAGCTCAAAAACAAACTGCCCCGTCTCCGGGTAAACCCAAAACCAATGGCGCTAATACAAAAGCAAATGTGGTTGCCGGAAATATACCCCCAAGAAAAACTATACATTTCACGATTTAATTTTATAACTACTTAAAATGTAAATAATCCTCTCGTAAAGGGGATTATTTGTTTTTATAATTTCTTGTTTTTCAGCACTGCTACCTTATTTTTGTGGTTTAGTAATAAGGCACTATGGATTTATTCTTATTGCAAGTAGCCAACCCAACTGCTGAGACCGGTACTTCTGCGAATTACTTTCCGATTGGTATCCAGTTTTTGTTTGCCATATTTTTTGTGGGGGTAATGATGGCCTTAACACACTGGCTGGGGCCTAAACGCAAAACAGCCGATAAATTAGCCAATTTTGAAAGTGGTATTGAGCAGGTGGGTAATGCCCGTCAGCCAATGGCCATCAAGTACTTTTTAGTGGCCATTTTGTTTGTGTTATTTGATGTGGAAGTAATCTTCTTTTATCCATACGCTGTTATTTTTAAAGGGTTAGGTTGGGGAGGATTTACCGCCGTGCTGATGTTTGTGAGTTTCTTTCTTGCCGGTTTTTATTATATCATTAAGAAAGGAGCTTTGGATTGGGAGGATTAATAATTGAGCAATGTGCCAATTAGCAAATGAGACGATGAAACTATTAAGCCTGGATTTTGTTATACAAAGGTCATTGTCAAATTATCAAATTGAATTTATGTCACGTCCGGTTCAATATAATGTAACACCCATACCTGCAGATATTAATAATAGTCTGCAAGTGGCACCCATGCCAGCAGGACATAGCGGTGAGGGTTTTTTCGCTACCAAACTGGAAAGCGTGGTGGGTTTGGCCCGTGCCAATTCTATCTGGCCTTTGCCTTTTGCTACCTCTTGTTGCGGTATTGAATTCATGGCTACCATGGGCTCGCATTACGACCTGGCAAGATTTGGAAGTGAAAGGGTAGGATTTTCTCCCCGCCAGTGTGATTTGTTAATGGTAATGGGAACCATTGCTAAAAAGATGGGTCCGGTATTGAAACAGGTGTATTTGCAAATGGCTGAACCCAGGTGGGTGATTGCCGTAGGAGCCTGTGCATCCTCCGGGGGCATATTTGATACTTACAGTGTATTGCAGGGAATTGACCAGATTATCCCGGTGGATGTTTATGTCCCCGGTTGCCCTCCAAGACCAGAAGCAATTATTGATGGAGTAATAAGAATACAGGAGTTAATTCATAACGAACCATTGAGAAGAAGGAACAGCGAACATTATAAAGCCTTATTAGAAAGTTACGGAATACAGTAATTTGACAATTTGAAAATTTGGCAATGTGCCAATTAAAAGCCTGAAGCCATTTTCAAATCTTCAAATTTCCAAATCTTCAAATTGAAATGTTGACAAACGAACATATAAAGAATAAGCTGATTGAAAAATTTGGTGATGCACTCACTGATTTTTCAGAGCCTTATGGAATGCTCACATTTGAAGCGCCAAAGGATTTGAATTTAAAAGTGATGCAATTTCTTTTTGACGATGCTGAACTGCGTTTTCAATTCTTGACTGATTTGCAGGCGGTGCACTACCCTGATAATAAAGGAAGAGAATTAGCGGTGGTTTATCACTTACATAATTTGGCAGATAATGTTCGTATCCGTTTTAAAGTGTTTACCAGCATTGAGCAGCCGGATGTATATACTGCCACCAAATTATACGAATCGGCTAACTGGATGGAGAGAGAAACCTATGATTTCTTTGGGATAAACTTTGTGGGTCATCCTAATTTAAAACGTATCCTTAATGTAGATGAGATGGATTATTTTCCGATGCGGAAAGAATTTCCGTTAGAAGACCAGACGAGGGTGGATAAGGATGATGAAATGTTTGGAAGAGGTGGAAGTTTTAATTAAACGATTTGACAATTCGGCAATGTAACAATGAAATGGTTGGATATTGATAAAAACGTACAAGTGTGCGACGCAAGAAACGATGCACGATGAATAAAAAGTTGGGAATAAAAATTAATTATAAACAAAAAGCTTTAAGTCCCTTCCGGGATTTAAGGAAAAATAAAATTCCCCTTTAGGGGTTAGAGGCTCATGTCTGACGTACTGCATCCTCATATAAAACTACCGGAAGGTTCAATAGAGAAACAAACAACTACTCTGAACCTGGGGCCAACACACCCCGCTACCCACGGTGTGTTTCAGAATATCCTTGAATTAGATGGTGAACGAATTGTGAGTGCCGAACCAACCGTAGGTTATATCCACCGGGCTTTTGAAAAAATAGCGGAGCGTCGTCCATTGTACCAGATTACTCCCTTAACAGACAGGTTAAATTATTGCTCATCGCCCATCAATAACATGGGATGGCATTTAACCTGTGAAAAATTATTGGGCGTTAAAACTCCCAAGCGGGTTGATTATTTACGCATCATCATCATGGAACTGGCTCGTATTGCCGACCATTTGATTTGTAATTCTATTGTGGGGGTGGATACCGGTGCTTATACCGGCTTTCTGTACGTGATGCAATACCGTGAATTAATTTATGAAATATATGAAGAAGTATGTGGCTCCCGTCTTACTACTAATATTGGGCGTATTGGCGGTTTTGAAAGGAATTTCACAAATACAGCGTTTGAGAAACTCGAAAAATTCTTAAAGGAATATCCCAAAGTGCTCAAAGAGTTTGAAAACCTCTTTACCCGTAACCGCATATTTATGGAGCGTACCATTGGTTGTGGTACTATCAGTGCGGAAAGAGCATTGAATTACGGATTTACTGGTCCAAACCTTCGTGCTGCCGGTGTGGATTATGATGTTCGGGTGCATTCTCCTTATTCTTCTTATGAAGATGTACAATTTGAAATCCCGGTTGGTACAACGGGTGATTGTTATGACCGTTTTTTAGTACGTAACCAGGAGATGTGGCAATCCTTAAGCATCATTGAACAAGCCTATAAAAAAGTGCAAGAATTTAAAGGCGCTGAAGCAGAAGTATATCATGCGGATGCTCCTGAATATTATTTACCTGAGAAGGAAGATGTATATACCAAAATGGAAGCATTGATCTGGCACTTTAAGATCATCATGGGTGAAACAGATATTCCAAAAGGTGAAGTATATCATAGTGTGGAAGGAGCAAATGGTGAATTAGGATTTTATTTAATCAGTGATGGTGGACGTACGCCTTATCGTTTGCATTTCCGTCGTCCCTGTTTTGTTTATTACCAGGCATACCCGGAGTTGGTGAAAGGAGCAATGTTGAGTGATGCTATTGTGATTATGAGTAGTTTAAATTTGATTGCGGGAGAGATGGACGCATAAAAACTAAAAATTAAAAAGTAAAAAGTCAAAATAATTTAATGTGCATTTTTTGACTTTTGAATTTTGACTTTTGAATTGATATGATAAAATTTTCAGAAGAGAAGTTAAAGCAGGTACAAAACATTATTACCCGCTATCCTGACGGTAAGCAGAAAAGTGCGTTGTTGCCAGTATTGCATTTGGCGCAGGAAGAATTTGGCGGATGGTTGAGTAGCGAAGCAATGGATTATGTAGCTTCTTTATTAAATATTGAGCCGATTGAAGTGTATGAAGTAGCTACTTTCTACAGCATGTATAATTTAAAGCCGGTGGGTAAATACATGTTTGAAGTTTGTCAAACCGGCCCTTGCATGATTAGTGGTAGTGATAATATTGTGGCATATATCTATGAAAAGCTCGGCATTAAACCCGGTGAAACAACGGCTGATGGAATGTTTACCTTGAAAACAGTGGAATGTTTGGGCGCCTGTGGTTATGCGCCGATGATGCAGTTGGGTAAAATTTATAAAGAGCATTTGACCAAAGAAAAAGTGGATGCGATAATTGAAGAGTGCAGAAGGAATGCGGTGGTGAATAATTAGAAATTCAAAAGTAAAAATTCAAAAACGAGAAGAATGTTTTGAATTTTGACTTTTAACTTTTGACTTTACAGAATGGGAGTAAAATTATTATTAGAAAAAGCACATGTAGAAAACATCCGCCTGTATGATGTGTACAGGAGAGAGGGTGGTTACCGCAGTGTGGAGAAGGCATTAAAGACCATGAGTCCCGACCAGGTGACGGAAGAAGTGAAGAAGAGTGGATTACGTGGACGTGGTGGTGCAGGTTTCCCTGCCGGTATGAAATGGAGTTTCCTTGCCAAACCGGAAGGCGTTCCCCGTTATCTCGTGTGCAATGCGGATGAATCTGAACCCGGAACATTTAAGGACAGGTATTTGATGGAATTCATTCCTCACCTGCTGATTGAAGGATTAATTGTATCTTCTTACGCGATAGGTAGTAACAGAACTTACATCTATATCCGTGGTGAATATGTATGGATTGTTGATATATTGGAACAAGCCATTGCTGAAGCAAAGAACAATGGCTGGCTTGGTAAAAATATTTTAGGTAGCGGTTTTGATTGTGAAATTTATATTCACAGGGGCGCCGGTGCTTATATCTGTGGTGAAGAGACGGCTTTGCTGGAATCGTTAGAAGGTAAAAGAGGCAACCCAAGACTTAAACCCCCTTTCCCTGCAGTAAAAGGTTTGTACGGTTGTCCAACGGTGGTGAATAATGTAGAAACTTTAGCAGCGGTAGTGCCTATTGTTAATTTAGGTGGCGATGAATATGCGAAAATTGGTATAGGTCGTTCTACTGGTACGAAATTAATTTCTGCTTGTGGTAATATTAATAAACCCGGTGTATATGAAATTGATATGACCATCAGCGTAGAAGAATTTATTTATAGTGATGAATACTGTGGTGGGATTAAAAACGGGAAACGTTTGAAAGCTTGTATTCCCGGAGGGTCATCTGTTCCTATTCTTCCGGCTAACTTATTATTGAAAACGGCCAAAGGGGAAACCCGTTATATGAACTATGAAAGTTTAAGTGATGGTGGTTTCGCAACAGGTACAATGATGGGTAGCGGTGGATTTATTGTACTGGATGAAAATCAATGTGTGGTGAAAAATACTTATACATTGACTCGTTTCTACCGTCACGAAAGTTGCGGACAATGTTCGCCCTGCCGTGAAGGAACAGGATGGATGGAAAAGATATTGTGGAATATTGAGAATGGAAAAGGAAAGATGAGTGATATTGATTTGCTGTGGGATATTCAACGCAAGATAGAAGGAAATACTATTTGTCCGTTAGGTGATGCAGCAGCATGGCCGGTAGCAGCAGCGATAAGACATTTCAGAGATGAATTTGAATGGCATGTACTGAACCCGGATAAATGTTTGACGGAGAATTACGGCCTGCGTCATTATGCAGACCCGATTCATGTACCGGTGGCATGAGAAGTAAAAAGTAAAAAGTAAAAACTCAAAAGATAAATGATGGATGTATCAGAAACTTTTGAAGTGAATGAACCTGACAAACCTTATAACATTCGTCATAGGAGTTATTACTTTTCTAAAGAAGTGGTATTGTTTGTTAAGGAATGTAAGTATGATAAAGTAAATAGTTCTTTATTTGAACAATTGATACGAAGTGCAACTTCTGTTGGAGCCAACGTGATTGAAGGGAAAGCCGGAAGTTCTAAAAAGGATTGGATAAAGTTTTATACAATTGCACTTAAATCAGCGAATGAAACTAAATATTGGCTCTGTTTAATCAGGGATACAATGAAAGTTTCAAATGCAAAAGTTCTGGAATTAATAAGTGAAGCGGATGAGATTTCAAAAATCATTGCTTCCATTATTATAAACGCTAATAAAGTCTGAATTTCAACTAGTCAACTCGTTTTGACTTTTGAATTTTGACTTTTGAATTGTAAGTCATGTCTGAAGAAAAGAAATTATTTAAAGTAACAATTGACAACATCACCATTGAGGTGGAGCCGGGGACATCTATCCTGAATGCTGCCCGCAAAATTGGTGGCGATGTTGTTCCGCCGGCAATGTGCTATTACAGCAAGTTGAAGGAGAGTGGTGGTAAATGCCGTACTTGTTTGGTTAGAGTGGCACAAGGTTCTGCTGCTGACCCAAGACCAATGCCCAAATTAGTTGCCTCCTGCCGCACAAACGTAATGGATGGCATGGTGGTTGAGAATATTACCAGTCCTGTGGTACAGGAAGCAAGAAAAGGCGTGGTGGAATTTTTATTAATCAATCATCCGCTGGATTGCCCCATTTGCGACCAGGCCGGTGAATGTCATTTGCAGGATTTAAGTTATGAACATGGTGCAGAAGGAACGAGATATGAATTTACCAGGAGAACATTTAAAAAGCATGATCTTGGTCCGTATATTCAACTGCACATGACCCGTTGTATTCTTTGCTACCGTTGTGTGTTTACAGCTGACCAGGTTACCAATAAAAGGGTTCATGGTGTATTGGACAGAGGCGATCATTCAGAAATTGCGACTTACATTGAAAAAAGTTTGGATAACGATTTTATCGGTAACGTAATTGATGTATGTCCCGTAGGTGCATTGACCGATAAAACATTTCGGTTTAAAAATCGTGTATGGTTTACCAAGCCTGTGGATGCTCATCGTAATTGCGATAAATGCTGTGGTGAAGTACAATTGTGGATGCGTGGAGATGAAGTGTTCCGTGTAACAGCCCGTAAAGATGAATACGGAGAAATCAAAGACAGCAGTAAAGGGGGTACGGGATGGATTTGTAACGAATGTCGTTTCGAAAAGAAGAATGTAAGCGATTGGGTAATTGAAGGATTATCTGACATTAGTCGTCATTCTGTTATTTCACAAGGAAAATATCCCGGATTGGTAAAACCAAATGAAACAGTAGTGGAAGTAATGAACGGCCATGCACCCAAACTGATGATGAACATTCACAGTGTGAGCGAAGTAAACAAGCCAGATGTGGAATTAAGTAAGATTCCTGGTCCGGCAACAGGTGAGATTTTTAATAATGGACAGGAAAAATAATATCAATAATTAAAAGTCCCTTTGGGATTTAGGGTATCATATGTTATTAGCAATAGACTGGTTATTGATTATAGAAAAATTAGTACTCATTGTAGTAGTGGTACTGGTAGCATTGGGCATTGCTATGTACAGTACCTGGGCTGAACGTAAAGTAGCAGCCGTTATGCAGGATAGAAAAGGCCCCAACCGTGCAGGTCCTTTTGGTTTATTGCAACCGGTTGCTGATGGTATTAAGTTGTTTTTTAAAGAAGAAATCATTCCAAATACATCCAATAAATTTTTGTTTGTACTCGGGCCCATGCTGGCTATGATGACGGCGATGTTAACCAGTGCGGTGATTCCATGGGGAAATAAGATTGAGCTGTTTGGAAGAAACATTGAATTGCAAATTGCTGATGTAAACATTGGCATCCTCTTCATTTTTGGTGTGGTGAGTTTGGGTGTGTATGGAATTATGATTGGTGGGTGGGCAAGCAACAATAAATTTTCATTAATGGCCGCTATTCGTGGAGCTTCACAAATGATCTCTTATGAACTGGCGATGGGTATTGCTATTATTGCACTAATGTTCATAACGGGAACATTAAGTCTGAAAGGAATTGTAGAGCAGCAAATGAATCATACCTGGAATATTATTTACCAGCCCATCGGATTCCTGGTGTTCTTTGTTTGTGCACTGGCAGAATGTAACCGCACACCGTTTGATTTACCGGAAGCAGAAAATGAATTGAACTTTGGTTATCACCAGGAATATTCATCCATGAAGCTGGGCTTTTATTTGTTTGCTGAATACATCAATATGTTTATCAGCGGTGTGGTGATGGCTACTTTATTCTTTGGCGGGTATGATATGCCATTCGTGAACGAAGCAAATTTATCACCGAACATTGCTGCCCTTATCGGCGTATTGGCATTGTTTGGAAAAGCCATCTTCTTTGTACTGGTGTTTATGTGGATACGTTGGACCATTCCACGTTTCCGCTATGACCAGTTGATGAATTTAGGATGGAAAGCATTATTGCCTCTGGCATTGGTAAATATGCTGGTAACAGCAGCGGTAGTGTTGTGGTTGAATAAATAGTTCATCAGGCTGAGCTTGTCGAAGCCGTGGTGAACAAAGTGCAAATGTTGAGCTATCCTTCGACAAGCTCAGGATAACAGCACAGATAACAAGTTCAGGATAACAGCACAGATAAAGTGAAGAATAGGATTGAGAACATAAAAGTGAGCGACCCGTCAACAAGTTGAGGGCTAGCGCAACAGAAGATAGACAATGTTGATGTCGCAGGTAAAATAAAAAAAATTAAAACCTTCCCCTTTGGGGGAATTAGAAAGGGGCTATATGCAAGCATTAACATCAAGAGCGAAGCAAGTTGACAGAAGGCCAATGACATTGGCAGAGAGGCTCTATTTGCCGGCAATTTTTAAAGGCATGGCCATAACAATGAGTCACGTGTTTAAAAAGAAGGCAACTATCAATTATCCTGAGCAGAAGCGTCCGTTTAGTCCGGTGTTTCGTGGATTACATATTTTAAACCGTGATGAAGAAGGTCGTGAACGTTGTACGGCTTGCGGATTGTGTGCAGTGGCTTGTCCGGCAGAAGCAATTACGATGGAAGCGGCAGAAAGGCAACCCGGCGAAGAACATTTGTATCGTGAAGAAAAATATGCGGCTAAATATGAAATCAATATGCTTCGCTGCATATTCTGTGGTTTGTGCGAAGAAGCTTGTCCGAAAGATGCAATTTATTTAAGTGAGACTTTTGCGCCGTCTAATTTCAACCGTGCCAGTTTCATTTATGGTAAAGAGGAGTTACTTATTCCGCATCCGAAAGAAGACCCGGAAGAATATAAAAAAGCATTGGGTAACCGTGCAAAGAAATAGACACAATAATTGGATATAAAAGATTAACTGCTACATGAACGTTACAGAAATATTGTTTTGGATTTTAAGTGCATTAGCCATTGCCAGTGCTTTACTGGTGGTGCTGAGCAAGAACCCAGTGCACAGTGTACTGTGGCTCATCGTGGTTTTCTTTGCTATCTCCGGTCATTATATTTTACTCAACGCTCAATTTTTGTTTATAGTTAACCTGATTGTATATGCAGGGGCCATTATGGTATTGTTCCTGTTTGTAATTATGTTAATGAATTTGAATACCGATACAGAGCCACAGAAAAACAAATGGTTGAAAGTAGCCGGTGTAGTAGCAGGAGGTTGTTTGATGCTGGTTTTTGTGGCTGCTTTAAAAAGTTCGGATACACAACAAGTGCAAATGGGAGAGGGGAATATTGGATTGATCCAGAACTTAGGTAAAGCCTTGTTTAATGAATATGTATTACCCTTTGAAATAAGCAGTGTGTTGTTTTTGAGTGCAATGGTAGGAGCTGTGGTGATTGGAAAGAAAGGAGATTAGGCCTCCCCAACCCCTCCAAAGGAGGGGCTTAAAGAGGAGGTAAGTTCTAATAAATAAACAATTAAAAGTTCCCCCTTTGGGGGAGATGGAGGGGCTTATGCCGATTAATTATTACATATTTCTTGCGTTAGCGCTGTTTTGTATTGGTGTGGTTGGTGTGTTAACACGCCGCAATGCCATCATCATTTTTATGTGTATTGAGTTAATGCTAAATGCAGTAAACCTTTTGCTGGTTGCTTTTTCAAAAATGCATCATTTAAATGTGCTGCAAACCAACCCGGCCACTAACGTAGGTACTGATGCACAGTTATTTGTGTTTTTTATTATGGTAGTGTCCGCTGCCGAAGTAAGTGTGGGACTGGCTATTATTGTGATGATGTATCGAAATACGCATTCGATTGATATAAATTTTTTAAACAGGTTGAAACATTAAAGATGTATGATTTATGATGTCTGATTTATAATTTAACGAATTCGACATCTTTCATCCGACATCCGACATCCTTGATATGAACAACGTTTTAAATTACATCTGGCTGGTTCCATTGCTTCCATTGGTTGGTTTTCTGATCAATGGATTGGGAAGAAATTTTTTAAGTAAGACTTTGGTGAGTATAATAGGTTGCGGGGTATTACTGATTTCTTTTGCTGTGAGTGTTTATATTTTCATGAGCGTGAAAAGCGGTAATCATGAAGTAGTTAAGCTGTTTGATTTTATTTCAGCTGGTACACTTTCAATTCCATTCGAATTCCAGGTAGATGCATTGTCCTCTTTATTCTTGTTGATCATTACCGGTGTTGGGTTTTTAATTCACCTGTATTCCACTGCTTATATGCACGAAGAAAGCAATGCTCATTTTGCCAGATATTTTGCTTATCTCAACCTGTTCATATTCTCCATGTTGCTGCTGGTATTAGGCGGTAACTATGTAATTATGTTCATCGGTTGGGAAGGCGTGGGACTTTGTTCTTATTTACTCATTGGTTACTGGTTTAAGAATACGGATTATAACAACGCCGCCAGAAAAGCTTTCATCATGAACCGCATTGGTGATTTAGGTTTCCTGTTAGCAGTGTTCTGGATGATACAGCAATTTGGTTCCACCAGCTTTGGGGAAGTATTTTCTAAAGCAAATGGAATTTCAGTGGCAGTATTAACCGGTATTACCTTATTACTTTTTGTTGGTGCCACGGGTAAGAGTGCACAGATACCTTTATACACCTGGTTGCCCGATGCGATGGCTGGTCCAACACCCGTATCTGCATTAATCCATGCTGCTACGATGGTTACTGCCGGTATTTATATGATTGCCAGAAGTAATGTGCTTTATACATTGGCGCCGGTTTCACAATCAGTTGTGGCAATAGTTGGTTTGGCTACCGCTATTCTCGCTGCCACTATCGCCATCAAACAAAACGATATTAAAAAAGTATTGGCCTACTCTACCGTAAGTCAGCTGGGGTATATGTTTCTTGGTTTGGGTGTGGGAGCTTATACCGGGGCTGTATTTCATGTAATGACGCATGCTTTCTTTAAAGCCCTGTTGTTCCTCGGTGCCGGTTCAGTAATTCATGCCATGCATCATGAGCAGGATATCCGTAACATGGGTGGATTGAAAAAGAAATTACCTGTCACGCATCTTACTTTCTTATTAGGGTGTATCGCCATTGCAGGTATTCCTCCGTTCAGTGGATTCTTTTCTAAAGATGAAATATTAGCGGCAGCTTATGAAGCAAGCCCGGTTTATTGGATAATTGGTGTGGCTGGCGCTATGATGACAGCTTTTTATATGTTCCGTTTATATGCATCTACTTTCCTGGGAACTTTCCGTGGTACTGAGAAACAGGAACATCACCTGCATGAAAGTCCTGCAGCAATGACCATTCCTTTAATTGTATTAGCGGTACTGGCTGTTATGGGTGGTTTGGTTGGAATACCAAAAGTGTTTGCAGAAAATGCACATTCATTGGAACATTTCTTGTCACCCATCTTTGCTCAGTCAGAAGAATTAGTTAAGAAAGAACATGCATTGGATCATACAAAAGAAATTGGGCTAATGGCTGCTTCAGTTATACTGGCATTGATCGCTATTGTTTATGCTGTCAATCGTTTCAGCAAAAAGCCAGAGTTACAAGAGGCAGAAGGACTAGGAAAAGTATTGGCCAACAAATGGTATGTTGACGAGTTGTACGATGCTATCATTGGCAAGCCATTAAAAGCTATTTCTACATTCTTCAATAACGTTATTGAAAAATCCGGAATTGATGGATTTGTAAATGGTATTGGAGTTGGGGTGCAATATGCCAGTCGCCAGTTGCGCTTATTACAAAGTGGACAAGTAGGCAGCTATATTCTGTTGATGGTATTAGGGACAATTATTTTAATGATTGTTCAATTGTTTGTTAGTTAAATTTTGAAAGATATTTATGTTAGCATTGTTATTAATATTAATTCCATTAATTACCGGTGTGGTAGCTTTTTTTATTAAAAATGAAAAAAGTGTGAAGACGTGGGCATTGGTTGCTTCATTAGCAACGCTGGTAGTTTCCATATGGAGTTTAATACACCAGGATAACTATCACAGTGTGTATTCAAAAGAATGGTTGCCCGATTTAGGTTCTTCTTTTTCTTTAGGGCTGGATGGTATGGGCCGTATGCTAACACTGCTGACAGCTATTGCTTTCCCGGTAATTTTTGTTGCTACTAATAAATCAACTTATAAAGACTCTAACCAGTTTTATGGTTTAATGCTATTGTCACTAACCGGCTTAATGGGTGTATTTCTGGCCACTGATTTATTATTATTTTATTTCTTTTGGGAGTTGGCATTAGTACCTGCCTATTTTTTATGTAGTAAATGGGGTGGGGAAAGAAGAATACCCGTTACGTTTAAATTCTTTGTTTATACCTTTCTTGGGTCATTAATTATGCTTATCGGCATTTTGTATTTATATTTTATTAATCCGGATAAGTCTTTTAGTTTATCTTCTATATATAAAATCCAATTAACGGACAGGGCTCAGGATATTTTGTTCTGGATGTTTTTTCCAGCATTCGCTATTAAAATGCCCATTTTCCCTTTTCATACCTGGCAGCCGGACACTTACGAGCAATCGCCCACAGCTACAACTATGGTGTTAAGTGGTATTATGGTTAAAATGGGTTTGTTTGCGGTGATAAGATGGTTGTTACCCGTTTTCCCTAAAACAGCCCATCAATACGATAATATCATAATTGGATTTTCTGTTGTGGGAATGATTTATGCTTCCTGTATTGCAATGGTACAGGACGATTTGAAACGATTGGTAGCTTATTCATCTATTGCACATATTGGATTGATGTGTGCTACCCTTTTTGCGGGGAATAGCACGGGTACACAAGGAGTGATGATCCAGATGTTTAATCATGGTATCAATATTATTGGTTTGTGGGTTGTGGTAGAATTGATTGAACGGCAATTTGGCACCCGAAAAATGAGCGAACTGGGAGGCATTGCACAAAAGGCTCCCGTACTCGCAATGTTGCTGGTAATTGTAGCGTTGGCAAATGTGGCTTTGCCTTTAACCAATGCTTTTGTAGGAGAGTTTTTAATGTTTAGTGGTTTATACCATTTCAACGTATGGTACGCCGTAATAGCGGGAATCAGCATTATCCTGGCTGCTATCTATACATTAAACATGATTCAAAAAGTATTTTATGGAAATACCAATCGTGTTACAGAAAACGGCGTTGATATCAATTGGAATGAAAAGTTGATTTTATCAGTAGTGGTAATTTTAATTTTTTCAATGGGGATATATCCAAAGCCTATGATCGAATTAACACAGGCGTCTGTTGATAGTCTGGTGGGTGTATTTAAATAAAGAAAAGCGCAAAGTATTTATATGAATGTAATTGTTTTATCAGCAATTTGGGGAGTGGTAATGATGTTTAGTGGGCTATTTATTGCCAGCAAAAGCAAAGCAAAGTTTATTGCTATAGCAGGAGTGGTAGCGTTGCTTATTGCTAATTATTTTGATTTGCATCATAAGGTTTTTATTAATTCGGATTTTAATGGGTTATTACGTTATGACAGTTTTGGATTAATTTTTATAACGATAGCTTTGGTTTCTACTTTACTTTATCTTTTACTAACGGGGAGGGATATTGAAAAAGTAGGGAACCATGTATATGAGTATTTTGCCCTGTTGTTTTTTGTATTGTGCGGGGTGGGTATCGTATCTGTTTACAATAATTTTCTGATTTTATTTCTTGGCATTGAAATTATTTCAATTCCCCTGTATATTCTTACCGGGGCAGATAAAAGAAATCTTAAGAGCAACGAAGCTTCTTTAAAATATTTTCTGATGGGGGCTTTCTCAACCGGTATTTTGTTGATGGGCATTGCATTTATATATGGGGCCAAGGGGACTTTTGGATTAGAAATGCCCCCGATTGCAACGCCTAAATTGCCGGTAATGATTTCTATCGGGCTTATATTTCTGGCTATTGCAATGTCATTTAAAGTATCTGCTGCTCCTTTTCATTTCTGGACGCCGGATGTGTATGATGGTGCACCCACCGTATTTACTTCTTTTATGGCAACCGTTGTTAAAGCGGCGGGCTTTATTGCATTTGTGCGGTTGTTTGAAGTTTCTTTCGGGGTAATGACTGATCATTGGCAATTTACTATTGCTATCATCATTGGCGCAACTTTGATAATTGGTAATGTTACCGCAGTTTTTCAACAAAGTGTAAAGCGTATGCTGGCGTATTCCAGTATTTCACAAGCCGGATTTATGTTATTTGCCGTTTATTCAGTTAATTCACTTGCCAAGGAAGGTATTTTGTTATATTCGGCAGCATATTGTTTGGCTACGATTGGAATTTTTGCTGTATTAATAAAAATGAGAGATTATACTTTTGATGGGTTTAACGGACTGGCAAAACAGCAGCCTTTGGTAGCTTTTTTAACCGCTATTTTTTTGTTATCTCTTGCCGGTATTCCGTTAACAGCAGGCTTTTTAGGCAAATATTACATGTTAGCTGCGGCTATTAAATCCGGTACCTATATTCCCTTGCTAATAATTGCTATGCTGTGTGTAGCGGTTAGTGTTTATTATTATTTTCGAATAATACAGGCCATGTATTTCAAAGAAGGAAGCGCTGACGCTGTTGATGTTACATCAAGTTATAAAGGTTTATTGGTTTTTACAGCCACATTAATTATCCTCTTGGGGATTTTCCCAAATAGCTTTTTGCTCGACTGGTTTCATGTATTGTAACCCGCCCATGTATTTTTTTTTATCAAACAATAAGCTTCTTGTATTTTTAGGGTAGAAATGCTTTTATGAAGTTTAGAGATATTTTAGCTATTGCTTTTCTCACAGTTAAAGCCAATCGGTTACGAACGGGTATAACAGTAGCTATTATTGCCTTTGGTATAATGGCGCTGATTGGTATTATTACAGCTATTGAATCAATGAATCAGAGTTTGTACGAAAACTTTTCCATAATGGGGGCTAATACTTTTAGCCTGCGTTTTAAAGAAAGAGTATTTCGTTTTGGCGGTGGCGGTGGGGATTTGAAGAAAAGAAGTAAAACCAGTTTAAGAGAAAAATCTTCTAATCTGGGTAAAGTTATTACATGGGAAGAAGCCAATGCGTTTAAAAAACAATATGTATTTCCGGCTGCGGTAGGAATTTCAAAATTTGGAAATAATACAAGTCAGGTATTTTACAGGGATAAGAAAACAAATCCCAATGTCAGGATAATTGGAGGGGATGAGAATTATTTGTTATGCAGCGGGTACAGTATTGATGTAGGTAGAAATTTTACTTCCCTTGATTTAGAGAGTGGTCGTAACGTAGCAATATTGGGTAGTGATATGGTGAAGAAACTATTCGATAACAATGTACAAAGAGCGGTAGGAAACGTGGTACGTATTGACGGGGTTCCTTATCGTGTTATTGCAGTACTAAAATCAAGAGGAGCCAGTAGCTTACTCAGTCTGGATAATATAATTATTACTTCCGTAAATAATGTAAGACGTAATTATAAAAATTCCAATTCATCATATAGTATTGCCGTTAACGTTAACGAGTTTGAACAAATGGATGCAGCCATCAGTGAGGCTACTGGTTATTTTCGTACAATACGAAAACTAGGATTGAAGGAGGCAGAGAATTTTTATGTTGATAGAAGCGATAGCTTAGTAGAAGTGTTTAAAAATCTTTTAAAAATTGTAAGAGTGGCAGCATTTATCATAGGCATGATTACGTTATTTGGTGCTGCTGTTGGACTTATGAATATAATGCTGGTTTCTGTTAATGAGCGTACCAGAGAAATTGGCCTGGTAAAAGCTATTGGTGGAACAAAAAGGAGCATTCGGTTACAATTTTTGTCAGAAGCCATACTTATTTGTTTATTCGGTGCTGTAATTGGAGTACTACTTGGGGTGATATTGGGAAATATAGCAGGAATATTTGTTTTTAAAACAGGATTTATTATGCCCTGGAGTTGGGTAGCTGTTGGTATATTTATATGTTCTACGGTTGGATTATTAGCCGGGTTATATCCTGCCGTTAAAGCAGGTAAATTAGACCCCATTGTTGCATTGCGGTATGAGTGAGAAACAAATGATTTTTATATACCCAATTGCCTGAGTAATTTTTAGAATAATAAAAAAGCCCGTCTGTTAAATCAGGCAGGCCTTTTTGATATAGTTAAAGTTGCTTGCTTATATTATTTCTGACGTTTTTATTTATTCCCGTTTTTTTCAGCTTCTTTCTTAGCATCAGCTTTCATTTTTTCATTTGCGGTAATTAAAAATTCTACACGGCGATTTTGAGTACGGCCATCTTCCGTATCATTACTATATTTTGGTGCTGTTTCGCCAAAGCCTTTTATCGTAATCCGTTGAATGCTTATACCATTTGCATTTAAAAAAGAAGAAACAGTGGAGGCTCTTTTTATAGATAAATCCTGGTTATATTCTACCGTGCCCTTATCGTCAGTATGCCCTTGTATTTCAATGTTTGTATCAGGATATTTTTTTAGTACCGTTACCAAATCACCCAGGCTTCTCTTTGCCTCCGGTGTTAAATCACTTTTATCGAAACCAAATAAAATTTTACTGCTAAATTCAATTACAATTCCTTCTCCCACTCTTTCAACTTTTGCATTAGGAACTTCTTTTTTTATTTCCTCAGCCTGTTTGTCCATTTTATGACCAATTACCGCCCCTACAGTTCCACCCACAGCTGCCCCTATAATAGTCCCCATTGTTTTATTGCCAGCAGCATTACCGATAATTGTTCCAATAATAGCTCCACCTGTACCTCCGATAACGGCCCCTTTGGTAGCTTTTTTAGTATCTTGACAGGCAGTAAGCACAAGTACTAGAGAGGCAAACGAGATAATAATAGTTTTGGGCTGTTTCATATATTTAGTGTTTGAGATTATAAAATGGTCAAAATCTAACCCTCATTATATTCGTAAAGTTCGTGCAATATTTTTAAATAAGGAAATGTCATTAATTCCCTTAAGCAAGAGCCTGTACAGTAAGGGTTTGTTAGTATCTTCGCCATTCTTTTTTAATAAATCATGTCTAAGGGAGAAAAAAATAAACAAAATGCAATTCCCCAAACGGAGTTAAATACCCATCTCGATAGGATTGAGGTGTTTGGTGCAAGAGTTCATAACCTGAAAAATATTGATATAACCATACCTAAAAACAAATTGGTAGTAATAACAGGCATTAGTGGCAGTGGAAAATCATCGCTTGCCTTTGATACCATTTATGCAGAAGGACAGCGTCGTTATATGGAAACATTTGGGGCGTATGCCCGGCAATTTGTAGGTGATATGGAAAGACCGGATGTAGATAAAATAACCGGCCTTTCTCCCGTAATTTCTATTGAGCAAAAAACTACCAATAAAAATCCCCGGAGCACTGTTGGAACTGTAACGGAAGTGTATGATTTTTTGCGATTGCTTTTTGCAAGAATAGGGGAGGCCTACAGTTACAATACCGGTAAAAAAATGGTTAAGTGGAGCGAGGAAGAGATTGTAGAAAATATTTTTAAACGTTTTTATGGTAAAAAAATCAGTTTATTAGCTCCCCTGGTGCGTGGTAGAAAAGGACATTACCGGGAACTGTTTGAAGATGTAAGAAAAAAAGGCTTTGTAAAAGTCAGAATTGACGGGCAGGTAAAAGATTTGGTTCCCAAAATGCAGGTAGATCGTTACAAAATTCATGATATTGAATTGGTAATTGATCGTTTGAAAGTTGAAGATGATTTTAAAGTTCGGATAAGTCAAAGTGTGCAGCAAACATTAAAAATGGGTAAAGAGTTAATGTTTTTGTTATTAAACGATGATGAGACGAAGCCGATTCAATACAGTAAACAATTGATGTGTGAAGATACCGGCATTAGTTACGAAGAACCGTCCCCCAACGCATTTTCATTTAACTCTCCTTACGGTGCTTGTAGTACCTGTAAAGGATTAGGCAACGTTTACACAATAAACATGGATGAAGTGATGCCGGATAAATCAAAGAGTATAAAAGAAGGAGGAATTGCGCCGTTGGGTGAAGAAAGAGATGCCAGTGTATTTAACCAGGTAGTAAACTTTGCTAAAAAGTATAAGATTAAGTTAGATACACCAATAGAAAATTTGTCAAAGGCACACCTGGATTTGTTGCTGTTTGGCGACAAAGACATTAATCCGTCTTTAGAGGTAGATGCAAATGATGAAACAGTTCCGCATGAGTACACAGGAAGTTATGAAGGAATTATTTCAATGCTGAAAAGATGGTTTATTTCTCCGCATAGTACAGAAACCCTGAGAGAATGGGTTCAACAATTTATGACGTTAACAATATGCCATAGCTGTAAGGGAGCAAGATTAAAGAAAGAAAGTTTATGGTTTCGGATAGATAATAGAAATATTGCCGAGCTCAGTAATATGAATTTAGATAACCTTGCCGCATGGTTCGACGGAATTGAATTGCGATTTAATAATAAACAAACAGTCATTGCAAAAGATGTATTAAAAGAGATAAGAGAGCGATTACAATTTTTATTAAATGTAGGGCTAACCTATCTTACTTTAAATCGTCCCTCAAGAACATTAAGTGGCGGTGAATCACAGCGCATACGCCTGGCTACTCAAATTGGTTCACAGCTACAGGGAATTACATATATACTTGATGAGCCAAGTATAGGATTACACCAGCGGGATAATCATCGCTTAATTGAAGCATTAAAAAACTTAAGAAATATTGGTAACAGCGTATTGGTGGTAGAGCATGATAAAGATATTATGATGAGTGCTGACCATTTAATTGATATCGGACCCAGGGCCGGATTTCACGGAGGTCGTATTGTTGCTTCAGGAGAACCTAAAGAATTACTTAGATTAAACACACTTACCTCTTCTTATTTAAATGGTCACCGGCATATCGCTGTTCCAAAAGAAAGAAGGAAAGGTAACGGTAAGTTTATTGAGATTAAAGGAGCAAAAGGAAATAATTTAAAACAAGTAACTGCTACATTCCCTTTAGGAAAATTTATTGTGGTAACCGGTGTAAGCGGTAGCGGTAAGTCAACATTAATTAACGAAACACTTTATCCCATACTCAGCCATCATGCTTATGGTTCTAAAACGGTACCCATGGAATACAAATCCATTAAAGGGTTGGAGCATATTGATAAAGTAATTGAGATTGATCAAAGTCCGATTGGTCGTACGCCAAGAAGCAATCCCGCAACATATTGTGGATTTTTTACAGATATCAGAACATTATTTGCGGCAGTTCCAGAAGCAAAAATCAGGGGATATAACGCCGGTCGTTTTTCGTTTAATGTAAAAAGCGGAAGATGTGATGTATGCGAGGGTGGAGGAATGAGAGTTATTGAAATGAATTTTTTACCAGATGTATATGTGCATTGCGAAAAATGCCAGGGTAAAAGATATAACCGGGAAACATTAGAAATTCGATATAAGGGAAAATCCATAAGCGATGTATTAGACATGACTGTAGAAGAAGCCGTGGAGTTTTTTCAAAATGTACCCTATATTTATCGAAAGATAAAAGTGTTAGAAGAAGTGGGCCTGGGTTATATCACGTTGGGTCAATCAGCGGTGACCTTGAGCGGAGGCGAAGCACAGCGAGTTAAACTTTCAACCGAGCTTTCTAAGAGAGATACCGGCAAAACTTTTTATATTTTAGACGAACCAACAACCGGATTACATTTTGAAGATATTCAGCATTTGTTGGATGTACTTAATAAATTAGTAGATAGAGGGAATACCGTTTTGGTAATTGAGCATAATATGGATGTAATAAAAGTTGCCGATCACATTATAGATCTGGGTCCTGAGGGAGGTGATGGTGGTGGAGAAATTTTATTTGAAGGAACGCCCGAAGAATTATTGAAAGTAAAAAGCAGTCATACTGCCGTTTACCTCAAAACAGAATTAAATTAAGTTGTAGAGGATATTAAAACACGAGCCCAATGGCCTTGCCATTGGGCTCGAATAGTTAATTTAAAAAAATGTTTATTTCTTCATTTATCGTGGGTTTAGTGCCTTGTCAATTCTTTCAGCTACATCCTGCAGATGAAAACGAGTGAGCTTGTCCGTTGTAGTTGGGATAGCTCTTTTTATTTCTGCCAGTAAAGAGCGGAGAGAGCCCTTAGCCACAGAAATAACATCTGTTTTTCTGCTATCTACCACAGGGCCGAAACTGATGGTTATAGAAATTCCTCCCGTTATGGGAGCAGAAGAAGGATTAATAATATTAATCAATCTTTCCACAAATGCTTTTTGAACAAAACGACGATAAGCATCCGTCGGCTTTTGGGTAGTCAATTCACTCCACACACCTTTTTTTAAATCATCAATAAATTCATCCATTCTATACGCATTAACATTGTCTCTGTTTGACTCTACAGCCATACGACTCAGCCTGGTTACACTTAACAAGCTTCCCATCACATTGTCTTGAATAGAATTAATACGTTCGGCCTGTGGTGTGGAAATTTTGTCTAATATATTTTTATTCAGCAGCCAATAAGGAGTTTCAAATAAATTTTTTTGTATAAAAGCCAATGCCTCCTTTTGCAAGATTTTGGGCACTACGGTATATACATTGCCCGGTTGCTCAGTGGTTTTATAATCTGTATAAATTCCGCCAATATGAGTTGAGGCGTGGTTCAAATATCGGTTAAACTGGTTTACAAGATCATTGTACACATCACTCAAAGCTTCATACGATTCCCCTCTTTCATTTAACCATGCAGGCAATTGAGGCAATATCCATTTTAAATTTTTTATGCCATATTCATTTGCCTTCATAACGTTATCACCCAGGCATTCTATTTGAGCTCTCGGATCCACACCGTCTATATGAAGAAAACGTAAACGGGGATTGCTAAACCTTTCTTTTACCCATTCATTTAAAATTGCTTTTTCTTCTGTTTCTGTTTTATCCAAAACCGGTTTATATCCCCATTCAATACTCCATAAATCATAATCACCTATACGAGGATATAAGCCTGCCGGGCCTATTTTATCTTCCGGTTGCGCTACATAATTAAAACGGGCATAATCCATAATAGAAGGAGTATGTCCGTTAGCCTCTACCCAGGCCTTGTCTCTTAATTTTTCTACAGGTACAGAAGACGATGAACCCATATTATGAGGCAGTCCTAAAGTGTGCCCCACTTCATGAGAACATATAAAGCGAATTAATTGCCCCATTAATGAGTCTTCAAATTTTGCGGTTCTTGCCCGCGGATCACTTGGAGAAGCCTGGATAAGATACCAATTACGAAATAAATGCATAATGTTATGATACCAGTTTATGTGAGATTCCAGTATTTCACCACTTCTGGGGTCATGTACATGCGGGCCGGAGGCATTCGCTACAACAGAAGGTTTATAAACGATGGCAGAGTATCGGGCATCTTCCAAACTCCAGGTGCTATCCTCTTCCTTTGTGGGTGCCTCCCTGGCAAAAATGGCATTTTTGAACCCCGCTTTTTCAAACGCTTTTTGCCAATCATTTACCCCCTGAATTAAATAAGGAACCCATTTTTTAGGGGTGGTGGGATCAATATAATAAACAATTGGCTTTATGGGTTCTACCAATTCTCCTCTTTTGAATTTAGCTGTATCCTCCGGCTTTATCTCCAATCTCCACCTTGTTATCAAGCTGATATCCTTTACACCTTGAGGATCCGCATCAAAATCAGTAAATTCTGTTGTGAGATAAGACACACGATCATCATAAAAACGCGGCCTCATAACATTTTTAGATAACAAGATTATTGAACTGTTTAGTTCAAAAGTTACATTACCAGAGGGAGGAGCTGCAAAAAAAGTCCCCGGAATTGCAGGAGCTAAACTTTTAGCATAAGTTTTTATGGTTTTTATCTCCGTGTTCATGGGAAAAGATTTCACATCCGCTACATAGGATTTATCTGATTGCAGAGAGCCGATTCGTAACGCAGATTTGAAAAACGGTTCAAAAAAGAGAATATCATTATCCCCATTTATATAATCAGTTAAGTCAATTACCGAACCCGTACTGTCTTTAGAAAAAGCTTTAATATCAAAAGCCGCAGCAATGGGCTGTATGTTGGAACGCATTACCGATTTATACATTGGTTTGGTAGAATCTTTTGCATAGGTAGAATAAGAAATAGTGCGGATGAAAATTTTATTGTTTGGCCCCTTTTCAAAGCGGATAACGTTTTCTCCAATTTCATCGCCCGCATAGCCAATAAACCCATTTTGTAAATCCGCAGGCGCTTTTGCAATACGGTTTACTATTAAAAAGTCTCTTCCTAAAAGAGAATCGCGTATCTCAAAAAACCATCTATCCTCTACTTTATGAACGGCAAATAATCCAAAGCGGGATTGAGCTTTATCAGTAATTACTTCCGAATAAGGTTTAGGTCCGCTTTTTGAAGATGAAGATCCGGTACTTGTTGTAGAAGTGGTATTACCTGTACCTGTTACAGGTATTTGTTTGTTTTGAGCTAAAATTACTTTACATGAAAAAAACAATAAAAACAGAATTGCTGTTAAAGGCCTTTTTGTTAGTTTTCTCATTACTATTATTTTATTTAATGGTGAAAAATACGTTAAATATTTGTAACAGCAGTTATGCAATAAAAAAGTGCAAACAAGGGTAGGCAAAATTGGAATTATGGTTTAAAAAAATAAGATATTAAAAAGAAAAAAGTAAATTATCAGACTTGTTGCTTTCAATTATTTCCCTAACTTGTGCCATTTCAATTTAAAAAGTACTGGATGGGTTGCTTGTTCAGAAAAAAAAAACTTAAACTTGCAGTCCGTTTATTATTTTGATAACAACTATTCTATTAGCAAACATTAAAAAAACAGAAAATCATGGCTGAAACTAAACCAACTGCAAAAAGTGGAACGTCTGTTCAACCAAAAAAATCAGGTAATGCTATTAGTATTATAGCTCCTGTTGTGTGTATTGTTGCCGGTTATCTAATCTGGCGCTTTATTCTTGGAGATCCTTCTTATTTTGAAAAGCCAGATCCTGCAGGTGGTTTTTGGCCTACCCATTTGCATCCAAAAGATGCATGGCATCGTATGTACGAAGGAGGAATACTGGTTCCGGTGTTAATCGGTTTATTCCTTATGGTAATTACTTTTTCTATCGAAAGATTTATAACGATATCCAAGGCAACTGGTTCGGGTTCAGTTAGTGACTTTGTACGTAGAGTGCAATATCATTTAGCCAACAGAAATGTAGATGCTGCGTTAGCTGAATGCGATAAACAAAAAGGTTCCGTTGGTAATGTAATGAAAGCCGGATTGCGTCGCTACAAAGAAATGATTGAAGATAAAGAACTTACTACAGAGCAAAAAGTACTGGCCATTCAAAAAGAAGTAGAAGAAGCTACTGCCCTTGAATTACCTATGTTAGAAAAAAATCTGGTGTTTCTTTCTACCATTACTTCTCTGGCTACCCTGGTGGCTTTGTTAGGTACGGTAATGGGTATGATTAAATCATTTGCATCATTGGGTGCTGAAGGTGGTTCCGGTGCTGCAGCCCAATTGGCGATTGGTATTTCAGAGGCCCTGTATAATACAGCAACCGGTATCGCTACTTCCGCATTTGCCCTGGTAATGTATAACATCTTTACTACCAAAATTGATGCTATCACTTATGGTATTGATGAATCAGGTTTTACATTAACTCAAAGTTTTGCATCATTATATAAGTAATCATTATTCCGCTTATGGAAATAAGCAGAATTTGTGTCTTATTGTAAATTTTTTAAATATTAAATAATGCCAAAAGTTAAGATTCCCCGGAAAAGTACATGGGTAGATATGACCGCATTTTGCGACGTGGCATTTTTGCTTTTGTCATTCTTCATGTTGGCTACCCAGTTTAAGCCCGATGAAGCAGCAAAAGTGGAAACTCCAAAATCAGTGTCTTCCGATACGATTCCTACAAAAGATGCATTCTTGGTAACCTTTGACAAAGGCGGAAGGGTTTTTGTAACTTATGATGATGTTGAAAAAAAGAAAGCGTTGTTCGATAAACTTAATGCAGATAGAGGTATTGGTTTGACTGATAATGAAATAAGAACTTTAAATAAGGCAATGGAGTCTGGTATAGGAGTTCCCTTTACGATGCTAAAGAGCCTTGGAAGCAAATCAAAAGAAGAATTACAAAGAGTTCAGCAACCAGGTATCCCTGTCCAGGATTCTGTTAATAACGAGTTAAAAGACTGGATAGCTACCCTACTTGCCATTAATAGTGGAGTAAAACCCAAAAACGTGATGCTTAAAGGAGATAATGATGCTAATTATCCTACTTTCATAAATGTACTGGATGCATTTACCAAAAACGGTATTTATAATTTTAAGCTTATTACAATGCCGGAAAATGCACCATCAGGTACCTATTTGTATGATGCAAGAAGTAGTGGTAAAAAAGACAAAAAATAATTAAATTTATTAAAAACTATTTGTTATGGCTGATATAGATACCGGGGGTGGTGGAGGTGGTCATAAAAAAGGACCAGGTGTTAAAAAAAGTAAAAAGCTTTCTACCAGGGTTGACCTTACGCCAATGGTTGACTTGGGTTTTTTGCTGATTACGTTTTTTATATTCACTACCACAATGAGTTCGCCCACAGCAATGAAGCTCAATATGCCGGATGATACAGTTAAATCAGAAGACCAAAACAAGGCCAAAGAGTCCGGAGCTTTGACGATCATGCTTTCCAAAAACGACCATATTTATTATTATGAAGGGAAACTTGCGGATGACGGCTCAAATTTCAAATCCGCCATTTTCGGTAAATCAAGCGGAGATGCAAAAGGGATTAGAGATATAATTATCGAAAAGAAACAGAAATTAGGAGCTAGCGCAGACAACGACTTGGTAGTTGTTATTAAGCCCAATGAGGAATCAAACTTTAAAAATACGGTGGATATAATTGATGAGATGACAATCAACGGCGTAAAAAAATATGCGCTGGTGAAAATTTCAGAGGTAGAAAACATGTTAATTAAGACCACGGAGGGAACAGCAAAATAAGGTTTCTGTATGGAATTTTATTTGAAATGCATCTTTTTTAAAAAACTAATCAGATGGAAGTTAACAAAATATTAAGCACAGATTTGCTCGACATTCTTTTTGAAGGAAGGAATAAAGAGTATGGTGCGTACGAATTACGCAGGCAATATAACAAGCGCCTGGCAGTTGCGTTAATCATAACTGCCGTCGCAGCTTTGGTTATTATTTTTGGTTCTGTGCTGGCAAAAAGCATCGGGTCAAACAAAAAGAAAGCCGCTGTAATTGTTGAAGATGTAAGTCTTCAAAAAATAGATCAACAGGAAGAGCAAAAAGTAGAGCCACCGCCGCCACCGCCACCTAAGCAGGAGCCTCCTAAAATTGAAATCACTAAATTTACCCCTCCTAAAATTGTAGAAGACCAGGAAGTTAAAAAAGAAGATGAAGTAAAGGAGCAGGAAGATTTAACTGATAAAACCATAGGAGCCATTGACCAGGAAGGTATTAAATCTGATGTTGTAAACCCGCCTAAAGTAGAAGAAGCCACCCAGGTTGTACAAGCACCTGTGGAAGATGACAATACTATTTTTACCAAAGTAGAAATTGAAGCAAATTTTCCCGGCGGAGTGGGAGCATGGAAAAAATACCTGGAAAGAAACCTGAATGCAGATGTTCCCGGTGAAAAAGGTGCACCAGACGGACAGTACCAGGTAATTGTTGAATTTGTGGTGGACAGAGAAGGAAACATCAGCGATGTAAAAGCCATAACCAACCACGGTTATGGTATGGAAGACGAGGCGATGCGAGTTATCCGTCAAACCGATAAAAAAGGCATTAAGTGGACTCCCGCAGAACAAAACGGCCGCAAGGTAAAAGCATATCGTAAGCAACCGATTACTTTTATTGTTCAGAGCGAATAATATTGCTTTATAAACATTGTTTAAACCCTCCCCAAAAACGGAGGGTTTTTTTATGGAAAGCAGTGTCAAATAAATCTTATTATAAACCATTTGTTATGGCTCAATTAGAAACCTCCTGCAAGAGTAGTAGTTATGGAAATAAAGCAGTGCGGGTTGACCTGACTCCAATGGTAGATTTGGGATTCCTGCTTATTACTTTTTTTGTTTTTACTACAACAATGAGCAAACCCGCCGCACTAAAATTAAATATGCCCGTAAACGATAATATTACCGATTCACTTAAGGTATCAAAAAAGATGGTATTAACCGTAATGCCCGATGTGGATAATAAAGTAATTGTATATGAAGGAGACGGACAACCGAATTCTCTTATAGAAAAGGCCGATTTGAATATGCCAGCCTCTTTACGCAATCTTATTATTCAAAAACAAAAGAAAATTATTTCCGAAAAAAGAAAATTACATGACCTGGTAATCATCATAAAACCCGGTAAAAAATCCACCTATAAAAACTTAATTGACGTATTGGATGAGATGATGATTAACGGAGTAAAAAAATATGCAGTAGTAAAGCGTTCAGAGACCGACGAAGAATTAATAACCAAGGCCTTGTTATAATACCGTTTGCTTTCCCGGCATATAATTCAAATCAATTATTTTTGACAAAATAATTTACCATGCTGGGGAAGCTTACACGGTGGGATGATACAATTGTGGCGCTGGCAACTGCACCCGGTGTAGGCGCTATTGGCGTTATCCGCCTGAGTGGTAGTAAGGCAATTGACATAATAAATCAACTGTTCCCCTCAAAAAACTTAAAAGCTGAACCTTCCCATACCCTTCATGTTGGCTATTTAAAAGAAAAGAATAAGATATTAGACGAGGTGGTGATTTCTCTTTTTAAGCAACCCACATCCTACACTGGTGAAAATGTGGTTGAAATTTCCTGCCACGGTTCTCCCTATATACAGGAACAAATCATCAATGCCTGCATTGATGCAGGTGCCAGGTTAGCCAAACCCGGAGAATTTACACAAAGAGCTTTTTTAAATGGGAAAATGGATTTAACCCGGGCAGAAGCCGTTGCCGATTTAATTGCATCCAATACAGAGGCTACACACAAAACAGCTTTGCACAATATTCGCGGAGGGTTTTCGCAAGTATTGAATAATTTAAGAGAAAGGCTTATTCAGTTTTCCGCATTAATCGAATTGGAATTGGATTTTGCCACGGAAGATGTAGAGTTTGCCGACCGGACAAAACTTTACGAACTGATTGACGAAATACAAATTGTAGTGAGAGATTTATTAAAATCTTTTAAGCTGGGAAATGTGATAAAGAATGGAGTAAACGTGGCAATTGTGGGTAAACCCAATGCCGGCAAATCCACCTTACTCAATACCCTGCTGAATGAGAACAGAGCCATCGTCAGCGATATAGCCGGAACAACAAGAGATACCATTGAAGAGGTAATTAACATAGATGGAATTCTATTCAGACTAATTGATACAGCAGGTATCCGGGCGGGTAAAGATGCAATTGAAAAAATAGGAGTGGAACGGAGTATAGAAAAAATTAAGCTGGCCGATATAGCGCTTTACCTGTTTGATGTAAATGAAGAAACACCCGGTGAATTAGAAGCAGCCATCTCGTTAGTAAGAGAATCGAAAAATAATTATTTATTGGCAGGGAATAAAGTTGACAAAATAAACGAAGAGTTAGCAGCTCAAAAATTTGCAGGAGATGAAGTGTTATTTATTTCAGCTAAAGAGCATTATCATATTGATTTATTAAAACAACGATTGGTTGATAAAGTTTTACAGGGCCGGGTAAATACAGAAAGTACGATTATAACCAATGTGCGGCATTACGAAGCATTACAAGAGGTGGACAAATCATTGGCAGAGATACGGGCCGGCCTGGATAAAAGATTGACAGGTGATTTACTGGCGCTTGACATCCGCCGTTGTTTGCATTACCTTGGTGATATTACCGGCGAAATTACCAATGAAGACCGGTTGGATTATATATTCTCTAAGTTTTGTATCGGGAAATAGTTTTTTAAAACCTTTTCAGCAATATAATTTTATTGATAGGCTGTAATTTATTGTGTAAAGCTTATTTCTTATTCATATAGTCCTGCCAGGTAACTAAAACAAATTTGTTTTTATCATTTTCTTTACGTTTCAGAAATCCAAACTCGTAGCAAAAAAGATAAACATCACCTTTTTGTGTTACCCGGTATGAGCCTAATTCCGGTAAAACAACCGAGATATACACATGTAGCCGTAAATGTTTTTAATTTAATTAAAAATCTTTTAGATTAGCGAAAAAAATAACAGGCACTATAACAGATATTAGAGCAATGTGTTAATGCAACTGTTGGCTGCAAGCGTCAAATCACCTATAGAATTTCGAATCCCTTGGCGAACAGATAAGTGAAATATCTACTTGACTAAAAAGTATTCGAAATTAAAAAGTACATTTTATGATTGTTTAAAAAGGATTCATAAATAGAAATCAATCAAAGCATAAAATATTGAGTTTAATGGCGAATTTAAACTGTAATTAGTTTTATCAATAATTAAATTGGAGTAAGCTGAAAATCCATTAAAGAGTAGGCACTAAATAATAAAGCATATGAAAAAGAACAAATCAAGCCTTGCTTCTCTTAAGAAGCGTATACAAACTGGCAAACTGATTGAAGGCGATGCAGAAGTTATTAATGAATTGATTGATGCAAAAATAGAATTCGACAAATTGGTAAAAGCAGCGAAAGAAAAAATCGGGGGTAAATCTGTCATTGCTAAACTTCCTTTTGGATTTGACATTGTTAAATGAACACAAAACCATACATGTTGAATATACCATCATTATTTAACATGTATGGTTCAAAATGAGCAAATGAAAGAGAGTAAACTCGAGCGATCTATAGATATTTTTCTTCAAGCTGAAGCAAGTAGGTTATTAGAAATGATACCCTCCGCCAACCATTTATCAAACATGGCACAATCACTTAATGAAAGGTATTACATCAGACATCGCATTGAAACGGTTAAACGCATCTGGTTTACGAGCCGAACTGATGCTATTTCGCTAGCTGAAATGATTCTTGAAGATTATGAGGCAGCAAGATGGTGGAGCAAGTATATTCATCAAGAGTTAAACCATGATTTGCTTTATTTACGGGATCTGCAATGCCATGGACTATCACAAACTGACATTAAGAATACACCGCCATTTATTTCAACCTTGGTAATGGTTGATTATATAGAAACTGAAATAAAAAGAGTTGGGAGTATTGCTGCAGTTGCATATTCGATCTGGGTCGAATGGAATTCTGATAAAATATCAGGAACTGTTGTAACAAGGGCGCAGAACCATTACTCAGCTGCTTTTATAAAAGGGTCAAAAGCCCACGTTCATATAGATATAAATGAAGATCATTACCGAGTGATGCTACGGGTGGTTAATAAATTACTTCAGTCAAAAGATTCAAATATTATATTTGTACTTCTGTATAATTTTACTAATCTTTTTGCTAATTATTTTACTGAACTACAAGAGTATACAAAAAAGGATTGCCCCTCCTTTGCGGCTTCACATCAAGCATAAATAGAATCATAAACTTATTTATATTAAATTAACATATGCGTCAGCTATTTAAAGAAATACAAATTCCTGCAAAATATATGTCTGTATTAAAAGAGGTTGATTGCAAATGGTTCACATGGTCTGATAGTTTCAGGGAAGAAATACCTCGATTAAAGCAACAATTCAAGCGGTTGAAATCTATTGATTTTATCTTTCTAAAAAAATACAAAGAGTATAATTATACTTACCAAGTAAACATCAAAAAATTAGACTCAGACTTTATTGATGTGTTCATTGAATATACAAGATCACTTTTAAAATATAATCCGAGACATAGGATTTATTTCTTCACAAATTTGATTGATGAAGATATAAATGGGCGACTATATCATTTTATCATTGCTCTGTTTCGATCAGTAATTGTGAAAATTTCGAAGAATGATTCTAGTGCATTGTATTCTCCATTAACAGCGGGGAAACATGAAAGCGAATTCCCTTTGCACTGTGATTTATATATCCCCAAAATATTATTTAATATTTTTGAAAAGGTTCCTGACAATGCTACTGGAGCTTCAATTTTCGTAAAAACTGATGTTTTATTTAAAGATGTGATTCCATTTATAAAAATGGTTCCGATTGAAGTAGTAAAAAAACTAAAATCTTTTATTTACGGTGCTAGAACTGTCGATAATTATGATGAATTTTTCAGCCTTTTATATAATGAAAAACACCCATGGGCAATTAGTTTGAAAACGGAATTACATAAACGAAAACTTAAAATCCGTTTGTTGAAAGGACAGGGGTATATGATTGATGATACTGTTTGGATGCACGGTAGAGACAAAACGATAGGAGGTGTCTCATCAAAAAGGCTTCATCGCCTCATATTTAATATCAAATAGTAATGGGATAATGGGAGTAAATCCAACACTAACAAAGATTCGGGCTTAACTGTTCATATGATAATACCTTATTTCTTTCGCAGCAAAGTCCCCCGTATAACCTTGTGTGTTCGTCAGGGACGTTGTGGCGAAAGAGAATGTTTTTAATTTAATTAAAAATCCTTTAAACTATCGGAAAAAATAACAGGCCCTACAATGGATATTAGAACAATGTGTTAATACAACTGTTACCGGTAATTTTAACTGACACCAAAGCTAACATCAAACGACATCTTAAAATATGTATGACAAGGTTTTTATAAGTTATGCAAGAGAGGACAGAGATACAGCCGAAAAGTTGTTTGACTTTTTGACTTTATATCGTTACGAACCCTGGCTTGACAAAAAGAAACTTCTACCAGGACAAGATTGGAATACGGAAATAAGATTAGCATTAAAAAAAGCTGACTTCATAGTTTTACTATTGTCTAAAACATCAATTGCAAAGCGTGGTTTTGTTCAGAGAGAGTTTAAACTTGCTTTAGAGTATTGCGAAGAAAAACTTGACTCTGATATTTATATCATTCCATGTAAAATTGACGACTGTGAAGTTCCAGATAAACTTTCCAAATTTCAATGGGCTGAATTAAATACACCTGAATCTTTTGAACAAATTTTGAGTTCATTAAATCTTCAACGAAAAAAATATGAAGAACTCGAAAGATTAAAAATTTCAGCAAACACAACATTTGAATTTAATGAAATTACAATCAAAAAGGTTATAGGCGACAAGCCAAAAAACAATATTGATATTGTTTATCCAAAATTTGTGGACGTAAATAATGAAGATTTACGATTACTAAATACTTACATTGAATACTTGGCATTTAAAAGTTACAATGGTTTTATCCTTCCATTTGGAAATGGATTATTTGAGGATAGTACTAGTGACGATTACGAGTTTCCTGACAATGAACTTCAGTTAAGTTATAAAATTGAACTTCTTACAAAGGACTTCATAAGCTATACTATCTTTACATACTCGTATACAGGAGGTGCACACGGATTATATGGAACATCAGGTTATAATTACCGACTAAACCCGCTTTTTGAATTTAACCTTGAAACATTTTTTGACCACAAAACCGAGATATTAAAATCATTGCAGATTATATGCAAAGAAAAACTTCTCAAAAAAGCTAAAGAAGAATTTGAGATTGAACGAGAAGAGGACTTTTTCCTCTTTAGAAATCCATTGGAGCCCAAGTGGGAAACCTTTAACAACTTCTACCTTAAGCAAGACAGTATAGTAATTATATTTAGTATTTATCAGTTGACCGCTTATGTTTATGGACAACACGAAGTTGAAATAACTTTTGACGAAATAATAAGCAAACACAAAGACCTCAAGACAATAAAAAAGGTGAAAAAATTATTGGAAACATAGTTTGACAAAGCAAAACGCCACCTACCGAATAGACAGAAGAAAAACTACCGGTAATACGGGTTTTGCGTCAGGCGGGGTGACGTGCAAACTTCGAGTTTTGTGCTTCTATTCAAGTTCAGTGCTGGTTGACAGTTTTGTGCTCCGAAACCCGCCCGAACGCAAAGCCCGAAAACGTTACCAGCAACCGTAAAACGACACTATCCAAGAAATGAACAGACAGATTTTAAGACAATATATTGACGAATATAAACTTGACTTTGAACGAGTAAATCAACAAGAAATTTACAAGTGGAAAGCGGTTAAATGTTTCCAAGACAATTGGAACATAGAAGCAACAAATTTTCTTGAGATGCTTTCCCAATCAATTCGCCTTACTCAAAACTTGTTAAAATCAGGGCAGTATTTTCCTTTGCGAATGTTAGAACATTACGCAACACAAAGACCCGAAGAATTACGACAGTTGTTTAAAAATTTATATGACGAAGAAAACGACATATATCAAAGAATTGAGGACTTTCAAAGCGGAACCGAAGCAATAAACAAAAGTTTATTTCCGGGCAAGAATACATATCAAGACCACAGAGCAATTATTGTTTATTTGACACTTCACTATCCTGAACGATATTTCTTCTATAAGTTTGAAATGTTTAAGCAATTCTCTAAACGTCTTGAAGTAACTTATAGACCAATTCGTGGACAAATTGGAAATATTGGACATTTCAATAGTTTGTGCGAAATCGTAAGGTATGAACTTTCCAACGACCAAGAACTTTTGCAACTTCACAAAGACAGAATAACAGCAGATTGCTACAATGACATCAACCTAAATATACTTACACAGGATTTTATTTATGCAGTTGCACGACACTTGAACCAACAGCCATTAGTTCCTTTAACTTCAACTTTCCAAACTGCAAACGAAGTTTCTGCAACTAATCTTTCCACTTCAGCAGACCAATTGACGTTTAGAGGCAGGACAATAAATTTCATTCAAAACAACATAGACAATAAACGAATTGGCGACTTGGGCGAACTTTGGGCTTTAAAATACGAAATAGAGAAATTAAGACAAAGCGGACAACATAACTTAATTGACAAAATCAAACACACAGCGAAAGATGAAGGAGACGGAACGGGTTACGACATACAGTCGTTTGACGGAAACGGGCAAAAAATTTACATTGAAGTTAAGACGACAAAAGGTGGGAAAAATTCAACGTTTTACATAACACGAACAGAACTTGAAAGAAGTAGAATTGAAAAAGAAAAATTCTATTTGTATAGACTGTATAACTACAACGAAGACAACGACACGGCAGATATTTTGATAATTAAAGGTGACTTGACAAACTTGTGCGAGTTTCCGACAACATATAAAATTAACTTGACAAATGACTGAAACGGCAGCTGGTAACAGGCGTTTGACTCAATGGCGGGTGATATGGTTAATTGAACATTCTACCTCGCATCAACATTTGTGGTGTATTGACAGTTTTGTGCTCCGAAATCCGCCACTGCGCCAAGCGCCAAACCGTTATGCGTAATTAAATACAGAATCAACTCATGGTCCAAATAGACCCAAACGAAAAGCACGTAGACATTGAAAAGAATTTCTTTTCAGAGGATGTGCCCGTTGAGAAAAGAACCGCTGTTTTCAATAAACTATTCTTTCACTACAAAAAAGGTTGGAAAACATCCTTTCTTCTCATGCTACTATTGAGTATAGGACTTGCTACTTTTGGACTTTCAGAAAATTCATCAGCAACAATAATTGGCGCAATGATTATAGCTCCACTTGGTCAACCAATTGTAGCTTTTGGAGGTGCTATTGCATTAGGGTGGAGAATTCAATCCTTTAGAATGTTAGGAATAATTATTCTTGGATCAGTTAGCTCTATTCTGATAGCTTATCTCATAAGCTTGATTTTGCCCGATATTACTCCCAATAAAGAAATGTTCATTAGGACTTCACCTGATTTGCGAGATCTTGGAATTGCAGTATTAGCAGGTACTGCAGGTGCATGGGGTTATTACCGAAGTGAATTTTCCACAATATTGTCAGGTGTTGCAATTGCCGTAGCCTTAGTGCCCCCACTTTGCACATGCGGAATAATGCTTGAACAGGAGCATTTTATATTGGCAAGTGGCAGTATTCTATTCTTTCTTACCAATTTCGTAGGAATAACTTTTGCAGCAATTTTAATTTTTTTTGTGCTCGGAATAAAAAATGCTCAAAGTCGAAAACGGTTTTTCAAAGGAACAGTTACAACCATTATTCTTGGAGCAATCATTATTTTACCCCTGTCATTAAATTACCGAAAGTTTAATTCAGGAATTTTATTCTATAATTCTATCTATGAAAAAGCAGGTAAAGTTTTTGAAATATCAGTAAATGCTCCTGTCATTAAGGAGCTATCAATTGAAGGAAGTGGAGTTATCATAACAATTGACCCATTTCCAAGTGATCGGGCGGAAGAACAAAGACTTAAAACTGAATTAGAGCGGGCAACAGGTTTACAGGTTTTTCTTCAAAGCTCTTCTTTCGGACATTGATCAATGAAGAAAATAAATAAGCAAACCGTTAGTGGTTATTTAGAACGAGCATTCAACATTTCAAATTAAAAGAAAATGAGTATAAAGATTCATGTTTTACATTGTGGACAAGTGAGAGTTGACAGCTCACTTCCATTTCACGAAAAATCGCTTAATCCTTTTGTTCAGCATTAGTTTCAGCAGACATTACGCTGTTGGTCATTAGTTCTTAACTTTCTTTCCCCGCAAAGTCCCCCGTATAACCTTGTGTGTTAGCCAGGGACGTTGTGGAGAAAGAGAATGTTTTTAATTTAATTAAAAATCCTTTAGATTAGCGGAAAAAATAACAGACCCTGTAATGGATATTAGAGCAATGTGTTAATACAACTGTTAGCAGTAATGTAAATTGACATCAGATAAAATGACAGACACAGAGACCATAAAGACCGAGATATTAACGAAGACAAAGATTTTCTTTGACTCAATAGAATCTCAATTCAGATACAGAGAAAAGCACTATTCTAAGTTTAGAACTTTGAATGTTATTACTGGCTTGTCATTGTTTCTGTTTATCGTTAATGCGTTACCGATTATCCCATATTTCACCAGAGAAGTTCAATGGATTATTAATTCGAGCCTTACGGTTTCTGAATTTACAATTCCTTTAAATCAATTTTTAGTTAGATGGATTATTTTCACTCTAATTACAGGGATACTTTATTTAATACTAAGACCGATTGACAAAGCTTTCGATAAAAAGGAAGATAAATACAGTATAAGTCGAAAACATTTGTCTTTCGCATATTTATACAAATCAATTAATGAACTTGAAATATTTTTAGTTAATGATAGAAAGGAACATACAATTACCTCTTTAAAATATTTAAAGCAATATATAGATAGAAGTTTTTTAAATCATCTATTTAATATCGGTGAAAGTGGTCGCCAATTATATCTTCCAAAGGTTTTAAGTGAATTAAAAAAAGACTATAACTGGATTCAATATTCACAAATGACAGATACTATAATCAATTCATTTAATGAAATTGAACCAAAAATATACGAGCGAATTATACAAAGGAAAGAAATTGACTTAGTCATTGATATCATAAATTATTTACTAGTCTATGAGTATATTTTACTTGACAAAGTGAAGGTTGAAAAGCTTCCTACAAATATCAACGACAATTCAATCGCTTCAAATTTAATGATAGTTGCCGCCTCTGAAAAAATAAATGCATTGTCTGTAGTTGAGCAAGTAAAGGATGAAGTCAAAGCAACAACAACAATTGACAGATTAAATAGAATTGGTGACGGTCTGACAGGAATATTTTCCCATCAGAATTTATTGATAACATTTTTCTCTTGGATGTTTCTTTTAGGTTTAATATTTATGTCTTTAATTTATTTAGGTAAATCAGTGTATAACATTAACATTGACTCAACAATATATATAGGTGCTGTTTCTGGTGTAATAATTGGCGCAATAACTATTAGTGCGACAATCTATTCAAAACGAAAATAACACTACTGCTAACACGGGTTTTGCGTTAGTGGGCGGACAGCGCGAATAGAAACATTTGAGCAATTAATAAAGATTGGTGTTGGCAGACAGTTTATGGTTTCAAAAGCCCACCAACGCAAGGCCTGAAACCGTTATAGCCAATTTTAAAAAGACAAACAATACGAAAAATGAGTAACAATAGAATTATATTAGAAGGCTGTTTATCCCTATCTGGCGTAAGTATGCAGGGCAGGCAAAGAAGCGTGGCGTAGGTGGATTACATCAAGTTGTTGTGTTGTTTGACGTTGAAGGTGACAGAATGAAAACATTTCATTTGCAAGCTGACCATTACAGACAACACCTAAACAATGTTTTGAAATTTGACTTTCAAGAAATCAACAAAGAAGCTGCGCAAGCCTACTTAAAAAAAGTAATCGGACGTTTCATAAAAAAGCTGACGACGCCGACTGATGTAGTTGCATTGATTTCAGTTATTGGAGAACTTGTTAAACAAGAAACAAACGGAAAGTGGTTTTTAGAAAAACGTTACGGAACCTATAATCCAATTTATGAACCCAACATTGTGACAGGAGACGGTAACGTTTTTTTAGTGAGCAGCAATATTGTTGGAAAAGTTAAGTGGCGGGTTTCTTCTCTTGACCATATTTTCATTGACGTTCAATCAAGGTTGACAGAACCAATAAAATGGAAAAAGTATTCAGCAGGGCGGGACAATTTAATCATGTTGGAATAAGCCAGCCGCTAACATTCGGTCACTGTTGCACAACCCCCAATAAAAAAATAGCTTCAGTAGTTTAGCAGTAAAAGCATTGTAAGCTTTACGCATGGCAGCTATTTTTAGTTTTTTACTTCGCACAGGAATAGATGCAAAAATTTTACGGGCTGCATTGGTCTTGTAATAAGTCTGAATAAATCCGTTTTTAATAAGCAAACAGATATTTATCATGAATAAGTTTCAAGAAATATTAAAATGAGGTGATTGACTTGTCCTGAAATAGGTTGACAGAAAACTGTTAACTTAATTTCGCACAAAATGAGTCAAAAAAGGAGATCAAAAGAAGAAATCGTTGCCAAGTATATAAGCGGAAAACATACATACCGGGAACTTGGGCTAAAGTATGGCATTCCTTTTCGCATCCTTCGGAAGGCGTTTTGGCTATCGCTAATTTAGCACAGCAATATGGTGTGGCGCGAAAAGCGCATTAGGTTCTTCATTTAAGTGAAGTATTTAATCCTGTCGTAACATCAAATACAGCTTTTTCTATATTCAAAGCTCCATTTTATCTAATAATTGATAACAATCATACCTATATGTGACTTATGACAGTACTAAACGTTGAGACCCCCCCTATATTTGTCATGAAATCGAATTCCCCTCCCTATCCCCAATTTAGTTTTTCTTTTTATCAATCCTTAAAACAAACAAAAATGAAAAAAACGGTAATCACACTGTCTGCTACGTTTTTTATTGCAGGTGCAATTTTAACAAGTTGCAATACTCCAACTAATAAAGTAGAAAATGCTAAAGAAAATGTTATTGAAGCAAAAAAAAATCTTGATAAAGCCAACGAAGAATATCAGGCAGAAGTTGTGATGTATCGTAAAGAAACATCAAATAGAATTTCGGATAACGACAAAATCATCGCCGATTTCAAAACAAAAATCGAAAATGAGAACAAAGATGTTAAAGCAGAGTACGAAAAGAAAATTGCTCAATTAGAACAAAAAAATAAAGAGCTAAAACAGAAGCTAGATGATTACAAAGCCGAAGGCAAAGAGAAATGGGAAACATTTAAAACAGAATTCAATCATGATATGGATGAATTGGGCAAAGCTTTCAAAGACTTAACCGTTAATAATATTAAATAAGAAAGAATGATTTAATCATATTGGAAAATAATACCAGCAATTAAAATGTTTAACAATGAAGGGATTTAAAATAGCGATTGAAAAATCAACCTTAGAAAATAATAACTTTAGAAAAGTATTATATACTTCTTCACACAGTCAATTAGTATTGATGAGCCTCATGCCCAATGAAGAGATTGGAGAAGAAATCCATAGAGAAAATGATCAGTTCTTCCGTTTTGAAAGTGGTCACGGTTTATGTATAATTGACGGGAATGAATATACAGTTAGCGATGGTGATGCAGTTGTTATTCCAGCAGGAGCAAAACATAACATAAAAAATACGGATGGTGAAGTGGAATTGAAGATGTACACAATATATTCTCCGGCTCATCATAAAGATGGGATCATCCGCAAAACAAAAGCTGATGCTGAGGCAAAAAAGAACCAAGAGGAATTTGAAGGAAAAACAACGGAATAAATAAATTTAAAACTAATAAAAATGGAAACAAAACTAAACATAAAAGGAAATTGGGATGTGTTAAAAGGCAAACTCAAACAAAAGTATGCAAAACTAACTGACGATGATTTACTTTTCGTTGAAGGAAAAGAAAATGAATTATTAGGTAGGCTTGAAAAAAAGCTTGGTCAGACTAAAGAAGAAATACGTAATGTTATTGAAAAACTTTGATTAAACTTTCGCAATAACCCAAATAATAAGCACTTAAAAATACTTATGATGAAAAAACTGATAAAAAAAGTAAAAATCAAGTAGTGAAAAAATCTACAGACGGTGCTGACAAAACAAAACCTGACATAAGGGCTGATAAAACAGGTACCAATTCAGATGCAGATAAAACTCAAAAAGAAGCCTCAATGAGAACAAAAGGCGAAGGGAAATTAGAAAAACCAAAAAGAAGAAACAGATCCCGATAAAACAGGTATTGACATAAATCCTGATAAAACAAAAAAAGAAAATTCATCGGCCAAAACTTCAACAACAACTAACAAATCATGAGAAATCTATTATATGTATTGGCTGTAATTGTAGTAATTGCCTGGGCAATTGGCTTTATTGGTTATAGTGTAGGAGGTTTAATACACATTCTGCTGGTAATTGCTCTTGTTTCAGTATTACTTGGCATTATTCAAGGAAGAAGATCTTCCAAATAGGAAATTAATAATAGTAGTTGGTACAGGCCCCCGGGATTTACAATATCAGGGAAGGCTACAACTTACTGGCAAAATGGGCAACAGACAAAAAAGAAAGTAAGATAGTAAGGGTTAATTCCGTTCAAGGGTTATTTAATTTGTTACAACAGAGAAGGGAATTTTACCAAGACTTTAACGTGACAATATCTGAAATTAGAAAAGAAAATATACCCTCATTAAAAGCAAGAATTAAGAAACTACAACATAACAGCCGCTAACAAAGTATATAAAATCATAACCGCCTATTGGCAGACTACGCTTCATAGACAAAACGTTATACGCAACCCATTTGCAACAGCCTTCGTTCTTATGCCCGATAAAGTACAAAAAAATGCTTTTAAAAAACTTATTCTAAACAATTTTCCGACCTTGAATTACTCTAAGTATTATAGATATAATTGCAATAACAAGTAGAATATGAATAATTGCACCTGCATTAAATGCCAAAAAACCAATTGCCCAACCTATAATTAGTATCACGGCAACTATATAAAGTAAATTTCCCATTTTTTGTATTTTTTATTGTCTTAAATATAGATTCCCAATTTAAAGATAGAACTTGTAAAGGTCTCAGAAAATAACTCAAAACAATGAGTCTTATGATTAATATCAATGTTTTCCATTTTGATTTTATTTCAAGGTATTTTGAGTATGCGTGTAACATCAGGTCACTGTTGCACAACCCCAATAAAAAAATAGCTTCTATAGTTTAGCAGTAAAGGCATTGTAGGCTTTATGCCGGGCAGCTATTTTTAGTTTTTTACTTCGAACAGCAACAGATGCAAAAATTTTACGGGCTGCATTGGTCTTGTAATAAGTGTGAATAAACCCCTTTTTAATAAGCAAAAGCCTTCCACGGTTTTTGTTTTCAGCAGGGCCATTAAGCTGATACTTGTTTTGGGTGTGGTAAACTTCAGCCACTTCTTCAGATTATATACCATGGCGGCAATTAACAACATTTTATTAGCAACTTATCGTCTGGCAGCACAACAAACAATGAGCTTTCGTATCTTTAATCAGTCCTGAAAACTTTCGGCACATCGGGCTGGCAGGGAAGGCTACACAGATGGATGTTTTTCTACTACTTATTGATGGCCTCCTCGAAAGCTATTTATTTTACCTGCTCTTTATTTTAGCGCATCTTTTTTACTTCAGATGCATCCATGGCATTTGCATCCCTGTTTTCAACTAATACGGAAACATCTATAATACCACCTATTCGTTTTAAAAACCGCCTTGCCCTTTGCATGTTTTTAGTCAGGTTTGCTTTTGCTTTTTTTTTGACTTTTTGATTAAAGTATCTTTTTTTCATGTTTAAACTAAATTTTTATAAAAGTGGCTGCAAATTCAATAGGGAACCCTGAGAGACCAAGCTGTTGAAAGCCCTGTCATTAATTTTTTTTCACCTTTTTTCAAATTTTTATTTTGAGAAAAAGCGATTAATAGGGAGTGGACTGTTAAGGTAATTGAAATTGTTTTAATTTTCCATAACTTCCTCGTGATACAACAGATATTCAATATGGCTAATATGATAAATTAATACTTCTTCCTGTATGTGATTCTCTTTTTTTTGAATTAATTCCGGCAAGTACTTTCATATAAGTATAAAACCTTCCATGGGTCCCTTTAGTTTTCTTATTTTATCTTGGAAAAATAAATTGCTCCACATACTGAGACCAAAAAAACAACAGGAAATGCAACATTGTTAGCATTACCTGCAAAATCATCATGAGGCATTATAAAAATTTCTCAGAGGAACAGGCTGTTTTATGGTGCAAGTTAATTCCGGGTTGCCAGGAAAAAAATGACAGGGGTCATTCAGTTCGGTTCTGTAATATGTGGGAAACTCATTTTTATCCTTTTAGACAGGGAAACAGCATGTTATATTATGCTGTGTATATGCTTTAAGGGCATTGTTAGCTTTTTTGCTGTCGGAAAAATATCCTTTTGTACAGATAAACTTGCTTATAGTATAATTATCATTTTTTAAGCCACTCCATTTGAGTGCCAAAATCATTTTTAATTCTTCATGCTATAAATCATCTAACCTAATTCAGTATTATTGGTGATCACGATCAATAAAGCAATTATTACTTTGGACTAACTTTATTTAAATTTTTTTTATGGGACATTTTAAATATTATACCGTAACAAAGTTCTGGATTATTGCATTATTGTTGTTCGTAAGCATGATTCTGGCTTTGTCCTGTTCAAAAAAAATGGTATTTGGTGTTTCTTCGGTTGTGCCTGCGGCCAAAGGTTCTGTTAAGATTGGTACTGATAAAAATAAAAATTACCTGATTTCGGTAAACGTAATGCACCTAGCCGATCCAAGCAGATTAACACCAACAAAAAATGTATATGTTGTATGGATGGTAACTGAAAATGGTACCACAAGAAATTTAGGCCAGTTAAAAATCTCAACCGGTTTTTTGTCAAAAACGCTAAAAGGCTCTTTAAAAACCGTTACGCCCTTCGAGCCGATTAGTTTTTTTATAACGGCAGAAGATGATGCTTCAACACAATTTCCTGGCACGCCGAGAGTACTTATTACGTCGTAAAACATGCAATAATTAGTCATGAAGGATCAAAGAAAAATTCTACACAGGTAATTATAATACTATTTATGCTTGAGAGAAGGAAACGTATCTTTTAAAAGAGCAGCGATAAAAAAAAGTAGCAAATGAGTTTTTCCTTTACATTTCCCTATGAGCCGCATAAAGATTACTCCCGAAAAGTGGCTTATTTTTGCATGGAATTTGGCATTGGCCAGCCGCTGAAAACCTATGCAGGAGGATTGGGTTTTCTTGCTGGGTCTCATATGCGAAGCGCTTATGAGTTAAAGCAAAACATTGTTGGTATTGGCATTTTATGGAAATACAGGTACTATGACCAAATACGTAAGCAGGACCAGGCAATGGATGTGTTGTTTCAGGAAAAAGTATATGGCTTTTTGAAAAAAACTGATATAAAATTCAACATTCGTATTTCAGGGTTAAATGTACTTGCAACTGCTTATTATTTACCACAAGAGGTATTTCATACCGCGCCGGTCTTTTTTCTCAGCACAGATATTCCGGAAAATGATTACCAGGCAAAAACAATTTGTCACAGACTTTATGATTCTAATAACGAAACTAAAATTGGCGCGACTATTTTACTGGGGGATGGCGGCGCTAAGTTATTGGAAAAACTTAACTGGACCCCTGATGTTTATCACCTGAATGAATCACACGCTTTGCCGCTTATTTTTCATTTATATAAAAAGTACAAAGATATTGCTGAGATAAGGAATCACCTGGTTTTTACCAATCATACGCCTGAGCCGGGCGGCAATGAAAGAACCGATATCAGGTTATTGGAAAAAGTGGGCTATTTCTGCGGTATGCAGTTAGAGGATATAAAGAAAATAACACATACAGAAAATGATACACTCGATCATACACTTACCGCACTTATGCTTGCCGGAAAGGCAAATGGTGTGTCCAAATTGCATCATACTACATTATGCAAAATGTGGAAAAAGTTTGAAGGCACCTGTAAAATTATTTCCATTACTAATGCCCAAAGTTTTTCTTATTGGGCGGATGCGGAGATGTATAAAGCGCTGGCGAATGATGATGATGACGCATTGCTGAAAAGAAAAAAGCAGTGCAAACACTTGTTGTTTGAAGAAGTGGCCGACCAGAACGGTGAAATTTATGATGAAAAGATTCTGACTATTGTTTTCGCCAAACGATTTGGTGGTTATAAAAGACCGGAATTACTTTTGAATAACATGGATCGTTTTCATCAACTCGTTTCCGATAAAGGCAGGCCTGTTCAAATAATATGGGCAGGGAAACCATACCCGATGGATTACACCGCCATTACCTTGTTTGATAAAATCATGAATTTATGCAAGACTTATACTAATTGTTCGATACTGGTTGGTTATGAATTGAAATTGTCTAAACTTCTGAAACAAGGAGCGGATGTATGGCTGAATGTTCCCAGACTTACGCATGAAGCATCCGGAACCAGTGGCATGTCAGCGGCAATGAACGGAGCAGTAAATGTTTCTATTCCTGATGGTTGGTTCCCCGAATTTGCGAAGCACAAAAAAAATTGCTTCGTAATTCCGCCTGCTGACATAAGCCTGCCCATACACCTCCAGGATGAGGCTGATGCAAATAGTTTATACGATTTATTAGAGAATGAAGTGCTGCCAATGTATTATAATAACCCGTCTGATTGGCTATCTGTTATGAAGCAGGCAATGATTGATATAACGCCTGAGTTTGATAGTAAACGGTTGGCGCAAGATTACTATGAAAAACTGTACACTTAAACAGCTATAGGTGAATAACTATTAAAATTTCCGTTATTAAACTGCTTACTTCCGCTGTGGCGAGAGATACGTTGTTTGTTCATTAGACTTTGGAAAACTCCCTGGCTGTTTTTGAGCCTTATTCGCTATCAATGTGTGTCTCTACTAACGTGTCCGCATTTCGCACTAAACCTTATTTATTGATATTGGATGTAAATGGGTATAGGTTTTAATTTCAATATTTCATCTGGCGTCATCAGGGGTGTGCCCGACCTTGTATCATTTTTGTAAAACAGCTTAACCCCCCCAAACTGAACGGGCTCTTTATAAATACAATGAAAATAAGTGTTCTTCTTTTCTGCAGGAAAACCAAAACCATCCATATTCATAACAAACTGCACTTCCGGCCGGGTAATAATTTTTTTATAATTAATAACCATTCTGTTCGTAAACCGGTGTACAATCAGTATTTTTGGCGGTATATTGTACTTGTTTACTAAATGGGCGAGGTATTCCGAAGCATAGTTAATATCATTCGCATCAAGACTTCCGATAGCGGTTCCTGGAGGTAAGCCCGTTTTCATAGAATACTCAGGGTCAATACCCAAATGCACCTCCGGTAATTTTAAATAGTTCTCCAACACAGGTATTTCCTGTTGCAGTGTACTTAATCCAACCTGGATATCTAAAAACACAATGCCTTCAACTTCTTTGGCCAACGTTATCGCTTTTTCAATCTGGTGATAGGGCATACGTAAGCGGTATTTGCCACCCGCTCCAGGGCTTCGTTGTGCAGTTACTGTTATATAATGAATGGCAGGCATTACAGGTGTAAGCGTATCTGCATTTCGCCAGTTTACTATTTCTGCTTTGAGTTTCTCAAGTGTCTGTTCGGGGCTATATTCACCCAGTATACCCATCTTAACGGAATAAAAGTTCCCGTAGTAGGCAACTATTCTTTTAAACGGAAGTATAGCCCCTGCAACAGGGTAGCTTGCGGTTGGAGGCCAACGGCCAGTAAGGTCTCCATTGGCTAATAGCTTCATTCTTCCATTATATAAAGCAGTATCAATTTGTGCAGACCGAATAATTATGTCAGCCGCCGCTTCTTTTTTCATCCGTTCGCCATCATAAATAGTCTTCGTTTCGACTTCTGAACAAGATGATGGCATAAAAGCGATCATAAAGTAGGATAACGTTTTGTACAATTTTCTGTGCATTATCTGTATTTCATCTTTTTGATTCGTTAGTGAGTATAATGTATTCTACAATATTGTCCAAGACTGTTATTCCAAACAAATTATTATTGTCCTTAACAAATAATAATGGGTATTTATGAATTTGCAATAGCCCGGATGCTTTTTCTGCTGGTGCATCGGCTTTGTGTAAACAAGGTTACTGTTTGTTGCTACTTCAGCACCCGTTTCTTTAGAGTACATTTGTAATGCTTTCATAGCAACTTTGTTTTCAAATATTTTTTATAATCTGATGCTTATTATTACAAAATTGATTTAATAGAATCCTTATAAATAGGTACAAATAATCCGGTAAATAAAAAATGTTTTTATTTTAATGGCATTACACCTGCCATCTCACCGATTACATTTACAATCTCTGTTCCAGTTGGCACCACAATTTTTGCATTCGCCTTTAATGCTTCTTCTACTGTTTCCAGCCGTTTTAATAATTGCGCATTTCCTTTAAAATATTTATCAGCTGCTTCATTTACTAATTTGATAGCCTCTGCCTCGCCCTCAGCAGTTAATATTTTTGATTGTCTTATTCCTTCTGCTTCTTTAATCTTTGCCCGTTTTATGCCATCGGCTTCTGTTTCTTTAGCAGTGGCAAAGTCAATCGCTGCAATTTTTTCATTCTCTGCTTTTACTACTTTATTCATGGTTTCCTGTACATCCCTGGGCGGGTCAATCTGTTTTAGTTCTGTACGCACAATGGTTATGCCCCAACTTTTTGTTTCTTCAGACAGGGTGCGGTGAAACTCTGAATTGATTTTGTTTCGTTCACTGTTGGCAGACCTTAATGTAAGTGTGCCAATGATATTGCGCAGAGTGGTTCGGGCAAGACTTATGATTTGCAGTTTATAATCATTTACATGGTACTGGGAGTTCTTTACATTCTCTTCTTCTTCCAGTACTTTAAAATATACTACTGCATCCACACTTGCATTAAGATTATCATTGGTAATAATTTCCTGGGATTCTGCATCCACCATTTGCTCCGTAATGTTTATCAGAAACATTCTGTCAATCACTGGTATTATCCAGTGAAAGCCGGGCATGGCAAATTTTTTGTATTTACCAAGCCGTTCAATTAAGCCCCTTTGTGTGGGCCTTATTACTCTGATGCCACTGAAGAAAATAAGCAATAAAGCTATGATAATATAGGTTATTGCATTATTGAATTGCATTAATGTATTCATCTGTTCCTCCACTTTTAGAATTGTTAACGAAAATTATTTTGCTACACTTATCGTCAGTTCTGCTTTAGAAATATTCTCAATTCCTTTGATCAATGCGTCGGGAGTAAAGGAAATAGAATCAATACCCTGCTCCACGAGGAATTGTGAAAACTCAGGAAAATCGCTGGGGGCCTGGCCACATAAGCCAATGGGAATACCTGCATTTTTTGCAGCAGTAATGGCCCGGGCAATCATGGTGGTTACCGCTTCGTTATTTTCATCAAACAAATGACTAACTATTTCAGAATCTCTATCAAGCCCCAATGTTAATTGTGTGAGGTCATTAGAGCCGATTGAAAAGCCATCAAACAATTCTGCAAATTTGTCTGCCAATATCACATTACTGGGTATTTCAATCATTACATACACTTCCAGTCCGTTTTCACCACGTTTTAGCCCGAATGACTCCATTGTTTGCAAAACCTGTTTTGCTTCCTTAAGAGTGCGACAAAACGGAATCATTATTTTCATATTGGTAAGCCCCATTTCGTTTCTAACTCGTAATACAGCTTCGCATTCCAAGCCAAAGCCGGGTAAATAACGCTCATCATAATAGCGGGATGCGCCCCGGAATCCAATCATTGGATTTTCTTCTTTGGGTTCATAGAATTGACCACCAATCAGCGAGGCATACTCATTGGTTTTAAAATCACTCATCCGCAGAATTACTTCATTGGGGTAAAAAGCCGCCGCCACTTTTGCTACAGCCTCTGCAAGTTGATGTACGAAATAGTCTTTTTTATTTGTATAACCCGATGTTATTTGCGCAATATTATTTTTTACCGTTCCTTCCTTTAATTGGTCATATAGTACCAATGCCATCGGATGAATAAGAATGCTGTTATTGATGATAAACTCCATACGCAGTAGGCCCACACCTTTTGCAGGATAATGTGAAAGCTCAAATGCTCTGTCGGGGTCTGCCAGTATAAACAATGGAGTTGTTTCTGTTTTTGGGACTTTTGATAAATCAGTTGTCGTTACTTCAAATGGTACATTACCATCGAGTACATGACCTTCATCGCCTTCAGTATTGGCAACTGTTATCATTTGCCCGTCGGTTATTACTTGTGTGGCATTGCCCGTGCCTACAATTGCTGCGATACCCAATTCACGGGCTACAATGGAAGCATGGCTGGTACGACCGCCTTTATTGGTAACAATGCTTACGGCTTTTCGCAGCAATGAATTCCAGTCGGGATTGGTGATGTCAGCTACAAGGATATCTCCTTCCTGTAATTTGTGTGCTTCGCTGAGTGAATGAATGATGCATGCCCGGCCGCTGATAATTTTTTTCCCTACCGCTTTTCCCTTGCAAAGGATCTTCCCTTTTTCTTTTAATTTATAGGTGTAAACTTTTCCATGCTCTTTTTGTGAATGAACTGTTTCGGGCCTGGCTTGAACAATAAAAATTTTGCCTGTTATTCCGTCTTTGGCCCATTCAATATCCATGGCCATTCCATAGTGCTTTTCTATTTCATAACTCCACCTGGCAAGTTGCAGCGCCTCCACATCAGTTAAAATCCAGGCTATACGTTTGTGTAAGGGCGTATCTATGTTCTTTACCGGTCTCCTTGATGCTCCTGTTTCATCATAAACCATTGTATGTTCTTTCCCGCCTTTTTTCCTGGCGATGATGGCATTTTTATTTTGCTCCAGTGTTGGTTTGAATACCCAAAACTCATCGGGGTTTACAGCGCCTTGCACCACATTTTCGCCTAAGCCCCAGGCTCCGGTAATATAAATGGCATTTATAAATCCGCTTTCAGGATCAATGGTAAAAATCACACCGGCACAAGCTTCATCGGAACGAACCATGTACTGTACACCCACGCTTAAACCCACTTGCATGTGTTCAAAGCCATTATCAATACGATATTTAACAGCCCGGTCATTAAACAACGATACATAACATTTGTGAACAGCTTTTAACAGGTTTTCATCTCCTGTTATATTGAGAAAAGAATCATGTTGCCCTGCAAAGCTAGCCGTTGGTAAATCCTCGGCTGTGGCACTGCTGCGAACAGCCACGGATACACTATTTCCGTTGCCGGATAATTTTCTGTAAGCGGCGATAATTTCTTCTTTCAGTTTTTCGGGCAGTGTTGCACTGGCTACAAGGGTCCTGCACTGTAATGCAACTTTTGGGAGATTGTGTAGTGATTTATGGTCAATCGTTTTTAGTAATTGCCTGAGGGCTTCGGTAAGTTTATTGGCAGAAAGAAAATCATAGTAGCCATCCACGGTAACGGCAAATCCATCAGGCACTTCAATACCCAGGGGACGCAGCTTATTAAACATTTCGCCTAGTGATGCGTTCTTACCGCCTACCTGTGGCAGATGGATAAGATTTATCATAGCAAAGGGAAGGGTATATTCGTTCATAGTACTCGTTTTTTGATTCGTTAAATGGGTTCATTTTTCTTCCGGTAGTATCAGCAATGGTTTTGTTGTTGCATAAGCCATATTTTGGATGAAACTTTGAAAAAAGAACTTTTCCAGGAAACTTTTTTTGTCGTATCATTGTCATGATATCATATGGGAGTGTTTTGTACAGTGTTTCCATTGTTTCAGCAACGGAAGGAATGCCCAGCAAATGGAAATTCAGATTTGGCTGACTAAATTCCTGTTGCAGGGAAAAGGCATATGTGCCGAAGTCATTTCTTTCTTTTTCCTTCCTCGTATCCGGCATGTAAGCATTCGTTAAGTGCAGTGCCGTTACATTTACATCGTAGAGTTTTGTCATTGCATTCACAAGGGTCATCACCTGTTTATCGGATGGTTGATAATTGCTGGCGTAGACAAATTGTTTCATTTTTTCTATTTTATATTTTTCTGGCACCAGCAATACCGGTAAATCTGATTTTTCTATACGTGCTGCTACGGAACCAACGATTATTTTCTTTAATCTGTTTGTGCGCTGTGTTCCCATTACTATCAGGTCAATATGGTTTTGCAGAGCAAAACCAAGAATATTATCAATAAGCGGCGTTCGGCCAACTATGGTAGATACAGGCACTTCAGTTGAATCGTCGGTTACTTTCTTTTTTAACCGTTGCAACCGTTTTATTACGTTCGTTTCAGTTTGTGTATTAAACATCTTCCGTTTGCCAGTAGTTTCTATAAAAACGCTTTCCACCGGGGCATAAACATGATAAAGAATAATTGTGCCTCTTGCTTTTGCAGCGATATTCAATGCAAAACGAAAAGCTTTTTCAGCAGTTAGTGAAAAATCGTTAGACACTAATATTCGTTTCATGCTGTTTGTTTTTATCTGTGCCTCTTTTTATTTAGCCGGTATAGCTAGTAGAGGAATAGTGGTATGATAGCTCATTTTTTTTGTTTTACTAGGTTTGAAGATTCTGTTCCAAAGGCCGTCTTCTTTCTGGTACGTGATCATCACCAGTATATCTGTTTCCTGTTTATTCATGTATTTATGAAGTGTTTCTTCAAACTCAGTGCCATAGAGGTGGGTAGCTGTTAGAGTTTCTTCTTTATACTGCTCTTTCAGCATTTTTTCATATTGTGGTATTTTGCGGGTGTGCTCCAAAAAAGTAACGGCCTTATCATCCTCCTCATCTGTAAAAACAGCTACCTGTACCTGTGCCATGTATAAGTCTGCCAGCTCAAATACATAATCAAGTATGGCAGGTTCTTTTTCAAAATGATTTGTTGCAATTAAAAACTTCTCCGGTTTTTTCCAGGAATATTCATATGGAATGGCCATAACAGGTATATAAGTGCTGCCGATAATAGAAGCAGTTTTGCTGCCCCAGATTTTTTCTTTTAAACCGCTTGCGCCCAAAGTACCCATAACAATGAGGTCGGCGTTATTGTTAACGGCAGCCTCTGCCACAACATCTTTCACGGTGCCCTTTACCAGTTCCGTTGTAACTTTTACTTCTTCTGCTTCTTCAATATTTTTTTTTAGGTCCTGTAGTTTTTGCCTCATGTCATCCAGTAAGGATTGATTGAATTCTTTATTTATTCCCATATAGTCAGTATAAATATTCCCTTTTACCTCAAAAGCATGAAGGAGTATAATTTCCGCCGGGAGCATTTTTGCAGAATGTACAGCGAAGTCAACCGCATTATTGGCGCAGGTTGAAAAATCAGTTGGCACTAAAATCTTTCTCATGTTAATAATTTTTTTTAAAATTTATTGGCTAAATTTTTTTAATTAATGCTTTCATCCGCTCATGCTCCACTGGCTTAAGTTGGTGTAGCAGCATATATTCCAGTATGCAGAGTAGGCTCACAACTCCCACAAAGATGTTATCCTTCATTACAGGAAAGTTGTGTTGAGGATTGGCAATCATTTCTTTAAAACCAACTTGCACATCGTCTTCGGCATTGAAATAGATCAGGTTCTCTTTCATCAATTCTTTCACCACCAGGTTGTAATTCTTTTCCGCTACTTCATTAATGATATGCATTCGGTGAATGGTACCAATGGGCTTGCCACTTTCCATTATCAGAAAGTGTTTGGAGTGATTGGTCATTAGCACCGCCATTGCCTGCTGTACGGAAATGTGCGCCTCAAGGCTATGATAATCATTCACCATTACTTCGCCAAATGTTAACCCTTGAACAAGTGATCGGAGATACAACATATATTCTTCCGTTTGCACAGCACCATAAATCAGCAGAGTAATAACCAGTAAAAGGAGGTTTGCATAAAAAATACCGGTGATAAGAAATGTAATGGCTAATACTTTACCGGTAAAAACTACGAGAGTAGTGGCCCTGAAATAATTCATCCTTAAACCGAGTAATGACCGTAGCACACGGCCCCCGTCCAGTGGAAAAGAGGGAATAAAATTTACTGCAAAAAGGCCTAGATTTACCAGATGGAGTTTATACAGAAAATTATTTTCGTGAATTACATCAAAATGGTGTACCACATTCCAAATGGGTTCATGCTCCTGAATAAAGGGTAATAACACGCCTGCAATAACAAGATTAGCAGCAGGACCCGCCATACTGATCAATATTTCCTCTTTTGTGTTTTTGGGCAACCGTCCATAGTAGGAAATTCCACCAACAGGCAGTAATGTCATTTCGTCTGTTTCAATATTAAAGCTCTTTGCTACCAGCATGTGTGCCATTTCATGAATAGTCACACTCAGAAATACCAATGCAATAAACACCAGTGACCAGATTATTTTTTCAAATACAAGGCCAGTTACGGCATTAGCGCCGATAACCCATGCTAAAAGGATTAAAAATGTCCAATGCATGTTTATTGGTATTCCTTTAATGCTGATTAATTTTATGCTTCGTTTCATTTTTCTTATTCAAAATCATTTCAGAAAAATTCTCCGCTGCTGTTGTTGTCGGCCAATTCATTTCGCATTTGAATACCAGTAGCATGAGAATAGGATTTATGCAGCAGGGCTATGCCACCCAAACCCTTCAACAAGCCTGTTTCAGTAAACTCGATCTGGTTACCCCTCATGAGAAAACGTTCAATCTGATGGATAAGGTCTTCTGCTATATAAAAAATGCCATTTACACTTACCGGCTTCTGCAATTGTTTTTTTAGTTTTTTGTCGAGCAGCAATACTCCATCAGCCCCTTTCTGCAAGGCCCGTAAAACGCACTCGGCATTTGAGATAATATTACCGGCCTGCTGGGCAATTAATACTTTGCTTTGAAGAAATGTAGACCGCCAGTAACCCCAATTACTGGTTATTTCCTTTATAAGGGATTGAATAATTTCTTTGTCGTTGGGCGCAGCATCCCACAGAAGTGGATGGAATGTTTTTGCAAACCATACCTTGGTGCAAAACAACTCCACTAGGTTGGGGCAACCGGTTACAAAAACAGGTTTTTCATTTTTACCGTTCAACAGGTTTATTATACGAATTACATTATTATACAGCACATTAACAGTTTCATTGTTGAATGTTTCATATACTTGTCCCAATCGATTATTTGAAAACTCATACAGGCTGGCATTGGCTTTATCTAAAACCAAGTAATAAAAATCAATCTCCTGCTGTATATTTGATGCCAGTTCTAGTACACTGATACTTTTGCTGAAAAAAACTACTGGTCTTACAGGAAAGTTTAGGTAAATGAGTTTTTCGTTTTCGGGAGTGATTACTATTGCCAGACTTTTTCGGTGAGTATTCATATTTAGCTGGTTGTATAAATTCCTTAGCCGGATCAATAGTTTGTTGATACATTCCTCGCAATAAATATCCTTCATTTGCTGATTTACCCTTTTTAGTGAATCATTCCAGACCTCTTCTATCTTTTTATCATCGCGTAAAGAAGGTTGAAAAGGAATAACCAAACCCATTGAGGAAAATTCGAGACGCCGCTTTAAAGCCCTTTTCTTTTTTGCTGTATTCTTTTTACTTACCGGCAAGTCAACTCCATAAACAGGAGATGTTAATCCAAGGTGGTGAGATGCATCATTGTAAACAACTGGCAGTATATTGTTATTTATTTCCAAAGCAAGCATCGCAAACCGTTTTAAAGATTAACAATGGTCATTATTTATTGCGTGTAATAAATAATGATGTGTTTAGTTACTTCATCATCATTTTGTTTTCACAAAAAGAACGGTGGCTTTCCTTTTTCCGTAGCAATCAAAAAAGAAGCGTAATCCGGCGGATGGTATTCATAGATGAATAGTCATCGTTATATAATATATAAGCAGTTCATCCATCAGGAGAGGCTTAGGTACATACTCACCTTGATATGTCAATTCGGGATCTTACTGTCTGTTTTCCCTTATGTCACACCATTTGTTTTAATTGTTATAAATTACATTTTATAATACTCTAATTCAATGACCCTGATTAAGGGTCATTATGATAGCCATCATTATAAAATACAGCCTGGCAAAAGTTTCAATGGATAAGAAAAACTGCGCATCAAAATGCTACAACGAGTAAAAAGGAATGCTATTTAGCAGGTATGGCCAGTACTGGAATTTTGGAATGAAATGCCATTTTCTTTGTTACACTTTTTTTCATCAGGTTTTCCCAAAAGCTCTTCGGATAGGTAATCATAGCCACAATGTCCACTTCATTCTTTATATTATAATCTTCAATTGTTTCTTCAAACTTTTTATCCCACAGTAGTTCTCCGGTTAAATGTACGTCAGGATACATTTTTTTGAGAAAACCTATATATTCATTTAGTTGCTTATGGTTATAGATGTAATAATTTGTTGTGCTTGCATTCATATCCACAAAAACAACTACATGAATTACGGCGTTAAAAAGGCTGGCCAATTCAAAAATTTTTTCAAGCATTTTACTGTCTTCTTCATACCGGTTGGTGGCAAATACGATAGCATCAGGTTTTTCCATCAGGTATTCAGAAGGCACGGCCAATATGGATATTTTTGTGCGGCCAATAATGCTGCCGGTAACACTTCCCAAAAATACTTCCTTCAGGCCACTGGCGCCCTGCGTACCCATTATAATTATATCGGCTTGCAGGTTTTCAGCATAATCCAGGATAGATGTTGTAACAGTTCCTTTTGCCAATTCTGTTTCAATAGCAAGGTTCGGATTCGCATCAGCAAGTCTATCTTTAAGAGATTTTAGCTCAGTCAATCTTGCTTTGGTGACTTCATCCTGTAGCTTTTCATGCAAAAAAAAGGGCTCCAAAATCCTGTCAATAACAGATTCTAATACATGAAGCAGATAAATAACCGCTCCTGTGCGTTGGGCAATTTTTCCGGCATAGGTAACAGCCTTCATAGCATTATCGGAAAAATCAGTCGGAACAAGAATCTTTTTCATCTTTTTCTTTTGTGTAAATTGTAAACCATAAAAGCAGTTGGTTCATCCTGGTGCATTAATCATAAATCTTCATAATATCATCAATTAATAGTTAACATACTAAGTGTTCTGGAAAAGTAATTGCATCTGTATAACGGAAAATAATACCGTTATACACCTTTTGTAAGATAGTCTCCCCCAAAATTCGCAGAAATGATTCGTATCACTCTATTTATTGATAGTTGTCGGTGAATCTATTTGAAAAAAATGTTTACAATTTCAGTCTGACATACAATCTATAAAGGTTTTAAGCCACTTTGCTTTTCATATTTCCCTGTTTTTTTGGAAAACCATCACTGGAAGCAATTGAACATTTGATGTATTACCCATTCATTAAAGGTCATTAAGCAGAAATTAAAAAAGAATGAAGAAAGAATTTCCTCTTTTAAAAGGGAACAGGATCATTTGCCATAAGCAATCGCAATGAGAGCTAAAGGCACATTTTCTGCATGTAGGGCTTAGTCGCTTTGATTCTTACATGATTGATTAAGCCCGAAATATTATTTAATTGTTTTATGGGCCCTTTTTTTAACCATGCCACCTTTTGCATCTTTTACACTGTTCATTACTACAAAAGCATTAGGGTCAATTTTTTCTATTTCAGAATTAAGTCGGTTTATTTCGAGGCGGGTAATGATACTGTAAAGAATTTTTGTTTCACCATGTCGTTCACCACTCTTGCCAAATCCTCTTTCGCCAGTATATACCGTAACACCCCGTCCCATTTTATCTGTTATCATTTTCCTTATTTCTTCATGTTTTATTGAAACTATCATAACACCGGTATATTCTTCAATACCTTCAATAATAAAATCAACCGTTCTGGAAGCAGCCATGTAAGTCAATACTGAATAAAGAGCTGTTTCGAGACTAAGCAACCAGGCAACAAAGGAAAAGATAATAATGTTAATAATCAGTATCACATCCCCTACGGTAAAGCCAAGCTTACGGCTTACATAAAGGGCCAATACCTCCGTGCCGTCAATTACTGCACCGCCCCGTACTGCAAGGCCAATGCCGGCGCCCAGGAAAAAACCGCCAAAAATGGCTACCAAAATTTTATCTTTCGTAATATCCGGGTAAGGAAAAAAAGCAACGCAAAGTGCTAATGCTGCAATGGCTAAAGCCGTTTTTAATGCAAATTGTTTACCAATTACTTTATATGCTAGCGCAAAAAAAGGAATATTAATGAGCATGAGCAGCAAAGGAAGCGATGCGCTTGTAAGTTCATTTATCAACAATGCTACACCGGTAGCGCCCCCATCAATAAACTGATTAGGTACAAGAAAACTGCGCAGTCCAAAGCCCGCAGCAATAACTCCCATGCCAATCAAAAAAAGATTTACTGTAAACCGCCTGATGGCAGCTTTTAGCTGTAACTGATTTTTCTTTTTCCTGTATGGCGACATTCCTGGTGCGGAAACATCCTTCTTCTTGCGGTGCTTTACCACTTCGGCTACCACGGCTGATATACCAAAAGGATTCATGATGTTGCTTTTAATGTAAAATTACTCCTATACCTAAACCTATTTACCAGGGTCAGCACTTTTTATTGGCATTTTAATCCCGGGTTAATCCTTTCTTTGTGTTTCAGGCATCAGTTTATTATATCGTCCTTCGTTTATCATTTTATAAGTACTCACTTTTAAACCAGTCATTTATGAAAACATTTTTGCTTATTGAAGATAATGAAAACCTGCAGGTAGATATTGGCAAAATCCCGGCGATTGATCAGAATGCTGTGCTCATAGCATCCAAGCAAAAATAAAGATAAGCCGGAGTTGTTATTTAAAAACCAAAACGAAACAAAAAGCCATATAAACCTGTATTCAAACAAGTGCCCGAAATGCAGCAGTGCTAATCGGTTAAAATTTAAACCTCTTCAAAAAAATAAGACCCCTCTAAAACTAAGAAGCCCGCCGATAAGACAAGCCCGTTAAAAAATGACGGCACTGCTTTACCAATAGCTGAATTTAGACCACCAAACAATAAACCTGTTTTATTTAGACATTATGTGTTTCCTTAAGGTAAAGAAAGATAATAATTATTCAAAACATACAGCCATTTTTATACGCTTTTTATGTCATCTGCTTTCAAGCCTCCATACGTTGCTTTCCGGTTATAAAAAGTAATCTGGTGAACACCCCGTTCCCGGCAAATCTTTTTTAACAACTATGTCGGCCTCCTGTTTCATGATAGCAGCCATAAATTGACCTTTGGTAAATCTTGTTTTTTGCATGATTAATAATTTTAAAATTAAAGAGTATTCCCTAATTACCAATTGCCAAGATGAGTACCTTTACAATAGCTTTACTACGCATTTATTAAAAAGCGATAGGAGCGTAAAATACATACAGACCCTTCTCAGGCATACTTCCGGTAAAACAACCGACATATATACACTGTAGCCGTAATTTTTTTTAATTTAATTAAAAATCCGATAGATTGGCGAAAAAATAACTGGCCCTATAATGGATATTAGAGCAATGCGCTAATATAGTTGTCCAATAAACACATTGGCTTTCCGCTATGCTGGCTGACAAATATATACTGATCGTCTCCTTCGCTTATCGGCTGCAGTCCGGGCTGGACGAATAACGCCGAGAAGCACAATAAACAATAAGCTTTTGTATCTTTAACCAGCATTCTATGACAAATCCAAAACTAATTTAAGTAGCAAACTGCATTGTAAACACATACGGCGTTTGCCGCTTAACAGTTGCAAATATTCTTGCTACAAGCTTGTTTCTGATGTTGTTAAGTATCAGCATAGGATTTTTCCCTTCGTTTAGTTTACGGTCGTAATAGTTTTTGATTTGCATATCGGTTTTCCTAGCTGTTAATGCTGCCATGTTTAATAATGATTTCATCCGTTTATTAGCCAGATGGCTTACCCTATTTCGTCCTTTGATGCTAATTCCTGATTGATGTTCAAAAGGAGCTATTCCTGCATAGCAGGCAAATTTCCTGCTGTTCTCAAACACAGTAAAGCACCTGGTATATACAATCAGATAGGCAGCAATGTGTGGCCCCACACCAGGGACTGATTTTAGTAATGCGTAAACCTTATTCATTTGTTCGTTTGCAGTGATGATGTCTGTGATCTGCTTTTCTGCCTGTTTAATTTTTGCATCCAGATTCTTAACCAGCTGTTTATTATGCCTGTTAATGTCTCTGATAAGTTCTTTATCTATAAACAAAGATGGTTCAGTTAGTGCAACATAAAATGACTTACGTGTTTTCACTAAAAGATTCCGATGGCTGAGAAGAAGCTTCAATCTAATCAATTGCTTTTCAGGGAGGGTGTACAAGCGGATGTCTGTGCACCTCATTTGAGCATATTTTGCTATAGCTGTTGCATCTGCTTTATCTGTTTTCCCCCTCTTCATACCTATTGATTTTAAAATCTCCAATGCAGGAACCATTGCAAACCGGCATTGCTGTTCTGCTAAATAACAGCAGAGCGGCATCGTATAAACGCCTGTATGCTCCAGGCAAAAAAGGTACTCTTCTTTGGTAACATCTGCTAACTCACCAATCCATTTCAACATCACCCTGATACCTTTCAATGTGTTGTCAAATACCTGATGTTGTCCTTGCTTTCCATCTGCCTGTAAACAGCAGACATCTAACTTAAATTTTGAAACATCAATCCCAATAAAAACAGAAAATGACTTTTTCATAACTTTGCTT